>JAYSBP010000006.1:0-126800 GCA_041915365.1 Campylobacterales bacterium | reverse complement strand
GAGCGGCTTAAAACATTTTAAGTCGAAATCCGTTTTTAAAACTCTCACTCGTTTCAAGGTTTTTAACAACCCCTCAACTTGTTTGAGGCCGGAATTCTAGCTGAAAAAAGTTGGTGTGTCAAGGGCTAATGCAAAAAAATTTGAATATTTTTTACTATTTTCTAATCAAGCCTCGTAATTTCAGCGTACCCCGTCTCTGGATGAACAGTAATAACTGCTTCTCTTCCGTCTTGATGGGTAAGTGTTATATTGCAATCTGACACTAATTTGTATTGATATGGGCTGTAGTTGTTGGTATCGCTAATGCCGTAATAAGGCCTCCCCTTTTCATCAAAAGCTATACTTCCTATTTTTCCACTAGTTATTCTTGTAAAACCTACAGCTTGGCAGCTTGACGAGAAAGATACGCTTTGAATAAAATACTTGCTTGCTAAATTGACATCTGCTGAATTTTCACTGCCACTATAAGCATTAAGCCTAAGGCCATCGAAAGGGCTAACCGCAGCTTCCTTATGTGTAGTACTATCTATATTTCCCTCTCTATCCATATCGGAATAGATAGAATACCCGATAATGGGAGGGGTGCCACTACTCCAATCCACAAATCTAATTTGCCACCATGCTCTAAAAAATTTACCTTTTTGGGAGCCATCCGAGCCGTTCTGATAATTTATATAGTAGTTGTCTTTTGGGTCAAATTTATTATCGCTGATTGCTAAATGCTGCGTGTATCTTATATGTTCTAGTACTTGATATGTTGCGAGGGCTAGCTTATCGTCCCTAAAATATGAAGTTGCAACGGCAGACATTATCCCTATTAAGATAACGATAAATATCAGCTCTATAATGGTGAATGCTCTTTTTATCATTGGCAAACCGCTGTGCAGATTGAGATTTTATTGATTTTACAAAAAAGAAGTTAAAGGGCGGAAAGGGAGAGGACAATCCGCCCTGAAGCAAAAACAAGAGGATGTTAAATATCTTCCGCCTTTTTTACATCATAGAGAATATCTTCCCACGGATGTCTATACATAGGCATTGCAAGGCGTTTTTCATCGAGAACATGCCCGATAAAACCTATACATCTGCCAAGCACAAAGAACGCATTAAGCGCACCTGCTTCAATGAATACATCCATCTCTTCATCCGAATAACCAAGAGCGCGCCACATATCTATCATAAGCACACCAATAGTGCCGTCAACATTTAGTATCAAGTTGTCTTTTTTGCTTGTTGTCAGTTTTTCAACCTCCAGTGCATAATCAAGAAGTGGGCTAGATGGGAAATGTTCACCAACATACTTTTTGAGCCCCGAAACCCTAAGGTCAGGGTTTCTGACAGACTTAATTCTATGCCCAATACCGGGAATTGGAATGCCTTGCTTTTTCATATACTCTATAAATTCAGATGGGCTAAGTCCATTGTCGAGACCGTATTTAAAGTATTTTGCCGCACCGTCTATCGCACCGCCAAATCTAGGTCCGATAGTAAGAAGCCCTGTGACAACGGAGCTGATAACGTCTTTGCCAGCTCTTGCCGTAACTCTCGCATTATGTGCGCCAGATACTGCAGGACCGTGGTCTGCAACAGTCTTAACGACTGTTTCTATGAAGTTTGTGGCCCATTTTGGATATCTCTTTTTGAACCACAAAAGACTCATAACATCACCAATACTAAAACCAGTATCCGGTGTGGCAACGCTAGAAATAGGATAGCCGGCATAGGTCGCCTCGTCGCCTCTATCGTCAGAGATGGTACAAATGAAGTTTTTAGCTTTTCTAGAAGACGGTAGTTTGTTTAGCACAGGCTCTTCTATTTCGCCTATTACACCTTCATTTCTTAGCTTTGTGTACACCTCTTTGATTTTGCCAGGCAGGTCGTTGAAGCTCTCTGGTACATATATACCGGCTTCAGCCATAGCTTTGTTTTTTGCAGCCGCAGTCTCGGCGTCCGCATTTGCGCTAGCACCTGCATGACCAAACTGTACACCTGAGCTAAAATGTTTGGCTATTGTACCTATACACCAAGCGATGATAGGTTTTTTGATTTTACCGCTTTTGACGGCTTCAATTACTTTATACTCTTCCGTTCCACCGACTTCGCCCAAAAGTACCATATATTTAACTTGTGGGTTTGTCTCCATTCTTAAAAGGTTGTCTATAAATACACTGCCGACAAATCTATCGCCGCCTATCGCAACACCCTCGGCAATACCGTCCGCATTGATAGATATGATGTTTGAAAGCTCGTTAAACAAACCACCCGAACGAGTTACAAGACCACAAGAGCCAGCCCTATGGAGCTTTGAGTTTATGATATTTTCTATAGTGCCGCCGACATTTGCTATCTTAAACGCCCCCGGTGCAATACCGCCGACCGTTGCAGGTCCAATAACTATAATTCCAGAGTCTTTTGCGGCTTGATTCATACGTCTAGCCATTCTCTCTGGAATACCCTCGGCAGTAACCATGATAGTTTTAAACTGCTTGCCCATATCGATAGCTTCCATAGTTACATCATATGCCGTTCTAAAAGATGCGAAGTTTAGTAGCACATCAGCGTTAGGATTTGCGGCAACAGCGTCTTTTGTATTTTTATAGAGAGATATCATTATCTCATCTGCACCCCAGAAGAACTTGTCGAACTTATCTTCAGATGATGGGGCAACAATAGCTGCAACAGATGGGGTTTTGCGTCCGATCACATAATCATAATCGAGCATTCTCTGGATTGCACTTTTATTGTTGTTCCAAAAAATCGCTTGTGTATCTTTATTAAATAGCGCGCTCATCTTATTCCCCTTACTTCTCTAGTGCCATTCTAACGATGTCTGTTACATGCGTTTCAGGTCCATAAACTTCTATATAAAGCCCGAGTCTATCTGCGGCTTCTTTTATGTCCTTTAGACCTTTTTCATAGTTTGGCCCGCCACGTCTTACATATATTCTAGTGCCAACCGCTTTCATTTTGTCTGCGTATTTTTCAAACGCTTGGATAATCCCCGTAAATGTTTTTGCAACATCCGTGAAGTTTGCGATAGCTCCGCCGATGATAAGAATCTTATCCCTGCCCTGCGCATCTTTTTCTCTTGTCATCAAATCAAGAACCGTAGAAGCGTAAAACTCAGTCTCGCCAGTTGTAGGGCCGCCAGAGTATTCGCCGTAGTTTGCAAGGTCTTCGACATTTCCGCTAAGGTCCGCAATAGTATCGGCATACACAACCGATGCACCACCACCGGCGACCATAGTCCAAGTACGGCCTTTTGGATTTAAAATAGTTAGTTTCAACGAAGCGCCTGATTTCGCGTCAGCCTCAGCAATAGCTTTTTCTTCAGGGGATTGATCTTCCATACCAAATGCCGTAGGATATTCGATATCTCCCCATGTCTCTCTCATCAAAAAGCCAGCAGTATCATCAAGTCTTGCCACGAGGTCCAGAAGCTCGCACTTGTCGCCTTGCATAACTATCGGGTTTATCTCAAGATAAGCAAAGTTCATATCTCTGTAAAATTTGAAAAATGCTACCGCAAAGTCGCCGAATGATTTTTTGTCTTTGATGTCAGCAGGAATTGCCGCTCTCACTTTGGCTTCCATATCAGCATCATTCATAGTGATAGGCACGGCTACTTCTACTACTTTTTCGTCCCAGCCCTCTTCAACCTCCATACCGCCTTCGGCAGACATATAAAGAACATCGTCTTCGCCTACAACAGTTGCCGATATATAATACTCTTCTTCTTGGGTGTGCGGCGTAAAAGGCTCAACTATAAAGTGGGTAAGCGTTCCGTGTTGCCCACTTAGAAGTTTTGTATCTTCTTTGATTTTCTCGTCTATCCAAGACGCCGCCTTGTCTAAGTCAACATCACCTGGTTTTTGGTCTTTGAAAAGGACTAGATTGTTTTTGCCTCTTTTGCCAAACAACATATCCGGCTTTGCTACAAGCGCTTTGGAGTTTAGCCACTCATAGCCCCGCTCTTTTGCCTTGGCTTTTAATTCGTCACCAGAAGTAACAAGTACACTCTCAAATCCATACTTAAAATTTTGAAAATATCTATCCCACACTTTAGCAAAGAGTGCTTTGCCGTCATACTCTCTAATAGCCCTTTGCGCCATATACCTCTCCTCTACTTATTTATCAAATTGTAACATCTTTAAAAGAGAAAAAAATTAAAAAGTATATTTTTGATTATAATTAGGCTGCAAAACGTTTATTTTAGTAACATAGTAAATAGCAACTTCAGTATTACTGTATACAATCGAAACTTTTTTGCTGTTTGGCATTTGTTTTTTGCTAATGAAGTAGTCACTACCGTAGTTTATACCGTAAAATCTGAGTCTAAGTGCCATTTCACGGTCATCTATCGCACATCTGTCGATATTCATATCTTTTAACGAAGCGGCAAGCTCTTTTGCAACTTGATAGTTATATGCAAAATGATTTGTCTTGTTTTGTAGCACGCCATAAATCGGATAATTAAAAAGGGAGACAGCGCTCATTGCGGAAAGCGATACGATGGTAATTGCAAACCCGCTTTCATAAAGACGTTTGTTTTTGCCTATTCTTATTCTATATGATGCAAAAAAAGTTTTTAGCATAAACGGGATGGCGACGACGACAAAAGGAGCAAAATCATAAATCATAATTTTTTGGCGAAAAGAGAGCAAAAGAGAAAAGAGAAGCGCCCAAAAAGATATATACCAGCCTATCGGTCTCTCACTAGGATTTATCTTGTAAATAGCAAATATGAAATACAAAAATAAAAGAGGTGAAAATATCAAACTATAAACCCCAAAAGTATCGAGAAAATAACCTCTCGGCCTGCCGCCATCATCAAAACCAAAAAGCCCCATCGAAATACCAAACAAAGCTATGCTTACAGCAATCAATAAATTGTCTTTTCTACGGATTGCGTAAAATATGAGCGACAAAAATAAAATCGCAAAAGCCCCGTCAAGCATCGCCGCCATAGCTAGCACAGCAAAAGAAAGTAGCGAGCGTCCAATCCCATACAAATATATAAAAAGCAAGGTAATAAAAATAATTACCGCTGATTTTGTCACAAGTAGCGCAGAGAGTGGCGCTGCCGGTAGGAGACAAAATATAACAGTAGCCACTCTAGCATCGGTGTCTAGCCTGAGAACTTTTTTTGAAATTAGGTAAAAAAGAGGAAGGGAAGATAAAAATAACACTATAAAAAAGCTGCGCAAAGCAAAATCGTTTTGCCCAAAAACACCGCAAAAAAATCTCGTAATAATACCGAGATAACCACCGTCTTCATAAAAAATAACGGCCTCATAATGGCTAATTGAGAGATAGCTGGGATATAAAAATAATATAGCCGCATAAAGCGGCAAAAAGACTCCAAAAAAAAGTTTAGAGCCGAGTAGCTTTATCATATTTTATAGTTTTAAAAAGTTTTCAAATATTTTGTGCCCATACTCCGAGAGTATAGACTCCGGATGAAATTGTACTCCGTAGATTGGCTTGCCCTCCACCTCAAGGGCCATTATCTCTCCGTCATCTGCGCTAAATGCCGTCGGGATAATGCAAGAAGGTATGCTATTTTTATCAACGATAAGCGAATGGTACCTAGTTGCCGTAAACTCTTTTGGCACGTCTTTGAAAATTGGAGAGTCTTTGCAGATATTCATCTGCGACGTTTTGCCGTGCATCATATTTGGCGCCCTGTCAACAATACCGCCAAAGGCTTGACCTATGGCCTGATGACCGAGACAAATACCGAGAATTGGAATTTTACCTCCAAGCTTTTTTATGACCTCAAGGCTCACGCCAGCTTCATTTGGAGTGGAAGGCCCAGGAGAGATAATAATTTTTTCGGGATTTAAGGCCTCTATCTCCTCTACGGTCATCTCATCGTTTCGTATAACTTTTAAGTCTGCACCAAGCTCCTTAAAATATTGAACGACGTTATAGGTAAAACTATCATAATTATCTATCATCAAAATCATATCAGCGTTCCTCGTAACCTCTAAGCATCATTATCTCGTCTGGCCAAATCGCCTCATTTGGCGTTTCCAAAATAAGCGGTATGCCGTCAAAACGGTTGTCTTTCATGATATACTCAAAACAACCAAGTCCTATCGTACCGACACCCAAACTATCATGTCTGTCCAGCTTCGAGCCCAGTCCACCCTTTGAATCATTGAGGTGCATACCCATTAAATATGAAAACCCGACTATTTTATCAAAGCTATCAAAAGTAGCGTCAAGTCCATTTTTTTCTCTCAACTCATATCCTGCGGCAAACGTATGGCAAGTGTCAAGACATACGCCCACTCTACTTTTATCATCGGTTAGCTCTATAAGTCTGGCTAAATGCTCAAACCTATATCCCATATTGCTACCCTGTCCCGCTGTATTTTCGATTACGAGCTTGACGGTTTTTGTCTTAGCCAACGTCTCATTCATACTTTCGGCTATAAGCTTGAGGCAATCGTCTTCCGAGATTTTTCTGAGATGACTTCCGGGGTGGAAATTAAGAAGCAAAAGACCAAGCTCCTCTGCCCTTCTAGCCTCATCCAAAAATGCGGCTTTTGATTTTGCTCTCGCTTCGTCTTCTGGAGAACCTAGATTTATCAAATATCCATCATGCGCCAATACCGATTTTGCATCAAAGCCACACTCTTGCATATTTGTACGAAAAGTATCTATCACTTTATCATCATAATCTTTAGCATTCCACTGCTTTTGATTTTTCAAAAACAAGGCAAAAGCATTTGCCCCTATCGCCTTGGCGTTCAGCGGAGCGTTAAATACGCCGCCAGATGCGCTGACATGCGCCCCAACAAGTTTTTTCGATTTCAATCTAGGAACCTTAAGTGCAATTTGAACCCACCCGTACGCTCAAAAAAGTATATCTCCTTATTGTCTACCGTGTATGTAAGCTGGTAGGAAGAACTCGTCGCTTCTTGCGTAAAACCTGCGTCGCTACGGGTGATATTTGAGTCTATTTTTAGCGGTTTTTGGCTTAGAATATCATTCATCGCATCAGGATACAACGCCTCAGAGATGTAGTCTTTGACAAATTCTTCTTTGCTCACACAGCTAGAGCCAAAACATACTTTGTCATCAAAATCTATTCTAAATACAGGCGAGCCAAGAGAGTAGACATCTAGGCTTTTTTTGTTTTCGTATTCGTTGAAAAAGCCCATGTCGGAGAATTTAATACCCTTTGATATTATGGTTACAAAAACGCTTTTTGAGGTTGTGGGCTGAATATCCGCGCACCCTAAAAAGAGTGCGGAAATAAGCAAAGCAGTTAGAGAGAGTTTGAGTTTTATTAGTTTGCCTTTTTGGAGTAGGCCGCTCTAACTTTCTCTTCAACGTCCGATAGACTCTCAAACGGCTTTAGGATGTAGCTCTCCGCCCCTTGTCTATGGCTTGAAAGCACTCTATCTAAGGTAGAGTAAGCCGTCATCATGACGACAACTGTTGAAGGCTCTATGGTTTTTATTTTTTCAAGAGTCGCTATACCATCCATTTGAGGCATCATAATATCCAGCAAAACAACATCAGGCTTAACGGTATTAAAGCTAGAGAGCGCTATTTCAGGATTATTGAACGTAGTTACAGAAAATTCTTTATTTTTAGAAAACCATTTTTCAAGCATCGTCGTAATTTGCGATTCATCGTCAACTATCATAAGTTTTATCATTTATTTACCCTCTACAAAAAGTTCTTTTACTGCCATTTTCATTAATTGCTGTGTCTTTTCCGCAACAATTTGGTCTAGCGCAGCACCAACTTCCACACTTGCATTTTCTATAGCGTGAACTTTTTCCTCAACCTCTTTTTTGCTACAGGCAATCGTATGTCCACCGCCGCATTTTTGTGCAAGCTCATTTGCAAAAGTATGCACAACAGAATGCGGTCTCTCAAGTTTTGCATAGCTAGGCATATCCCCAAATTGTTTTTTACCGACACCACCTTCATACCACTTACCAAGACGACAATTATGGTGATCAACTTTGTTAAACTCTGTAAGTTGCCCAAATAGATAAGCGTATAGGTTGTTCTTATAAATTACGTGGTCTATTTTTGCAAGGTTTACAAACACTTGATTTGATATATCGAGAGCCTCAAATACCGCTCTTGCAGCATTTTTTTGGAACATGTCAAGTTTTTCAGAGAAGCTATCAACATGACCTTTTGTTACGCCGACTATTTCGCCAATCTCCTCAGTTCCTCTTTGTGTATCGCTTATCTCTTGCTGCATAGTCTGAACAACTATGGCAATCTCTTTTGTGGCTTTTTGCGTCTTCTCGGCAAGCTTTCCAACTTCACTCGCAACAACGGCAAATCCTCTGCCCTGCTCCCCTGCTCTAGCCGCTTCTATTGCCGCATTTAGTGCAAGCAGGTTCGTTTGTTCGGCTATATCTTTTATGAGCATTATTACACTTGAGATTTCATTGCTTCTATCAACAAGCGAATTCATCATCGCATTTGCTTCGCTCATCAGCGTAAACAGCTTATCCATACTATTTACTATATTGTTTAGTATATCCATACCGTCAGTTGAGCTCTCGGCAGTGTCCTTGGACTGCGCTATCATTACGTCAAACTTAGTTAGCATATCCGCAAACGCTTTTTGCGTGTTTGAAAGAGCCGTTTTGACGCTTGTTTGATGCATCGAGATTAGCTCATCATCGTTTTTGAGGTCATTTTCTTTTCTTGACAATGCAATTAGCAACTTGCCGCCAGGGAGGCTTTTTGTTCTGACATCTGCCTCGCATTTATCGTCTTCTATTTTTTTTACCCCAGCAAACAAGTCGGCTTTAAATTTGTTTAGCTTTGAAGGAAACTCCGGACAGCTCTCATTTTTAAAAATTACTTCGGCGTTCTCGTCTATAACAAAAACACCCTCATCGACTGTAAAACCGGCAAGCTCCTTATAAAATTCAAGCTCTTCCTTTAAGGCTTTTATTTCACTTTCATACTTCAAGCAATCGTTTTTTGACGAAAAAAACATCAAGACTCCTCTTTTTCTTTAAAGACTATTTCAAACACGGCGCCATCCCCCTCGTTTCTTGCGATCATTGTGCCTCCGTGATCCTCTACAATCGACTTTGCTATATTTAGTCCAACACCCATTCCGCTTTGAGGTTTTGAGCTTTTGAAAATATCAAATATATGCGGTAGCATAGCTTCTTCTATTCCGCCTGCATTATCTTTTATAACAATTTTGATTATATCTAATTTCTTTGAAACTTGAATATCTATTAGGCGCTGTTCAAACGGTAGTTTTGAGCTTGCATACTCATCCAAAGCATTATTCAAAATAATAATCCAAATCTGCTCCAAACGCTGTGGAGTGGCCACCATCGTGATGTTTTCGTTGCCCTTGTCGAGCGACATATCAAACGGCTTGCCGTTGACGGTTATATTGCATATTTGTTTGGCTTTATTATAAACCATTCGTAACGAATATATAACCGTCGTATATACATTAACTTCTGTTTTTTCCGTTCTACTAACGCCGGCTATCTCTCTCATTGACTCTACTATGGCCGCCATACGTTGTATTCCATCCTCCATAGACTCACAAGTGGCAAGATAGCTTTTTGCAAGCTCTGGTGAGCACTCGTCGGCTATGTCCATTTTTAGTATTTCGAGATTGCCTTTGATGTATGTTAACGGGGTGTTTATTTCGTGGGTTATTCCAGCAGCCAGTGTTCCTATAGAGCTTAGCTTGATATTATTTATTTGTTGCTGCCTCATCAACTCCAATTCCGTGATATCAACAAAGCTAAATATATTGTAGTGCTTATTAACGACCATTTTATCGCTAACGGTACTTACTCTGACTGCGTAATATCTCTCTTCGCCATCTGCGGTTCGCATAGCTACCTTGCGCTGTCTTTTGTCGCCCTCGGTCAGAACTTTTTTTAATCTACGATATCTATCTTTGCGCCCAAAGCCGAGCAAATCCTCTTTTGACAAAAATCCGTCTATCGGCAGAAACTTATCATATATCGCTTCATTATCTTCATAGAAATCGGCTATCGTATCAGCGCCCAAAACTTTTAGCATAGATTTGTTGACTATCTTTATCTCAAATCTATCATCAGTTACTATAATCAAAGACTCGTCGGCGTTAAAAATAGATTGCAGATTTCGCTCGTTCATCTCTCTAATTCCGGTAATGTCGTACGATATACCGATATACTCTATAATCTCACCGTCTCTGCCAAGTATCGGGACTATAGTGTTATCGACAAAAAAACTCTCACCGCTTTTTGTCCTATTTTCCAAGACACTCTTCCATATCTTTTTGTCCGATATACTCTCCCATAGCGCCCTAAAAACACTTTTTGGAGTCTCTGGGTGCCTTACTATGCTATGCGAATGTCCAATTGCCTCTTCTTTGCTATATCCGGTCGTGTGAACGAACTCATCGTTAACGTATTTGATGACACCGTTTGTGTCGGCTACCGTAAAAATCGCAGCAGAGTCCAATGCCTTTCTATATTCCTCAAGAAGGTGCCTATTGTCTTCCAACGCTTTTTTGGCCGTTAATTGCTCTATAAAGGTTATCAGAATATGCTCAAGGCGTTCGAGGTCTATCGGTTTTGGGAGGTATTTGTCTATAGATATTTCAATCGCTTCCGCAAGATTGTCTTTATCTTCTACGGCCGTTGTAAGGACTATAAACGCATCTTTGTTGATTGCCTTGATTTCCCTGCTCATCTCAAGTCCGTTCATAATCGGCATAACTATGTCCGAAACTATAAAATCAGGCCGATGGGCTTTGTATAAATCAAGTCCTTGCTTGCCATCCTCCGCCTCCAAAATGTTTGACGAAAATCTCCCCAAAAAAGTCTTTAATACCTCGACTATAAAAGGGCTGTCATCGACAACCAGGATGCTAAAGTCTAAATTTTTACTTATCTTTAAGTTCGACATATTTTCCAGCCTCATCGTCGTCCGTTCTTATTTTTCCAGCTTCAAGAAGCTTATCAATAGAGACTTTGACGCTTATTTTATTAAAGTTGATGGTAAGCTCCTCATCGTTTAATGATACGAGAGGCTGCTCCTCTTTTATCTTCTTTACAAACTCATCTTTACTCATATCAACGCCGTCTTGTGGCAATACACCGTTTTTTATATCGCTTAGTAGCGGTGAGACGACATCATTAAACTCTCTTAAGTCAAAAGGCTTTGGAACAAAATGCGAAATGCCGAGCGCACCAAAAGACTCCCTAGATGAATCACTTAAAAATTCGGAGATTACCACTATTCTTAAGTTTTTAAACTTATCACCGCTTTGTTTAATTTTTTTGCAAAGCTCAAGACCGTTTAGGTTTGGCATATTAAGATCGGTAAACAAAAGTTCTATGTCGGTATTTGCGTTTAGCGTAGCAAATGCGGCATTTCCATCTGGGGCTTCAAGTATTTTTGTGACCGATAGCTTTTGAAGATTCGTCTTCACTATCTTGCGCATAATTTGGCTATCTTCCGCTATCAAAGCCTTCATGACTCAAACGCCTCATCGTGTATTATCTCAGTTTTTGGGCTCGGTATCCCTATGTAATAGCCCTGTGAGTAGTCTACACCCATCTCCTTTACGATAGCTTGAATCTCTTTTGAATGGACAAACTCTGCGGCAGTCATTCCTCCAATACTTTTTGTAAAACTAATGACGCTTCTTACTATTTTTTGGCTAGTCTCAGACTTGTCTAAGTTTTTTATGAAACTACCGTCTATTTTTATCAAGTCAACCTCAAGCTCCAAAAGTCTCCTGAAATTGGAGTGTTCTGTTCCGAAATCATCAACCGACAATTTACACCCCATTCTTTTTATCTCTTTTAGTGTCTCTAGCGAGTTATTCGCAACATCGGTACTAATACCCTCTAAAAGCTCAAAATAAACCCTATGCGGATCTATGTGATTTAAGGAGAGCTTCTTGTCTAAAAATCCTATGAAATTTTTATTCAACAAATCTTGCTCCGTTATGTTGACGGAAAAAGAGTGATCGTTTTTTGAAAACTCCCTAAAAGACTCTGAAATCATTATCTTTGTTACGGCGCTTAGCATACCGCCCTCTCTAGCCGCATCCAAAAAATCCATAGGCAAAACTATATTTCCCTCATGTTTTAGCCTGATTAGAGACTCAAATTTATCAATCTTGCCAGTATTATTGTTTAGTAGCGGCTGGTAAAAAGGGAGGAGATGACCGTCCGTCAACGCCTCTTTGAGCCTTGTCTGCCAATAAAATATTTTTTGAATTTTCTTTTCTAGCTCATTTTGACTATTGTAAATAGAGTGATTATTTTTTGATATTCTTGCTTCCATGAGAGCTATTGAGGCCTGCCTCAAAATAACATCTCCGCTTCCAGAAGATATTCCAACCGTAACTGCTATTTTGAGCTCTATTCCGCCTATATCAATACTTGCGAAAGATAAATACCCCTCAAGCTGTTCTACGAATTTTTGCCCGTTGTCAACCTCTAGCCCGTTAAAGAGTATCGCAAACTCATCACCATAGCAACGATATATGGTTGCACTTGCAGGTATGTTTCTTTTTAATATGTTGCAGAAGTTTTTGAGAAGATTGTCTCCTGCATCTATTCCATAGGCATTGTTTACGGTTGAGAAGCCGTCTATATTGACCAAAGCCAATGTGTATCCGCCGCCTTCTCTAAGGTCTGCCCTAAGGGCCGTAAGATTTAAAACACCGGTTAAGTCATCAACCTCGCAAAACGGCTTTATCTTTCCAATTAGGCAGCTCGTAGCTTTCAAAACCCTAGATAAGCCGTATCTTTTCATGCCTACACCTGCAAAGCTTGTGTCGGCGCAGAGAAATAATATCCCTGCGACATATCGACTCCAAGTTCTTTTACCTTATTAAATACGCTCTCTGAATGGACAAACTCTGCTATTGTTTTTATTCCGAGCTTTTTAGCAAAACCGACTATGGTTTCTACTATAATCTGAGAGTTTACATCATTATCTATATTTTTTATCATAGAAGCGTCAATCTTAATATAATCCACGTTCAGACGCAATATGTGCTCAAAATTAGAGTATCCGCTTCCAAAGTCATCTATAGAGATTTTCCCACCGAGTTGTTTTATTTTTTTTATAAATTCACCAACCTCTTTGTACTCTTCTATTCTGTCGGACTCCAAAATCTCAAATGCAACGTGAACACGTCCTTGATACTCCTCTAGCTTTGAATAAATATAAGAGCTAGTTACTGGATCAAGCATATCTTCTACGCAAAGATTTATGGAAAATTCATATTCAAGTCCACAAAAAACCTCGAAGGACATATCGATAATTTTTTTTGTTATTCTAGGATAAAGCCTGCTTTTTTTGGATATGTCAAGGAAATAATATGGAGCGATACTGTTGCCTCCGTCATCTAACATCCTAGCCAGACATTCATACTTTGTTATCTCTAGTGTATTGTTGTCGACTATCGGCTGAAAGTATGAGACTATCCTATCGTCTTTAATCGCACTTCTTAGTTTTTTACTCCAAGTAAGATTATTGGCATAAATCTCCATAACCTTTAGGCTATCTTCATAAACAACGAGTGTCTTTTTTGAGTGTCTCGCCTCTTTGAGCGCCATATCCGCTTTTGGCAAAAGAGAGTCTGCGCCGATAGCTATACCGGCGGTGAATGAAATTGATATATCATTGCCCTCGTATCCAAAACTCTCAGATTCCATTTTTTCAAGCAGTGAGCCTATGTATTCGACAAACTCCTCTTTGCTCTCCGATTCTTTAAATACGGCGTATTCGTCGGCAGAGAGCTTGAAAACACCGTATTCGTGTTCTTTTGTTATCTCAAGAAGACTTTTTGCTATATCAAACAGCAGAGTGTCGCCAGCCAAATGTCCGTAAAAATCGTTTATCTCTTTGAACGAGTCTACGTTTAGGATTGCTAGCGCCGGGTGCTTGCACTCATTCACGGCCTCAATTAGTTTTCTTCTATTTGGTAGCAAAGTAAGAGAGTCTATGCTCCCTATTTTGATTATTTCATCTTTCTTTTTTGCAAGCTCTTTTTCATTTGCAACCGCTTGCGCACAAGAGAAAAATGATTTGTCTAACTTTGGCAATGAAATAGGCTTACACAAAAATCTGTCAACCCCTATCTCTATCGCCTCGGTGAGGTATTCCGTGCTACCATGCGCTGTTACGACTATAATCTTTGTGGTCGGTGATAACTCTTTTATTTTCTTTGACAGCTCCAAGCCGTTCATGACAGGCATCATAATGTCCGTTATAACAACATCCGGCCTTTCTCGCTTGAATATCTCAAGCCCTTGCGCACCGTCTGTCGCAACAAAAACAGATGGCACTATTTTTGAAAAATGCCTCAAAAACCAAGCACTTATATCTGGCTCATCCTCAACGCACAAAAGCTTTACGTCTTTGTACTTCTCTATCTCCGCATACTCTTGCAATAATTCTATGTTCATAACCGTTAATTATCCGTTCTACAACACATCTGGTTTGCCCAATAGATACCCCTGCGCATAATCTATTCCTACTTGTTTTATCTTGTCGTAAACAGCCTGCGAATGGACAAATTCGGCTACGCTTTGCATACCTAGTTTTTTGACAAAGCTAACTATCGTCTCAACTATTATCTCTGAGTTTGAGTTTACGTCTATATTTTTAATAAGACTGCCGTCTATCTTTATGATGTCTACGTTTAGCTTTGCGAGATGTTCAAAATTTGAATATCCAGTACCAAAGTCATCGATAGCTATCTGCACCCCAAATTTCTTTGCAGCTGTCAAAAACTCAGATACCTCGTCGTAATTTTCTATACCGTCCGATTCCAAAATCTCAAATATAACACGCCCAGCCATACCGTAGCCGCCGAGCATTCCAAGGGCAAAAGCCCTAGTGTGCTCATCGAGAATATCCTCTACGGACAAGTTAATAGAGAATGACTCTTTTCTGTTCTTGAATATTTCAAAAGCTTTTGCAATCATAGTTCTCGTAATATGTGGGTATAGTCTTGTAGCTTTGGCTACATCCAAAAATTCCATCGGAGGCAAGACTTCACCGCTCGGCTTGACGACCCTGACAAGGGTCTCATATTTTTCTATCTCATTTGTAGCGCAATTAACGATAGGCTGGAAATAAGGAACAAACCAATCATCGTCTATCGCCTCTCTAAGAGTTTTTGAGATTGTGATATTTTTTTCATAGTTCTTGCCTATTAGCATACTATTATCGTAAGTTGATATTTGTTTTTTATGCTTTTTAGCAAATCCAAGCGTCATATTCGCTTTCTCAAGTAGCCCTTCGCTATCAACTGCGACTCCAGCCGTAACGCTAATCACTATGTCGATGCCTTCGCAATCTATCCCATCCGCCGTCGCCAGATTGATGCCTCTTAATATCTCATCTACAAAGTTAGGCTTGCACTCTTCGCAAAATACGCCGTACTCGTCGGACGATAGTTTATAAACCAAGAAATCTTTTGAACCAAATATCTTTGCAAGCCTTTTGCCAAGCTCAACTAGTATCATATCGCCTATTCTTGAGCCATAATAGTCGTTTAGTATTTTGAATGAGTCCACGTTTACTATAGCTAGACTTCCATTTTTGGCAATTGCCAAATCTGACATTAACTTGTATCTATTCGGTAGTCCAGTCAAAGCATTTGTATAAAGTTTTTGTTTGTTATTTATAAACTCGGTTATATCGTGTCTAATACCGAGATACTCCATTATCTCGCCGTCAATTCCGACAATCGGCACTATCGTGGTATCTACAAAATAACTACTTCCATCCTTTCTCCTGTTCTCAACAACACCCTTAAACATATGTTTATCTTGGATAGTCTCCCACATCTCCTTAAAGACGCTTCTTGGCATATTTGGATGTCTGACGATATTGTGTGGTTTACCGATAAGCTCTTCCTCACCGTAGCCACTTGCCTCACAAAAAGCCTGATTGACGTATGTAATTATCCCTTTTGTGTTTGTTTTTGAAACAATATTACTTGCATCGACAGCCATTTTGTATTCATTTAATAGCTTATCTTTTTCGGCAAGTTCTTTCTTTATTTTTTGCTCACTACAAACTAATTCCAAAATTTCGAAAAAGTTTCTCATATTAACAGGCTTCATAATAAACCTGTTTACACCTATCTCTATCGCCTCAACAAGATATTCATAGTCGCTACTGGCGGTTACTAGCATAACAAAAGTAGATGGGGATTGTTTTTTAATCTCTCTTGCAAGTTTTACGCCGTTTATCTTTGGCATAATTATGTCGCTAATAACAATATCAACTCTGTTTGACTCAAAATACCTTAGTGCTTCTTCGCCGTTTTCGGCGACAAACAAGTTATCAAACTTGCCTCTAAGCATATTGGCAAAGCTCTCTCGAACCTCGGCCTCATCTTCTACATACAAGACGACCAAATCTCTTTCCCTAGACAGACTGTAAGACAATCTCGCCCCCTCTCATCCATTGGCACTTTTTTCGCATTTTGTTTAACAAATAATTGACTTATAGTATCAGTAAGGGGCTTAATCAAAGTGTCAAAAAAGTTACAAATGTATTATAGTTGCTCCGTATCCACCCATAGACGCTGGGGCATCTTCAATATACGACACTCCCTTGTGCGTTTTTAGGTTCTCTCTTACCGCTGCAGCAAGTCTCCCCGTCCCTATGCCGTGATAAACGAGCACCTCTTCAAAGCCGGCAAGAAGTGCGTCCGATATGAACTTATCAAGCTCCTCAAGAGCTTCTTCGACTCTATATCCATGTAAATCCAGCTTTACGCCGCCACTCTGAGGTTTTTGAACACTTATTTTTGGAGCTTGCTTCTTATCTTTTTTTGGCCTATCTGCTTTTTTTGCCTCTTCAAAAAATTGCTTTTTATCAACTCTTAATTTTCTGCCGTCGACGATTATGAATACGTCTTTACTGATAGATTCTATACTTCCTCTCATGCCTCTGTATAAGATAGAGTCTCCGACGCCAAAACTCTCCTTTTGCTTCTCTTCTCGTTTTTCACTTATCTCTTTGTATCTTTCATTTGCCGCATTCAAACCCCTGTGTATTTCACCTTGTGCTGTTCTTCTAGCCGCACTTTTTGCAAGCTCTATCGCCTCCCTATAGCTCTTTTCTAGGGCAAATTTTTTCTTCTGCCACTCGGCAGCCTCTTTTTCTCTCTCTTCTTCGAGCCGTAGTTTTGCAAATTTAATTTTTTCTTTTTCTTTATCTATGTCTCTAAGCTCAAGGTTTAATCTCTCTTGCAGCAAATATCCCTTATCTATTAATTCGGATAGTCTCTCTTTGTCATCGCCATAGACTTTTTTTGCTTTCTCGAGCAAATGTCTAGGAATACCATACTTAACCGCCGTTTCAAAGGCATAGCTTTTGCCGATAATTCCTTGTAAAAATTCATATTTTGGAAGCTCTTTTTCTTCATCATACAAGGCGGCCGCCAGCTCGACATTATCATTCGAGGCAAGCATTGAGGCAAGTTTTTTGTGGTGTGTGGTAACTACTATATAAAAACCTCTTGATATAAGCTCCTCGATCACAACTTTGAACAAAGCCGCAGCCTCGTCACTGTCGGTTCCAAGCTCTATCTCGTCAACACCGATAATCCCTGGCTTTGCATTAATAATCTGACTAAAAGCCCTTATTCTACCGCTAAAAGTAGATATGTTATTTTGAACGCTCTGCGGGTCATCCAAAATGAGATTTATTGACGGCAAAGACGGAACTGTTGATTTTGAAGCGTTAATATTCATTGGTATCAAATACTTAGCCAAGAAACAAGCGGACAAAATAGACTTTAAGAGCATGGTCTTGCCACCTGCGTTTACGCCTGTTACGATAAGAGCTTTTTTATCCAAAGATAGGTTGAATGATTTGGCTTTTTGCCTATCCAAAGCTGGATGATAAAAATCTTTTAGAATAATTTTTTGCCCGCCTATACTCTCCAAAAACTCATAATCACCCATTCTGGCAAAAGCAACCCTAGCTTGATAATGGTCAAATCTATCAAATTGTTTGTTTAGATATTTTAAAAACGGCAACAGCTCTTCAAGTGTCCTAGATAACTCCTTGCAAAATTCATATTCGAGTTCTTCAAAATGAGATATTCGCCTCTCAAGCTCGTCTTTCAAATTGTCAACGGAAGACGGCAAAACGTAGAAAAAACCATTAGCGCTTCTTGAGACAATCTTTCCACGCAAAACAGCATTAAAACCACCTCTCAGTAGTAGCAGCTCATCTTTGCCAAGGTAATGCAGCTGCCTGTCAACAAGATACGGGGCTAGTTTTTCGCTATGAAGATATTTTGAGAGTTCTCTGGTTATATTTTTCTTAGCGCCATCGACGTTTGTTTTTGCATGATAAAGTTCCGGTCTTTTGTCATAAGATAAAGAGCCGTCATCTTCAAAAAAATCACAAAACCCTACAGCCTTTTTTGGTATATCTATACCAGAGAGCCAATCTAGCAACACACCTTCAAATTTGTATTTTTTTAGACGGACAAAATATGATACCACGGAGGCAAAAGCACCCAAAGACTCTTTTGTCAAGACGCCTGATTTTTGAAGCTTTATCAGCTCATCATCCAAGCTTTTTACCGGTTTTGGGGGATTAAATTGATATTTTGATAGTTCTTTAATAAAACGAAGATGCAAGGAGCGGTCACCATCCATAAAAAATGGCTTCTGCCTTGCAAAAAAAGCACAAAAAGAGCCGATGAACGACTCTAAATCGAGCTTACTTAAAAGCTCATCTGCGTCGACCAATACTTAGCTGCTTATGCCTAAAACGGCTTCCAATTTTTCTTTTAGAACTTGAGGTGTAAACGGTTTAACTATGTAGTTATTAACACCCGCTTTAAGCGCTGTTATAACTTCAGTCTTTCCGCCCTCTGTCGTTACCATGATTATAGGCATATCAGCATATTTTTGCTCTGCCCTAACTTTTTTAACGAGCTCCAAACCATTCATATTCGGCATATTCCAATCTGTAATCAAGACGCCTATGTCTTGATTTTGCACCATTGCTTCCCACGCAAGTGCACCATCTTCAGCCTCCAGAAGATCTTTGTAGCCCAAATGGTTGAGTGTATTTTTTATAATTCTTCTCATTGTCGAGCTGTCGTCTACCACAAGTATCTTCATTATTTTGAACCCTTTTTTGGTGTTGTATTTATGTTTACAGAATCGGCATGCTCGACAATTGCTTTAGTATAGCCTATAGTCTCGCCAACCTCTATCCCCTTTTGGAATACCTCTTCGAGTATTGACTGAATCCTAAAAGAGGCACTGGATATAACGGTTTCGTCCATATCCTCTCTTGCTTGTTTGATAAGGGTTTTTTCTTGCTTATTCATTTAGATATGCTCCAAAAAGAGTATAATTTACGCACAAAACTTAAATGTATTATATATCAACGTCTGTTAAACAAAACATTGATTTTTCTACATTAAAATAATTTCATAGATGTTACAATAAATAAGACAAAAACTCAAGTAGGAATTAACACCATGATAGCCAAAATAGTTGTCGCTACACTTTTTTTCACACTTTCGCTATTTGCAGAAATAAAATTCAAAAAATATGATGAGGCGTTGCAGGAGGCTGCAAAGACAAATAAGATAGTCATTGTTACCGTGGTATCAAGCACTTGCCATTGGTGTAGAAAACTAGAATCTGAAACGCTCAAAACTAAAGTAGTGGAAAATGCAATCAACAAAGATTTTATCTATGTTATTTTAAACAAAGATGTAGATACGATACCGCCACAACTAACTCACAGAATGGTTCCAAGCACGTTCTTCCTGGATAAAAAAGGCAATATCATAAGTCAAACGGCAATAGGTTTTAAATATCCAAATGAGCTTATGGAATATCTTGCGGATGCGCTAAAAAAAGCGAAAAAACTATAGAAACTTCCTCTTTTTGAGCCAGTAGTATATTGCCACACCGGTAACTATGGTCAATATAAGCACGACGTGGTAGCCGTGCTCAGTCTTTAGCTCCGGCATATTCTCAAAGTTCATACTAAAAATCGATGTAAAAAATGTAAGAGGTATAAAAATAAGAGATATACCGGCTAGTTTTTGCATTGCCTCATTGGCTTTATTATCTGTTAGTCCAAGCTGCAGATTCAAAAGACTCACGGTTTTATCCTGCAAAGACTTACACTCTGCGACGAGACTTTGTTTGTGCTCTTTTAGATCCAAAAACTCAAATCTAAATTTCTTTTTTATAGATGTTGTCACGCTTGTAAAAAATCTACTAAGGGCGACCGACTCGTTGACAAAAATATGTGACAGACGATTTAGCGAGCGTCTTGCGTAGTATAGATTTTTTAGTGTCTCCCGCCTCTCAACACTCTCCGACAAAATATTCTCTTCAAGCTCTTCCAAAATGGAGTTAGCGCTATCTAGCGCCTGTATCTGCTGGTCTGTCAAAATATCAAGAAACGTATACATTTCAAAATACAGATTTGTTTTTTTGCCACGCATCCGCTTGTCAAACTTCATCTCTATATCAAAAGCTGTCATCTCGTCTTTGCAGACTATCGCAAGCTTGTTTCCAAGATTTATAAGGGCGACATTTTCCTCATAAAAATCTATAAACTCATCTCTCTCAAGTTTAAGATACTTCAAAATAAGAACTGTACCCTCGCTAAAATCCTCAAACGACGGGGTCTGCTCAAAAGATGCAATGTCCTCAAAAAATGGCTCTGGCAACTCCTCCGCTTTTAGCCAATTAACAAGTAGCGGTTTATTTAAAGTTGATATTATTACTTGATGGGTATCGGCCTTTATCTCATTCTCATCAAGTTTTACAAGAGAGCCGCCTGTCTCATCATAAATTATCAAACCAAAACCCCCGACAAAAGACTAATTATGCTCTACTCTATTTCTACCGTTTCTCTTTGCGGCATACAAAGCCTCATCCGCTCTTTTAACAAATGTATCTATTGAATCTTCATCTCTAAAACAAGAAACTCCAAAGCTACCTGTCACCTGCTCCGGTTCGATAAAGTCATATTCAGCTAAAGCGTCGCAAATTAGCTGTGCCCTCCCAACGGCCACGTCCATATCAGCACCGGGGAGAAGCAGCATAAACTCTTCGCCACCCCATCTAGCAAATATATCATTGCCTCTAATTTTTGATTTTATAACTTCTACGGTTGTTATAAGTACATAGTCTCCGGCTTGATGCCCATATGTATCATTTATTTTTTTAAAGAAGTCTATGTCTATAGCCACAAGCGAAAGAGCTTTTTTTGTCTTTCTGGCTTTTGCTATCTCTGCTTCCATCATATTACCGAATTTCATTCTGTTATATATTTTGGTCAGAGGATCCGTTGTTGCCAAGATCTCTAGGTTTTTGCTCTCTCTTTCAATATTCGTAATATCAAGGAAAGATATTAGATATGATTCGTCTTTTTTGAACTTCTCAACCTTCAGCAAAAAGCTCTTTGGCTCTTCCATACAGGCATTCTTTTGCATAATAACTTTGAAATCTCTGTCATAAGACGAGGTAAGAAGCTTAAACCAAAGCCCATTTTTTTTGTTGGAGAGATACCCCTCCTTTTTTACAAATAAATCGCCAATGGACTTATATTTAGAATGAAATTCATCTATAGACCTTACGTCGTAATACTCTAAGAAACTTTTATTTGCCTCTATTATCTTGTTGCCATCTTCCGTGATAACGAGCATAGATTCTTGCATATCAAGTATCGTTTGAAGATAATTGTGCTGATGCTTTATCGCATCCTCTAGATTTTTTTGCTCCGTCGTATCTCTTGATATTCCTACAAGACCTATAACAACGCCATCTTTATCTCTTAGCGGAGCTTTTTTGACACTTAGATAGACGGCCTTCTTGTCACTATATCTCGTCCAATAGCTATTTATAATAGTTTTGCCTTTTTCAAGGACATCCCTATCTGTATCCCTAAAAAGATTAGAGTAATAGTCATCAAACAAATCAAAATCGGTCTTGCCGACTATCTCATCCTTGCTTTTTGCGGCAAATTCTGCAAAAGCACTGTTGCATCCGATGTACTTATAGTCTAGGTCTTTGTAGAATATAAAGTCGTCAGTCGCATCTATAAAATCATTTAGCAGTCTTGTGGTTCTCTCTGATTCTTCCGTTTTGACGACAAGCGTCTTTGAGAGGCGTTGAAGCTGTGTCTCTTTTTCCCTTACTATCTGCGACCACTTATTGTAGACGATATCCATCATCTCTTCACGAGTGATAATTCCCATTAGTTCGCCGTTTTTTTCAAGCACTATCAGACGCTTAAATTTCTTTTTCGCCATCAGCTCCAAAGCTTCTTTTACGGTTGTCTCTTCATTGACCGTAAATAACGGACTTTGCATAAAACCGCCAACTTCTTGTGACATATCTTCTTTTTTTATTACCAGTTTTACTATGTCTCTTTTTGTGATAATTCCAACTGGAACATGGTGTGCGTCTACTATTACTACGGCTTCCGTCGGAGTGGCGTTAACTTTATGGAATACCGTCGTAATGGTATCGTTCGCTTTGGCTGTTTTTGCTTTCGTTTTGCCTATGATGTGTCCGAGCCTGATTTCATTCACAACAAGCTCAGTATCTATTGCGGATATTATATTGGACATCGACACAACACCGAGGAGATTTTTTGCGTCATCAACCACGCATAGGTAGCTCACATCTTCTCTAATCAAAAACGACGCCTCAAGTGCACTACTATCTTGATTTATTTGTTTTACTATTTTAAACTCAATGGATTCAACCAAGTCGGTAAACGATATCCCTTTGAGTAAAAAATCGGTTATATCGGTAACGGTTATGATGCCATATTCTTTTATGCCATCATCCACCACAAGTACATTTCTAAGGTTGTTTTGAATCATTAGCTCGGCCGCTTTGATAAGCGTATCTTTTCTACTAACGGATGTTATTTGCTTTGTTGCAATGTCCAAAACATTTTTGAATTCCATACCTATGCGCCTCTCACGACCTGCAATTTTTTGTAAAACAAACACAAGCCCAAATTACGCCGATTATACCACTATTTTTTTAAACATTTTAAAAGCATTATGCGTTTTGATATAATTTTGCTAGGTTATCAGGGGGATAATATGAAACTATCGAATTGTGTTGTTCTTACAGGCTCGATAGGATGCGGGAAAAGTAGCGTTTGCGAGATATTAGAATCCAAAGGGTTTAAAGTCATAGATGCAGACAAAATCAGCAAGGAAATCTCAAAGGTAAGTGCGCCGATTATAGCTTCAACGTTTGGTAGCGAATACATACAAAACGGTAGTATCGATACAAACAGGCTTGGGCAGTTGGTTTTTTCAGACAAAAATGCCAAAGCAAAACTCGAAGCCATATTGCATCCGCCAATAAAAGAAAAAATTTTTGCAGAAGCCGAAAAACTGGAAAAAGATAATAAAATATATTTCATAGACATACCATTGTTTTTCGAGACCCAAAATTACTCTGAGCTAAAACCGATTGCCGTGGTTTATGCCCCGCTAGACGCTCAAATCGAAAGGGTGTCATCGAGAAACTGCCTAGGGCGAGAGGAAGCCATAAAGAGAATCGGCTCACAAATAGATATAGAAAAAAAAGTAAAGATGGCTAATTTTGTAATTGACAATTCAGGCG
Source organism: Campylobacterales bacterium (assembly GCA_041915365.1). Classification (GTDB taxonomy): domain Bacteria; phylum Campylobacterota; class Campylobacteria; order Campylobacterales; family UBA6016; genus UBA6016. Next base: position 103,152 of record JAYSBP010000006.1, on the reverse strand, counting down.
ATAAGCTTGATTTGAAAAATAGAGTTAATAATTTTTTAGAAGAGGTAGAGAATTGGTTTTGCAAAAATACTGCGCAAGCGGAAACGACTTTTTAATATTTCACGCACTAAAAAAAGAGGATAGGAGCTCTCTTGCAGTGCAAGCATGTGATAGGCACTACGGATTTGGTGCGGATGGCTTGATAGTCCTCATTCCGCATAGTGAACTTGATTTTGAATGGCAGTTTTACAACTCCGACGGCTCAGAGGCTTCGATGTGTGGTAATGGCACAAGGGCGGCTGGTCTATATGCGTACGACAACGAGCTAGCCTCTAAGGTGCAAAGTTTTTTGACTGGCGCCGGAGTAATAAAAACTGCAATATTTGAATCAAATATTGTTGAAACTGAGCTTACCGAGCCAAAAGTAATAATTGAGAAGTTTGAAAAAAATGGATTCGAATGGACTCTGATAGACACGGGGGTTCCGCATCTTGTTGCAAATACGCAAAAAGACTTTTTTGATAAAGAGATGGCTAGAGAGATGAGAAAAGAGTATAACGCAAACGTAAACTTTTATCACTTCGACAACGAACTTCTATATGTAAGAACTTTTGAGCGAGGCGTAGAAGATGAAACTTTGGCATGTGGAACTGGCATGGCGGCTTGTGCGTTTAATATATCGCTATCATCGGGTGTTGGCGAGTTTTTCGTTCGTCCAAAAAGTAACGAAAACATCACAATTAAGGTTAATCAAAGCCAAATTCTATTCAAAGGCGAGGTTAAAAGGGTTGGGAGCTGTTTAGTTTAACTTTTTGATTTTTGGTAAAATCATAACTTCAATTTCAGAAAAAAACTAAAAGGAGGAGTTATGCTGCCAAGATTTCTTACAGTATATATTTCACTTTTGTTCGCTGCTTTTGCTTACGATAATACAAAAAATCAAAACGGAACGCCTTGGAATAAAATCCTAGAAGAGAGTCCGGACAGAAAACAAACTTTTGTGAATATGTTGCTACCTTATATAAACGAACAAAACCAAAAAATTCTTATGGATAGAGACTTTGTAGAAAACTTTTTTGCAAAGTATCCAAATACACAAAGTGAAGCCAAAATATCGGCGGCGGAATACGCAAGACTGTTAGACGTCGCAAAAACTTACAAAGTAGATTACATCTTCAATAAAAAAGAGTACTTTGACAAAATAGACATAATCCCGGCCTCTCTAGTGCTATCACAGGCCGCCTTGGAAAGCGGTTGGGGAAGCAGTAGAGTTTCTCTTGCATCAAATAATCTGTTTGGGCAAAAATCTTTCGGCGCAAAAAATTATGTAAAAGCAGTAGGAAGTACAAGCGTAAAATACGCAGCATTTGACAATATTGGGGATGCCGTAAAATCATATATGACAAACCTAAACTCACACGAAGCCTACAAAGAATTTCGAAAAAAAAGAGCGGATACAAAAAGAAAAAACCTAGAGTTTACAGGGTTAAAAGCAGCGACAACTCTCATAAACTACTCAGAAGTTAGCAATTACACTTCGATGCTTTCTCAAATGATAAAGTCATATTTTGGGGCTTACGATGAGGCGAAGAATATTATTTCAAGTGGCGCATTAAAAGCTGGCTTTATACACTAAAAAGTGGATTTAGAAGCTCATTACTGAGCCTCCGCCTCTTTTAGCTTCTCGGCTTCAAAGTACATATTACAAGGCTCGATTATCTCGTCAAACAAACCGCCTTGCATAATTGCATCAAGCCTATAAAGAGTTAGCCCTATTCTATGGTCTGTTATTCTATTTTGTGGATAGTTGTACGTCCTTATCCTCTCGCTTCTATCACCGCTTCCCACTTGAGACTTCCTAGACTCTCCGGTAGCCGCAAGCTGTTCCTCCATTTTTATCTCATAGAGTCTTGATTTTAGAATCTTTATCGCTTTATCTTTATTTTTATGTTGCGATTTTTCATCTTGTATAGCAACAGACAGTCCAGTCGGGATGTGCGTTACACGGACGGCGGAATCCGTGGTATTTACCGATTGCCCGCCATTGCCGCCAGAGCGATATACATCTATTCTTAGCTCACTCTCTTTTAGCTCTATCTCGACATCGTCAACCTCAGGAATAACGGCAACCGTAATGGCAGAAGTATGCAGCCTTCCCTGTGTCTCAGTTGCTGGGACTCTTTGGACTCTATGTACGCCACCCTCATATTTTAGCCTTGAATAAACCCTGTCACCTTTAATAAGTATCGTAATGTCTCTATATCCGCCAAGATCATTTTCAGCAAGAGAGACAACCTCTACCTTCCAGCCTCTAAGCTCGGCATATCTCATGTATGTTTTGCATATATCTGCGGCAAACAATGCGGCTTCATCTCCGCCAGTCCCAGCCCTTATTTCAAGATATGTATTTCTCTCATCGTTAGGGTCTTTTGGCACAAGGAGAAGTTTGATTTTCTCCTCAAGAATCGGTTTTTTTTCTTCGAGCTCTTTTAGCTCGGCTTTAGCCAACTCTCCAAGCTCAGGGTCGTCCATTAAAGCCTTGTTGTCTTCTATGTCGCATGCGAGTTTTTTATACTCCAATGCGCTATCGACAATTTCAGACAAGCCAGATTGTTCTTTTGAAAGCTCAGTCATTCTCTTTATATCGGATGTAATATCCTCGGCAGACAAAAGCCTTGTAATTTCGTCATATCTATCTATAAAAGGTTGTAGCTTATCTTGTAGCATCTGCATTCCGGAGTTTTAAATTTTAATTCTCCCGTACCAGAGCGGCACGGGTATATTTTATGAAAAAAGAAAGATTTTTGGGGTTATTAAAAAATTTTGTTAAGCGGCTTTTACTGTGTTAACAAGTTTAGCTAGTCTGCCAACTTTTCTAGAGGCTGTATTTTTTGTCAAAAAGCCCTTTGATACAAATTTATGCAATTCTTGGTTTGCTACTTTTAGTGCAGCTTCAGCGGCAACACCGTCTTTTTTAGCAACTGCGCCTCTTACTTCTTTTACTATATTTTTGAGTTTTGTTCTATAAACTCTATTTCTAGCCGTTTTCTTTTCAGTTTGTCTGATTCTTTTTTCGGCTGATTTATGGTTTGCCATGTCTATATTTTCCTTTTTTTATATTTATTTGATTTTTCAAAAATAAAAATTTTCGCAATTTTACCAAAAATTTTTTTAATAACGACTTTATGTTATACTCCGCACCCAAAAGAGATTAACAAACTGAAAAAGAAGACAAAATATGAAATTATTTGGAACTGACGGCGTCAGAGGAAAAGCTGGCAAAGAGCTAACCGTAAATACCGCTCTTAGACTTGCCATGGCAGCCGGTATACACTTCAGAAAAGCATCCGTTACAAACAAAATATTAATAGGCAAAGACACAAGACGTAGCGGATATATGCTAGAAAATGCAATAGTAGCGGGTCTTACGGCGGTTGGTTATGACTGTGTACAAATAGGACCTATGCCGACTCCAGCAATAGCATTTTTGACTGAAGACATGAGATGCGATGCCGGAATTATGATAAGCGCTAGCCACAATACATACTATGACAACGGAATAAAATTTTTTAATAATGAAGGAAATAAGCTAAACACCGACATAGAGGCAATGATAGAGGCTCTTTATGCAGATAACGAGGCAATAGAGCTGGCTCAAAAAAAAGAGAGAGAAATAGGTTCCTCAAAAAGGATAGATGACGTCATAGGCAGATACATAGTTCACATCAAAAACTCTTTCCCAAAAAATTTATCTCTAAAGGGAATTAGAATAGTAGTAGACGCAGCAAATGGGGCGGCATACAAGGTAGCGCCAACGATACTAAGTGAGCTTGGAGCCGACTTAATAGTTATAAACGACGATCCAAACGGCTTTAATATAAACGAAGAGTGCGGCGCCTTGCACCCTGCAAAACTTTCTGAAGAGGTATTAAAATTCAGAGCGGACATAGGATTCGCACTTGATGGAGACGCCGATAGGCTTGTAGTCGTCGACGAAAAAGGCAATACCGTGAACGGGGATAAGTTGATAGCGGCGCTAGCCATACACCTAAACTCACAAGGACTATTAAAAAAATCTGCCGTCGTTGCCACAGTTATGAGCAATGGCGCTATGGAAGATTTCCTATCTTCCAAAAACATCAAGCTATTTAGATGCAATGTCGGCGATAAATATGTTCTAGAAACGATGCAAAAAGAAGGATTGAACTTCGGCGGAGAGCAAAGCGGGCATATTATTTTTAGCGATTACGCAAAGACAGGCGATGGCCTTGCAAGCGCCCTTCAAACAATAGCCTATGTACTATCCACAAAAAAGCCAGCAAGTGAAGCTTTGAATTTATTTGAATTATATCCACAACTACAGGAGGCCATTGCCGTTAAAACAAAAAAACCACTGGATGAGCTTGACGGTTTTAAAGAAAAGATTGCCGACCTTGATAGCAAAAAAATAGCACATCTCATTAGATATTCCGGAACAGAGAATAAGCTTAGATTGTTGCTTGAAGGTAAAAACGAAGCAATGCTTGCAAAAGAGATGGACTCTTTGGTTGAGTACTTTAAAAAAGCTTTAAATGCTTAAAAAAATAGTATTTTTTATGCTAGTCGCTATACTGGCAATAGCTGCGGACCAGTATGTGAAGTCAATTATTCTGGATGGATTTAGATGGTATAGTAATTATATTTCTATCATATATGTTTTAAACGACGGCGTAGCTTTTAGTATGCTTGCTTTCTTACAGGGTTATTTGAAATATGCACAGATTGCAGTGCTATTTTTCGCATTAATATACGTGTCATCAAACGGTTATCTTAAAAAATATCCATTTGAGCTAGGGCTTATATTTGGCTCTGGAGCGTCAAATATATATGATAGATTTATTCATGGCGGCGTCGTGGACTATATTTACTATCACCACTGGTTTGAATTTGCGGTATTCAATCTGGCGGATATTTTGATAGATTTGGGCGTTTTGGTTTTGATAATAAAGCTCTTAAAGAAGAAATAATGATTACTCTGATAGAATTCTCATCCGCATTCGGTCCCGTAGCTCAGTTGGTAGAGCACTACCTTGACATGGTAGTGGTCGTTGGTTCGAGTCCAATCGGGGCCACCATTTTAAATACAATCCCAACAAGGCAATAATTGAAAGATATACTTGGCTATAAGCTAGAGGATCAAATCATAGATACTCAAAGTGCAGCACCTACAGATCTGCAAAAACTGCAAGCAATACAATTTGACAATTCCAAAGAATCACTAGAAATCATCAGACACTCGACGGCACATCTTATGGCTGAAGCAATAAAAGAGCTTTATCCGGATGCAAAGTTTTTTGTCGGCCCTACGGTTGACGAAGGGTTTTATTACGATTTCAAAACCAGTGCAAAAATAGGCGAGGAAGAGCTATCCGCCATCGAAAAGAAAATGAAAGAGCTAGCCGATAAGGCAAATGAGATAACTAAATATACTATAACAAAAGCAGAAGCTCTTAAAAAATTTGAAAACGATGAGTTAAAGCAGGAAGTTCTTAAAAAAATAGATTCGGATGAGATCGGAATCTACGCACAAGGTGGTTTTGAGGACCTATGCCGTGGACCACACGTACCAAATACAAAGTATCTAAAAAACTTTAAACTCATAAGAGTGGCTGGCGCATACCTTGGTGGCGATGAAACAAAAGAGATGCTAACAAGAATATACGGTATCGCTTTTGCAGATAAAGAAACACTTAAAAACTATGTAACGATGCTTGAAGAGGCAAAAAAGAGAGATCACAGAAAAGTCGGTCACGAGCTCGGTCTTTTTGCTTTTGATGAAGATATAGGCGGCGGTATGCCGATATGGCTACCTGCCGGTGCAAGACTTAGAGGCAAACTAGAAAAACTACTTTACCATGCTCATCTAGTAAGGGGTTATGAACCAGTAAGAGGCCCTGAAATACTAAAATCAGAGCTTTGGAAAAAAAGTGGGCATTACCAAAATTATGGCCAAAATATGTACTTTACAAACATAGAAGAAGCAGAGTATGGCATTAAGCCGATGAATTGCCTTAGTCATATCAAAATTTTTGATTCTGAAACAAGAGGACACAAAGAGCTTCCTCTGAAATTCTTTGAATTTGGAATGGTCCATAGGCACGAAAAAAGCGGTGTACTTCACGGACTGCTTAGAGTTAGGGAATTTACTCAAGACGATGCACATATATTCTGTACCGAAGCACAAATAAAACCTGTAATTTACGAAGTAATGGACTTTGTTGATTCCATTATGAAGGCTTTTGATTTCAACTATTCGATAGAGCTTGCGACAAAACCGCAAAAAGCGATAGGCTCAGACGAGTTTTGGGATAAAGCGACCAAAGCAATAGCCGATGCCCTTGATGAGCGTGGAATGAAATATGACATAGATGAGGGCGGCGGTGCTTTCTACGGCCCAAAAATAGATGTCAAAATAACTGATTGCATCGGTAGAAAATGGCAGTGTGGAACTATTCAAGTAGACCTAAATCTGCCGGATAGATTTGATATTAACTATACAGATGACAATAACCAAAGAGTTAGGCCTGTTATGATTCATAGGGCTATCATAGGTTCATTTGAGAGATTTATCGCAATCTTAACTGAGCATTTTGGAGGAGAATTTCCTTTCTTTATCGCTCCAACTCAGGTGATATTAGTACCAATCGGCGAAACTCACGTAGAATTTGCAAAAAAAATTCAAAAAGAGCTAATAAGAGCCGATATTTCCGCAAAGGTTTTCGATAAAAATGATAGCCTAGGCAAAAAAATAAGGAACGCCGAAAAAGAGAGAGTTCCTTTAATTGCCGTAATAGGCGATCAAGAGGTAGCCGATAACAAGGTGGCGCTTAGAGATAGGCGTGAAAAAAGGCAGTATGAGATGGGTGTGGATGAGTTCATCAAATCTCTTGTCGCTAAAAACAATGGGGTATTTATTTGAGCAACAACAAAAAAGATGATGTTATACTAAACGAGAGAATAAGGTTCGACGAAATCAGATGCGTCGGTGAAGAGGGTGAGCAACACGGTATTATAACTCCGCAAGAGGCTATGAAGATAGCAAGCGAAAAAGGTCATGACCTTGTACTAATATCAGCAGATGCCAAACCGCCTGTTTGCAAGATAATGGACTACAGCAAGTTCAAATATCAGCAAGCAAAGAAAGCCAAAGAAGCAAAGAAAAAGCAAGTAATAATCGAAATAAAAGAGATAAAGCTGTCTCCAAAAATTGCCCAAAATGATATTAACTACAAAATCAAGCATGCAAGAGAATTTCTTGAAGCAAAGAAACATGTTAGATTTAGAGTGTTTCTAAGTGGCAGAGAGATGGCAAACCCTCAACTTGGAACAACCCTGCTTCTTCAAGTGTATGAAATGGTAAAAGACATAGGCGATATGGAAAAAGACCCTATGTTTGAAGGCAGATATGTAAATATGACCGTACTTCCTAAAAAAACCGCTTCAAAAACTACCCAAGCCTCAGAATAACAATCTTTATTTTTTATTAGATATAATTTCGTCCTTAAAATCTGCCCTTCGGGGCTGGTTTAATATTTGCAAGGAGAAGCCGATGCCGAAAATGAAAACGGTTAAGAGTGCGGCTAAGAGATTTAAAGTTAGAAAGTCCTCAATAAAAAGAGGTGCGGCATTTAGAAGCCACATTCTAACTAAAAAAAGCCCACAAAAAATGAGAAACCTAAAATCACCAAAAACAGTTCATAGCGCAAACATTGATTCAGTCAATGCAATGCTTTGTATGTAATAACTAGATTTTAGATAATCAACAAAAAACAATAAGTCCCCCGAAAGACTTTAAATATCGGGCAAGTCCGTTAGAAGCGGCACCTAAGTTAAAAACAAACAATGGTAAAGGACCAAAATAAATGAGAGTAAAAACTGGCGTCGTAAGACGAAGAAGACATAAAAAAGTTCTAAAACTTGCTAGAGGTTTCTTTAGCGGTAGAAGAAAACATTTTAGAAAAGCGAAAGAGCAACTAGAAAGAAGTCTCTACTACGCATTTAGAGATAGAAAACAGAAAAAGAGAGAGTTCAGAAAACTTTGGATAGTTAGAATTAATGCTGCTTGCAGACTTAATGGTATTAGCTATTCAAGATTCATCAACGGACTTCTTAAAGCAAACATCGAGCTTGATAGAAAAATCCTTGCAAATATCGCAATGAACGAGCCTGAGACTTTCAAACAAATAGTAGAAAAAGCAAAAGCGGCTCTATAATTTACTCCCGCCTAATTAAACGGCGGGCCCTTCCTAAGCCTATTTACGGCGTCAGCCGCCTTTTTGGCATCCATCTTTCCGAGTATTTCAGCCATTTTTTTAGCTTCAAGATTAAAAAGTATGGACGCAGCGGACGTCGCATTCATCTCCGATAGTATTCCAGCAGCGGCAGACGGCTTCATCTTGACGTAGCTTTGCGTTATTTTTTCATCTTTGGCTTTTTCGATAGCCTCTAGCACCTTCTTATTTTCATCAAGCATATTTTTAATATTCTGCTCTTTTTTCGAGACATCAGAGAGGGCTTTGTTGATTTCATTTAGTTTCGTATTTAGCTTTTGCTCTTTTTGCCCAGAGACATTCTTATTTGCGTTTTGAAGAGCACTTAAAGCCTGTTCTTTTTCTTCAAGCCTCTCTATTTGCAAAGCTATTTCAGATTTTCTTTGCTCAAATATCTTGTTGCATTCATCAACGCTCAAATACTGTTGCTTTGGTGCTGAAAAAACTGCCGCACAGCAAGCGGAGAGTATAAAAATATGTTTCAAGTTTCACTCCTGTTATTGTAAAGCATAACACCTATCTCATCAAGCTCTTTTGCCTCTCTAACGGCTCTTGCTTTGAGTACCTTTTTAATTTCTTCGCTATCAAGGTACTTCATCTTTTCAAGCTCGGCATTCGCCTCTTTTAATTGTCCGATAAGCATATTTTTTCTATTCTGGTGTTCCGCCAATAAGGCTTTTATCCCTTCTATCTCGATTCTGAATGCTTTCTTCATATCTTCAAAAACGATTATTGATGAGTAAGAGCCGCTTTGTGGCGGCTGCAATGTATTGAATTTGTTTTTGGTTTCAAGAAGGGCGGTTTTTGTTTTGGTAATCAAGGCATCTACTGCAAAAATTGCGTTTTCTATATCGTCAACCGCTTTTTTTCTGATTTTGACAACGGCCGTAAATTTTGTTTTCACGACAAAATGCCTTTCAAGAATTATCTAAAGATAGTATCGTTTCTCTCTGGGGAAATCGAGACCATCTCTATCTTTGTCTCAATAAGCTCCTCAAGTCTTAGCACATACTTTTGAGCATTTACGGGCATATCGGCAAACTCTTTCGCCCCACCAAGGCTTTCCCATCCATCCATCTCTTCATAGACAGGTATAACACCATCCATTGAAGACGGCATATAGTCAATTTTTTGCCCATTTTGTTCATACGCCGTGCATATTTTTATTTTGTCAAATCCATCAAGAACGTCTAGCTTCATCAAAGATACTGCGTCAACACCGTTTAATCTGCAAGCATATTTTACGGCTACAGCGTCAAACCAACCACATCTTCTGGCTCTCCCCGTCGTAGTTCCAAATTCTGCACCCTGCTCTCTTAGCTTTGTTCCAACTTCGTCGTACAGCTCGGTTGGAAACACACCATTGCCCACCCTCGTCGAATATGCCTTTGCTATGCCGATTACTTTACCTATATCTTTCGGGCTAAGTCCTACGCCGCTACAAGAGCCGGCAGCTATCGTATTGGAGCTTGTAACATACGGGTATGTGCCATGGTCTATGTCAAGAAGCGTACCTTGCGCACCCTCAAGAAGAATATTTTTAGCGTCTTTAAGCGCATTCCAAACTATCTGAGTAGTATTCGCTATAAAAGGAGATAGGGCATTTTTGTATGAAACAAGCTCTTTTTTAAGCTCGCCCATATTAGGCATCTCAACACCATAGGCTTCAAACAGTTTTGCATTGTCCGCAAAGTATCCCTCAAGTTTTTTGCATAGAGTATCTTCATCGAGAAGTTCCATAACCATAAAACCGCTTCTAGCCACTTTATCGGTATAGCAAGGGCCTATTCCCCTGCCCGTAGTGCCTATTGCGTTCGCACCTCTCATTTGCTCTTTTGCCGCATCTATTTTGGCGTGATATGGAAGTATCATATGTGCCCTGTCTGATATAAACAGTCTGCCCTCAAGCCCATTAAAAGGCTCCATTTCTTTGATCAGATGAGGAGGCGACACAACAACGCCGTTACCGATTATATTTATCGCTTTTGGGTTTAGTACACCAGATGGTATAAGGTGAAGAGCTATTTTTTTACCGTCAAGGACTATGGTATGTCCAGCATTGTGACCGCCTTGATACCTTACCACATAATCATATTTTGAGGCGAGCAGGTCTACTATCTTGCCTTTACCTTCGTCGCCCCATTGAAGACCGACTATCAAATCTGCTTGTTTTTTGGAACTCATATACTAAGCCTTTTAATAATGTTATCTGTATAAATCGCAAAGCCGCAAGAGCGTTTGTGGTTTGTTATGTAGTTGCCACCACGAGAGAGGACGTCATTGCCATCCAGCATCCTAAAGAAACAATCGCTGTAATACTCTGATTTTGGGACATATAGTGGCGCTAAAACGATGTTTGCGTATCCTATTTTGTTGCAAACATCCATAAGCTTCGCAAGCTCTTCTTTAACACCGCCAGGAGCTATGCCTAGAATAGCATTTACTTCATCTGCATTTTGCAAATCAAGAAGCGCATCAAGCCAATCAATCCCTATAGATTTTAATTTATAGTAGTCATTTTTTCTAAATACGTCAAGATCTATTTTTAGCTCTGCCGCAACGGCTCTTACAAGGGCAATATTAGACAATTGAAGCACCGGCTCAAGACCTGCCACGCCAAAGATACTTATCGCTAAATTTGCAGCGTAAGACACATCTTCAAAATCCAATAGCTCAGCACCTATTTGATTTATCTCGGTAGATGGAAAGTGAAAAACAGGCTGGACATAAAACCACTTCTTATGATCCGTACTCCTACCTAACCTTTTTGTTATTATGCGAACAACATCAAGAGAACTATCTGCTCTAAGGGTTAGCGAGCTGTTATTTGAATCGGCGAGCCTTATGATACTCTTCGTATCGCTTTGCGAATTCGTTTGATACTTTTGATAGCTAAAAAACGGAGTAACTATTTCCTCAAAACCATCGGCCGTCAATATTGATACGGCCTTATTTTCTATGTCCCTTTTTAAAGCGGCGCTATTGCCAAAATAAAGCTTACCGCCTTTGGGTATTTCATGTTCAAAAGCCAAAATCAGCCTTCCAAGTAAAAGCTTTTTGCAAACGCTTTTGAAGCAGACGCATCAAACTTTCTCATATTCAGTTTTTCCATCGCTATCTCTATCGCCTCAACAGCCCACGCCGCATGATATACCTCTACATAGCCCATGTGGTTTATTCTAAAGATTTTGTCGTTTAGCTGGTCTTGTCCACCGGCTATGTTTACTTTGAATTCATTTTGCAATAGTTTTCTAAGCGCATTGGCACCATCAAGCTCGTATGTGCTCATTGAAAGGGCTGGATTTTTAGGATATTGTTTTAGCCCTATAGCATCAAGCGCCGCCCTAGTAGCTTTGGCTATTTTTGCTATCTCTTGATATTTTTTATCTATACCCTCGGCAAATAAATCCGTAAGAACTTTCTCTAATCCGATAGTAAGAGTCGTAGCGGCCGTCCAGGCAGTCGTATTTTTTCTTTGATTTTTTAGCTCGGTAGCAAGATTGAAATAAAATCCAGCCGGCCTCGCCTCTATCTTGGCGACTGCGGCATCGCTAAGACCCATCATCGCAAGACCTGGTGGCAACATTAACGCTTTTTGGCTTCCGGTAATCAAACAGTCTATATTTGTGACATCTATATGCTCTACGCCAACAGCAGTAATCCCATCGGCAACTATCATAATATCTGGATTTATTTTTTTAACAGCAGCTGCCATTTGCTCAACCGGGTGTCTGACGCCAGTAGAAGACTCTGATATTTGTACAAAAACAGCGTCTATTTCGGCATCTTTTCGAATCTCGTTTATGACGCTATCTATGCTAACGCTTTCTCCCCACTCAACAACTATCTCAGTATATGGCAAATTAAATGCTTTTGCTATCTTGCCAAATCTCTCGCCAAATTTTCCGCCATTAATAGTAAGTGCTTTTTTGTGTGTCAAGTTCAGTACCGCACCCTCCATAGCCCCACTTCCTGAAGAGACTAGCATTAATGCTTCAGGCATACCAAATAATTTTTTTAGCATATCTCTCGTATTTGCAAAAATAGCTTCAAACTCTTTCGTTCTATGGTGGATTGTCTCTGTAGACATGGCAGCTCTAACAGATTCTGGAACTGCGGTTGGTCCAGGGGTAAGCAGTATCATATTTTCATCTTTCATTAGTAAAATATTGCGCCTAAAATGCTGTCGCACTATACCAAAAACTAGGTAAGAGTTTTTAAAACTAAGGTATATTTTGTTGGCATTTTTGTTGCGTAAAAAAATATTAAAAATAAACGATAAAAATTAAAAATTTTAAGGATTTTTTAAAGTTATTATGTTGTATAATTGCGGCTTTGATTTAGCTGTGTTGTGATTTTGTGTTGAGGCCTTATAAAATAGGGGTTTTTCATAAGTCTTAAGCCTAGCTTAAATTGTACGGCTCTTTAAAATTTTGAAGATTTTTTTGGATTTTGTCACTTATCTGTAAGAAGTATGTAGCAAAATTCAGACAAATCTGGCTTGCAGTCGTAGGTCCCTTTTTATTAAGGGTTTTTACGGATAATTCCGTCAATCTAAAAATAAGGAAAATAAAATGAAAAAAGTTCTAGTTGCTGCTCTTGTAATCGCAGGTCTTGCATTCTCTGGTTGTTCAAAAAAAGCTGAAGAAGCTAACAAAACTGAAGCTAACACAACTGTAGAAGCTAACGTAACTGCTGCTCCAGAAGCTAACGTAACTGCTGCTCCAGAAGCTAACGCTACAGAAGCTAATAAAAGCCACTAACAACTTTCGCTAAAGCCAACTGGCTTTAGCGACTTAACTTACCGAATCCCTCATAACTTCTATATATTTTTTATCTATCTTTTTATCAATAAAAAACTCAAAAGCAAAAAAAGCTTGCCAAATAAGCATATCCAAGCCATTTTTAGAATCTATATTTAACTCTTTTGCAAGTTTCAAAAACGGTGTCTCTTTGTATATACAATCATAGGCAAGTTTGGAGCCCATTAAAAGTGATCTAAGTCGTTCTCTAGTCATTGGAAACTCATCATCAGTAAGTCCTGCGCTAGTCGTATTAACTACCAAATCAAAATACTGCCCTATATTCTCATCAAGAGTTGCCGTCTTGAAATTATGCTCTCTAAAAAAGCTAAGCCTTCCAGCGCTTCTATTTACGATTACTGGCTCTATATTGCTTGCACGCATAGCAAACGCTATCGCCCTTGCCGTGCCGCCTGCACCAAGAATAAGTGCACTATTTGGGGCAAAAGAACCAAGAGAAGCCATAAAACCAGGGGCGTCAGTGTTGTATCCGCACAAAAGGCCGTCTTTTAAAACTATAGTGTTGACGGCTCCGATGTCTTTTGCAAAACTATCCAAATTGTCGCAAGCGGCAAACGCATCTTCTTTAAAAGGGACTGTAATATTCATGCCGCTGAGTCCAAGAGCTAAGAATTTCTCTTTGAGAAGCCTGCCTTCATCCAAAAGGTATCTAGTATAACAAGCGTCAATTTGAAGTGTTTTGTACAAAGAGTTATGCAAAAGAGGTGATTTTGAATGAAATACTGGATTGCCGAAGAGTGCAAATAGCTTTTTATCCAAGATTTTTTAAATCCTCAAAACTAGATATATTGGCGGCAAGTTTATTTTTTATCTCTTTTAGTTCAAGCTCCGGCACGCTATCTGCCACCACTCCGGCCCCAGCTTGAAAGACTATTTTCTCTTTTTTGACTAACGCCGTTCTTATGGTGATAGCAAAATCCATATTCCCATCAAAACCAAAATATCCGACTGAGCCGCTATAAAATCCTCTTTTTACCCCTTCAAGACGAGCTATTATCTCCATAGCTTTAATCTTTGGCGCCCCAGTCATCGTACCTGCAGTAAACGTAGCCCTAAAGAGATCAAACATACTTTTGTCATCTTCGAGATTACCCGTCACGTCACTAACCATATGCATTACATGTGAGTATTTCTCAACCCTCATAAGCTCCCCAACCTTAACCGTTGATGGCTTGCTTACCCTGCCTATGTCGTTTCTAGCGAGGTCGACTAGCATTATATGCTCTGCCCTCTCTTTTGGGTCGTTTAGCATATCGGCTTCCATTTCCAAATCTTTTTGGATGTCGTGTCCCCGCTTTCTAGTTCCAGCTATCGGGCGTATAAGTATTTCGCCATCTTCTAGCTTTATCATTACCTCGGGGGAGCTACCAGCTATACTAAAGTCATCAAACTCCAAAAAGTACATATACGGGGATGGATTTTTTGCTCTCAAAACACGGTAAAAACTATAAGCGTCAACCTCTGCTTCAACAGTTATCCTATTGGCAACCAAAATCTGAAATACATCTCCGGCTCTTATATGTTCTTTTGCTAAGACAACGCCGTCTTTGAACTCTTTGTCGCTAAGCATACTGGTTGCGGCAAAGCTCCCTTTTGGCTTTAAAAGCGAAAGCGTAGAATAGTCGCTTAGAAGCAATTTTTGTATCTCATCCAGTGTTGATTGTGGCATACATGTAGACAGCATCGTGAGTTTGCAATTTTTATGAGAGTATCCTATGACTACTTTTGGACGCATCATATAAAAATCAGGCGTATCCGTCTCATCTCTTAGGGCATCCATCGCAGACTTGAGCACAGGCTCAAATTCTTTTATAATGTCATAGCCGACAAAACCGACAAAACCATCAACAAACCCAAGTCCGGTATCAGACGACATTTGTCCATACTTCTTACTGTCTATCCCCTTATAATACTCTTCCAAAAAGGCAAGCGGCTCAGTATCTAACTCTTTTTTTATTCCGCCTTCATCAACGTAGGTTGAAATACCGTCTTTAAAACTCAAAGACTCTCTTTCTCCTATAAAGATATAGCTAAAATTTCCAAATTCATTGACGGTAGCACTCTCAAGCAAAAATATACGCTCGGAAGCAAAATGCTCCCTAAGCTTCGCATAAAAAGCTATTGGGGTGAATTGGTCTATAAAAACTGATTTAAAATGCAAAACTACCCTTTTATAATAAACGCATCGCTTTTGACTTGCTCTCTTATCTTAGGAAGAGCTTTTGCGGCATCCTCTTTTGAGTCAAAAGGCCCAACCCATACTTTTGTAATATTCTTATCATTTTTAACGGCAGCTTTCGTCGTTGAGCCAAATCCAGCGGAATTTGCTTTCTCTCTCAGACCCTTTGCGGCTGCTTCGCTTTCAAAGTATCCGACTTGGACATAGTAAGTACCCGCCGTCGCAGTTGTTGCCGTTTTAGGCTTTGTGTCGGCTTGAGTCGCTTTCGGTTTAGCTTCAGCTTTTGCTGTCGTCTTTGTTACGTTCTTTGTGGCCTCTTTAAACGCTTTTTTTACATCCTCTTTTTTAGGCTCTTCTTTGACAGCTTTAACAACTGGCTGTGGTGCAACTGATGCAGTTTTGATAGGCACTGTCACAACGGTTGTTTTTGGGGCCGCTTGTTGCGTACCTTGATGCTGTTGCACTTGTTGCTTAGTTGCTACTGGGACTTGAACCGGTGCATTTGCCGTAGGCTGAGCAACATTGGCCACAGGAGCGCTTGTGGCCTGAGACTGTGCGTCTTGTTGTAACTTCTTAACGATAGCATTCAACTTCTCGTCAGCCGTAGCGGAGGCATTTGAATCGGCAGGTGCGGCAGTGGCGTTATTATTTTGCATGGCTGGTTGCTGCATTGCAGGCTCAGGTATTTTTTTCATCTGATCAGCGGCGGTTATCGGTAACGGTTGCTTTGTATCAGAAGAGCCCATAAATTTCATAATTCCGATTATGATAAAAAATAAAAGCAGTATGCCGGCAGCAATGAGGAAGAATTTTTTACTAGAGCTACTCTCTTTTTGATTGCCGAGCAGCAGATCGTTTAATTCGTTTTTATCATCCATCTGCATTACCTCTCCCTAATTTAATTTTATAGATGTTTTGACCAAGACGCTCCACGCTCTTTTTGGTAAAGGTCGTACGGTAGCGTCAGTATATTGTACTCGGTCGGAATTTGATCGTTCGGAAATACGTTCCACTGCGTCGGAAGTCTTTGACTAAGCTTCATCGATAGCGTCTTTGCCAAATGTATCCCTTCGTGAAGCGTGGTATGCCCTTTGTGAATATATAAATGCAAGTGCCCCTCAGTCTTTGTCTTGTAGGCCGTAAAGTTAATAAAACCCTCTTCACGAAACAATAGTTGCGCCCTGTGCCAAAAACGCTCCGGATCTCTGCCGTTATAGTCAAAAACTATATTTTCTACCTTTTGATTTGGCAGTATAAGCGAATGGGCAACCGTAATTTTACCATCTTGATGGTCACTCATTACCTGCATAGTAAGAGGCTTGTCAACCCTCTCAAATTTATTAAAATATGTCTTACCCTTAAACTCTAGCTTTTCACTTCCAAGGTCTTTTTTTTGCCAATAGTGCGTCGTGCACATCTTAATAAGTTTTATATCTACGTTGTACATCGGGCACTATTTCCTTGATTTGTATTTTTTAGTATATTGCTCTATCGTAAATCACAAATTTACTCGCAAGCTCTTTCATTTTTGAGGCAATCTCTTTTTGTTTTTCTTCGTTGTTTATATCATCAAATACATCACATATAGCGTTAGCTATTATCTTGAATTCTTCCTCTTTCATACCTCTGGCAGTCAGAGCCGGAGAACCGATACGAATACCGCTCGTTACAAAAGGACTTCTTGTCTCACCTGGAACTGTATTTTTATTTACGGTGATACCAGCTCGTCCGAGTGCCGCATCCGCATCTTTTCCTGAGAAATCTTTGTTTAGCAGGCTTACAAGAACAAGATGTGAGTCCGTACCGCCAGATACTATATCGTACCCTCTGTTTACCAAAATTTCCGCAAGAACTTTAATATTTGCTTTTACCTGTTTTGCGTATGTTTTCCACTCAGGCTTTAGATTTTCACCGAAACCGACGGCTTTTGCCGCCATGATGTGTACAAGCGGCCCGCCTTGCATACCTGGAAACACTGCTTTATTGATTTTTGTCGCTATCTCTTCACTATTTGTCATTATCATACCACCTCTTGGACCTCTAAGAGTCTTGTGGGTGGTCGTAGTTACAACATCAGCGTACGGGAATGGGCTTGGATACTCGCCTGCGGCTATAAGTCCGGCATAGTGGGCGATATCTGCAAATAGTATTGCACCGACAGAGTCTGCTATCTCTTTAAATCTTTTGAAATCAAGTTCTCTTGAATATGCGCTTGCGCCGCAGATAATCATCTTTGGTTTTACGATATTTGCTATGTCTTGAACTCTGTCATAGTTGATATAGCCGTCAAGCTCAACTCCATAGCTAAAGCTTTCGTAGTTTTGACCGCTGAAATTGACCTTTGCGCCATGCGTCAAGTGTCCACCGTGCGATAGGTCCATACCGAGTATTTTGTCATAAGGGTTCAAAAGTGCAGTAAATACGGCTCCGTTTGCTTGCGAGCCCGCATGCGGTTGTACGTTTGCATAGGCGCAACCAAAAAGCTCTTTTGCTCTATCTATTGCCAGCTGCTCAACTTCATCGGCAAACTCGCATCCACCATAATATCTTTTGTACGGATAGCCCTCTGCATACTTGTTCGTAAAAATACTTCCGGATGCCTCCATAACTGATGGAAACGTGAAGTTCTCAGAGGCTATCATCTCAAGGTGATGAGTCTGCCTACCAAGCTCTTTTTGTAATATGTCATAAACTTGCTTGTCGCTATTTTCCAAAAAACCCATCTTTTTATCCTTTATTTAACTTAATCTTCTCATTGCAGGGAACAAAATAACATCCTTTATCGACTCTTGCCCAGTAAGCAGCATAACAAGCCTATCGATACCGATACCCTGTCCTGCGGTTGGAGGCATACCGTATTTTAAAGCCTCTACGAAGTCTTCATCCATATCGTTTGCCTCGACATTACCGGCCGCTTTTGCTTCAACTTGTTTTTTAAATCTCTCATATTGATCGATTGGGTCATTAAGCTCATTAAAGCCGTTTGCAATCTCCCGTCCAGCAATAAATAGCTCGAATCTGTCTGTTATCTCGGGATTTAGCTCGCTTCTTTTAGCAAGAGGTGATATTTCTACCGGGAATCCTGTTACAAAGGTAGGATTGATAAGTTTTTTCTCAACAAAATTATCAAATAGCTCGCCGAGCAGTTCACCATAGTTTAACTTCTCTTCAAACTCAATCTCTTTTGATTTTAGATATCCCTTGATGCTATCTCTATCTTTTGTGGCCTCAACAGGTACACCACCTATGTCTGTTAGAGATTTTACATAATCAACTCTACTAAACTTAGCTAGGTCAACCTCTACTTCGCCTATCGTAATAACATTTGAAAGCCCGAGATTTTCTCTTAGATATACAAAAAGTCTTTGCGTCACATCCATTAGATATTCATAGTTTTTATAGGCTCTATAAAACTCAATCATCGTAAATTCAGGGTTGTGCGTATGGTCTATACCCTCGTTTCTAAAGCTTCTATTGATTTCAAACACGGCCTCGAACCCGCCGACTATCAATCTTTTGAGGTAAAGCTCTGGCGCTATACGAAGATACCTATCTTCACCGAGGGCATTGTGATGGGTTATGAACGGTCTAGCCGTCGCCCCTCCCGCTATCGGATGAAGCATCGGTGTCTCAACTTCCAAAAACCCCTCATCTTCAAAAAATCTTCTAACAAGGCTAACGACTCTACTTCTTGTTTTTAGCGTATCGAGCACATCACGGTTCATAATAAGGTCAAGGTATCTTTGTCTATATCTTGTCTCCATATCGGTTAGTCCGTGAAACTTCTCTGGGAGTTGATTTATCGCTTTTGTAAGTATCTCCATTCCATGAACGTGCATCGTAAGCTCACCAGTCTTGGTAACAAACGCATAGCCGCTTACTTCTACGATGTCACCAACCTCTGCAAGCTTGACAAGTTCCGCAAACCAATCGCCGAGATCATTTTTTGAGTAGTATATCTGCACCACTCCCGCTTCGTCTTCTATCTTTGCAAAAGCCGCTTTACCCATAAGCCTAAGAAATTTTATACGCCCAGAGATAGTGTATATCTTGTCGCTTTTTTTGTTTCCCTCTTCAAGGTCAAAAATATATTGATTATTTTTTATAAAATCAGCTGTATTGCTATCCCTTTTTGATACGGAAGTGTAAGGATTTTTACCCATTGCCTTCAGGCTTTCGGCTTTTTCTATCCTTTGTTGCGTGTATAAATTATCAAACATCTTTATCTAGTCTTTCCCTTCTCTTGTTGTTGGCACTCTTTGCATATTCCGTGCAGTTGCATTGCGTGGTCTTTAATCAAAAACCCTTTTTTTGCCGCTTCAGCCTCCTGAAGCTTCTCTATCTCGTCGGACTCGAACTCTATGATTTTTTCACACTCGTCGCAAATCATGTGGTCGTGATGCTCTTTGACGTTTAGCTCATATCTCTTGCCGTCCGCCCCAAAAGATATGCTAACCACAAACCCCTCTTGTTCAAAAAAGTTAAGAGCCCTATAAACGGTGGCTATTCCGATATTTTTTCCACCCTCTTCTTTTTGAGTAAAACCCAAAATTTCTTCTGGGGTAAAATGCCCCTTGTGCTTAAACATCGCACGGATAATAACTTCTCTTTGCGTGGTGTTTTTCAGGTTTTGCTCTTTTACCCTCTCTCTAAGCTTTGTTATTAAGGCGTCTACGGACTTCTCTTTTGTCATTTTTTGACTCCCAGAGACTTATTAATCTCCTTTGTCGCCTCTTTCATCGCCTCTTCTTTGACTTTGTCGGTAATAGTTGACGCATTAAGCTCTTCGGGCTTTAGCTTCATAATAAATCCACCGGCTGTTTTCATAGGCCCAAACATAAAACTATCTTTCGTAAAGCCCTCTAATTTGCTTTGTAAAAGAGAGATGTTGGAGAGGGCAAAAACTATAACAGAGAGTATCAAAAATATCTTTCCACCGGCGGCGACAAACCCAAGTATTTTATCGGCTATCCCCATGCCGCTCATATCTATAGCCTTTGAAACCAAGGAGGCCGCAAAAGTAATACCAAACCAAATAAGCGCAAAAAGAGCTATAAAAGCAACAACAGAAGCTGTTGTGGCGCTCTGTAGATTAAATATTGATGTGAGTAAATCAGACATTGAAGACGAAAATCTAGATGCCAAAAAAATACCGCCGATTATTGCGGCAAGTCCAGCGACTTCCCTTACAAAACCGTGCAGAAACCCTTTTAGCCCAAGCGCAAAAACCAAAAATAAAACAACTATGTCGAGCGTGCTCATGTAAGCCTTGTCCCTGTTTTGTGAGTGCCGAAATTGTACCGCCTTAATCATAAAAAAAACATTTTTTGTCTACAATAAAAGCCATGTCAAGACTAACCAAACAACAAGCATTGGACCTCTTACGCAACTCCCCGCTTTTGGAGCTAGGAAAGCGTGCATACGAAGTCAAACAAAAACTACACAAAGACAAAATAACAACGTTCATCGTAGATAGAAATATAAACTACACAAATATTTGCAATGCGGGATGCAAATTTTGCGCATTCAAGCGAGGTGTGCACGACGAAGATGGCTATATACTAGACCACGAGACAATAGCCCAAAAGATAGAAGAGCTAATAGCCATAGGTGGCACTCAGATACTGTTTCAAGGCGGCGTACATCCAAAGTTAAAAATCGAGTACTACGAAGAGCTTGTAGAGTTCATACACGCTAGATTTCCGCAAATTACGATACATGGATTTTCTGCGGCAGAGATAGCATATATCGCAAAAGTCTCCGAAATTACCGAACTTGACGTGCTCAAAAGGCTCAAAGCAAAAGGGCTATCGTCTATCCCAGGTGCTGGAGCGGAAATACTATCCGACAGAGTACGAAATATCATATCGCCAAATAAGCAAAATACGGCGGGGTGGCTTGGCGTACACAAAGCGGCGCACGAGATAGGGATGAAGACTACCGCAACTATGATGTTTGGGTCGGTGGAGAGTGATGAAGAGATTGTGGAACATCTAGAGCATCTTAGAAATTTGCAAGATGAGACGGGCGGCTTTAGAGCCTTTATTCTCTGGTCTTTCCAGCCAGACAACACCCCGCTTTTCAAAGAGTATCCGAATATCACAAAGGCGACGTCAAATAGATATTTACGGATTTTGGCGCTCTCAAGGCTATATCTCGACAACTTCAAGAACCTTCAAAGCTCTTGGGTGACACAAGGTTCACATATCGGACAAAGCGCTTTGTTTTTTGGGGCGAATGATATGGGCAGTACCATGATGGAGGAAAACGTCGTAGCGGCGGCAGGTGCGGCAAATCGTATGGCAGAAGACGAAATAGTCCGCCTCATAAAAGACGCCGGAGAGATAGCGGCAAAACGCAATACTGCG
Source organism: Campylobacterales bacterium (assembly GCA_041915365.1). Classification (GTDB taxonomy): domain Bacteria; phylum Campylobacterota; class Campylobacteria; order Campylobacterales; family UBA6016; genus UBA6016. The sequence goes on along the minus strand of JAYSBP010000006.1, from coordinate 81,494 downwards.
TATGAAATTCTAAAAGTTTACGAATGAAAAAAATCATATTTTTAATATTTACTCAAGGTTTATTAATGGCTAACACACTTTTGCATTTGGATGTTGACGGGGTGAGCGTACCCGTAATATTTGAGGAGGACAGGTCACTCCCGACCGTCAGCCTAAAAGTCGTATTTTTGGACGCCGGTTCGATAAAAGACGGCAAAAAAAACGGCATATCCAAGCTATCTTTTAGACTTCTCAATGAAGGGACAAAAAAACTAGGCTCCACAAAATTTGCAACTCTTCTTGATGAAAAAGCGATAAAACTCTCTGCCTATAGTGGCTTTGAGACCGCTGGAATAGAATTTTCATCACTAAAAGAATATGCCAACGACGCCGTCAAACTAACCAAAGAATTACTCACGGACCCCAACTACTCCGATGACGCACTCTCAAAAATCAAGCTTATAACAGTATCTCAAATAGCAAAAAGAGAAGATGACTTTGACTATGTAGCAGACGCCGCACTAAAAAAAGAGATTTTCAAGTCAACGCCGCTAGAGAATGATTCATTAGGTACAAAAGAGAGTATTGGTGCAATATCGCTAGAGAATACAAAAGAGTTCATAGCAAGCAATATAACATTGGCAAATAGCGTAGTAGTTGTTGGTGGTGATATAGACAAAGACGAAGCCATGAGCTATACAAGGGCTATACTTAGCGGCCTACCAAAAGGGGTAAAAACACAAAAAGAGCAGTTTTTTGATGCAAAAAGCTCCGCCAAAGAGATAAAAATCAAGAAAAAAACAGAACAAGCATATATATATTTTGGCTCACCTGCAAATATAAAAGCGTCAGACAAAGACGCATACAAAGCAAGACTTGCCGGATTTATTCTAGGCTCTAGCGGTTTTGGTAGTCGCCTAATGGAGATAATAAGGGTCAAAAATGGTCTTGCGTATTCAGCGTACGGCAGATTCAACCTATCAAAAACAAACTCATGCTTTAGCGGGCACTTACAGACAAAACCGCAAAACGAAGAGAAGGCAAAAGAGCTCGTTAAAAAAACAATAGAGGAATTTGTCAAAGACGGGGCGACGCAAAAAGAGCTTGACGGAGCCAAAAACTTTATACTAGGTAGCGAACCGCTGAGAGCGGAGACACTATCGCAAAGACTCTCAAGAAGCTTTAACGAGTTTTATCTAGGGCAAAAACTAGGTTATTACAAAGATGAATTGGAGCTTATCAAAAACACAACCCTTGTCGAGCTAAACGAATTTATCAAATCACACCCAGAAATCACAAATCTAACGGTATCCGTAGTCACAAAATAGATGTTTTTTGAGCGCTCGGACGAGGAGAGGATAAAAAAACTAGGCATCATATCCGTCCTCGACCTAGCATTGCACGTTCCACAAAAATACGAGGATTTCACGCTTGATAGGCCACTTTCCGACGGGGATTTTTGCGCCATTGCTTGCGAAGTACTCGGCAAACAAAGAACCCCCAAAACACTACAATACGACATAATCGCAACATCTCACGATGACAAGCACCTAAAAGCCGTATTTTTCTCCCCGAAAAGATACCAGCAAAATATCTTCTCCATAGGTGACAAGCTGTATCTATACGGCAAAATATCACTCTACCCCACCCCGTCAATCATTCACCCAAAAAAAATAACTGCGGTAGGTGAAATAAACAAAGTATACGTCTCAGGGGCGCAAAACAAGACCTACAAACTCCTTAGTGCAAAATATATCACCGCCCAATCGCTTATCAGCGAGGGACTTGACATAAAAACGGCAAATGACATAGCCCTTCTTCACTTCCCAAAAAATATAAGTGAGCTATACGAAAACGGCTCTTTGCGCTCACACATCACAAAAAGTCTAAAAAAAGCGGAAATATTCGCATACCTAAAGCTCCTCTCTTCCAAAAAAACCGAGTTTCCGGCAAAAGCTATCGAGACGGCGGATGAAAATGTGTTTTTGAAGCTACTCCCTTTTTCTCCGACAAACGACCAGATAGAGGCGATAAAAACTTGCAAAAATGACATCCAAAAAAATATTCAAGCAAAAAGGGTGATAGTCGGTGATGTCGGTTGCGGCAAGACTACCGTCATATTGGCTCTTGCGTTTATGAACCAAAAAGGCAAGACGATAGCGCTAGCGCCGACATCGATACTGGCAAATCAAATATACGAAGAGGCGACAAAATACCTACCAAAGAAAAGCATACTCGTCACGCAGGCAAGTCGCGCAAAAGATAGTGACATAGCTCAGGCTGATTTTATCGTCGGTACGCATGCGCTTTTGTACAAAGAGTTGCCAAAATGCGAAGTGCTCATAGTGGACGAACAGCATAGATTTGGAACAAACCAAAGACACCTAATCTCAAAGCTAGTCAGCGATGGCTCACTCCGTCCGCATTACTTTCAGTTTTCCGCCACGCCAATACCTAGAACCCAAGCGCTCATAGAGGCCACGATAGCCGACATCACAACCATAAAAGAGATGCCGATACAAAAAGATATACAAACGCACATCGTCTCAAAAGATGGCTTCAAAGAGCTTTTTGTTCATATAAAATCAGAGATAGCCAGAGGTTTTCAAGCGGCCGTCATATATCCGCTAGTCGAAAAGAGCGATACCGCTTCGTATATGTCTCTTGAAGAGGCTGAGACTTTTTGGCGCAAGCATTTTGAGAAGGTGTTTGTGACGCACGGCAAAGATAGCGCAAAAGAGGATGTCTTTCGTGAATTCAAAGACGGTGGAGAACTAATCATCTCAACAACCGTAATGGAGGTCGGCATCAGCCTTCCAAAACTCTCAACGATTGTGATAGTTGGTGCAGAAAAGCTAGGATTAGCAAGCCTTCATCAGCTACGAGGAAGAGTGGCTAGAAATACGCCAAAAGGGTGGTGTTATTTATACACAAAAGATGTGGACAATGAGAGGCTCAAAAAATTTGCCGCCACAAAAAGCGGTTTTGACATAGCCGAGCTGGACTTGCAGTACAGGGATTCCGGGGATTTGTTAATCGGACGAGAACAAAGTGGACGGCAATTTCGGTGGTTTGACATAAAAACTGATGAACAAATAGCCAAAGAAGCGAGAGGGCTTTTGGCTGAGTTTCTTACCAAATAGTTTCATTTTATCGCTTGAGACTTTTTTATGACTCTTATAACTAAGATAACTTTTTGTGCAAACATTTCATATGTAAAAATGTAAAATATTTATATCAAACCATTAAAATATAACGCTGTTTGTAACGCAAGCATTGTAAAATACAGCAAAAACAAAAAGGAACGAATCATGTCCGCTGTCGAGAGAGAGAGTCAAAAGCCGTATCTATCGCTAATAGCCTCGCTATTTCTAGTAACCACCACGGCAAATACAGCCGACACCTCAGCTATCACCACAGACACCCAAGGTATCAACCTAACCAAATCAGACAAAGACACCACTCAAAACATCAGCATCCGCCCTTCAAAAGACGGAGTCAAATCATCTTTTAGCCTATCTGATAAACGAAACTACCAGATAGACATAGGCGCATACTATGAGTCAAGCAAAGCCAAAAACGACATAGTCCTAGACGCCTCATACAGAATGCTATACGAAGGCGCAAAACTAGGTACTTACATAGGCATAGCCAAAGGAAGCGAACTAGAAAAATTCGTACTATCTCAAGGCTTCGCACTTAACAACGGTCGCATCAAGCTCTCAGCCGCACTTCTTCGTCGCCTCACACTGCTTGACTTTTCCGAGTATTCGCAAAGCTACAAAGAGAAGCTAACTCAAAAATCAATCGGCGCCGAATACTCATACGCTTTTGACCGTGACGCCTTGCTCCAAGAGCTCAAAACCTCTGTCACATACTACGACCTAGAAAACAAAGAGATAGGCAGGATAGGCGACATCATCATAGATAACGCCACGCTATACGACTGGACTAGAGTGTATGGCGGCTATAGAGGCGGTGAGAAACTACTAGGCGAGATGAGTGCGGGCTTCAAGCTAACGGATAGTCTCAAAGCCACACTAGGCATAGGATATGACAGACTAACATACAAAGCTATGTACGACCAAAGAGAAGAGACTAGCGTCAAGCTAGCTACCGACGCAGAGATAGCATACCGTATTAGTGACTACCATCAGCTAAACGCCTACGCCAAAAACCAAAACAGCCAAAAAGTAGCCGGAGCCAAATATCTGCATGACTTTGGCAATGCTCTTAGCGCTTATCTATCGATGGATAGGATAGTAAGAGAGTATGCCCCTAGCGATACGCAGTATAGATTTGGTTTTACATATAGCTTTGGGGCTGAGGATAAGCACACTAGACTATCTCCGCTCTTTGCCCAAAACACGGTCTCATCCGCTATGAGCCTATCCGAGCTATCTCCTATCACGGCTATCAACTCCGACAACTTCGCCATAAGCCCGAAAAAAGTGATATATAACGAGCATATAGCCAGAGTTGACAAGACTGCTCTAGCCGCAGGGGACGGCATCACGCTAAACTCGGATGGGACTCTGGCCAATATCTACTTTGACAACGGCGGCTTCACCGTCACGAGTATAGACGCTGCGAGCGACTCCTCATATCTGTCGTATCTAGGGATAGTGGGCGGCAAGCTAGCTCTCATAAACATAGTGGGGCTTAATGCCCATATGGCGTCACAAGGGCTAACCACGGGTCAGACCAAGACTCTAAATGTAGCGGTATCCGATACGAGCGGGGGCGGCTCGTCCCTATATGCTATCACTATCACCAAAGGCTCCGTAGAGATAACGACAAGCGCACAAAAAGCATATAGCGTAACTGCGGCCCAAAAAGCGGCGTTTCTAGCAGGCACCAAGACCATAGCGCAGATAAACGCTGAAAATGCCGCTCCAACCAACCACGCCCCGACAGCTAGCGACTTCACATACGCTACGGCGGTAGCGCACTCAGCCCAGACCTTTAGCTGGCTCACTCTCTCATCCGCCACAGACTCTGACGGCGATACTCTGAGCGCCTCGGTACAGACGCAAGGCGCCAAAGGTACGGCGGTAGTGAGCGGCAACAATGTCACATACACGCCATCCGCCAACAAATCAGGCTCTGATACTGTGACACTGACTATATCAGACGGTCACGGCGGGACAAAAAACATCGTAGTGACGCTAAATAGTATAGATACCGCTAACGGTATAGTAAGAGTAGGCAATATAGTTACGGATGCGAATACGGGGTTGCAGTGGACGGACGCCGCATACACATCCGGCGAAGCGGCGGCGTACGATACGCCGACGGAGACGGGATATGTGAGGTATTGGGCAAACGCTTCATCTTTTTGCTCCGCTCTCACACTTGATGGGGTGAGCGGCTGGAGACTACCGACTCTTACCGAGCTACAGGGAATAGTAGATACGGGCAACTCTCCTACTATCAAAAGCGGCTTTGCCAATACTGCGTCCGGCTTTTACTGGTCGTCCACCGAGCTTGACTCGGACGGAGCATGGGCTGTCTACTTCAACAGCGGCCTTACCGGCTGGGACAATAAGTCCTCTAACGGTTATGTTCGTTGCGTAAAATAAAATTAAGGGGGATGGGGTGATGTGCTACACCCTCCCCGCTAATCTCAAAATCTCCTAATTTTCATACAAATTTCAACAATCAAAAATCAAAAAAGGAATTAACGGAAAACGGGATCTGGTATTCAATCTTCACTTTTTCTCATTCTGGTTCTCCTAAACTGCAATTTTGGTTTTGTGATATAATTTTGCGAAAAATCAGTAGCGGAGCGCAAGATGAGCAAGCTGGATAAAATCAAGGAAGAGTTGAATTATCTAAAAGTCTGGCTCGGCGTATTTATAGTGGCGGCAATGGCGCTGATAGGTTGGCTTGCCGAGCATATTGACAACAACCCAAAGAGCTATTTGGCATTGGCTTCAGTTGTGGCATTGAGTATGGCAATCGTTTTGACTCATCGCAAAATTGTCTCTAAAATAGAAGAAACGGAGAATATGTAAAATGGCTGAAATATTATTTATAATCGTGGTGATTGGCTTTATCGGAGCTTTGCTTTACAGTGGGCTAGATGCTGGTAGGAGCCACAAAACAACGCACTAAAACAAGGCTAGAAAAAGGGTGTGGGTAGCAACAAAAACTTATTGGCTCTCCATGTAGCCACTGCTCATCTACCAGCTTGTCGGTAGGCGATAGACTGTTTAGGAGTTTGTCCACAAGCTTCGTCTTGAGGTCTATAGGGAGGACATCAGTCTCGTCAAAAAGCTGTTGTTGCGAAAAATGAGCATTTGTAGCTGCTAGCATTTTGAACCTCCATATCTGTTTTCTGCATTATAGCAAGAATAAAAACAGTTTTTTAGTAGCTATTTTAATGCGCAGGGCTGTAAAATAAGAGTATGCTTAAAAAACTGACATTACTAGCCATTGTGACGCCGATACTATTTGCCGTTGACATAGAAGTCAAGCTCGGCAAGAGTAAAAACGACAAATACTCCGTCTTAAATCTTGAGAGTACGGAGCCGTTTGTGTGCTTCAAAAATGAAGCCGACGAAGCGCCTAAAAATAATTATATATGCGAATTTTCAACGCCGCCGAAAGTATCGTTCAAGGGATTTGAAAGTGAGTTCTTTAATGTAAAGCCGTATATGGACGGTAAGTATAAGCTATCGATAACGTCCAAGACAAAAGCCGAAATATTTTCTCAAAACTACGACCCAAAAGGGCAGTACGAAAAAAAAGCCGGACTTGAGAGAAGAGCAAAAAAATTTGTCATAGTGGCCTTTGAAAAAGAGCTAAAATTTGTCACGCCAAAAAGAAATCCCGCAATCAACTTTCCGGTAGCGGTCGGCGGTGACCCGTACGTATACGTCAAAACGCTAGACATAGACGGGTTGCCGATAAACGACGTAAACTCTCTGCAAGATATAGCCGAATTCAATGCTGTCAAAAAAATGTATGAAAAAGCTGATTACAAAAGCGCCCAGAGCTTTGCAGAGAAAGCTCAGAAAACATACCCAAAATCGATATTTTTTTCGGAATATGAGCTAATCCGTATAAAATCACTTGTCGCCATGGGCGGGGCCAACAACAACACGGCGGCGATAGAACTAGGTAAAAACTGGCTCAAAAATTTCCCAGCCGACGACAAAGCTCCAGAGGTACTCCTAGCAGTTATGAACGCTTATGCGCACAATCAAGACTTCAAAAATGCGGATTACTACTTTGAGAGGGTAGCCAGCGACTACTCTTTTAGTGAGCTGTCAAAACAGGCGATGATAGACTATGGCGATGCACTTCGTTTCTCTAAAGCAAAAAGAGCGGTTGACTTATATAAAAGAGCTCTGTTTGAGACGAAAAACCTAGAGACGGCATCCATAGCGGCATTCAAAGCCGCAGATACATATCTATCGATGGGCGATACCGAAAACGCAAAAGAGTACTACGGCAAAATCCTGAAAGGGAATATGGGTTTTATAACAAAAGACCCAGAGAAGGCTTATTCATTCGCAAAAAAACTTGCGGGAGCTTTTATATTTAGTCAAGCGATAGAAGTCGGCGAGACCACTCTGCCAAAACTGAACAAAAAAAGCGAAAGCTATGAAGCCCTCCTTAGCGACCTTGGCGACTGGGCGGCAGCTCTAGGAGATAGCGAGAAAGCAAAAGCAAACTACAAAAGATATTTGACAGAGTACCCAAAAGGGAGATTCGCCCACCTAGTGGAGGCGAAGCTTGACAAGCTAAACTTCGGAACAAAACAAGATATGGGCGCTACCGATTTGCTAAACATAGCGGCTAAATATCCAAAAGAGCAAGTGGGACAAAAAGCCCTCGTCAAGGCTATGAAATCGCTAACCGCATCAAAACAATATGCAAACGTACTTTCAATGGAACCAAAAACAACGTCGCTTCCAAAAGATTTGATGGCTGAGGCGAACGGCTACATAGTAAAAAGTGAAAAAGAGTTATTCGCCGCAAAACTAGCCGCCAATGAATGCAAAGACGCCCTAGCGCTATTGGCTAAAAAACGGATAACTCCGCTTGCAAGCGAAGAGCCGAAACTATTTGATTGTTATATGGGTGTCGGCGATATGCAAAAAGCGTATGATTTGGCCAAGAAAAATCTAGCGGTAAAAGACTTGGCGGCAAAACTACCGTGGCTTTATAAATTTGAGCAATCGGCCCTTAGAAGTGGGAAAACAAAAGACGCTTACGGGGCAACAAAAGACATAATATCGCTATCGAAGATATACAAAACCGGTGCTTACAGCGGTGTAGCCTTCGATGCGTCTTCTCTTGCACTAGAATTCAAAGATGCCAATCTTATGGCCGATGCTATAACAACCATCGAGAGCAAATACCAAAGAGACCCGAAAAGCATAACGGCGTACAAAAATGCGGTTAGGTTTGCGATAAGCAAAAACGATGCACTTGGCAATCTAAAATACTCGGAAAAACTATACAACCTACAAAATCAGATAAAAGTATTTGTCGAAAGCCCTTGGATAGAGTTTAATTATGCTACGGCATTGTCAAAAGGGGCAAACCACAAAAAAGCTGCCGCCGTACTCCAAAGTGCGCTAACTCACAAAATGAGCGATAGCGACAGAGCTAGGGCGTTATTTGAAATTTCATCCAATCATACGGCAATGGGCGACAAAGCAGGGGCAAAAAAAGCTATCGAAGAGTGTGCAAAAGTCAAAACCGACTCGTCTTGGAGAAAACTGTGCAAAGACTCGCTTGATATACTAAAATAGCGATTCAACCTCTTTTGACACTTCATCTTTTGCCCCACGAAACGTAGCCGAAATCTGCGTTTTGTTAAAGGTAGATTGTCTTTTGGCGAGTTGTGACGTGTGAATATTGATAAGCTCTTCGCAAGCTTGCCTGCTAATCTCTCCGTCGATATATGAGAGCGTCTCTTTTAGTCCTATCGAGCCAATTGGTTTTGTATTCCTACCGTATCTCGAGGCTAGATATTCGGCCTCCTCAACTATTCCAAGCTCAAACATTTTTGCCGTCCTAGCGGCTATCCTTGCCCTCAAAACATCCCTGTCAACCGTAATCTCATATACTTTTAGCCCACTAGCTACCGCTTTTTTCGGGAGTGAAGCAAATAGTTCGCTCGGCGCTCTACCAAACTCAAAATACATCTCAAGGCCCCTACTTATCCTGTATCCGTCTGAATTTTTGATATTTGCCGCATACGGTGCATCCAAAGAGGCTAAATACTCGTGCGCCAAAACCGTATCTTGCGATATAAGCTCATTGGCCTTTTGCCTAGATGCCTCCGAGATTGGCGGCATATCAGTAAGACCATCCATCATGGCCTTCAGATAAAAAGAGCTTCCACCCACTATCACAAGGTGCTTGCCTTGTTTCAACGCCTCGCTTTTAGCTTTTTCATACTCATCCATAAACATAGCGGCATTAAAAGCCTCGTCAGGATATAACATGTCGATACCAAAATGCCTTGTCGACAAAAGCTCGTTTTTTGACGGTTTGGCGCTAGCTATATCCACCTCCTTGTAAACGGAGAGCGAGTCCAAAGAGAGTATGTATGCGCCGTACTTTTGGGCTATGCTGATTGCCGCCTCGCTTTTGCCCGAGGCGGTTGGGCCTATTATCGCTACTTCTATCATTGTGAAATCTTATCAAAAAGCCCTTTTTGGTTAAAATCAAAGCCAAAGAACAAAACAAAAAGGGTCTCTCATTCTCAGCAAATTCAAACATTTATCCGAGCTTGTGATGCTCTCTCATACCGTGTTTTCATTGCCGTTTATACTTATTGCAATGGTGGTGGCATCAAACGGTCTTCCGTCTTTTTATCTTTTGATACTTGGGATATTGGCGGCGTTTTTTGCCCGTACGTTTGCGATGAGCGTCAATAGATTTGCGGATAGAAAATTTGACGCAAAAAATCCTCGTACGGCTTCAAGACCAAGCGTAGACGGAAGGGTCTCCGGTAAGGCTCAGCTTTTTGTTATTTTTGGTTGCGCAGCCTCTTTTATAGCCGTCTCATACGCCATAAATGAGCTTGCTTTTGCACTATCTTTTGCCATTTTGCCGATACTAGCCGCATACTCATATTTCAAACGCTTCTCATCTGCCGCACATCTAGTACTGGGCCTATCTCTAGCCTTGGCTCCGATAGCAGGAGAGATAGCCGTTAGCGAAGTGGTGTCTGCGTGGAGTATTTTACTTGCCCTTGGCGTACTATTTTGGGTTGCTGGGTTTGATATTTTGTACGCTTTGCAGGATATGGAATTTGACAAAAAGGAGGGATTGTACTCTATCCCATCCGTATTTGGTGAGAGTACGTCGCTAAATTTTGCCGCTGTGTTTCACGCTCTTACCGTTGTTTTTTGGTTTTTTTTCGTAAAAGACGCTGGACTCTCGATACTCTCTATGATTGCCGTCTTGATAGCGGCAGCCATGCTAGGATATGAGCATTTTTTGGTGCGGCGTGATAAGGGAGCTATAAATAAAGCTTTTTTTACCGTCAACGGCTATCTTGGGATACTGTTTTTTGCGCTTGTACTAACAGATGTCTGGGCAAATAAATGAAATTAGTAAGGACGGCTGCGACCATAAGCTATGAAGAGGTGAATGAACGTCTAAATGAATTTGAAAGAGAGTTTGAGCTGTTTAGTTCAACAGATAAAAATCCAGTGGATGACTTCATACAAAAGATGAAGGCAAAAGAGGGGAAAAACGCCCCTGATGATATGACGATAACGCTAATTGCGGAGCTTCACAAAAAAGTTGATGAGCTAACAAAAATAGTAAAAGGCGAAACAGATACCTTTATCCCATTGGCACACAATACTCAGCTTGATTTTGCGTGGTTTGACATAGTAAAACTAGACAATCTAAAAGAGGGTCAGCTATACTACGCAAGGATAAATTTGCCGCTATTTCGCCAAAGAGAGATACCGTTTTTCTTCAAGGCTATAGACGGCGAATACGGCGAAATAGTCAAAATGTGGCCGCAGGATAAGGCTGATTTTGACGGATATTTGGCTTCAAAAGACAGAGAAGAAATAGCAAGAGATAAGGCTTTTAAATGATGGATTTGATACTCGTAGCGCTCATCAGTATCGCTGTTTTTTTCCTTTTTGTATTTGTATACATAAGAGAGAGCGCAATCAATAAAAAACTAAAGCTCTACGAAAAAACTTTTGACCTAATCAACCAAAATCTACACAGACTAGAAAAAGAGATAAAAGCAAAACAGACTACAGTAAAAGAGAGCGGGATGGCAGCTAGTGAACTAGAGGAGTTCTCCGAAGTTAGTCGTGTGATAATAGACAAATTCCACGAACTTCAAAAAGATAACCTAGAGTTTAAAGAGAGCCTTGTGGAGAGATACCTAGACCTAGAGAGCAAGATGAAACCTCTGACGTCAGTTACGCCGAGCTCAACAGGACTTGATGAGAATAGAATAGTCTCGCTTTTTTCAAGCGGATTTGGAATAGAAGAGATAGCAAAACAGCTCCGTATCGGTACTGGCGAAGTAGAGTTCGTGCTAAAACTCCACGATATAAAATAACTTACTGCGTTATTACGTCCATAGGATTTATCGGTACGTCTTCTTTTGTTACCTCAAAAGTAAGCTCCCTATCCACTCTTCCGACGACTGCGCCCTGCTCTATCCTCTTGCCTGCTTGCACGGTCGGGGCTATTTTTGTAAGATGCGCATAAATTGAGTGAAGGTTGCCGTCGTGCTGCACGATAACCACATTGCCAAGAGCTGCGACAGATTTAGCAAACACCACCTTGCCGTCTATGATATTTTTCACCATCACATCTTGCGAATTTGAACGCAAAGTGACGGAGTCGTTATGTATTCTGATTTTGTATATCGGATCCGTATATGGCCCAAATTGCTTTACGACTTTGAAGCCCTCTAGAGGCCCAGGGACCTTGCGACCCGTATATCTTGCCGATTTGGTCGCTTGATACGATGAACCCATCATTTTCACATCATCGTTTAATTGCACGTTGTCTATATTTATGTCACTAGGTTGTCTTTGCGTCTGCGCCGTCTTTGGCGTAGGCTTTGGCTTTGCCCTAGCCGCCTCGGCAAGCCTTTGACGTTTTAGGATATTTAGTTGCTCCAAAGTTGCCCTAGCTTGCTGCTGCTCTTTTGCCAATTTTTCAAGTCTAGCTTTGTAGTTTTCGGCTTGTCTTTGTATCTTGGCGATGGTGCGAACCCTCTCCTCTTTTGTCTGCGCCAGCTTTAGCTTTTTTTGCTCCAATGCGCTCATTGATGTTTTGATGTGTTTTATTTTCGTCTCTAGCTCGGCTATCATCTTTTGCCGAACCATATACTCCGCTTTTAGCTTTGCGACATATCCAGAGACAGTCTTTGAGAGCGTCTTTGAGAGTTGCGCTTTGATTATGTCGTCTTCGCCGGAAGGCTGAGTCCCCTCAAGCACCAAAGAAGAGGAGAGGTCTTTTGCCAAGATAGCTACAAGTTTTTTTTCAAGTTCGGCTTTTTCATTTTCGAGCTTCTTTTTTTGCTCTTCTATACCGCCGACTTCAACAGTTTTTTGTTGATGCTCTACGCCTAGTTTTGCAACATCTGCCTCCAGACTAATTATCTGCGCATCTAGGTTTTTTATCTTGTTTTGCTCTTCTATGATGTCCTTTGCGGCTTCATCTATCGAGCTTGAAAGCTTGCTATACTCTTTACCTTTTTGGGCTATCTGAGACTGTGTTTTTTTGATGTCCTTGTCGATAGCCACCGTGGATGCCGGAGCGGCAAAAGCCCCTATGCAGGCCGATGCCAAAAAAAGAGCTAGTCTCAACTATCAAGCCTTCTAAAAGCTATCATAGAGACGGCAAATAGTGACACCCCAAGAGATAGCCCACCAAGGTGCAATATGCTCTCTTGTATATTAAAATATATATTTCCGTCAAGCCCTATGCTCTTCAGATATACGGCGGTATCTGGCGATACCGATAAGAAATAAAATGCCCCGACGGTAATCGCAACTGCAAAGAATGAATCTATAATGGCCATTTTTATTAGCACCACACTTCTCATCCACACGGGAGCACCGAATATCGCCATTATCTGCATTCTGGATATGTGCTCAAACCTCCACACTTCCATAAACTTCACAAACAGCAAAATATTAAATACGAAAACTATCGCTAGATATACGACTACACCGGACTTAAATGCCTCCAAAAGGTTTGAAATGGAGTTTTGAGTCCTTGCAAAGCTCTCAACTTTCAAAATCCCGTGCAGTGACTTGATGGATTGCGTTACTGATTTTAGTTCTTCTTTTGATGGATACGTGTTTAGCTTTATCCGATAAAAAGACGGTAGAGATGTCTGTAGCTGTTGGTATACCTCAGGGGCAAGGTCATTGCTAAAACCGGCAAAGAACGGCTTAGCATCTATCTCTTCGGCACTAGCCACAAGATATGAGCTTTTTTTAAAGCTTTTTTCCTCTATCTTTTGGGACGATACGGCAACTATCGAATATTCGTTCGCCAATTTCTTTTCATACGAGACGGTAAGCTCACCTATCGTTACATACAACTGATAGCTAAATAGCAATGCAACAAGAGAGAATATGAGTGTTATATGGCTTTTAAGATATTTCATGGATGGTTCCGTTTTCGATATGAAGGGTTTTGTACGGAAGCTCGAAGCGACTAGGTATATGGTGAGTAGCTATAAGTACCGTTATACCGCAAGAGTGTGCAGTTTTCAAAAGCTCCATAACAACCTCCGATGAATACTCATCTAGATTTCCGGTAGGTTCATCTGCGACTATTATTAGCGGGCTGTGGACAAGCGCTCTAGCTACCGCCGCTCTTTGCTGTTCACCGCCAGAGAGCTCATCTGGATAATCTTCAGCCTTATGCGTTAGTTTGACATGACTTAACAGTTTTGACGTTTGTTGCTCGCATACATCGGCGCCATATCCAGCTATGATTAGTGGAAGCATCACATTTTTTTTGATATTCCACTCTTCTATCAACTTATAGTCTTGAAATACAAGACCCATCTTTCGCCTAAGTCCTGTTAGCTTGCCGCTACCCGCCTTGAGCATATTGATATTAGCAACCTCCAATGCCCCGCTTCTAGGCCTTACTCCGCCATAAAGAGATTTGATAAGCGTAGTCTTACCGCTACCGCTTGGACCTGTCAAAAATACGAACTCCCCTTTTCCTATAGAGAAATTACCGTTTCGTATCACGGGCTCTTGTTTTTTGTAGCCGAGTGTCAAATTTTGCGCGTTAACTATTTTTTCCATACAAAAACTCTTTTATGATTTTATGCGCAGCCGTGCTACCTTCGACGCAAAGCGGGGCAAAAGGATAGTAAGAAACCGTATCGCCATTCGATACGATATACCTGCTATCAGGTCTTGCCATGTCGCCAAACGTAACCTTGAGGGCAAAATTACCGCTTTTTGAAAAAAGCAAGTCATCAAAACTTACCAAAATCCCATCCGTTATCATAGCCTCTTTAGGTAGATTTTTTAGAATTTCAGTGTCAATGCGCCCGTCAAATGAAAAATCAGCTACCTTTTTTTGCGACAAATCGCTTTTTTGCGGATAAATTCGCATCTCAAAAATATCTTTACCTTTGCGAAGCCACCTGTCTTCATATTTGCTGACTATTTCGGCAGGCTCGTTTTTTTTGACGTCCACTTTTGATTTTGGCAAGCTCATCGCCTCACAAAACGAATACTCAAAATAATCCCTATCATCGCTTCTGAGTTCCACAAAACCGCCATCTTTTAGCGCCGCAGAGCAACTCCTCAGAAACTTCTCAGACATCACCCGTCTAGTGGGACTATCTGGCCAAGGGACTGGAAAGTGGACATACACCTCGCTAAGTGAATCGGCCTTCATCGTCTCTATCAAAAGCCTTGCATCAAAGTCAACCAAGTATACGTTTTCTAACCCATCCAATTCACATCTTCTGCGCACCTGTTCGATAGAGGGCTTGTATATCTCAATACCTATGAACTTTTTGTTTGGCTCTTCTTTTGCACGGTACAACAAATGCCTGCCGCTACCAAATCCTACCTCAACGGCGACATCGCTATCGAAAAACTCAGGATGTGAGCAAAAATAAAGAGGATCAAGGAGTTTGTCGGATTTTGGTTTTATCTTTTTTTGCTCAAGATTCGAGGATATTATATTGCCACAAAAAGCGCCACAAAAAGCGGATATTGCACTTTTTGTGGTATTAAGGTCGGATGGTCTTGTGTTTTTGTCAGGTTTTACAAGATAGGCATCACCTTTTTTGCGAACCGACAGTGCGAAACTAAAACCGTCAAGCTCAACAAAGGCCAAAGAGTACCGCCTAGACTCAAAAAAATCTACTAGCTTCATGCTCCCAACTTGAGAGGGGCAAATATCCTCTTTGATACTATCTACAAAAGCGTGAGGCAATTAAAGCCCCTTTGGAACGAAAAGCTCTACCTCGTCGCTCGGCTTACTAACGATACCGTCTCTATCCACGGCCTCTATGTAGTACTGATATTTTTGCCCAAGGTCAACGTCTTTGTCTTCAAAGTTAAAGCCCTTAATATCCGTAAACGTTATGTTTTGTTTATTT
Source organism: Campylobacterales bacterium (assembly GCA_041915365.1). Taxonomy (GTDB): domain Bacteria; phylum Campylobacterota; class Campylobacteria; order Campylobacterales; family UBA6016; genus UBA6016. The sequence continues at coordinate 65,911 of JAYSBP010000006.1, read as the reverse complement.
AAAAAACTGCCCCATTTTTTTGTTATCTTAAACGTTACGGTCTCTTTATCATTCGTTGTCCAAGCTAGATGAACTCTATTTTCTTTGATTGTCGCAAGGGTAAATGAAGGCGTCAGCGGTTTTGGTCTAGTTACGCCTGTAGCCGACACGTCAAAAGGACTCTCGAGTCCATCTTTATCGATTACCGAAACTTTGTAATATCTTACTTCACCGTCAGCGTCTATCTTATCCAAAAACTTTTTCTCAACGCCACTATACACGACTTCATATTTTGAATCTGGCTTTTCAGCTTTGTATAGATTAAACTTTTCAAACTCTTTTTGCTCCGGTGCTTCCCAGCTTACCGCTATCTGTTTTGGTAGGTCTTTTGTAGCAAACATAGAAGTAGCAGCAAGAGGGAGTTTCTTTGTAGTTACCGTAACTATCTCGCTAGGTTTTGAATATGAGCCGTCGAACGTTTTTGCTATCACCCTGTAGCTGTAGGTCTTACCGCTTTGCACTTTTGTGTCTATATACTCAGCCATCAATCTAGGCGATACTTTTGCAATATCATCCCAGTTTTTATCATTTTCGCCGCTTTTTTGAATTACATACTCAACTACATCTGGACTTACATGAGGTCTCCAAATGATTTTTGCACGCTCTGGGAGGCTGTTGATTGCAGCTATAAAGCTTATTGGCTCTAATACTGGAGCCGTTTTTACGCTAACCACCGTTGTAGCGTCAGATTCAATGCCGTCTTTTGTAACCGATGAAAACCTATAAGAGTAGCTTGTGTCGGCCTTTAGACCGCCGTCGGCATAGTGTGACGTAAATCTGTCTTTGACGGTAGCTATCAGCTCTGAACCACCGTTTTCAGTGCCTCTATAAATTCTATATCCATCTATCGACGGATTTGCCGTATACTCCCACTCAAACGCCACAGAGCTTCTATCGCTCATTGTCCTTACATTGGTTGGCTTTGGAAGGTTTGGGTCTATTTTTGGTCTGTCTAGCAGTGAATCTTTATTCGTACAACCGCTAACAAGAAGGGTCAAAAAGAGAGCAGATAAAGCTTTGCCCCAATATCTCATCGCTATTCTCCTTGGTAAAAAGTCTGTCAAAAAGGGTGATAAAATCGCTCGGTGCAGAGTCGAAAAAGCTAACTTTTTCTTTTGTTGTTGGATGATAAAAATATAAAACTGCCGCATGAAGCATCACCCTGCTAGCTTCAATCTTAGCATTTTGGCTTTTAAAACCGTATAAAGCGTCACCCATGATATGTCGTCCGATATGGGCTAGATGGGCTCTTATCTGATGTGTCCTGCCGGTAAAAAGCTTTGCGGCTATGAGTTCTGATTTTTGATTATCCGAGAGAGCTATTTTTTTGAATGCGCTCTTTGCCTCTCTCCCCTCTTTTTGTACGGACATTTTGATACGGTTTTTTGGGTTTCTGGCTATCTTAGCCTCAACAACCATATCTTCTTTTAGAGGTTGATCTATGACGGCAACGTAATATCTGCCTGCACTTTTGTCTTTAAATTGAGCTTTTAGTCCGTCTGCCGCTTCTTTTGTCTTGGCGACAACCATCAGTCCTGATGTCTCACGATCAAGTCTGTGCACTATTCCGTCTCTTTCTTTGTCATCTGACGGCGCAAGCTGATAGCCGCTTTGCTTTAGCCAGTCGACGAGAGTAGACTCTTTCGTGCCGCTTCCTTCATGCACCGTGAGTCCGGATGGTTTTGATAGAACGATTATGGAGTCGTCCTCAAAAATAATTTTTGGAATAAGCGTAGACTCAACAACTATTTTTTTGAAAAAATCTTCATATTCGAATATCTCTATCGTATCGCCGATGCAAGACTCGTATGAGGCTTTTTTGACAACTCTTTTGCCAACGGCGCAAAAGCCCTCTTCTACGATTTGCTTCGCCTCTCTTCTGGATATTTGGAGCTCCGTCGCCAAAATAGCATCAAGACGCTCTTTTGACTCTACTTGTAGGGTTTTTAGGATTGGGGTTTTCATTCGTGTATATTAGGCAAAATTGGCTAAAATCGGCGCAATGATACAGATAGACAGACGGATAATCACCCATTTTGACTTTTTCATACCTCTCATTATTTTTCCCATAGCGCTGTCATCGCTCTACCTAATCAGCGAGGTCAATAGCTCTCTTGCGGCAAAAGAGGTCGCCTATATCATCATAGGCACAGGGATATTTCTCGCTTTTTCTATCATTCCGATAAGAAAACTGACGTGGCTCATCCCAATAATATACTGGGTTGACATAATGCTTCTAGTCTCTGTGAAGTTTTTTGGAGTCTCCATCCTTGGAGCCAAAAGATGGCTTGAAATACCGTTTACCACCATGACGATACAACCGTCCGAAATCATCAAGCCGGCGCTACTGCTGATGCTCGCCTACATAATCCAAAAAAATCCACCGCCAGAAGATGGATATGACCTCAAATCATTTTTGAAAATATCAATGTATATATTTTTACCGTTTTTCTTGATAGCGATAGAGCCGGACCTTGGAAGTGCGAGCGTTGTATTGATGCTTGGCTTTGGGGTATTGTTTCTAGTCGGCGTACAGTGGAAAATATGGGCTGTTTTGATAGCAGGCTTTTTGGCGGCATCGACACTTTTGTACGAGGTAGGTCTAAAAGACTACCAAAAACAAAGAATAGAAGACTTTGTTGCCGAAAAACCAAGCTATCACGTCCAACAATCGATAATCGCCATAGGCTCCGGCGGCTTTTTGGGCAAAGACAAAGAAGATGCGACACAGGTTCAGCTCAAGTTTCTCCCTATCGCCACAACCGACTTTATCTTTGCATATCACGTCGAGAGGTTTGGATTTTTTGGGGCGTTAGTCCTCATATTTACCTATGCACTTCTGACACTTCATGTCTTGGGCATACGGCAAAAATTCAGAAATGACCCATTTGGGATGGTGTTTGCGAGCGGGATAGGGGTGCTTATATTTGTCTATTCATCAGTCAATATCGCCATGACAATAGGGCTTGCGCCAGTCGTTGGAATACCGCTTCCGATGTATAGCTACGGTGGCACTAGCTTCGTTACTTTTATGGTTCTTTTTGGAATTTTAGAAAATCTACTTGCTTTTAGATTTAATTTTTTGTATAATTCCGTCTCATTTTCGAAGCGAAAGCGGTAGAAAAGCTCTTCAAAACGGGTTCTTAGCTCAGTTGGTTAGAGCAACCGGCTCATAACCGGTTGGTCAGAGGTTCGAGTCCTCTAGAACCCACCACCCGTTTTTTATAAATCAATTTTTACTTACTTATCATCGGAAAATATCTATAAAACCATATACCAAATACCACGCTCCACAAAAATCCAGCAGCAATAGCAAGCGACGGTTCTAAAACCCCAAATAGTCTTACCACAACCACAAGTTCAAACAATCCAAATAGCACCATAGTTACCTTGTCGGCCTCTATCTTGTTATTGGAATGCCCCAGTGAAACCCTGCTCGCAAAGCCAATCATCATAGTACCGATAAATCCAGCCCCAAAAGAGTGAACGCCGGCAATATACAAAGTCGTGCTTTCCAAAATACCGGACAACGCCACAAACACAGCCCCCACAAAAAACCAAAACCACCCAAGAAGCAAGACTGATAGTATCGGAGGAGCTTTTTTGAGGATAAAACTATTGTCATAAATCAGCCTTAGAGCAAAGCTAAAAATCCACGCCCCTGCAATCGCCATCGGTCCCCACAAAAATAAGCTCTTAGCAACAGCCAAAATGGCGAGAGCTATCGATATATTGCCCGTTATGTAGCCTTTTTTGTTTTGCTCGCCAACGCCGAAGTAAATAGCGTAAAAATTTAGAACCATTTTTTGGGCAACAGCAAATACCACGCCGACTGCAAAAGGATAAAGCGCAATATTTTCCGCAAAGATTGAAAATTGCGGCAAAAAAGCAGAAATGGCAAACAATGCCGAAGATAGAGCCCCAAATGAAAAGCAAAACAGCATCCAAAACGGATCACTTTTGTCTAAGACGGTTGATTGTTTGTATTTTTTGACATAGATATAAAGACCGTATAACTGAGCGTAAAGAACAACGGCAAATCCCAAAAATACTAGAACGCCAGAAACAAAAAAACCGACTTGAACGGCCAAAGTCCCTATCGTCAACGCATAAAAAATTCGCATATACTCCGTCTGTAAAAACGGCATAGAGAGCAAAAAGCGATACAAAACAGTCGTCAAAAAGCCAAAAAATAGATATGTTGGCATCAAAAGGGCGACACTAGATATATGAAAAGCCCTAACGTCGATGTTTAGATGCCCAGAAAATCCAATGGCGCTAACGAGCATAGAATAAATGGCAATAAGCACGCCGCCGATAAAAAATGGTTGATGCGGCTTTGCTATTAAAGATTTTAGCCGTCTTTTTAGTTTTGATTCAGTGAAATCCAAAGTATTGTCCATAATTGCAACCTATTTTTTTGCAAAACTTTATCCAAAAAAATCGCCTCAAAACATGACGGGAGTCAACAAGCTTCACACAATCAGTATTCTTTCTACTAACGGATAATTTTTAAAATATTTTTGTTATAGTCTGAAATACAAACTAATTTGCAATTATGGAGCAATCAATGGAAAATGAGCATCTAGAGGCAAAAAGTAGGCTTGATGAGATAAAAAGGGTACTTGTAGACTCTGATAAAAGTACCCCTGCCCCATCTGGAATGTTTTACACCATAGGCATAGCAAGTATATTTTTGGACATTGCGGTCGATAGGATATTCACCTGTCGCGAGTCTAGCTTTACACTTCAGCTTACCGTTGCCCTCATAACTCTCGTCAGTGTCTTTTTGTTTACTGTGCTGGCCTCAAAGAAATTTGTAATAATGGAAAATGAGAAGCTAGACAGGGTTTTTAGCAAAAATCAACGTTTTACATTTGAGGTATATGGCATTACTCTGCTGATAGGAGTAGCTATAACAATGGGGTCGGCAAGTGTAGGCGGGTGGCCTTTTATCTATCTTTATTGGACGGCCCTGATGGGGGCAGCAGCGTATGTCTTTGGCTTTTTCACCAAAAAACTAATATCTAGATTTGGTGCTTTGCTTATTTTTGCGGCTATATTGCAAATTATCATTGCAGTTATATATATCAATATGAATGCGAAGCCTACTTGTAATACGGCAATAAATGGGACTAATTACTATGTTGACATATATACGCTAACCCAATACTCATCGATAGTGCTTGTCGGTTTCGGGCATATTTTGGTAGGTTACTTGCTAGGAAAAAACAAAAATGTTTGACCCTCTTTTTCACCAGCCGCTCAGAACGACTATTGTGTCTGCAATTGCAGCGCACGAAGACGGTATGAGTTTTAAGGAGCTACAAAACATAACAGAAGCCACACAAGGCAATCTCGCTAGCCACCTAAAAACACTAGAAGACGGTGGCTACATAGAATACGAGAAGTTTTTTGAGGGGCGACGTCCAAAAACAATATACAAACTGACAAAACAAGGCAGGGCGGCCTTTGGCGAATATATCGACCATCTAACAAATTTCATCACAACAAATCAGAGGGAGCAAATAAATGAATAAGGCACTTGTGCTATTTATTGGTATAGCAATTTTCGGATATGCGCAAGACTTTGCAAAAGTGGGGCTAGGTGCAGTTGCGATTCAACAACCCTATAAGGGGACCAAAGGAAAAGTACTACTACATCCATATCTTGAAGCAAAACATAAAGGGTTTTATATTCAAGGTTTGGAGACCGGTTATGAATACGCGACGGATGGCGGTTTTACGTTCGGCGGCTTCGCCAAGGGGAGACTAGACGGATACAAAGGCTCTGATTCAAATGATTTAAACGGAATGCAGGACAGAACGTATGCCCTAGAAGGAGGCATAAAAGCTTCATTTGGCAGCTACGATATGGGAAAAGTATCTGCATTTGCCTCAAACGACATATCAGGAGTCCACAACGGATATGAACTTGGACTGGAATATTCAAAGATATTTATTTATGATAAATCCGTAGCAATCCCTTATATTTCACTAAAAAAAGAGAGTAAAAAGCTCACCGATTACTATTACGGCGTCAAAAATTCTGAAGCCACAGCGCAAAGAGCCGCATACTCCACAAATGGAGCTACAAACGCCGAAATTGGCATCAGATATATGTATAAAGTATATAGCGACATTGATTTCATCGGTGGAGCATTCTACACAAAGCTTGACGAAGAGATACATAAAAGCCCAATAGTTAAAGACAAGGGGAGATTTAAACTCTTTGTCGCGTGCGCATATAAATTTTGAAAGGTCGAGAAATGGGAACACTCAAGAGCTTCATATTTATTTTGTCTTCCGCTTGTGTCTTAAACGCCGAAGGGCTGGACGGACTAATCGAGAAGCTAAAAAACAACGATTCTCTCCAATCTGCTATGCTGGATGAGCAAAAAAGCGTAGTCCAAAAAAATGCGACACTAACAGCCTATTCGCCAAAGCTAGAGGGCATAGGGACATACTACAAAAAAACAAATGCGGTAGTATTTGACCCAAAAGAGGTGCGAAGCGGGGAGCTGAAGGCTAGCATGGTGTTATTCGACGGTCTCAAAAGAGAGTCCAGATACGACTCCGCCAAAAAAAATGCGGAGGCATCAGCCTACAAGACAAAATACGCAAAACAGAGTCTAATGCTTGAGACAATTCGTGAATACTATGCTTATTTTGATGCGAAATCAGCACTAGAAGCTATCAAATTCAAACAATCAGAGCTTGACTCGAATATCAAAAAACTAACCATATTAACCCAAAACGGCCTTGCCACCAAAGATACTCTGGAGGCTGTAGTGGCAGCAAAAAAAGATGCGGAATTTGAAGAGTCAAATATCCTTTTGGCAATGGAAAATTCTATCTTGAAGCTCGAACTTTATACCAACTCTACGGTAGACACTCTCACTCTAGCAACGCTAAAAGAGCCGCTTAGCGTAAACGCTAACGGAAGAGACGACATAAAAGCAGATAAGCTAACGGTGGAGAGTCTCAGGAGCGCACAGGGGCAAAGCACATACATGCCGACGCTCACCGTTCAAGACTCCGTAAAAAGATACAAATACTCCACATACGACGACATGGGCGGTCTCCAAAAGCTACCGACGAACAACAACGAACTAACGTTGCAACTTAGTTTTACACTATTTGACTTTGGATATATCAAAAAAGAGCGTGAGATAGCGTCGCTTGAGACAATGTCCGCCGCAAAACAGCTATCATACAAAGAGCAAAGCGTAAAAATAGAGGCAAAGCTAAGAAAAAGCGAACTAGAAGCAGCAAAAAAGAAGCTTGAAGCAGCAACGGCTTCGCTCGAAGCCACGAGCACCACATACGATTACAGTAAAAAAAGATTTGACGCAAACCTCATAGGATACACGGATTATCTAACTGAGCTTTCCAAAAAACAAGATGCCATGTCTCGTGCAAAAAGCGCTGAATTCAATCTGGAAATAAAAAAAGCGGAGCTCGCATTTGCCGTCGGCATAGACCTTGAAACATTGGTAAAAGGAAATTAAAAAGATGAAAAAAACGATATTTTTTGGGATTTTGCTAGCAAATAGCGCCCTTTTTGCTGATGTGTACGCCACTTTTGAGGCAAAAGCAGTCAAAGAAGCATCGCTCAATCTAACCTCAAGCGGAATAGTAGAAAAAATAAACGTAGACGTAGGGAGTCGTGTCAAAAAAGGGCAAACATTGCTTAGCCTCAAAGATGGCGAAGAGAGAGCGGCATACGGAGCGGCAAAAAGCGACTATGAATTTTTGTCGGCTCAGTACGATAGATACAAAAAAAGCTCGGAGGTCTTTGATAAAAACACCCTAGAAAAAGTAAAATCTGAGACGGAGAGGGCAAAAAATCAGACAATGATGTATGGCGAAAAGCTCTCAAAAATGCATTTAGTAGCGCCCTTTAGCGGAGTAATAGCCGAGAAAAACATCGAAATAGGCGACACGGTAGGTACGGGGGCAAAACCTCTTTTTAGACTAATTTCGGAGGATACGAAGCTTGTCATACAGTTTGACTCAAAATTTGCGGATAGCGTAAAGGTCGGTGATCAGTTTTGCTATTCGTTTGACGGCAAACCTAGCGGCAAGTGCGTAAAAATCAAAAAAATATATCCGGCGGTAAATCTAAACAACAAAAAACTAACAGCAGAAGCCGATGCAAACGGTGTAAAACCGGGCATATTCGGCGACGGCCAAATAAAAGCGAAGTAGGCCAAAATGTATAAATTTGCCATACATAGACCAGTCACTACGGCAATGTTTGCCCTAGCCCTCATATTTTTTGGGCTAACGGAAAAATTCAAGATGCCGGCCGCCCTATACCCAAACGTCGATTTTCCAGTCGTAGTCATAACGACGTTTTACAAAGGGGCTTCGGCGGACATCGTAGAGAGCAAGGTCAGCGACAAGATAGAAGAAGCGGTAAGCGGCATCTCCAATCTCGAATCGGTGAACTCAGATAGCTCAAAAGGGGTATCGGTCGTAGTAGCTCAGTTTTCGCTCGAAAAACCGCTAGAAGAGGCCGTCAATGACGTAAGGGATAAGGTCTCATCAATTATGCTTCCATCCGAAGTCGATAAGCCGATAGTCGATAAATTTTCCCTTGGCTCGCCGCCTATTATTACGCTATTTGTCACGGCGGAGGCGAATAATACTCAAGCGCTGATGACATACGCAGACGAAGTGATAAAACCAAAGCTCCAGAGACTTGAAGGGGTCGGCAATGTAGACATAGTAGGTCTTCGCAAAAAAACGCTCAAAATCTTCCCAGATACCACCGCTCTAGCCAAATACGGCATAGACCTGAACGAGCTAGCCTCAAAAGTAGGAGCAGAAAACGTCAAGCGTGACGGCGGACGTATCATTGCGGACAAAAAAGAGTGGCTAGTCTCCGTAGACGCCGACTCTAGAAACATAGAACAGCTAAAAAACATAAAAATAAAAGATGGAGTCAGACTCTCCGACGTAGCGACAGTGGAGAGTACCATAGCCGATGAAAGGAGCTACGCAAATCTAAACGGCAAGTCAGGTGTGCTGCTTCAAGTAAAAAAAATAACGGGAGCTAATGAGATAAACATAGCCGAAGCCGTAAAAGCTGAGGTGCCAAAACTCCAAGCGCTCTCAAAAGAGTTTGAGCTAACTATGCTATTTGACTCCACGACGTTTATCAAAAACACTCTCTCAAGCGTGCAGTTTGACTTGCTACTCGGGTGCTTTTTGGCCTCTGCGGTTGTATTTTTGTTTCTTAGAAATACGACTCTTACCGTCGTAGCAGCCATATCGCTTCCGGTCTCAATATTTGGAGTGCTTGCGATACTGGGCTGGAGCGGGCAGACGCTAAATCTACTTACGCTGACGGCTATGACGCTAGCTATCGGTATCATCATCGATGATGCGATAGTCGTCATCGAAAACATCTACAAAAAGCTAGAGGCAGGGACGCCAAAGCTGCAGGCTGCAAAAGATGGTGTCGGTGAAATATCATTTTCTATTCTGGCCATCTCGGCTATGCTTCTCGCCGTGTTTATTCCTATTGCGAATATGAGTGGTATCGTAGGGCGGTTTTTCACCAGTTTTGGTGTCACGGTGGTCGGTGCCGTAGTGGTGTCGTACATTGTGGCGGTGACTCTGATACCGATGATAAGCTCCCTAGTTGCAAATCCTAAGCATTCTGCTTTTTACCATAAGACGGAATTTGTATTTGAAGCGTTAGAGGCAAAATACAAGAAGCATCTAGCGTGGGCGCTATCCCACAAAAAAACAACTCTGCTCTCGGCCGTAGCAGTCTTTTTTGCCTCCATAGTATTATCGAGCGGTCTTGGGATGGTATTTATGCCAAAAGAGGACAAAAGCCAGTTTGACATCACGATAAAAGCGCAACCGGGCATATCGATGGACGAGATGAAAAAAAGGATGATAGATGCTCAAAAGGCGGTAACTGATTTTCCCGAGACACAGTACTGTTCGCTACTACTAGGTAAAGGGAGCGACAAAAAAATACACGAAGCATCGATGTTTGTGAAGCTAAAACCAATCAACGACAGAAAACGCTCTCAAGGTGAAGTGATGGAGGAGACTAGGAAAAAACTGGCCGTCTTCAAAGATATGAAAATCAGCGTTACGGAGGTCAATGACGTCGGTGGATACGAGATAAACGCTCCTTTTTTGATGATTGTAAAAGCGACAGAGGCCAAAATAGCTGAAGCAAGCGCTCAAAAGCTGATGGAGTACCTAAAGAGCGTCAAAGGGACAAACGACGTTCAAAGTAACATCCAACCAAAAGCACCGGAGGTGTCGGTCAAAATCATCACCGAAAACGCCGCAAAACTCGGTGTTCGTGCTAGTGAGGCCGCAAATCTCGTAGCTACCGCATTTTTGGGCGAAAACGCAATAAGCTACCTCAGAGAAAACGGCAAGGAATACGACATCACCGTGCGACTAAGCGACAAAGATAGAACGGATATAGACGCAATATCAAGACTGATGATACGAAACGACAAAGGCGAGCTAATACTTCTCTCGTCGATAGCCGAAATATCGGAGGTAAAATCACCTACGACGATAAAAAGACGTGACAGACAAAAAGAGGCACTAGTAGCGAGCGACCTCAAAGACGGCCTAGCGCTCGATGCCCTTGTAAAGCAAGTGGAAGACAACAAAGACAAGTGGCTACTTCCGGGAGTCTCTTATGAGCTTGACGGCGACGCAAAATATATGGGCGAGTCCAACGCCGCTTTTGGGGTGGCGATAATGGCGGCTACGATAATGATATATCTTATTCTGGCCTCGCTATATGAGTCTCCGCTTCAGCCGCTAGTTATTATGAGTGCGCTCCCGCTTAGCTTCACTGGAGCTTTTCTAGGGCTTTTCATTTTTGGGATGAATATGAGCCTCTTTAGTATGATGGGGCTTATGCTACTGATGGGACTTGTGGGCAAGAACTCGACTCTGGTCGTGGACGCAGCTAATAGGCTAAGAGAGAGCGGCAAAGAGCTAAACGAAGCGATTATAGAAGCAGGGGTATCTAGGCTTAGACCGATACTTATGACGACTACGGCGATGTGCTTTGGCATGTTGCCGCTAGCCTTGTCGGTCGGGGAGGGCTCAGGGGTCAAATCACCGATGGGAGTAACGGTGATATTCGGTCTACTACTCTCCACGCTTCTTAGCTTGTTTATCGTCCCTGCGTTTTACAAAATCATGGCACCGCTGGATGACAAGCTAAAAAAACTATACAAGCAAGATACGGTTAAATAGACGTTGGGGACGCCTCTTTTTTGGCTCCCCCTTTGCTTTTCTTGATTGAGTCGTCGTTTAGGAGCTTAATCATCATCTTCATCACAACCGCTTGCATTTTTTTCATCATATCGGTGGATGCGGCGGCTTGTTTTTTGATGATGGACTGTCCGATAGGGGTACTATAAAAATCGCTCATTGCGGCAAGCTCGTCGGTAGTGTAGTGCTTTATCATGACCTCTTTCATCTCAGAGATTATCTCGTCGCCGTCAACATATTTTCTTAGAAGCTCTTTTGCCTGCTTTTTTTCATCTTCATTGTTTGCCCTTGCATTCACACCCTGCTCTATTGCATCTGTAAGCATCTTCTTGATGTGCATAGCCTCCAAGCATCTTGTTGCCTCTTTGTTTCTGTTTTCATAGCTATCTTCCAAAGCCATAAGCGAGGCACATCCGATTAGTATCGCAAAAACCGCCTTTTTCATCTCATCTCCAAAATGTATTTTAAATATTCTACTCAGCTTTTCTAATATAAAACTCTTTGTGCACCGATTCGTTTTTGATTTTCTTTTTTGCAGACTCCACAAGCTCCGAGAGTCTCGTCTCATCGGCATTTAGTTCTGTGGCTATCTCTGCCCTGTCTGCACCCACCACATAAGCATTGATGGCTTTCATCTCTTTTTTTGTTAGCCTCTTTTTTAGTATGACGGCAAGCTCATCTTCGCTTTTTAGCTCGCCCCTGGCGCCAAGTACAGATAATACGACTTTTGTCGCCTCAAGCTCATCCAATCTCAACATATTCCCCTTTGTAACTTTGTATATATACTATCAAATCCTCTATTGGTTTGACATAATCCTCTACGTCGCCGCTTGCCTTTGCCGCCAAAATCGCCCCCTCTATGACTACGCTTACAAACAGTGCGAGCCTATCAGTATCGCAACTTTTTAGCTCTCCGGATTTTACGGCTTTGTCTAATATACCTTTTAGCGCCTCTTTGAACTGCGAGTATATTACCCTCATCGTGTCAGAAAAATCGCAATCTATATTTGACATCTCCTGCACGATATTTGCTATCGGACACCCTCTCTTAAAATCACGCAAACCCAAATCCCTGAGCATCGCAAAAAAAGACGGCAGATGTGGAGCGTCGCCGCTTATCACGTCGCCGTATCGCACCTTAAACCTGTGAGAGATTTTTTCTTTTATTGCGGCTAACGCCATATCTTTTTTGTTTGCAAAAAAGTGATACATCGACCCCTTGTGCACACCGGCCTTCGAGAGGATGTCAGCAAGAGCCGCCCCCTGATACCCCTTCTCGTATATCTCGTCATAGGCTGCATTTATTAGCTTTTCTCTAGTATTTTTCTCTTCCATCATCGATACTTTTTATTTGAATTATAACAAAAAAAATTGCACTTGACTAATTAGTCAAGTTTTGGTTAGAATCCATCTTGACTATTTGGTCAACTAAAACTTAAGGAGTATTCAATGCCTCTAATCAAAATGATAAAACCGGAAGAAGCAACGGGTGAACTAGCACAAATGTACGCTCAAATAAAAGAGATAAGAGGGACGGTACCGGCCTCGTCGCAACTTTGGAGTACAAGCCCAGCTCTACTAAAAAGCCAGCTTGATTTCATAGCGTACTATATGAGTCACAAAAGCTTATCTGCCCCTTTCTTGGCTGTCATCAGAACGCTTATATCGACAGATACGGGATGTAAATACTGCGTAGACTTCAACAGCGCAATGCTCATAAATAACTTAGGCTGGAGTGCGGACGATGTAGCGTTCGTAAAAGAAAACGGCAAAAGTCCAAAATTCTCAGATAAAGAAAATGCGCTTTTGGCGTTCGTAACAAAATCTGTAAAGGCTTGCAAAAAAGCCGACGAAAACGAACTAAATTCACTTAGAAATATGGGCTGGAGTGATGGCGAGATACTAGACGCACTCCAACACGGAGCTAGAATGCACGCCATAGATATAATATTTAATACGTTTGATTTGATAAACGACGGAGAGTAATAGCTCTTTTATCCCTTATGTTTTTCGTCTCTTTTTTTCATATTAAATAACGCTACGGCTACAAAAGCCAAACCGCATCCAATAATAGTAGATGCGGCGACGGCCTCGCCATACACTATCATGCTAGATACAATCGCCCCCACAGGCACTATAAACATAAACACACCCGTCCTATGTGCACCTACTTTTCCTGCCGATAAGAAAAATAAAGCCGTAGAAAAAGTCCCGGGGACAATCCCTATAAAGATAATGGCAAGCCAAAATGTAGAATCATACGCCGCAAAATCAAACGGATGATGAGGCAAGGCAAAAAGCATATTCGTAAATCCGGTAATCCCGAAGACCACAAGAGTGTAATACATCGGGTCGGCTCTTTTTGTCGCTTTTTGAGAGATGATAGTCACCAAAGACCATACGACGGCACACCCTAGAAAATACGAACTATCTATATTCAAAAAAGCAAATCCCTCGTACGGCACACGAAGAAGTATCAATGCACCCAGCACACCAAGAGATAAGGCCAGAGCCTGACGCACAGACACCGAAATCCCAAAAAGTAATATAGAAAGCATATAAGTAAAAAGCGGCGAGAGAGCCGTTACCATAGTGCCGCCATATCCAGCCTGCCCGTGATAAAGTCCTGCAAAAAACAAATAGTTAAAAAGTGATGTAAGAAGTCCGCTGGCAACCATATAAAGATAACCGGTGCGGTCACTTTTCATCGGTATTTTCATAGCCAAAACGACCGGTATGATGCTAATAAAAGAGATTGCATACCGCCAAAAAGCGCTTACTTCGGCACTCGAATGATGCGCCGCCACTTTGCCGACAGTCCATGCCACGCCCCAAAAGAGCATTGCAACCGTCATTAATATAAAATATTTGTAGTTATTTTCAGATTTTTCCATGTGCGAATTGTATTTATAAAGGTGTTAAATACCAGCGTACACCTTTGCGATTATCTCAACGCCACGCTCCATTTGCTCAAAATTCGTATGTGTGAAGTTAAATCTAGCTTCATTGTTTATTGGAGCCCCTTCATAAAATTCTCCACCGGGGACAAATACAGCACCCTCGGCTAGGCACGCATACGCAAGCGCTCTCGTATCTGTCCCTTTTGGGAAAGAGCCGTAGACAAACATCCCGCCCTTTGGCTCTTCAAAACTAAATTCAGGGAGTTTTGCTTGAAGCACTTTTGTAAGACACTGTGCCTTTGATCGATAAATCTCTCTTATGCCGTCAAGATGCCCATCAAATCCACCGTCCTTCCAAAACTCGTCAGCTATCATTTGGGAGAGCGTTGACGTATGGAGGTCTGCACGCTCTTTTAGCGCAAGGACTGGAGCCAAAAGCTCTTTTGTGGCTCGTATCCACCCTAGGCGAAGCCCTGGGGCTAGTATCTTTGAAAAAGAGCCTACGTGAATCACGTTTGATGGGGCAAAGCTCGCCATAATAGGTAGTCTCTCATCAAAATAAAGCTCCATATAAGCCCCGTCCTCAACTATGATACCACCATTTTGGATAGCGCTTTTGGCCAAACGTTCCCTGCTCTCTAGGCTATAGCACTTGCCTGTTGGATTTTGGAAGTCACACATCAAATAAGCTCTTTTTGTATTAGAAAAACTAGCCTCAAAAGCGTCTATATCTCCAAGCGTAGCCCCATAAAGCGGGCACCCGTTCGCCGCAAAAGAGCCAAGCGCCCCAAGATATGCGGGTGATTCTACGGTTACGCCGCCTTTGAAATATGCCCTTGATAGAAGGTCGAGTGCTTGTTGTGCTCCCGTTGTTATGAGTATCTCTTCAAAATCAGTCGGCAAACCCATCCTCGTATAATAATCCGCTAGTTTTTCACGCAAGCTTTTTATCCCACCGCTAACCGAATATTGCAATGACGATTGACTCATAAGCGCCTTATCCGCAGCCCTCCTTATCTTGCCGACGGGGAAAAGCGACTCATCTGGTAAACCGCCCGCAAAAGATATGGTGTCTGGATTGATTGCCTCCAATATCTCACGAACAAACGACCTTTTCATAATATTGCCTTGTAAATTTTTGGGTGATTTTAGGGTAAAACAAAAAACTTTTCTTTATCCAAATATGCAACTAAATTATCCAAAATTTGCATTTTTGCTATTCATTATGTATCATACAAATATGAAAAAAGAGACAAAAAATCAAAGAGCCGACGTAGTAAACAATATTTTGTACCGCATATATTCCGGCATCGACACACAGCTAACCGCCGAGGAGCTAGCCGCTACCGAGGGGATAAGCGCACACCACCTGCACAGAATATGGCGTGAAGAGACTGGCAAAAATCTATATGAGACAATAAAATCAATCAGACTTCAAAAAGCGGCAAGTCTGCTTACAACGAATAAATACGCAAATATCTCAGAGATTGCCGCTATGTGCGGATACGGCTCCCAGACATCTTTTATCAAGGCGTTTCGCTCAAGATTTGACGCTACCCCAGGTGAGTGGAGAAGCGGGGGCTATCTGGCATACTCCGAGAAGATACTTGCCAGTTCGCCTAGCGCAAGCGCATCGGATAGAGATTTTGAAGGGCTTGTGCCGCAAATCAAAAAAAGCGAAAAAATAAGAGCGGCATACGTCAGACACAAAGGATATGGAATATCTATAAAAAACAGCTGGAATAAGCTGTATGCGTGGGCTTTGCAAGAGGGGATACAAGACGCCAGACAAATAGGGCTTCATCACGACAATCCGACGATAACGCCACTTGATGAATGCGCCTACGTAGCCGCGATAGAGATAGGCAAAGATATAAAGCCGTACGGACAAATCGCTGTTTTTGAGCTGCCAGCTTCGCTTTGCGCCGTGTTTAAAATCAGCGGAAAATACGGAGACGTTCTAAGATTTATGCGCTATGTCTACCACATCTGGCTTCCAAATAGCGGATTTGAGGCAAAAATGATGCCCCCTTACGCCATATACAAGAAAAATCACTTTTTGGATACCGACGGGAGCGGGGAGTTTGAGCTTGAATTTTACCTGCCGATTTCCGTAATCTAGCCTTGCAGCTCCAATCCTTCAATCTCTGCATACTCTGGCCCGCTCAGTGTTTGCGATATTGCCGCCCCTATCTCCTTTGCGGCGTACAGTCCGCCGAGTCTTAATATCTCGATATTTTCGGAGGGCTTTGTCGTTGTGTGTTTTTTTGAGTTGAACGCCACTATCACAAACTTCCCGTTTGGATGCGCCGCAGCATAGTTGCTCGCTAGTTCTTCTGGGGATAGCGTACGGTTTTGCTCGTCAAAAAGTGCCATAGCGGCGTCAGAGCCCCTAAGCCAATGCAGACTGTCAACGGCTCTATGAAACTGATGAACAACGGCATCTTTGTAGTTGTCGTAAACCACCATAGAGACCTCTTCTATTATTTCTTGATGCTCGCTTATCACCAAAACGTGTTTTGCCGTATCTCTATCGTATTTTGCTAGATAGTTATAAAGTGTCTCATCAGGTTTACTAAGATGTCTTTTGTCTAACGGTTTTAGGTAGTAGCGAAGAAAAGTAACGCTACAAAAATTCCCGACGCTAGTCTGCCTAAAAAAAGTCCCTCGAACGATATTTGAGCTAATGGCATCTTTCCAAAGAAGCGTATCGTACCTGAATGCAATATGCTCTATAACTTTTTTTAGCGTATCTACAACACCTTTTAGCTCGGCTTCAAAACCAAAGTTATTCACAAATTCGGCGTATTTTGCGTCTATAAAATGCTGTATATGTCCGGCAAATAGATTCTTATTTTTTTGTAGTGTCACGAGCTGAGCTTCCGCATCCGCTTTCGCATCTATCGCCTGCTGTATTTTTTGGTTCATAGAGGCTGCACGCTCTTCGTTTCGCTCACCCCTCACCCTAGTCTGCCACATAGATATATTCTCAACAGCCCGCTTGATAGCGATACCAAGCTCAAAAGCCTTTTCAGAGTCAAGCTTGAGCCGTCTTTGCATCCTCAAAAATCCTATCTGTTGGCTAAGATAAATCTCCTCAAACAAAACTTCCATCGTCTTATTCTTGTTTTTTAGGGTCTCTACCGCCACAAACTCGAGCTCCGACAGTTGTCTTTCCATCATATTGAAAGGCTCTACGTCCAGCGTGCCGTCCGTTTGGATTAGCTGTGTTTTCGCCTTGAGCATAAACCTCTTTAGCTTGAAATAATCAAGTCTCCCATCCTGCGGCGACTCGCTAAAAGCCAAATCTTCATACTTGTAAATCAGCTCCACCGCATCGGCAAAATATGCCAAAAAACAATCCGAGATAGGATAATCCTCGGCTATAGACTTTGGCTGTATGCTCAAAATGCCGTCGTTTATTAGCTTTTCTCGTCTTGTGACAGCCAAATCCTCTAGCGCTTCTTCGTCTTTACTATTCCAAAAGTCGTTTTCGCTGACATCGTATTTTCGCTGTAACCTCAAAAAATCAGACTCTTTTATTTGCTCTATCCTGCCAAGCTCGTTTGCCTTGAAGTCTACAAACATCTCTGCGGCTGGAAGTCTATGCTGGTCAAACCAATTTCCACGCTTGAATTCGTATACGACCCTAGCCTTGTCGACCACCATTCCCGTCTGCATTTTCTCGTTGTAATAGCTTATTTTGCCGCGCAATTTATGAGGCCGCCTTATTTGTAATATTTTAGTTACATTTAATGATGCCAAAAATGGGCTTTTATTTTCAAGCTAACTTAGTATTTACTTTGGATATAATTTCACCCATTGAAAAGCAAAAGACTCGATTTTTTATATTTTCAAGCGCTTCGACAAATCGAGCGTACCTTACAAACAGAGACGACACAATGGCAGACGTAAAAAATGGAACCGTAAAATGGTTCAATAGCGAAAAAGGTTTTGGCTTTATCGCACAAGAAAATGGCGAAAAAGACATATTCGTACACTTCAGACAAATCAACAAGACAGGATACGGCAGAGTATCTCTAGAAGAAGGTCAAAAAGTGACTTATACGGTAGGTCAAGGCGACAAGGGTCCACAAGCGGAAAACGTAACGGCTCTATAATCCATTGGGTAGAGAGCCTCTACCCGCCTACTTCACTCCACCCATATAATCGATAGCTATCTCTTTGGCTTTTACGCCGTTAGCGCCATCGCCTTTTATATTCACGGCAAAGACTTTTGTATTTCCGCCTTTTTCCACAAAACCGACGAACCACCCTATCCCATCACAACTTCCGGTCTTACCGCCAAAAGTATAATCACCCTTGCGCTCTATCGTCATAATATCTTTCGTAATCGCTACCGAACGTGGCAAAAACGGCAACTCGCCTTTTAACATTTTGGCCAGAAAATCCACCTCTTCATTAGCGCTTATCTTGAGACTACCGCCCGCAAGCCAAAAATCGGTCAGCGTATGTGTCGTATTCATATTGCCGTACTGTGCCGCAGTTACGCCCACTTGCATCATACCGCTACCGACACGCTTTGCCATCTCCTGATAAAACCATACGGCAGATATAGGAAATGCGGAGCGCATCGTATGGTCACGATTCCACGATGGATACTCACGCACCACGCCATCCCATTTGACCGTCTCGTTCTCATCTTTTACGGCCTCGGTATCTAGCGATATGATGGAGTTGAGGATTTTGAACGTGGAGCATGGGGCTAACCTCTCATCAGCCCTAGCGTCATTGTATATCACACGTTTTGAACTGTTGAGGTCTAGCATCACCGCCGTACCGTCGAAAGCGCCGAAGTTTGGTGGGGCAGAAAATAGATGTGTTCCAAATAGTAGTGCCATAAATACAAAATTTATTCTCAAAAATAACCTTTTTATCTAAGATATTTCTTTAACCAGCAACAACCATTGCTCAGACTCAAACAACTTTCTTCTCGCTGTGAGCACATTGCTAATGCGCTGAGCCAGTATGCCGCCGTATATCATTAGCTCTTCTATGTGCATACTGGTTTGTATATGTTGATTACATCTAGCAGAATATAATCCTAAGTTCTCCAAAGTATGCGCTTTGTCTCCAGCTTGATTTCTTGAACGCAAATGACCCCATTCATATTTAATGTAATTTTTATCCCAATCTTTTGGAGAATTCCAGCATAACGGTAACTCAGTACCTTCTACATGAAAAAACGGACGTGAATCTTGAGTAATAAACATCAATTTTATTATTTGTGATAGTGCGTCTTGATTTTTTACTGGCGAAACGTCAAAACTAGCATTTTTCAAATGAGGAACGAGAGTCTTTATCAGACGTTCTATATTTTGTCTGCTTAGCTCATGCGAATACGCATTTACATTTTTGGCAAGTGCTTGACGATGTTCTATTAATTTTATATTGCCCATATTCTTATTTCTCAGAGTCAGGCAAATTATTTAGCACCGCTTCTCTAGTATCATACTTTCTCAGAGCCTCGACCACCACAGGCAAAGGGTCGGCAAATAACCCGTCAATGTCTCTCTCGCCCTCGAAGTTTAGCCCAAAGGCGAGCTGTTCGTGCGGCGGATTAAACTGCGCATTTACACCCTCTTTATTGCCTCTAGCGTCTATGCGATACCACCCATATTCTTTCAAATATACGGCATTGAGCCCGTGCAGACAGTACGGTGCGCCGTCATCGTATACGCTGAGACGTTGATAGCATAGAGCCGTTGGTATGCCGTTCGCACGAAGGAGTGCGGCTAACAGATGACTCTTGGCATAGCACCACCCCGTACCGTGCGAGAGTACCTCGCTTGCCTTGCAAGTCGTGATATCGTCTTTATAATCATTGGTATGGTGTATCTCGTCACGGACAAATTCAAAGCACCGCTTTGCTATCTCTACGTCATTCCCACATTCGCTAGACAGCTCCTTGGCTTTTGCGGCTACCGCCTCATTGCTGAAGTCTATTATTTCGGTACATCTCAAAAATTCCCTCACCATTAAGACCCCTCTGCGACATCAAGCTCAACAATAAACAATGCCCCTTTGTCTTGATTTTTCGCCTCTATTTTGCCGTCCATGTGCCTTTCTATAATCTCTTTTGACATATAAAGCCCGACCCCAGTTCCCTTGCCCTGCTCTTTTGTCGTAAAATAAGGCTCAAATATCCTATCTATCACGCTATCAGGTATACCGCCGCCATTGTCCGATAAGTAGATAAAAATCCTGTTTTGCTCACTCTCCACCTTAATCCATATACGCCCGTTTTGCTTGTTCGGCCCATCTACTATCGCATCTTTCGCATTTGATATCAAATTCAAAATTACCTGCTCAAACTCATTTTCATAGCCGTTAAAATAATGCTTCTCACCGTGCTCTAACATAGTATCTATGGCGTAGTTTTTTAGCTGTGCGGAGACTATGCCTATCGTATTTTCTATCGCATCCTCTATGCAAAAGAGCTTTTTTTCTTTGCTTGGTTTGAAGAAGTTTCTAAAATCATCGATAGTTCTAGATAGTCTCTTCAAAATAGTCATAGACTCATCTCGAAACTTCTCGATATATTCATCGTCAAGCTCGCCAAATTTTTTTGCCTCCGCGATATCTTGGATGCCGAGACCGAGCGAGTTTAGCGGCTGTCTCCACTGGTGCGCTATAGCCCCTATCATCTCGCCCATCATTGCCATCTTGCTTTGATGAAGCATTGATTTTTCAGCTTCCAACCTTCTTTGCGTCTCTTCCAATACTTTTTGTTCTAGTGATTTATTGAGAATTTCCAGTGCTTCCGTAATTTGCTTTTGTTTTTCAAAAAGTCTTGCATTCTCTAGTGACACGGCGGCTTGCGCCATTAGAATATTAAGTATTTTTGCTCTTGCACTGTTGAAAAACCCTTTGGCTAGAGTATTTTCCATATAGACGACACCGACTAGCCTCTCTTTGAGAAAAAATGGAGAGCAGACAAGTGAGCGTATCTCTCTTTCTTGTATTATTGGGTCGCTATAAAAACGCTCATCACGCAAAGCATCATCCAAAATAATCATACTTCCTTTTTCAATTACGGCGTTTATGACTTTTTTCGGAAGTTTGCTGTATTCATTTAGCGGTGCATGAAGTATCGACACTTGCGACTTCTTGGTGATATCAAATACCCCTTCGACACGGAATTCTTCGCCGTCATTTACAATCAAACCGCCAAACTCCGCACCGAAGCTCTTTGCTATGATGGACATCAGCTTTTCCACGAGCTCCGTGCGGTCAATGTTGCTTGATATTAGCAATGCCATTCTTGTTATCGTCTCTTCGTCGATTATGTTCCAATCGTGTGGCAACTCGCCAATGGACATAGACTGAGTGCCGCCACTACGGCTATCGCCCAAGAGCTGTGAATGGCGCTGTACCAAAACTGCGGCTTTGACAAGTGCGCCATGCTCGTGGTATAAAGCTCCAGCTTCCTTTAGGTACATGAGGGCAACCCTATTGTTACCCCTTGCAAGCCAGTATCGTCCAGCAAGCTCAAAACAAAGGGCTTTTAGCATCGTATATTTGCTATCTTCGACCAATATAAGAACTTCTTCTATAAAACCAAAAGCACCGTTACGATCGCCGAGCCATACTAGATTCATAGCTTTCAAAACAGAGGCTTTTGCCCCAAAGTTGTCAGGACAAAGCTTGCCCCATCTATCAAAGCGCTCCATGAAGCCATCTATCAGTGTTTTGTTGTTTTCATCTGGAGTTTCACACTCAAATATGCTAAGTGCGTAGTAAAAAACCCACTCCGTCTCAAGAATATTGCCCTTCATATTTCCAAGATATTTCTCGGCCGCTTTTGCATGAGAGAGGGCATCCGCAAAAAGCGAATGGGTATATGCTATTTGGAGCTTATAGACGTGATAATAAGCCAAAAGGGTGTTAAACCGAATCTCCTTCCAATAGGCAACGGCAGATTCTTCATTAAAATCATCGCAGCTCAGAGAACCAGGGGATACGGTCTTGCCTTGAAGGCATTTTGGTATGTTTGCCAACAACACTTGCAAATCAAGCATAGACCTATCTTTGTTGTGTTCCAAAAAGCCGATAAAACCAAGAGTCTTGCTCTCGAGCGCCTCTAGCGGCATATCAAGCAAAAACTCTCTAGTAAATATATGATTTAGAGTATACGCCGCATAGAAAAAATCTCCGTTTTCAATGCCAGAATTGTACGCCTTGCGGAGTATCTCAAGGCTATCTTTGTGCGGCTGCACCCAAGAGGCTATGTACGCCCCATAAACTCTAAGTAATTTACACTCTACGGATTTGTTATTGAACTTGTCTTGCAAGGCGACGCCCAGCTTGCCGTATCTATAGCCGTCTTCATATCGCCCAAGTCCTGCGCCTATTATCATCCCGCAAAGGGTGTAGCCGTATGAGGAGACGCTACAGTTGCCGTACATCGCCGATAGTCTAGTCATACGAAGAGGTATCACCCCAAACATATCCTGTCTACTTACAAACGCCGGAATACCCAGATTTACGAGTATTTGCATACATAGTTCTATCTTTTCATTCTCCAGCGACGGCAAATTCTCTAGCTCTTCTATGGAATCTATATTTGCCTCAAGCCATTCTAGCTCTGCTTTTTTGATATTCAAAAGCTCATTTGGGTCATCAGATAGAGGCTCACCCAGCGCTTCAAGCGCTTTTTTCCCACTTTCCAGAGCCAACGGCAAAAAACCTTGCGAGAAATAAAACGCAAGTTGCAAGTTGTAAACCTTCGCCCTATCCAAACCGACAAGCTCTCTGGAGAGCAAAAACTCAAACATCTCAGATGCGCCTTCCATATCTCTCGCAAGATAAAGTGACTCCGCCAACTCTTTATACAGCGCAAACGCCTTATCGTATTCGCCACTCCAACAATCTTTTTGCAATATTGAGCTTGCCGCCCTTAGGTAAGAAGATGCCTCTTCGTATGCCAAAGCCTCTTTTGCATATATGGCAGCCTTTACCATCAAGTCAACGACGTACGGCTTTTCGCCATCTTCCAAAAGCCCTATGGATTGGATAATATGAGTAGCCACGTACAAAACACTTTTTTTGCTTCTATCGCCGCTTCTGATGATGTTTCGCACTATTTGGAGATGCTTGCCCTTTTTTGCGTCATCATCTAGTAGCGAATAAGACGCTTGCCTTATCCTATCATGCACAAATTTGCATTTACTGGCCATCAGATAGGCCGTAGAGGCGTCGTCTTTTTGTACATACTCTAGCTCTCCGACCGGTTTTACTAGCCCGGACTCCATTAGATTCGTGAGTGCTTCTTGCACGGTTTTGTCATCCATAGAACAAAGGACTGTCGCAACCGCAGTATCAAAAGTATCACCGACAACGGACGCCGCCTTTATAAACTCTTGTGAGTAGCTAGGCATTAAAGAGATTTTTGCGATTAGATGCTCTATTACGTTACCTGTAAGCCCCTCTTCTTTTATCTTTTGTATAGACCAGCTCCAAACACCTGTTTTTTTGTCAAAGCTCAAAAGCCCATGAGAGAGCAAAGTGGATATAAACTGCCTTAAAAAGAATGGGTTACCCTCTGTTTTTTGTATAAGAAGGCGGGCCAGCTCTACGACATCGCTTCTCTTTAGGCTATCGGCAAGGAGCGTCTCCACAGCCTCCAAATCCAAAGCTCCAAGCCTTATCGTATCTATATTGCCGGTACTTTTTGAGATATTTTGGAGGCTAAGCATCATCGGATGCGACGGGCTGACTTCATTGTCTCTATATGCGCCGACTATTAAAAAGCTATTTAGCCTTTGCGATGAAAATATAAGCTCCAGCATCTCAAGGGAGGCCATATCTGCCCACTGCATATCATCCAAAAACACAACCAACGGGTGCTCTTTTGACGCAAAAAAGCCAAGAAATCTCTCGATAGCGACTGAGAGTTGATTTTTTAACTGCGAATATGAGAGTTGAACATCTCTTTTTAGCTCAAATGTCTCTTCAAGCTCCGGCATAATCTTTGTAAGAACATAGCAGCTCTCACCAAGCGTAGCCTTGAGAGCCGAGATGGTGCTCTGTCTTTGCGTTTTTGGCATATCCGCCACGATAGACAAAAGCCCCCTAAAAACCTGCAAAAAAGCGATATATGAAGTCGTCTTGTTGTATTGGTCGAACTTCCCTTTTACAAAATATCCATTTTTCAAAAGAACGGTCGGACGAAGCTCGCTTACAAAGCTAGTTTTGCCTATGCCAGAATAGCCGCTAATCATTATAATTTTCGGGTTGTCGCCTATGCTTGAGAGTATTTTTGATTTTGCAAGCTCTAGCTCTTTGCTTCTACCATACAGTTTTTGTGGGATAGTTAATTTTTCGCTAACATCTTTTTGCCCCACCACAAAAGAGTTATTATGGGTTTTGAGTGCCTCGTTGATATCGTACCTTAATCCGTGCAGGGTCTGATAACGCTCCTCTTTGTCTTTTGCAAGAAGCTTCATTATTACTTTTGATAAATTGGACGGAATTGACTCTTTAACGATATGCGGTTCTATCGGACTTCTGGCTAGATGCGCATGCACAACGGCAATTGTATCCTCATCCACAAAAGGGAGACTTCCCGTGAGCATCTCATAAAAGGTAACGCCAAGGGAATAAAAATCGCTTCTCTCATCAATGCCTTGATTTACAAGTCCAGTTTGCTCAGGCGAAATATAGGCTACCGTGCCCTCCACGTGCATGTTGCTTTTTGCGGTACGTCCGACATTGGAGGTAAGCTCGCTAATTCCAAAATCGAATATTTTTGCAAAATGAGTTTTTTCATCACACAGTATATTGGTTGGATTTATGTCCAGATGCAGGACTTTTTTTGAGTGTATGGATTCGAGAGCATCGATAATAGAAGAGGCATACAAGGCAAACTCACTCAAATCCATACCGGAGTCTGGAATAATCTCAGAGAGTCTTTTGAATCCGTCATCGGCTTTGACTAGATATACTTTTTTATCTTCTATTAGCTCTATATATTTTGAGGCATATTTGTCGTCAAGCGTTTTTGATATTAAAAACTCTTGGTATAGCTTGTTGGCATCAGCGGCAGTGTAGCCGTCTGGCACGGTTTTTATAAGAACGGACTCACCGCTTGGTGATTTGGCTCTGTAAACGATAGTTCTTTGACTCTCGTAAATAACCGATCCGAGAATATAGTCGCCGACTTTCATGACACCCCAATTTTTGCGACTATTGTATCACTATTTTTTTACGCTTGTATTTTTTTTATGTAGTACCTATCGCCATCAAGTCCGACCTCTATGGACACCCCAAACGTCTCGGATAGATTTTCACCCGTTAGCGTCCGCTCTTTTGTATCGCATTTTAGTATTTTCCCCTCTTTTAGGAGCGCTACTTTTTTGATTTCTGGGAAAATCTCTTCAATGTGGTGTGTGATGATAATTATCGTCTTTTCTTTGGCGAGAGCTCTAATAGTCTCTAAAAACTCAAGTTGCGCTTTGATGTCAAGCCCAACCGTCGGCTCATCAAGAAGTAAGGCTTTTGGATTTAGCGCCAAAGCCCTAGCTATTAGGCATTTTCGCAGCTCACCTGTAGACATCTCGCAAAGCTGTTTTGCCGCTAGATGCGTGATACCGACTTTTTGTATCGCTTTTGCGGCGTCATCTCTCATCTCGTCCGTATATTCTTGGTGGTCATGCATACCGATAGAGCTAAAAAACGACGACACCACAAGCTCAAAACAGCTGATATTTGGAGCCATATTTTGGGCGTAGTAGTGAAAATCGTTTGTGATGATGCCAAGGTGTCTTTTGAGCTCAAAGATACTCCACCTCTCCTGCCCAAACATCTTTTTTGACGAGCCTTCAAGAATTCTCGGATAAATATCGTTTGAAAAGAGCTTGATGAGCGTAGACTTACCGCTCCCGTTCGCCCCCAGTATCGCCGTATGCTCTAACTCATCTATATCTAGGCTCACGCCCTGAAGTACATTGCCATCACCATAGCTCACATATAGGTTTTTAAATTCAGCTACTTTTTGCGACATATATTATTTTCCAATCTCCATTATCTCGCCTATGTCAAGCTCTCTTAGCTCTCCGCCCAGAGTATGCTCGACATCGGCAGCTCTTGCCATACGTATTCCCTCACTTATAGGCTCGGCGGATAGGACAAAAGTACCGTAGTGCATAGGGACAAATACCTTACCGCCAAGGTCCCTAAAGGCCTGCATCGACTCTTGCGGGTTCATGTGGCTATGCTTCATGATAAAATCAGGCTTGTATGCGCCGACAGGCATTATGCAAATATCCATATCACCATACTCTTCTCTTATTTTTGAAAAGTGCGTATTGTATCCGCTATCGCCGCAAAAATATATCTGCTTGCCTTTGTAGCGAATCAAAAAACTCCCCCACAGAGCCCTGTTTTTGTCAAAACCATATCTGCTATGCCAATGGTATGCAGGCAAAAATACTATCTCTATGCCCTCAAACATAGTCTTTTGATTCCATGTCATCTCAAAGCATTTTATCTGTAGCTTTTTGGTATATCTACTTAGTCCGCTTGGCATGATGGCGGTCGGCGCAACCCCTAGTGCGGCGATAGTGTCGATGTCAAAATGGTCGTAGTGCCCGTGAGAGACGAGCAATAAATCTGGATTTATATCACCGATTTCAAACGGAAGCTTCGTCCGCCTCTTCATTGTCGGAGGCTGAGTAAGGCACGGGTCGATAAGAAGCCTCTTGCCGCCAAGGTCTATGACAAAGCTGGCATGCCCGAGCCAGATTAGCTTGTCGCCGCTCTTGTCCGGAGCGACTCCTTCTATTACTTTTGGGGCAAAATCATCGCTCTCAAACTCCTGCTGCTGTGGGTTTTTGTACGTCAAACGCCACTTTAGCACTTTGAAAAAACTATGATTTTTGGCCGCATCATACTCATTGGTAAAATATTTGCATTTTTGTTTTTTATTTTTCATAACGGATAGAATAGAACAATGAATATAAAAAATAAGTTTATTTGAAGACGTCCCTTATCGCATCTATTATTACATCTGGTTTTTCAAGCGGTATTACGTGCCCGCTATCTGCCCAAATCTGTTTTGAATGTGGATACAAAGCGGCTATGTCTTTTCTTAGCATATTGGCATAATCTGATAATTTTGACTTGTCGCTCATCGGTTTTAATGCGCTGATAACAATCACTTTTTTCTCAAAGGTAGGCAAGGCAAGCACATCCGCACCTGTTTTGTTGATTAGCTCAAACTCTTTTTCTTGCATATCATTGAGCGTCAAATCAAATAAAAACGAAACCAAAAAGGCCAGTTATCAGGAGAACCGTAGCCGATAAATTGTTTTGGATGTGTAGAATCTACCAAAATCAAAGCGTTCACTTCATCTGGATATCGTCTCGCAAAATACTGCATATACAGCCCACCCACGGAGTGCCCAACCAAAATATATGGAGGCTTCAGACCTTTTGCTGCTAGTAGCTTGCGAAGCTCTGAGGCTATATGCTCGCCGTCTCTTGGCGTATCTACGACATCGCTATCGCCGTATCCGGCTCTATTGTATGCAAAAATCGTCACGTCCTTTGAAATGGGCTTAGTCACCTTACCCCACAAGTCCATCTTGCCGGCAAGCCCATTTTCAAATACTACGGTCGCTTTGGAGGCATTGTTTTCAAGCAGTAGATACTCTGTTTTTTTGCCACCTTCTTGGATGTAAATATCAGTTTTACCGACAGTAGCGCAACCGCCAAAGACACACAAGACAAAGACTGACAGTATGGCTATCTTCATTCGAGCCCTTATTTTATATGGTCTTTTAGGTGGCTTTTGTTGTCAAACGGTTTTCCCTCTAGACATAGCTTTAGCTCTTCACGAGCTTTTAATCCTGAGTGCCAATTGGCACTAGCGATGGTTTTGCCTTGATAGATTACCTCAAAACTCCAATTATCTTCCATCCCAGCCATCAGCGCTTGGATATTAGGAACGGCAAAAGCAATCATCGGCCTAGACGTCTTCCCGACGGTCATATATATCGCATTTAGCGTCACTGGAGCTTCATTGCCTTGCTTTAGAGTCATCATAACAGGTTGTCCGCTTTTGGCTTTCGGGTAGTCATTTGCATCGTCAAGCGGCATAAATCCCAACAATGCACCACGATAGCTCCCACCAGGGCCGGAGAGCATTACGACCGTACCGTCTTTGAATGCGTCGACACGCCCAGCTTGCGAATCACGCTTAGCCTGCAAAAACGTAGCCATACAATACTCGCCGGATTTTGCTTTGGAGTTACCCTGCATAAACTCCCACCAACCTTTGATTATCTTCTCTCTAAACCTCTCAGCCTCGGCTTTGTTGCCTTTGAGGATTGTTTTTGCGTTTATCTCTTTTTTTGTCTTATCCATTACCGAGCCTAGCACATCAAACGATTCACTCTCAGCCCCAGCCCAAACTGGACAAGACATAGTAACTGCTATAAATGCGCTAGTTAAAATTGCGGTTTTAATCATATTGTTTTCTCCTTTTATCGTGATTATCTTTTGCCTTTTAGAATGTCTTGACACAAGAGCGAGGCACGCCCAAGCCCAGAGCCTTCATAATCAGCCTTAACTAAAATATCATTAACTCGCCACACACCTTGTTCGTCTTGTTTGAGACTAAATTCGGCAAAACATTCAGCATAACCACCAGGGTCTCCACCAATAACCCCCTGTGAACCATAAACAGTCACGCCCTGTTTTTCCCATGATTTTGTGTAGCGTAGGAAGCGTGTATTGCCGGCTTGGTTAAACCGTGGGTTTCCCATATACTCTACGACTTTATCTTCGCTCTCACCTCGAAAAACATTCGCTAGCTTAGCCTCATATTTGTTCATCTTCGAACCGTCAGGGTGCTTGTCAGCATTTTTGGCAGCCTCCAAATCGGCTTTCCTCTGAGATTGGCTTTTTTTAATCCCCTCAAGCAGACTCTTTTTTGCCGCTTCAACTTGCGGGCTTATCTGCTTTTGCATATCTTCTATTTTTTTGATTGCTGCCTCTTTATCGGCTTTTGTAGCTTTTTTGGACCACTTACCGCTAGGGTCTGGGCGTTTTCCTTCGCTGACCTTATCCCACCAAAACTCACTCCACGCAAAATCCAAAAACTCAGGCGACAACGTCTGCCCAATAAGAGGCATATCTGACGGTAACCCTAGCTTGCTAATTCGCTTGCCAAAACCGTCAAAATCAAAATCTTTTCCTTTAATCGCCGCATGTAGCGCCTTGTCAAACTCTATATCATTACAGGCTATGGCGCCCGCCTTGAAGAGCATCGGCGCGTCGGATATTTTCCAATCGCTCACGGGCAAGGGTTCTGATTGTAGGTCGGAACGGCGAAGTTTATAGCTCCCCTGTCCAATTCTGAATTTTACACTCTCCGTAGTTTTGACTTTACTCTTATTTTCCGTGATTTTATGAGTCTCCATATTCATAGAAAATGAATTTTGGCACTCAAACTGGAGCTTCATATGGACAAATTCCGGCTTTTTCGAGTTTTCATAGACAGCGGTCACATCTATCTCATGGATTTCGGTCGGGCCCATGATTTGATCTGGCGGAGTACGGTTTTTAATCACACGAACATCCGCAAAATACGCCTCCCTGTCATCAATCTCACCTTGATAATGAAGCACGGCGCCAAAACCGAATAGATGACTCTGAAGCAGCAAAACGGTAACAAAAGGCGCAAATATTTTTTGCATATACGGCCATCCTCTATTTTTGCACAATATAGCCAATCGAGTGGAAAATATCTACTGTAAGATGTGACAGGTATTTGAGGGGTTTGGCTGGATAATGCCTTTTAGAGTAGCTTTTGCGACGGCATGTTGACGGTTTGAGACGCCTAGTTTTTGGACTATGTTATTAAGATGAAAATTGACCGTTCGTTCTGAAATATTTAAAATATTGCCTATCTCCCAAGCACTTTTGCCGTCAGCCGCCCATTTGAGACACTCTTTTTCTCTTTGGGTTAGATACTGCCCGTCGTCACCATCGACAAGCCCGCATATCCGCCTAAGAGCCTCGTGCGTATAGCTGGCAAGGAGCTGAATATATGGCATGCTATAGCTCGTAACCTCATTTGAGTACGGCGCATCCCTATCGAGTGCAAAAGAGAGCACGCCAAGCTCCCCGTGCGGACTGTGTATAGGCATAGTAACGCCGGATTTGACACCAAAAGCTCTAGCCTCGTTCATCATATCTTTTTGCCTTGAGTCCTTGTCGATACGAAGATTGTGCCACTCTATCGGGACTATATGCTTTGACGAGTACTCCATCACTGGGTCTATCTCATAAAAAGAGCGTTCAAAATAGTGATTCACCCAACTGCTAGGATAGCCGTCCACTACTACAAGCTTTGAGCTCGCAAAATACTCCGGCACACGAAGAGCGTACACGAAAGTGTCAAATCCAAAAAATTTACAATAGCTATCGCAAAGAGTAGTAATCTCTTCTACGCTCAAAACTTCAGAAAACCGTTGCAAACCGTCTTGAAAATCGTCAAGCTTCATTTGCTCTTCCCAGCTATTTGCTCTCTTAGGCTTTTATATTAAGCCCTGAGATATTTCCTTGCAGTTTTTGCAAGAAATTTAGCGCCTTCATATCATATTCGCTTGCCGTCGTATTACCCGTATAGTTATTAAAAGCTATGGATTGTTTGAGGGCTGAAAAAACATCCACTTTCTCATCGGAAGCATCTATATTTGAGCCGTCAAGACCTATTTTTGGCCCCATCAACAGCACAAGAGACGAAGATTCGTCAAGCGACATTTGACCGCTTTTGATTAGATTGTTTACAGTACTTAATAGATCGCCTCTAGTGATATTCGTAAAGTCATATTTCGTAACCCCGTCGCTTGTCGTATCGGAGGATGACGTTTGTGATTCGCTTTGGCTAGTAGCGCTAGAAGCGGCTGCCGCTTTTTGCGCATAAGATGTATACAGATAAGAGTTTGCTTGTGATACGTTCATATTGCTCTCCGGTAACTTTTTTGATACACAAGCAAAAATAGTTCCCTAGTTCAAAAGTTCGTCTCTGTATTTTTTGCTAAGTCCGCCAACAACCAGATTGTACGAGTGGTCTATAAGCTCCTCCATATCCAAATCATCTACGTCGCCACCCATCGTAACCGTATTCCAATGTTTTTTATTCATATGATATCCAGCCTCTATGCACTCGTGAGTCAATCTGAGCTCTTCCGCATAAAGCGGATTACATTTGAGGTTTAGCTCTATCGGCTTATTTCTCTCATCAAAAAGAGCAAATATCTTGCCGCAAACACGGTATACACGGACATAAACGTCAAATGGATAATCATATGTAGCCCCTTTTTTTGATAGCAGATACGTATCTAATTCTTTAAAAGTCATTTTTGACTCCGTACGTCAGGCAATAGCACAGCCAAAAGCCCAAGCAACGGCAAAAAAGAG
The DNA here is from genome assembly GCA_041915365.1 of Campylobacterales bacterium. GTDB lineage: Bacteria > Campylobacterota > Campylobacteria > Campylobacterales > UBA6016 > UBA6016. The sequence goes on along the minus strand of JAYSBP010000006.1, from coordinate 34,247 downwards.
CATATCTCATACACACCAGCAATACCGATGTGGTCAGCTAGAAAGCCCAGTACGCCGGCTCCTATCCCTGCCAAACCAAACGCCACTCCAAAAAATAATCCCGAAATAGTGCCGATCTTGCCCGGTATAAGCTCTTGGGCATAGACGACCATGGCAGGGAATGCAGAGGCCAGCATAAAACCGATAATCACGGTAAGAATGGCCGACGACCAAAGCCCAACATAAGGCAAAGCGAGCGTGAATGGCGCAACACCCAAAATAGAAATCCAAATTACCCGTTTTCTACCGACATAATCGCCTATCGGCCCACCAAATATGGTACCCAGAGCAACGGCAAACAAAAAGTAAAACAGATGATATTGTGCCTCAATAGTGCCGATGCCATAAGTATGCATAAGATAAAACACCAAATAACTATTGATACTTGAAAGATAGAAAAACTTTGAAAACATAAGGGCAAACAAAACAGCCAATGCCATTACAATTTTATTTTTAGGCAATGCGTCCAAAGCCTGCAAAGCGCTTTTTTTCATATTGTGTTGCTTTTGCTTATACCAGTTGCCGACACCTGCTAGTATCACCATCCCAAAAAGCGCCAAAATCGCAATCCACGCAATACTTTTTTGACCATTTGGAAGCACTATCCACGCCGCAAGCAAAGGCCCTACGGCAGTACCTGCGTTTCCACCCACTTGAAAGATGGACTGAGCAAGACCGTGCCTGCCACCTGATGCAAGTCTCGCTATACGAGATGATTCTGGATGAAATATCGATGAGCCTGTCCCTATGATAGCAACAGCAACGAGAACGGAAATGAAGTTTGGCGCAAAAGCAAGCAAAACAAGCCCGCTAAAAGTGCAAGCCATCCCAAAAGATAACGAATACGGCTTTGGATGTTTGTCCGTATAAAACCCGACCACTGGTTGTAGTAGTGAAGCCGTAAATTGAAACGCAAGAGTTATAAGTCCTATCTGCGTAAAGCTCAGCGTAAATTCAGACTTTAAAAGAGGGTATATAGCTATTATAAGCGATTGCATAACATCGTTCAAGAAGTGAGAAACACTAACCGCACCGAGTATTTTAAAAGTTGTTTTGTCCGTATTTGAGTTCATGGGCGCAGTTATAGCCAAGTTCCAAGAGAGCGGATAAACTCCTCAACCTTTCTCGTATATTCATTGTCAAGTCCCAGCTCATCGTTGATTTCGCCATGCCTTAGAGGTTCCGGAAGTATCTTGGCTATCACAGACATCTCTTTGGCCCTCTCTTGCATCAGCTTCGCATCTTCGCAAGGCTCATCGGGACGGACGCTAGAACACACCATAAGTAGAGGCAAAGACGATTTGTTCAGGCGATGATACGGCGAGGCCTCCTCCCAGTAGCTTCGCTCATATCCAAACGCCTCATTATAAAAAGGATAATGCTTAGCGCCCATAACCTTGGTTACATCCATGGCGGCGCTGTCCAGCGATACGCTCCCAAGCCACGGCTTTAGCCCATCATATCTTGAGATGTCGGCCGAAACCAAAGAGACCAGATGAGCACCGGAAGAGTGCCCCATTAGCACTATTTTTTCAGGATTACCACCCCACTCCTTTGCGTGCAACTGTATATATATCATCGCCGAGGCCACGTCTTCGGCTTGTTTTAGCGGGTCGGCTTCGGGAAGTAGTCTATAGTTGACGGAGATAAATATCGCCCCTTTGTTTACCCATCTTTTGAGTTTATTTGCAACCACTTTTGTAGAGCCTTTGTCACCAAGACTCCAAGCCCCGCCGTGTACCATCACCATTATTGGAGCATTTTTTTGCCCATTTGGAAGATATATGTCCATTTTTTGTTTTTTATCGCCGCCGTAAGCTATGTCCGATAGCTTTTTAAAGCTTGACGATACACTCTTATCGGCTTTGCCTTTTAACAAATCACGGATAGGCCCGGCTTGCACCTCCGCGCACAAACCCAAAAACACAAGAGCTGTTATTAATGGCGATACTTTCATCAAAAGCACCTTTTATTTTTTGGCTCAGATTAGCACAAAAACAATCAAAAACTCCTAATAGTTTATTTTAATAAACTAAGCATATTTAAAGTTACTATCACATAATATCACTGCATGATAATTTTTAACGACAAACAATACGGTTCTTCAGCAGAGATTTTTTTTGATATTTTTAATGACAAGCTAAAGCTTATGGTGGTTTGGTATCTATCCAATAACACCCTGCGGTTTAAAGAGCTTTTGGCATGTCTGGCGCCGATAACCAACAAGACGCTAACTATCAAGCTGCGCGAACTGGAAAAACTGGGGCTAATCACCAAAGTAGTGTACGCCGAGGTGCCGCCGCGCGTGGAGTATTCGCTAAGCCCTCACGGCAAAGCGCTAAAACCGGTCATAGACGAGATACTCGCATGGTCGCAAAGCTATGCCGATGAGTTTGGCACAAAAATAAACGAGGATGGACTATGAAACTGCTGCTCATAAGTGCAAGCCTAAGACATGGCTCATACAACACTGCAATAATAAATTATATTGCAAAGTATTGTGCCGCCAACTTGATAGAGGCGTCAATATACGACGAACTTGCCGCAATTCCAGCATTTTCGCCTGATATTGACCTACATGATTTGGAAGACGACGCCTCACCACAAAGCGTGAGAACACTAAGAGCCGCTGTAAAAAATGTCGATGCGCTCATCATATCTACCCCTGAATACGCCTTTGAAATCCCTGGAGCACTCAAAAATGCGCTTGATTGGCTCATTTCTAGCGGCGAGTTTGTGGACAAGCCGACAATGGTCATCAGCGCCTCTACATCTGCGGCAGGCGGCGAGAGTGCTCACGCCGTACTTACCAAACTACTGGGTATATTGAGCGCAAAAGTCGTGCAAGACAAACCGCTATGCATCGACAGAGTGAACAAAAAAATAGACGAAAACGGTAATATTACGGATAGCGCTCTGGCGGAGCAGCTGAATGATTCGGTTAATTCTTTGCGATTTTTATCCCAGCCCTGAAATCTCTTTGCGGCAAATATATCCAGACATTATAGCTGCACTAAACCCGCCCGACACGGCAAACTGCCCCACAAAATACAGATTGTCTAGCTTTTTGGATTTGCTTTTTAGTGGTCTAAAAAACTGTTTTGGTGTCGGCTCGTAACCGTACGCCGTTCCCATCGGTGTTTTGATATATCTCTCCATTGTTTTTGGGGTGGCCACCTCTACAAACTCGACATGCTCTTTGATTTTTGGATAGTGTTTCTCAAGCGTTGCAAAGACATCCTCCGCCAGTCTATCTTTGGCAATTTCATACTCATTGTCGCCTAGTCCATCCCATTTTGACAGTTCATCTATTATGCACACCTCGCCAAAAGACTTGCTATCGTCAACCAACCCCGAATCAATCTGTGAATAATCCACAAAAACAAACGATTTTTTGACCCCAAAATCAGCGCAACTAGACAGCTCTTCAAGCATAAAATTTGAGTAAGCGCCTGTGCCGTATACAGATTTTAGGTTTTTTGAAAAACCTATGTATAGAGTCGTGATTGATTTTGAGATTTTTTTCTTCTCCAAATAGCCGATATCAAATAGCTTGTAAGTATCAAACGGCGATATATTTGAGACGATAATGTCGGCGTCAACGATTGCCTGTCGCCCTTTTTTTTCGTATATGAGCTGATTTTTTGTAGCTTTTATGACGTTTGCCGAGGTTATCACCGTGCCGTTATTTTGCTCTATGACGTCAGAGAGATACTTGCTTAGATTGTAGCTTCCGCCTTTGATGAAGTATCCTCCTCCTTTATAATAAGAGTTTTGGGCGATTGCGTGTAAAAGAAAGCTAAGCGTATCAGGAGAGTCACCGTAATACTGCACATTCGTATTCAAGATTAGCTTTAGCTCTTCATCGTCGGTTAGTAAATCCAAAACATCACTTACACTTTTATCTTTGTACTTAAGCACCTCGGCAAACAAAAACGGAAAAATAAGGTAGTGATACCACCGCATATCTCCCATTTTTATCATCTTATCAGATAGTATGGATATTGTCTCAAAGTATTTATCTATAGCGTTTGCCTCACTAGGAAACCTATTTTTTAGCGCATCTTTTGCTTCATCCACGCCGTCTGGCATGATGAAATCGCCCTCAGCGGTATTTACCTTGAAAAACTCTTTTGGCTTTACAAACTCTATGTTTTGATAGACCCCAAGCGTCTCAAACGCCTTTTTTACCATTTGGTTCGTATACACCCCATCCATCTCGTGTAGTCCGACCTCGCACACGAAACCGCCTTTGCGTCTAAAGGTCGTCGCACAGCCGCCGACGATGTTATGCTGCTCCAAAAGCGTAACATCATATCCATCTTTTGCAAGCAAAGCCCCTGCGCATAGCCCGCCTAGACCGCCGCCGATAATAGCTACTCTCTTCATCATTTCACCTCTATTTTTAGCTTTTTGTTTTGCTCAAGCGCAAAAGATGCATCGGCAAAGCTTGGCTTGCCAAAGACGTTTGGATTGTTAGAAAAGCCGTAAGCCTCTTTTGGAACGCCAAAAAAGTCGGTATCTAATTTGCCGTTTTTGTTCTCGTCGCAAAATAAAGCTATCGCATACGTACCGGCCGGAATGTTGTCAAATTTGTATTTGATATTTTTGGCGGCAGTCTCTATATTTGCCGCTTTGTAGGCTTTGTGAACTAGGGGGAAATTTTCTTTTGAATTGTAGAGCCCGATTTTAAGGAGATTGCAAGAGGGCTTGACGTTTGTTATCTCGACATCGATATCAAAGCCGAACAAATATGCAGCGGATAGCAAAAACAAAACAGCGGTTTTACGCATGATGACTCCTTGATTTTTGACAAATCTTACAAAAATCAAAAGACCAGTGTCATTCACAAATGTTAATTTTACACTCTTTTTTTAGTCTACTTAGGTGCTGTGGAGTAATACCCAAAAATGTAGCTATGTGATACTGTGGGACTTTCTCCAAAAGATGCGGAGTATGCAACGCAAACTCCTCGAAACGCTCTTTTGCGCTTTTTGTCAGCCTAGAGACACTCTGCGCATGGAGATGACTATACGCCGCCTCAGCCATTAGCCTGCCAAAGCGCTCCGCTTTTTTGAGCTTGCCGTATACTAGCTGCATATCCTCGTATGCGAGAGTTATGAGTGTGGTATCCTCGATAGCCTCGATATGCAAAGATGAGCTTTTTTGATGCAAAAAACTATCGTAATCCGTCACAAAAAGATTTGTCATATCCGCTTTTTCGTCGTTAAAAAAAATACTCCAAGTATAATCCTTCCCGCTTTCATCGATGACAAAAGCCCTAGCAAGCCCGCTTTGCATGAAATAAAGCTGACGACACACATCGCCTTGCGCCAATATAGTCTCTCCAGCCCCAAAATGCTTGACACCGAGCCTTGTCTCCATTATCTTCCACTCCAAAAAGTTCATCTGCAAGTAACGCCCGATAAACTCTCTGTAAGACTCAAACATTTAGCTTCCTCAAAAAGTCACGCTCAATCTTTTAATTTACTATCATCTTTTGCTCTTGCAAAAAGTACTTTTTGCATTTTTCTACTTTATTCTATTGCAACCGACCAAAAATTCCATCCCTACCCTGCCGATATTTTTAAGATTTATGCGTCCTTTTGCGTCCAGTACATCATCGCCCACAAATACGTGCTTTACCTCAAGAATCAAAGGCTCATATCTATTGTTTAGCTCTACAGTTTTTACGAATTTACAAAACAAAGCGGCTTTTGCCTCTCCCACCATCGGCGGGAAATCTGGCAAAACTATTTTTGTATTTATCCCAAATCTTTCACATTCGCTCACCTCTTTTGGGAGCTCCTCGCTTGTCTCTATGAGCTGTTTTAGGAGTTCGTCGTGGGCTAGATTTATCGTGCATACCCCGTGCTTTAGGATATTCGCAAAAGTATCCTTTGGCTCACCCGAATCCTCTTTTTTTGCGATGGAGACTACAACCAAAGGCGGCTCAGAACTTAGCGGGGCAAAGTAGCTAAAAGGGGCTAGATTTACGGTATCGCCGTCTTGCGTAGTTATCCACGCTATCGGTCTTGGGAAAATCGTATTACTCATTATTTTGTATTTTTTTGTCTCATCCATCGATTCAAAATCAAAAATCATATTTTTCTCCGTTGAAAATTTGCGAAAGCATCAAAAAACAGCCGAAGCGGCACAAAGTGATAAAAATAGGCAGAGCGGCGAGTAAAAAAGCGTATCCATGTGGGCAAACGGTGTGTTTTTGTGTTTTTTGAATACACCGACATAGTTGAATTCTCCGATAAAACGGACAAAAAATATAACGGCAAAAATAGCGCTTATCGTCTTCGCTATCGTCCCGTCAGAGACCATCGCCCATGCGAGCACTAGCAGCACGGCTACGACCGCAAAAGTAGCCAACTTACTAGGAATAAATAACGGCATACCGTCATCAGTTGTCGGCACCGCCTCGTCTATCAAAAACTTCCCGCCAAAACCCCAGTAAGCGTGCAAAATGGCAACGCAAAAAACTATGAAAGCACCGATGTTAGATAGTATCATTTTTGCCCCTTACAAAAACACCCGTTCTCATGGTCATCCACCATCCCGCACGCTTGCATAAAAGCGTATATCGTGGTGGAGCCTATGAATTTGAAGCCTCGTTTTTTGAGCTCTTTTGTGATTTCGTCAGAGATGGGCGAGGTACATGCCGCTTCACGGTAGTTTTGCACGTTGTTGACGATGGTTTTGCCGCCTACTTTACCCCAAAAATAAGCATCCAGAGAGCCGTACTCTCGTATGATGTCCAAAAACAATCTTGCATTGTTTATTATCGCCTCTATTTTGGGCTTACTCTTGATGACTAGGCCGCTATCAAGTATCCTCGCCACGTCGTCACCGTCGAATGCCGCCGTTCGCACAATGTCGAACCCTTCAAAAGCCTCTCTATACCCATCCCGTTTTTTGAGTACCGTCAGCCAGCTAAGCCCAGCCGACTGGGTCTCAAGGCTAAAAAGCTCAAAAAGAGCGTTGTCATCATGAAGCGGCTTACCCCACTCCTCGTCGTGATAGGCGACATAGTCCGCATCGCTTAGCTTTACCCAACCGCATCTGTATTTTTCCGACATTTTCTGCCCTCTTAAGTTTTGTTTGATTGTACAAAAAACAACTTTTTTAACCAACTTTTGCGATACTAAAGCCACCTCAACACAAAAGATAGCAATGTTACTCAAGAGAAATTTTTTGCCGCTGTTTGTCGTGCAATTCCTAGGTGCAATGAACGATAATATACTAAAAAACGCCATACTCGTGATGGTGACCTTTGGCATCATACAATCAAATAATTCTGGACTTCTTGTCAATCTCGCCGCAGGGCTTTTTATACTGCCGTTTTTGGTTTTTGGTGCGTGGGCTGGTATCATCGCCGAGCGACACGACAAAGCAATGCTGGCAAGAAGGCTAAAAATACTGGAGATCATCATTGTCATCATAGCTTGTGTCGGACTTTTGGCTGGGAGTATCTGGGTGCTTTTGGCGGCTCTTTTTGGACTTGGTGTGCAAGCCACGCTTTTTGGCCCCGTCAAATACGCAGTCATTCCACAGTATTTACCGCCAAAATATCTAATGAGAGGCAACGCATACATTGAAGGCGGCACGTTCATAGCGATACTTTTTGGTACATTACTAGGAGCTTCTACCATCACTGGTGAGTATGGCTCTCTCATAGTCTCGGCGCTTCTCGTCGTAGTGGCGATAGCGGGATATGTCGCAAGCCGATATATGCCTTCTGCCCCAGCGTCAAATCCAGCTTTAGCATTTGAGCCAAATATCGTCAAAGCGACAAAAGATGTCATAAGAGATGGAATAAATCGCCGTATTCTCGTATTTTCGGTGCTTTTTATCTCTTGGTTTTGGTTTTTGGGGGCTATCATCCTTACACAGCTTCCGCTCTATGTCAAAGAGTATTTGCACAGGGACGAAAGTGTCATTACTCTGTTTTTGGCGATATTTTCGGTCGGCATCGGGATGGGCTCCGTGGCTTGCGACAGACTATCGCACGGCGACATCAAGCTAAAGTTTGTGCTGATAGGGGCAATGGGGATTGCTCTATTTTTGGCAGACTTGGCATTTTTTGCGGATGGCATAGTCCGCTCTGCCGTAGATTTTTTCGGGATTAGTTTTTTTGGTGGAATTTTTACCGTGCCGCTATATTCGCTACTCCAAAAGGCGAGCGACGTGGAGCGTAGGAGCCGCACTATCGCCGCCAACAACATCTTAAATGCACTTTTTATGGTCGTCGCATCACTATTTGGGATGCTCGTCTTTAGCCTCGGCTACTCGCTAAAAGAGCTTTTTACCGCCCTGCTTTTGCTTCACGTCGGCGCAACGATATATGGATTTAAGAGCGTAAAATGGCTAAATCACTAATCCAGCTACCCTCTGGATACTATCGTTTTTTGAGAGGCTGAGGCGTATCACGCTATCTTCTATCGCCACAAGCGAGTGCGGCACATTGGCTGCGAAATACACAGCCTCCCCTGCGCCCAGCCTAGTATCTCCCTCTTTTGAGCCGATATCTACATTGCCACTAAGCACCATTATCACGATAGCCCCTGGTGCGGTGTGCTCTTTCATCACGTTGCCTTTTTGCATACATATCCGTATCTCTTTACCATGTGGGGCATCCATCATCAGGTCAATCTGAGGCTTATCGGCAAATCTCGTATCTTTGAAAAACGCTACTTGGTTCATCTCTCATCCTTTTTTTGGACGAAGTATATTGGCTATTTACGGCAAAAGCATTGACAGCGGTCAAGATAATTATTTTTTCGCCCCGCAACAAACCGTAATATTATTATCTTTTGCGTACTCTATCCCCCACTCCTTCATCGCCCCCAAAATATCCCTTAGCTTCTCACCGTGTTTTGTTAGCGAGTATTCGACCTTTGGCGGTACTTGCTCGTATATCTTTCTCACGACCAGCCCATTGTCCTCCATCTCTCTCAGCTGTTGTGTCAACATCTTTTGAGTAATCGATGGGATGAGTCTCAGCATTTCGCCGTTTCTGAGCGTGCCGTGTTCGTGCAGATACCATAGTATCAGCCCCTTCCACTTTCCGCCGATAAGTTCGAGAGTAAGCTCAAAACCGCAACCGTAATTAGTCTCTTTTGCCATTATAGGTTACCTTTTAGTTAGTATAGTACTTTTTGGTATGTTCTTGACATTATAAACTGCACATTATAAAATCACCGTAAATCAAAAAAGGACACAAAAATGAAAAAAGTTCTACTCCTAACACTCCGCCAAAAATACGACGGGATAGCAAACGGCAATCTGACAAGAAACCTGATAGATGAGGCGAGGTCGTTTTTTGCGGCAGGCGGCTATGAAATCAAGGAGACGGTGATAGAAGACGGATATGATGTGAGCGAAGAGCTCGAAAAATTCAAATGGGCGGATTTGTTTTTTGTGCAGTCTCCCGTGTACTGGATGGGTCTGCCTTGGCTTGGTAAAAAATATATAGACGATATATTCTCAGGCGGTGCTGGAACAGTCACATACGCAAGCGACGGACGGACAAGAAGCGACCCATCAAAGACATACGGAAGCGGCGGGCTAATGAATGGCAAAAAATATATGCTAAGCTTCACATACAACTGCCCGACAAGTGAATTTGACAATCCTAAAGGGTTTTTTGACGGGCTGAGCCTTGATGAGGCAAACGTAGCGCTGCACAAGACTTTCCAGTTTTGTGGGGTGGAGCAGCTCCCTAGCTACTCGGTACACGACATATACAAATCAGAGTTTAATCTCGAGGACGCACTCCAAAACCTAAGAGAACACCTAAAACAAAATATCAAATAAGGACGATAGATGAGAAACGATTTTGAAAAGGCGATGCACTTTCGCCATGCATGCAAGCTATTTGATGAAACCAAAAAAATGTCGCAAGCAGACCTAGACTTCATACTCGAAGCGGGACGCCTAAGCCCTAGCTCTATCGGAATGGAGCAATGGAAATTTGTAGTCGTAAGAGACAAAGAACTAAGAGAAAAAATCAGAAAAGTATCGTGGGATCAGCCGCAGATGACTACATGCTCGGAGCTGGTCGTAGTGCTATATAAAAAACAGATGCGCTCCGACACCCCGTACGCAAAAGCGCAATTTGCAAAGGTATTTGGCGGCGGTGAGGTAGCCGACTGGTACAAAGGATTTATCGACCCGCAAAGCGACGAGGCTCTGGAGTGCTGGGCGATGCAGCAATGTCACATAGCGGCAGCCAATATGATGACGGCGGCGGCGTACATCGGCATAGACAGTTGTCCGATAGGCGGCTACGACAAAGCGGCTCTGGAGGATACGCTAGGCATCGACAAATCGCTATACGGAGTAGCGCTAATGATACCCCTAGGATATAGAGGCAAAGAGCAACAACCGCGCATCCGCTCAGACATCTCCGAACTTGTGGAGTATGTGTAAAAACCAAAGAGGCTTTTGCATCTGGGAATCAGCCTACAAACTCTATCGGATTTTTATATTCGTATTCAAACCCTAGTTTTTCAAGTTTGGAGCCGTCGATAATACGCTCAGATGATCCGAAATCTTCCGTAAATATCGGCGGCGCAAAGCCATACACTCTGCTCTGATGAGTGTATAGCTCCTCTTTTGTCGGGTGTATCGGGGCGCACACGTTAAAAATACCGTCCAGATTTTGCTCAATCGCAAACAAAAAAGCGCCGATGACATCCGTGCGATGAACGTGATTTACACGGCTTTTGCCATCTGTGACGATTTTGTCGGCGTAGTATTTGCCGGCGATACGACCCGCACCCATCAATCCGGCGCAACGAAAAATAACGTCAGCCTTTGCGCCGATACTCTTCTCAGCCTCGTAGTACAAAGGGTTTGACGGCGACAAAATCTCGCTACTCTCATCATAAACGCCACTGGCTTTTGGATAAACAGAGGAGGAGCTTACGAAAAAGACTTTTTCTATATTCGAGATAGCAGGGTATCCAGCCAATATCGTGATAAATTGCAGATAATCACTAAATTTTGTCGGGGGATAGTTGATAAAAAGGTAGTCGCAAGACAGTAAAGCATCAAGACCGTCATACAAACCTTCGGTTAACACGTATGATTCAAACCCCAAATCCGTATGGGCTTTTTGTGCAGATTCGTTTCTGGCTGATAGTTTTATACGAAAACGGTCTTTTTGTGTTTTGGCAAGCTCCATACCGAGCCAACCAGCACCTAAAATGGAGAGGGTTTTCATTCTTTATCCTTTCCGTGCGGTACATCAGCACCCAGCAGGTCGATGGAGTCGGTGCTCATTTGCCGCCTCCCTCAATCAAGTATTTATATAGCGGCACGATATACACCCTTTTTCCCTCTATCTCCACTACACTATTCTCGTCTTTTGTGATCAAATACGCCGTGTCTTGGTGAAAATACTCCATAGCCTCAAGCAGTCCGTCCAGCTCTCTTTTTCTTGTTTTTTCATCTTTGATTTCATAACTGACATTGACCAGTACGGCTTTGCTGTCTAGCTTCGCATAAAAATCAACCTCTTGGTTTTGTTTGAAATAATATATATCTTTGGTTTGTCGCCTTAGGTGCAAAAATACGACATTTTCATAGAGTTTGCCCATATCCTCAGTTATCGCATAGTCATAAATTTTTTTAAACCCATTGTCGATGGCATAGATTTTTTTGGGATTTCTCTGCTCCTCTTTGATGGAGTTGCGGTAAATCGGCACGGTAAATAGCGCATACGCATTTTCTAGGTACGCCATATAGTTAAAAATTGTGTCCTTACTCAGCTTGAATCCTTGAGATTTGAACTCATTGTAGAGCTTGGTAAAGCTCGCAAGTGTAGAAATATTGGTAAAACAGTATTTATTGAGATGTTTGAGTAGCGCCGTGTTTGCGATATTGTGCCGTTCGGCTATATCTTTAAAAACTATTAGCTCCAGATAATCGCTCAAAATTTTCCTGCTGATGAAGCCGTCTTCATGGATAGTTTCGGCAAAACCTCCATCTACCAGATAGCTTGCAAGGGCGTTTTTGATAAAGCTGAGCGACTTTGAGGAGCTTAGGTTGATTTGTATATCTCGTGCCTTCAGATACTCCGCAAAAGAAAACGGGAAAATCTCAAAACTGATAGTCCTGCCTCGCAGGCTCGTGGCTATTTCACTTGATAGAAGTTTGGCGCTAGAACCGGTGATGAAGATACCGACATTGAGTGTGTCGTAAATACGGCGGATGTACAGCTCCCACCCCTCTACGACCTGCACTTCATCCAAAAACAGATATATTTTTTCATCTCTTTTGGCAGGGTACAGCTCATAAAACCCCTCCAATATCAAATCCAGATGCTCCAACTTTAGAGGGAAAAGCCTATCGTCTTCAAAGTTGAGATAGATGATATTTTCTCTCGCCACGCTCGCCCGCAGTCTGTTTATCAAATCAAACAAAATAGAGCTTTTGCCGCTTCGCCTCACACCGATGAGAGAGATGATTTTGGGGCTATCTAGCGGGATTTTATACTCTCTAGGCGTTATCCCTTTGATCTCTTTTTCGATGAAATCGGTGATAATTCTTTTGAAGAGCTCTTTCATATTTTATCCTTTTATATAAGGATTATTATATAGGTATTTGGTATTATTGTCAATGTTGATTAGCTTTTCATTCGCCAATGTGAAGCTATAAAAGCGGAGACTGAATACCTGACACCATTTTTTCAATTTTCTTTGGAAAAATGGTATATTTTGGTATGGATAAATAGTTATACAGGGAAATATTTGAATGATAAACAATCAAACTATTACCGCAATTGATATAAATGGCAAGGAGAATACATTTTATATAAAAGTAAAATACGAAAATGATCTAGATATTTTTGTTTATGACAATCAAGATTTGTTAGGAGAATTTTTTGAATTTAAAGTTATCCGAAAAGGTGAAATTTTCAAAGTACAAAATATGTTTGCAAATGATAAAAGGTATAAGAAGCAGGGACTGCCAGAAGCATTGATTGAATATGCAAAAAATTATTTTGAACAACCAATATATTCTAGTTCTACTATACATATTGCAGATGACTGGCTCAGTGTTGAAGGAAAAAAAGTTTGGGATCGAATGGTCGGTAATGAAAAAGCAGTTTTTGATGAATCTAGAAATCGATACAAGAGTATCTAAGAAATTTGTAGGAAATTTGGAGTCAGGAATTAAATCTTCACTTTTTCACTCATTTACCACCGCCCACAATAATATCCTTCTGCTTCTGCTTCTTCATAGGGTCTTTTTCGACAAAGATTTTTTTCCTCGTCCACGGGTCCATCTCGGTGTAGTACATTAGCGTCGAGTATGTCGATGGGGTCGGGGTAAATATCTGCACCTGTTCGGGATTTAGCCGTAGCCTTGAGGATGCGAAGTTTTTCATTGCCATCATGTCAGCTTCGGAACACCCTGGATGGGCGGCTATCATGTAGTAGGTGAGAAACTGTTGTTTGCCGCTGATTTTGCTCATGTTTTCAAACTTTTGTTTGAATCCCAGTAGCGTCTCTTTGTCGGGCTTGCCCATGAGGCGCAGCACCTTTGGCTCCGTGTGTTCGGGGGCTATTTTCATCTGCCCGCTTACATGGTTTGCGGCTATTTCTTTGAGGTACATATCCCCAAACTCTTTGTCTTGGTTGATGAGGTCGTAGCGGATGCCGCTTTGGACGAATACTTTTTTTACCTTTGGGATTTTGCGGATGTTTCTAAGCAGATTTATGAGCCGTTTGTGGTTTGGTTTTAGGCTTTTGCACACTTTGTCGCCCGTGCATCTTTGGTGGTGGCAGTCGCCCGATTTTAGCTTTTTGGCGCAGTCATACCCGTACATATTTGCCGTCGCCCCGCCGACATCGAAGATATTGCCTTTAAAATCCTTTGCCTCCGTGAAGTTTTTGACCTCTTTTAGTATCGAGCTTTCGCTACGGCTTCGTATGGTTCTACCCTGATGCACCGTGATAGCGCAAAAGTTGCACTCGCCATAACAGCCATGGTGTGTCGTGACCGAGAATTTGATAGTCTCCAGCGCTTTGACCTCGCCCTCTGCCTTGTAGTACGGATGGACATCTCTGGTGTAGGGCAAGTCATAGACGGCGTCGATTTCGGGCTCGCTCAGGTAGTATTGCGGCGGGTTTTGGATGAGGTATCTGGCGTCTTGCTTTTGGCAAAGCCCTTTGGAGCTTAGCGGGTCGTTGTTGTGGTAAAACAGATGAAAAGCGTCTATGAATTTGTTTTTATCGGCTTTTACCTCATCGAAGCTAGGCAGATTGATATACCCCTCCTTTGGCTCTTTGCTCATGTAGCATAGCCCTCTTATATCTCGCCACTCATTGCCGCTTTTTAGCGCACTAGCAAGCTCCAATACCGTCTTTTCACCCATTCCGTAGATGAGAGCGTCCGCCTTTGCGTCAAAAAGCAGAGACTTTCGGACATTATTTCCCCAAAAATCAAAATGCGCAATTCGCCTTAGACTCGCCTCAATGCCGCCCAGCACGATAGGTACGGTATCTTTGAAGTGCTGTCTGATGAGCCCCGTGTAGACTATGCTCGCCCTATCGGGTCTTTTGGTGTTTTTGCCGCCGGGGGTAAAGTCGTCGCTTCGTCTTGGTTTTTTGAGCGCCGTGTAGTTGGCTACCATGCTATCCACAAGCCCCGCACTCACTCCCCAAAAGAGCTTTGGTTCGCCTAGTCTCGCTATGTCGTCACTATCCATGTCCGGCTGAGCGATTATGCCAACACTATACCCCTTGCTCTCTAATAGTCGCCCGATGATGGCTGTACCGCTGTATGCCGAGTCTATGTATGTATCGCCGCTTACGAGGATGACATCAAATTGCTTTATGCCAAGCTTCTCTTTTTCGGCGGTGGTAGTTGGCAGGAACATAGCGACCTTCATTTTTTTTGCTCATTGTACCAAATCCAACCAACTAGGCGAATATAAACCCATCAGACAAATTTTTTGGCTTTGTAGGCTAATGATAAAACGCAAAAAATGTTAAGCTACTTCAAATAAATTTGGAGTAGCCGCATGTCCATAGAAGCTCTAGACTACATAAAAATCAACTTTCAAGAGACAACCGCCAGTGCAAACGGAATAACAATAGCCAAATACTACGCCGTACAAGACCATTGCAAAACAGAGTCCTACATCTCCCAAAACTTCATCAACTTCGTATTACAAGGTGAAAAAAGACTTCACACAAGAAGCGGCGACGTGGTCGTCAAGGCTGGAGAGGCGTTTTTTTTGGCGAAGGGCGAGTATGTCATGAGCGAGATAACCGCCGATGATGAGTATAGATGTTTGCTGATATTTTTTGACGATAGAGTGGCTGGAGATATATTCGCTTCTATGCCAAAGGTCGAAGAGGAGAACGCCGCAAGTGACGGGTTTTTCAGGGTTGTCGTGAATGATGGACTGCGAAACGTAGCAAACTCGATACTCTCGATAGCCGAGCAAAAACCGAAATTCACCGAACAGCTAATGCCTCTAAAACTAAAAGAGCTAATGCTAATGCTTCTGGGTGGAGAACAAGGAGCTAAGTTTGCCTCGTATTTTAAGACCTCTTTGTACGCCAAGGTTGACTTAAAGCTTTTTATGGGCGAAAACTTTGCGAACAACTGGAGTTTGGCTGAGTTTGCGAGTAGAAGTGGTAGAAGTCTAAGCGGATTCAAAGCGGAATTTGCAAAGCTATACAATGCCACACCGATGGAATGGCTGTGGCAAAAAAGGCTTGAAAAGGCGAGATTTCTCATAGAAAAAGGTGCTTTTGACGTGGGGACGGCGGCGCACAGGAGCGGGTTTAAGAGCCATTCGCATTTTACTAGAATGTTCAAGGAGAGCTTTGGCGAAACACCAAAAAACCTCTCAAACAAAAAAATAGCCCTTGTGGACTAACCGCCTATTGATATTTGAATATAAAATTTGTCTGCAACACAACAAGGAGAAAAGATGAATAGATACGAACAAGGCTTTGAAAAGCTAAAAGAGATAGACGGCAAAGCGGGTGAAAATGTCATAAAGGCTTTGCAGGATATAGCCCCAGACCTAGCTAGATACACGATAGAGTTTCCCTTTGGAGATATATACTCCAGAGAGGGGCTAAGTCTAAGAGATAGAGAGATTGCTACTATAGCTGCGCTAACGGCGATGGGCAATGCCTCACCACAGCTAAAGGTACATATCAAGGCAGGGCTAAATGTCGGGCTAAGCAAGCAAGAAATAGTGGAGATAATCACGCAAATGGCAGTGTATTCAGGGTTTCCATCCGCAATCAACGGAGCACTTGCGGCAAAAGAGGCGTTTGCGGAGTATGAAAATGAGCAATAAAGAAAGACTGCTAGAGTTTTTCAAAACCGCCAAAACTAATGAAGCAAAAATGCTCTCTTTTGTGGATACGAACGCAAAATATGTCGCAATCAAAGAAGAGCCGAATGAAAATTGTATTTTGTACGGCACATACGAAGGACATGAGGGATTCAAACAGCTATTTGCAAACATCAAAGAGCTATTTGATACGCAAAAGTTTGAATTTTTGGGCATCATGGAAGACGGCGACAAGGTAATGGCGCACGGATACTTTGAACATTTGGTACGAAACACTGGCAAGCTGTTTTGCTCGCACTGGTCTTTGGTGGCAGAGTTTAATGAGGGCAAAATAACACATTGCAGATTTTTTGAAGACACGGCGGCACTTGAAGAAGCTTTTAGGAAATAAGGATATAAAAATGAAAAAAACAATACTTAGTATCGCATTCGCGGCGGCGGCTTTTGGGGCGGATATGCAACTGGACGGGTTTTCGTATCCTGAGAGCGTACTAGTGGACGGTAGTAGAGTAGCGGTATCAAATATCGGCGCAAAACCGGCTCCGATGGACAAAGACGGTGACGGCTTCATATCGCTCCTAAACAAAAAAGGGGAGATGATAGACAAAAACTTCATAACGGGGCTAAATGCGCCAAAAGGGATGGCGTTTATCAGGCACGGGTTTGGCGGTACGCTATATGTAGCCGATGTGGATGAGGTAAAAGGTTTTGACTCAAACAGCAAAAAACAAGTTTTTAGCCTTGCTTTTGAGGGTACCAGATTTCTCAACGACATAACGGTCAAAGACAACAATACGTTATATGTGAGCGGAACGGATAGCGGCAAGATATATGAAGTGGATATAAAAGCAAAAACTCACAAAGTAATAGCTGATTTGCCGACGGCCAACGGCGTCATTTATGAGGACGGCAAGCTTTATGCCGTAACTTTGGCAAAAAACCACGATGATATATTTACGGCTGATGGACAACTAAACCGCAACGGATACGGTAGCGGCGCACTAGTCGAAATAGACCCTAGCAGCGGCAAGGTAACACAGCTTGCAACGGCTAACGGCATACTAGACGGTATCCAAAAAGTCGGCGATACGATATATTTTTCCGACTGGGTAAAGTTTGAAAAAGCCGGAGTGATACGCACTTACAATGTCAAAACAAAAGAGGAAGGCGTGCTTGACATAGAGAAGATGGCAGGGCCGGCTGATTTTTGGATAGACAAAAAAGATGGCAAAATCTGGATACCAAAAATGCTTGAGGGCAAGGTTCTGGTCACAGACCTAAAAGCAAAATGAGAAATATATTATCGGCGCTTTTGTTTGACAAGCTCCAGCGGGTCGAATTTTATGCGGATGTCATCAAGGATGCAATAGAGCTTGGGGAGCTACCCTCCGACGTTTCTTTCATAGACGTCGGATGCGGCCCCGGCCTTGGAGCTATCCACGCCGCTTCGCTCGGATATGAGGCTGTCGGGCTGGATACAAATCCAAAGTCGATAGCAAAAGCAAAGCAAAACGCCAAAGGGCAAAAGGCGACGTTTTGGTGCAAAAAACTTGAAGGGGAAAAAGCTTTTACGGTTTTTGCCGCCTCGCTAATCGCCGTATTTGACGACAGGGAGGCTGGGCTAAAGAGCTTATTTGACGGTGTAAAAGAGGGCGGAACACTCATAATAGTAGAGCCGACGAATGCAATGAGGTGCAAAAACACGTACGCCTACGTCAAAAAACACAAACCAAAAGGGGCTTTTTGGCTACGTCTATGGACGATTGCGAGACAAAACAACATAGTCGATGAAAAAATATTTTCTACGCTAAATTGCAGCAGTATAGAACACACACCACTGATGGACGGTCTGATAGGCGTATGGAAAATAAAAAAATAGCAAATAAACTCATCATCAAAACCCCGCTAGGCAATATGCTAGCACTCTGCGACGGCAAGGCTGTAGTCTCTTTGGATTTTACTGATGAGGTGGCAGAGGCTAAGAGCGATGACAAAATATTATTACGGCTACAAAGCGAGCTTGAAGAGTATTTTGACGGCAAAAGGCGAGAGTTTACCGTGCCTCTAGCCCCAGTCGGTACGCCATTTCAGACCGATGTCTGGCAAACGCTCCAAAAGATACCTTACGGCAAGAAAGTCTCATACGCCGATGAGGCCCGTATGCTAGGTCGCCCATCTGCGGTGCGGGCCGTCGCAAACGCAAACGGCAAAAATCCTATCGCCATTCTCATCCCATGCCACAGAGTCGTCGCCAGCAGTGGCGGCATCGGCGGTTATAGCGGCGGTATTTGGCGAAAAGAGTTTTTGCTCTTACTAGAAGCAAACAACCACTAACCCATCCAACGTTTACTTATGGTTTGCTCTCGGTTTACTTTTTGCTTGTATATTAACGATTGCATTATAAGGAGGAAATCATGAGTTCGATTTCTGGTTATGGACAAAGTGTCCAGTATTTATCCTATGGTAGTTCTAGCGGGCAGGTAAGCTCCACATCGTCAAGCGATTTTTCATCTCAAATGTCAAGCGCTATGGATGCAAGCAGCGGCGCAAGCGGTATGCAAAGCGCATCTTCAGGCGGCATGGATGCGAGTAGCGGCGCAAGCGGTATGTCTCAAAGCAGCGGCACGGATTTGCAATCCGAGCTAATGAAAATGCTTCTTGATATGTTGTCAAGCCAAAGTCAAAGTCAAAATCAGTCTTCTGACAGCTCGAGCTCGCAACAACAGCAGCAGCAATCGTCGCTTACTTCGACGTCCGCATTGCAACAAAAAGCGGCTAGCAGTTATGGCGCTTCGTCAGGCTATTCAGGCGGCATGCAAGGTGGCGGCATATCGTTCTCGGCATAACGAGACGTGTTTTTTGTCTATAGGTTTGACGTTTTTACGTCACCTTGTGAACTGCAACTTTTTCACACTTCAAAAACCGTATGCGACGCCACCGCCGCTACGGTACTTAGACGCTCCAAGGCGTTGGAAGCCAAATACAGCTTTTTTGATTCAAACTCATTTTTGTACCGCATCAACCACAGGTCGTCCGCCAAAGTAGATATAGACAAAGAAACTTACGAGATTTTGAAATCCATTCAAACATTAATGGAAGCCACAAGATACACCTTTGACATAGGGTATGCCGGCACGCTAAAAGAGTGCTACAAAAAACAAAGCATCGACGAGATGCAAAAGAGCAAGGCAGAGCTAATGCAATACGCAAGCTCGCAATACTACGAACTCTCAAAAAACAAACTAACATTTTCAAACCCATACACAAAAATAGACCTCGGCGGCGTAGTTAAAGAGTACGCCGTAGATGAAGCGGTAAAAAGCATCAAACAGGCAAAAATCAAACACGCACTCATAAACTTCGGCGGCGATATATCGGTCGTGGGGGCAAAGCCAAACGGCGAGCCGTGGAAAATAGGGATAAAAAATCCGAAAAATCCAAGCGTTGATTTGTTTGGCATGGAGATGATAGACACCTCCATCACAAGCTCAGGACACTACGAGAGGAGCGTATCGATACAAAATGAGAGCTTCTCGCACGTCATATCCGATGAAGGCAATGCATCAGACATCCTCCAAGCCAGCGTAATACACAAGAGTGCGATGACGGCGGGAGTATTTTCGACCTCGCTACTGATAGATAAGAGCCTAGCGATACCAAGCGATGCGAATGGGTATCTAGTGGATTTGGAGCTAGCTAAAATCACACTTTAACTATAATAAAAATAGTCCATAAAAGGAGCTTTGTATGTTATCCAGAAGAGAAGCCATCAAAATCGCCGCAGCCTCAGCTCTAACGCCAGTACTACTAAAGGCGGACAACACAACGGTCGACATAAAAAATCCAAACGGCAAATATGCACTTACAAAGACAAAAGACGGCTCACTAGTCGCTGAATCAGGCAAGGAAGATGTAAGGTTTCGGGTCGGTACGAGCGCATTACTACTAAGGCCTAAGACGCAAGTGAGCTTCAAAACCGACGGAGCCGGTATCAAAACGCTAAAACTAATCACGGGCGGTGTCATGGGTGTATTCGCCCCAGGCAACAAAACGATAGAGACAAAGACATTCGCCGCCGGTATCAGAGGGACTGGCATCTACCTAGAAGAACATGAATGCGACAAAAACTATATCTGTCTATGCTACGGTAAGGCTGATTATGTAGCGAAAAACGGCAAGAAGTTTGCCGAGCTGGTGACAACCCACCACGACAATCCACTGATGATAACTGGCAAACAAGGCGGCGACGCCGCATCTGAGCCGTATCAAGCCAACAATCACAACGATGATGAGCTAAGAGCCTTGGAGAAAATGTGCGGCAGAGTTGTGCCGTTTGATAAATGAAGCTTGACAAACCATTCAAGGTAAGAATATCTACTAAACGCGCTCTTTATTCGTCTCAAGAAAATACAAAAATAGCGGCAACCCCAGAGACACGCCGACGCACAGGGTTGCGCATATACTAAAGACTGTCTGCCTTGTCTCAAGTAATTCTTTTTTTGAAGTTATAAACCCTACAAGCACAACAGCAGACACTACGACATCAAGCCACGCAAAAAGCCCTATTCTACTGCCAACAATAGCCTCAAAGAATTTTGATACGTCAAGACCGTTTTCAAAAAGCCAGATAGTAAGCTGGCTATATGGCAACAAAAATCCGATAACACACAAAAACAAATAAAACTTTTTCACAGCCACCCCCTCGATATATAAATCAATACATTATAATTTTAACAGTATACATAAAAAGGGTGCGATGGTGAGACGTTTTGAATTTGATATCAAAGATGAAGCGGCATTTGAGGTGCTGATGAGTGAATGCGAATACGGGACGTTGAGCCTCGTAGATGATGGTGAGCCGTACGGGGTGCCTGTGAATTTTGTATGGTTTGACGGACGTGTATGTTTTCATGGGGCAAGAGAGGGGCGAAAGGTCTCTGTGATGACAAAAAATCCAAAAGCGGCATTCAGCGTGGTAAAGCCGTATTCCCTTCTCCCGTCGTATTTTAGCGATACTCGTGCGGCGTGTCCCGCAACGCAGTTTTTTGCCTCTATACACATAGCAGGGATAATCGAAACGGTAGAGGACGATACCGAAAAGTGCAATATCCTAAACGCCATGATGCAAAAGCTTCAGCCAGAGGGCGGATATGAAAAGATAGACAGCAACAATCCGATATATACAAAGATGACGGCGCAAACAGCTGTATGGAAGCTAATACCGTCGCACAAGTCGATGAAACTCAAAGTCGGGCAAAACCTTAGCGAAGAGCGAAAAGAGAATATAATAAACCGACTCCTGCAAAGAGGGGAATGGTCGGACATATCGACCGTTGAGGCAATAAAAAAAGAGACTAAAGCGAGCAAATAAATGAGAAACACAAAACACGATTTGGATACATTTTTTAAAAACAGATACTCACCGAGGGATTTTATCGCTACGGATATATCGGGCGAAGACCTAGAGGCAATCATAGAGGCGGCGGCGACTGCACCGTCTTGTTTTAACGTGCAGCCGTGGCGGTTTTATACGGCAGACAAGGACAAATTTCTCGACATTTTGAGCGAAGGCAACGTATCTTGGTGCGACAAACTGGAGAGGTTTGTATTAATTGCTTGTAAGGGTACCTTTGACGCTAGGGGCGACAAGCCTGAAAAGCCAAACGACTGGGCTGAATTTGACTGCGGATGCGCATGGGGATTTATGCAACTGGAGGCCAACAAAAGAGGTGTTTCTCTGCACGCCATGGCTGGATATGACAAGCAAAAAGCAAAAGAGGTTTTTGGGCTTGGAAACTTCGAGCCCATAGCAGTGGTTGCCTTCGGCAAGGCGCAAAAAGCGGATGAGTTCACCCCTAGAGAGCCTCTTGATAGTATATTTTTTAGGCTATAAATTTTGAATATTGCAATTTTACTCATAGTAGAATATAAAAAACAAAAAGGATGAGAAATGCTACAAACTTTTGAAGTTCTAAACGTAAAATGCGGCGGCTGCGCAAACACGCTCACAAAGAGTCTAGCAAAAGATTTTGGGGAAGTAAGTGTGGATTTGAATAGCGAGCCTAGAAAAATCACTTTGGATATCGAAGATGGCCAACTTGAAAATCTAAAACTAGCACTCAGGGGCCTTGGCTATCCGCTGATAACAGACGAGCTTAGCACGATGCAAAGCCTCACCACAAACGCGAAAAGCTTTGTATCTTGCGCAATCGGCAAAATGAGTAAATGACAGCCAAAAACTTTTCGCTAGATAAATACTTTGAACGCATCGCCTTTACAGGGGAGCCAAAGGTGGATTTGGCCACACTATCCGCTTTGATGCAAGCACAGCTGTGTAGCGTTCCTTTTGAAAACACAGAGGTTCAAGCGGGAAGAATACCGTCTTTGGAACCTCAAGAGATAGTAAAAAAGATAGTATGCGACAACCGTGGCGGCTATTGCTATGAGTTAAACGGTCTTTTTTCTATGGCACTTGAGGCGATTGGTTTTGAACATTATTTTGTTGCCGCTAGGCCTATGACGTATGCCGAAAAAAGACCGAAAACCCACATGGTCGTGATAGTAAAGCTAAACAACGATAAATATTTATGTGATTGCGGCTTTGGCGGATATGGGCTTAGGGTGCCGATAAAGCTAGAGAAGCAAGCAAAAGAAGAGTGTCTCGGCGAAGAGTTTTTCATTGAGCTTAGCAATGGCGAGTATCTATTCTCATCAAAGGTTTTATCAAGCAAATCACCTCAGTATGCGTTTGCGGACGTGCCTCAAGAGTGGATAGAGTTTAGCCTTGCAAACTACTTCAATGCAACGCATCCAAATACGATATTTACTCAAAAAAAGATGGCCATTATTCAGACCAAAGATGGACGAAAGCTACTCATAGACGAAAATTTGAAAACTATAAAAGACGGCCTAGTAAAAGAGGAGGCCGTCTCGCACGAAGAGGCATTTAAAAAGCACTTTATGCGCTAATATTTAGCCCGCCTCCGGCTAGTGCCCCTTTGTATCTAGTAAGGAAGCTGGCCATACTTTTACCCTCACTATTTGACATCTCTTTTAATACAGATATGCCTTTGTCTAGCATGTCGGGATTGCTTTGAAAATAACCGCTATCTTGGCTACCACTATCACTGAGCGCACTAACAAGGCTGCCACCGTTTATCATCTGCTGTGCTTGTTCAAAGCTTTTTGCCACAAGATGCAATGACTGAGCGGCTTGTATCTTCTCGCTTGGGGACATCGTAGCCGTAGCCCTCTCAAATGCGGCATACTCGTCATCCGTCATTTGCTCTAGCGTAGTAAGTCCGTAAGTCTCTCTGTCCGTAGTAGTTTGCGCACTTGTTGTATTCGTAGTATCATCGGTTGTCTGCGTGCTTGTTGTTTTGGCAGTGCCGGCAAGAGAGCTGTTTAACGTTTGCGTGTCGTTTGAAAAAAGTGATTCTTTGTAGCTTTGGGAGGAAGAGTAGTAATCTGAAGATATATTCACCGATGGCTCCTACATAATTAAGTAGGAACCAAAAGCAAAAGCCAATCCAAAAACTAAAATTTATACGACAGGTTTACCCAGAACATTTGTCTCATATACGGAATATCTTGGCTATTTGGTTGGTTGAGCGGCAAATACAGCGTTTTTAATGTCTTGCCGAATACATTTTGCACACCTATCGACAAGTCAAAATCTTTTGCTATGTTTTTAAATTGCTGTGTCACATTGAGATAATCTTGTGGCGATACGTCACCGTTGCTAGGCATCAAATATGTATACTTAGAGTTGGTAGCTGACGTAAATACACTCTTCCTAGGTTTTGAACCGGTATAGTGATACCAAAAAGTCGTCGGGTATGATTCGTTTGGATTGATAGTCAAAAACGCATTACCCATCATACTCGGCGACAACGGGAAAGAACCGCTTTGATATGTAAATCCATACGAGCTGGTTCTGCTTTCCATCCTTGTTTTGTATAGTGCCGTGTTAAATCCAAGCTTATAACTATCTGCGTCATACTTGTACTCAATCTCAGCACCTTGAATAGTGCCTCTTTTTGGGAGATTAAGGGTGTCGTATGAGTAGTCATCAAACGTTATCATATCGTATATTCTTGACTCAAAAAGGGTCGTTTTGATAGTTGAAGAAGGCATTTTATATATGTGAGAGACCTCTAGTGTATCAACGGTCTCAGGCTTAATTTTGCCTAAAACACCAGATAACTCGGCAAACGAAGGCGGACGAAACGCTCTTGCATACTGCGTTTTTAGTATATTGCTCTCATCAAGTCTGTATACGAGTGCAATCCTGGGCGACCAGCCGCCATTTTTGATGTCGCCGTCAAATTTATCATATCTAGCCCCATACGTCACGGTCGCTTTATCGCTAACATCCCAAGTGTCTTGAAAAAAGAAGGCTTGCTGAAATCTCTTCGTATTTTCCAGAATCGTCAAACTATACTTGTACTCAAATGGTGTTTGAGTTAGAGTGACAGGGGGTCCCCAATTAACCGTATAGTTACCGTATATTTTGTCATCTACATTTTCGGTCTTTTGCCCAAAAACACCAAACATAATATTATGCTCATCTATTTTTTTTGTAAAATCTAAAGAAGCATATCTCTTTTCTTCCTTATACTCATAGCTTCTTATGGCATCAAAACCACTATTTAAAAAGTCGGAACCTAGTCTCAAAAAGTTACTGATTCTATTTTCGGTTGTATCGTAGCCTATCTTGAAATTTCCATTCATTCCAAATAACTCAAAACTTCTACCGTAACCGAACTGTTCGTATATCTCTTTGCCGTTTAGCCCACCGTCTTTTGGTAACGGATCAGTAGGAAACCAAGTGCCAAAAGCTCCTTGCGCAAACTTTTTGCTTAATCTATTTACCCAAAAACTGTTCTCCCCATACTTGACATCCAAAAATACACTGTATCCATTTGAGCCATTTGGTAAATCTCCAGGGCCGTAACCAGGAGTATGTCTGGCATTCACCCAGTTATAAAAATTGCCACCATCCGTAATATGCATTGAATATCCGTCGGTTTGATAGGCCGATACACTAAGATTTAGTAATAAATCATCTTTTTCATAAAACGTGTTGGCAGATATATACTGCCCGCTTTTGTCGTTACCCTGATAACTTCCGGAGACGGATATATCTCGCTCCCCGTTTTTTGTAATTATATTGATAACGCCGAATATTGCATTCTCGCCATAGATAGCCGAATCAGGGCCTCTGATTATCTCTATTCTGTCGATTTGATCGGTAGATATGGGGAACGCTATCGTCGGCCTAGCCCAAGTAGAGCCACCCCAAAGCTGGGAGCTAACGGCTCTGCCGTTAAGAAGCCATTTTATTTTTACACCTTGTCCGCCGTATACTGCGCCGCTACCCCTTAGTGCATTGACTGAGCTATCCATTCCAACTATCATATCAAGGGCGTTTGGTTGTGATAAATTTAATATTCCGAGAGACTTTAGCTCTTCACCGCTGATGATATTTACAGTGCCCGGCACATAGTCTGCATTTATTCTAGTTTTGGTCGCTATTTCTGTAGTCTCTTCAAGTACCTTTGAGAGGTCGCTTTCCGCAAAAAGTGCAGAGACAAAAACAGCCGATAATAAAAAAGCCCGTCCAGCCAATTCTAAAACACCTTAATCATACGTTTTTTTCATTGTAACCATAAGTTAATAAAATAATATCTAAACGCCTCGTTTTTTGTCAAATACCCTTATATGCAGCCTATCGGAGTAGCAATAACCCTCTTTTGCGCAAAACTCGAATACGCTTTTTGCATTAGCCGCAAGCTCTTCTTTGGAGGCCCCTAGCGGCATACAATATATATTTGACGGTTTCACGCCAAACTTATCTTTTATCTCATCTATCTCTTTTTTTGCCTCACCTTGGTCTATCAGACTTGCATCTAGAACGAATTTGAAGAAATAGTTTGCGTTTTGCACGAAAGCTTTTATGGCTTTTTCGTTTATTCTATCCTCTTTTTGCTCGCCGCTATTTGAAAGCTTGACAGACAATGCGTAGACAAAACTCCTATAAGGCTCAAAGCCAAAATCAACCTCTCTTGTAGCATTGGTCTCCACCGTAACAAGAGAACCGCTACCGGCCAGATAATCAGCGAAATCCATAAACTGGGTATCGCCAAACCAAAGCGTAGGCTCTCCACCAGTCAAAACAATATCTGCATGAGCATGCTTTTTGGCTTGCTCGTATGCGTTTATTAGCGTGCTTGCATCCATATTCTCCCAGCTGTCTTTAAAAGATGGATTTACTGCGTAAAAGCTATCACATCTGCCACCAAAGCCTTCACATCTTAAGTTGCATCCACCAAAACGGATAAATACGCTAGGCCTCCCTGAATATCTCCCCTCGCCCTGCAGGGAGTAAAATAGTTCGCTTACTCGCAAGACACCCTACTTGTCTCAACGGCCAACTCGATATTTTCAAGTGCGGCCATTAAGTTATTTTTGAGCGCTATTTTATCCCTCACCTCGCCATAGTCTATTCCAAAAATGCCCGATTCGTGGGTGGCCTTATTTGAGCTATCGCCGTTTTCATACTCTAGTGCGACGTAGCCGCCTATTTTTAAGGCATCCGCCAGCTCCAGCCCGTTTCCCGGCTCATAGCAAAAAAGCTGAGAAAAACATACAAAGATTCCAAGTAAGGTTTTTTTCACCGACACTTCCGTTGTTTCATTAGATATTTTCATTATATTAAACTTCAACAATAAAGGAGCTTTAAACAAAAAACGTATACGATAGGACAAAAACGGAGATTAATGAAACTAAGTGTGATAATTCCGTGCTATAACGAGCAAAATACTATCTCTACTATTATTGATTTTGTCAAAAATTCAGGTGTTGGCGAAATGGAGCTAATAGTCGTCGATGACTGCTCCACTGACAGCACAAGAGATATACTACGCAAGATAACGGATATAAAACTTATAGAATTCGAGCAAATTAAATTAGCTTTTGCTTAATGCTAGGCGAGATATGGGATATTAAGTCCGTCATCTTTATCGCTACTTGATATGTCCTCATATTCGTCTACGCCGAACGCCTCTATCGCTTTTTTGAAAACTATTTTTTGAAGCGGATGGATTTGGGTAGTTTGCATCCATTTTGCAAAC
The DNA here is from genome assembly GCA_041915365.1 of Campylobacterales bacterium. Classification (GTDB taxonomy): domain Bacteria; phylum Campylobacterota; class Campylobacteria; order Campylobacterales; family UBA6016; genus UBA6016. The sequence continues at coordinate 6,734 of JAYSBP010000006.1, read as the reverse complement.
TCTCTTTTGTAGTGGAAAAGTATCGCAGGATGTATTTTTTCATCATTTACATCTAGCTTTTTCAAAAGTGCGGAAGCCTCGGCCGTATCAAGTGACGAAAGCTTTGGAAGCTTAATGAGGACGTTTCTTACAAACTGTTTTGTCTTGTGTTCCTCTCCCATAAAAAGAAGTTTTGAAGCACAGCCGATGTCGGCCTCGTGTTCGCTATATCCATAGCTGTACCGAAAATGACCGCACACAAGGGGGATATACTGCGGATAGTGTTCTAGGACAAAAACAAGCTCTCTTAGGTCTTGGTCTATTAGCACGTTAAAGAGCGTATAGGTCGTCTTGTTTGCTCTAGCCCAATGCTCGCTTGTCTCGAGATTTGGATTTTTGTCAAGAAACTTATCATATTTTGATATATCAAATTCACTCACAATGCACTCCTTAGTTTTTGCGCCTCTTTTTGCAAAGCTATTTTTTTGAGCGGATGAGTGGCATTTTGTGCCGCCTCCTCTATAGCCGCAATCATTATATTTTTTAGGGCTGGATGTACGCCGCCCAGCTCCCTTATTCCATTTAGCGTCTTTGATATGCTCTCTTCATCATATCCGCCTCTCGGTCTAAGTCTTGCAGCCAACGCCGTACTAGCCATGTCGCTCCAATGTCTTTGCACAAGATAGATATATTCATTTACACTTGGCAAATGCAGTTCTATCTCCTCTATCATCTTGCGACCGTTGATTAGCTGGTCTACGGCAAGCTCGGCATACATCGGAAACTCTCTCACGGTGATAGCCATCTCGACGAAATCATCATCAGCAAGAGCCCGAAACAGCATCCTAGCCCTTTTTGATATTTTTTGGCGAAGCTCTGCGCTTTCAAGTACCTTTGGATTTAGTAGGCGAAACCTCTCGAGAGCGCCTAGCTTTGAATGGCTAAAACCCATTGCGGAGACTACCGGATCTATGTCTGCAACCTGTAATGGATGAGAGCCGCCCGGACGATGGAACGCCCAAAGGAGCCTTGCCGCTGCATCTTCGTGGTTCAAAAATAGAGCATCACCCTCTTTTTCAAAATCATCACTCTCCGAGAGCTTCTCGATAATCGCTCTATATTCCAAGCCAGATTGTTTTTCCATAATCCTCGAACCTGCTTAGGTTTTTTCTATCACTCACCAAAAATACACTCTCAATAGGCGGCGTACGGGGCACTACGAAGTAACCATCTGTCAACACGGCCAGTACGGCGTTGGCCTCAAGGTGCTCATCTTGCTCGACATACTCAAACACGCACTCTATATCCGTCCCTCCATCCGTCTTTGGGATACGAAAATCATCTTCGCAAAGCGGCTCGGAGGTGTTTATTTTTAGTATCAAATTTGGATTTACCTTTGAATCAAAAGGGATAACTGTAATGGTATATTCGCTAAAGCTTTGGGCTACAGCCGCAGCTGCACCAAGAAATCTCCTATACTCCTCGTCTCCGACCGACATTGAGCTATCCACGGCTATATAAAGATTTAAAAACTCATTTGGACGTATGTAGCCGGGCATATAAAGCCCCTCGTGAATATACCTACGGTTTGGCCTTGCATAGCTCTCTCGTTTCTCAAAGAGCGATACGGATAGATACTCGCGAAAAGTATCGTCAAACCTAATATCTGGCTTGATTATCTCGCCTATTTCTAATGCCAATCCATCACTTATAGCAGCGTCAGCCCTAGCCATGGATAGAGCCTGCACCAATATAGCGTCTAGCGCCTCAGAGTCACCATCCTCTCTTGCGTCGCTATATTCAGACTCCTCTATGTCTTTTTGCTCACCTTCGGCGCTCTCTTCACTTTTTAGCCTCTCATACACCTCTTCGGCTATCATCTTCTCAAAACGCTCCATCGGCTCTTCGCCGACAGGAGCTTTGCCTATATTTTTGAATTTTGAGAGGGCTAGATTTACTACTATATCGCACGCCTTGTTCCAAAGCGGAGCATCTCGTAGCTTTTGTCTTGACGGGTGTCTCAGCGCTATGTGCAGCAAAACATGCGCATACAGATACTTTATCTCATCGTCTTTTAACGTCTGAAGCTTTTGCATATCTATTTTGATACTGGAGCCATCCGTCATGATTGGATAATTTTCATCATTACCGCTCACATACTTGATTGAGAGGGCAAGTACCGACAAAAAAGGGTGTGAGAATAAAAAATCAACCCTTATTTTGGTAAATAGCTCTTCTGTGTTCACACTATATAGCCGCCGTATTTTTCAAGCCAGCCTTCAAACGAAGGTGCAGCAGCTATTGATTCATTTTTGACAACTAGGTCTTTTATGAGCATAACTCCAAATTCAACCGATAGTAAATATGAGAATTTTATAAGTATCTCTCCCTGTGCCTCGCCGCCATCCCATCTCTCAACAAGCGCAGCGGTAAGGGCATACAAAGCTCCAGGGTTTGACGGTATCGCTACCTCTTCACCTCTAAGCACGGCCTCCACATCAGGTATTTCGGAATAGGTCTTCAGATAAGCCAAAAATTCAGCCCCAGCTCCATATCCGACACTTCCGTATATAAGCGGAGCGTATGAGTCCATATTCTCTGCTTTGTGGGCTACGCTTGAGAGCATACTCCAACTTCTAGGGGTTGCAAACGCCGGATTTGTCTCGCTCTCTTTTGGCACTTCTTGGCTCAGAAGGTCTGGACGAAAACCCAAAAAGGCAATAATTGTCGGATGTATCCCGTTTTGTATCGCCCACACCTTGAAATCTTCAAACTTGGCGCAGGCCACAAGATGAACCATCCTATTTGCAAGTGGAGACGGAAGTCTAAATACTATACCTCTGTCGCTCACTCTATTTCCGGCGCAGACTATCCTCCATCCTTTCGGCATCTCGTATTCGCCGACTTTTCTATCAAGCACCAGCTGATACACGGCGGCCTGCACACTTGGTGCGGCTGAGTTTAGCTCATCAAGGAAGAGTATCCCCTCCCCCTCCGTTGGCAAAAACACGGGCGGCATCCAAAGTGTCTTGCCGTCTTTGATACTTGGTACGCCTCGCAAATCTACGGAGTCCAACTGACTTAGACGGACATCGTTTAGCTTCCATCCCTTGGCTTTTGCCAGTTCGTGAACAATATATGACTTGCCGATTCCAGGCGAGCCGTGAATAAATACTGGAACGTCGATGTCTAATAGTAATTCTAGCTCTTTTTTGAGCCTTGCCGTACCTATTTCCGGAGTTGTCATGTCTTATCCAAATTTTTTGGATAATTTTAAGGCAAAATAAGAGTTATTTAGGGTTAGTTTTTAGGCAAATTATTGTTTTTGGATAACCGCATAGTTACCTGTAGCGGTAGCGATAAGAGAGTCGCAATCGTCAAAGAGTTTTATCTCTACAAAACTCCTCCTTCTCCCTTTTTGCACAACGGTTGCCTTACATATTAGCCTATCGCATTTTGACGGTTTGAGGTAGTCTATATTTATCTGCATAGTCACGCTAGTATCGCCATCTTCCAGCTGACTCATTGCGGCATACCATCCCGTGTTGTCTAGCATCGTGGATATCACTCCGCCGTGCACAAAACCTAGATGCTGCAGGTGGTACTCTTTTATCTCCAACTCAGTTACGGCGTATCCCCCGCTAATATGCTGAAGCTTCGCCCCAACGTGGTCAAAAAATGGGAATTTTATATCGGTCATTTGTCTGCTCAATTTTTTTATAATTGCGGTATTGTAATCCGAAAATCATAAAGAACGCTTATAGCTACGGCTGTTTTTGATTTGGTTTTATTCTAATTTTTGATACTATTTGTGATGAATATGTGACAGAGGTCTTTTTTTAATGCTTACTAGAATATCAAAAAGCAAATTTTTGCCGCTTGCCATTATCCTGATTGACTTGATGCTATTTTTTATGCTCTACGACTACAGTCAAAAACAGATAAACTCTTACAAAAACAGCCAAATAACATCTCTCGCCGAAGACTACAAGGCCGCTGTCGCCACATACAGAGACATCACAAAAAATATTTACGACTTGACCATAAATAGAGATGATATATTGTCCCTCTATGCCTCCGCATACGCTAACGGGGACCAAAACAATTCAATCAGAAGCAAGATGATTGTCGAATTAAACGAGCCCTACAATATCCTAAAGGCAGACGGCCTAAAGCAATTACACTTTCACACAACCACTGGAAACAGCTTTTTAAGAATGCACTCGAAAGACAAATTTGGCGACCCGCTAGCAGACGTGAGACCATCCATAAAAATCGCAAATTATGAACACAAATACGTAGAGGGATTTGAGGAAGGGAGAATCTATAACGGTTTTAGGTACGTATACCCGCTATTTTTCGACGGAAAGCACATAGGCTCCGTGGAGACGAGCATCTCTGCTGGCGAAATGATGAAATATATAATGTCCGTTAGTAGCGGCTACTACCAAATGTACTTTGATAACAAAATGGTTGAGGATACCGTTTGGAGCAAGGAGGCTGACAAACACTATAGAGGGATAACTCTATCCGGCAAGCTTCTTGAGGAAACAACAGGCCAACATAGCGAAGTCGAGCATTCCATAAATAGCAAGCTCGCCGATAAAATCGCAAAAGATTTGGACTCCTATAAGCCAATCGTAGAGAGCGCAGAATACAACGGAAAAAATTATGTTGCGGTTTTTTTGCCGGTCAAAAATGTCGCAGGCAAAAATGTGGCCTATATTGCCAGATATTTTGAGGATGATAGTCTTCAACTAATCAAACATGACTTCTATCTAAAGGCTGCTCTAGATTTGATTGCTACTTTGATACTAATGCTTATAATTTCTGTTTTAAGGAGAGAGATAAGGCTAAAAGAGGAGGCACAAAGGCAGCTAGAGTTGATAAACGTCTCCTTGGAATCTGAGGTTGAAAAAAAGATTTTGGAATACAAAGAGCAAGAACAGCTCTTGATTCAGCACTCAAAAATGGCCTCGATGGGGGAGATGATAGGGGCAATTGCGCATCAGTGGAAACAGCCGCTGAATGTTTTGTCTATAAGCGTTCAAGATATTCGATTCGCACAAGAGTGCGGCGAACTAGATGAGAGCTATTTGAAGAAATACGTAGATAGAACGCTAGAAACTATCAATAATATGTCTAAAACAATAGATGATTTTAAAAACTTTTTCTCTCCGCACAAAAAGACGGAGGAATTTTTTGTCGAAGACGCAATAGATGAGACCTTGCGAATGCTAAGGCCACAATTCAAGTCGCATGGAATTAGCATTGAATTTAATAATGTAAAAAATGAGCGGCATTCTATAATTAGCATCAAGAATGAGCTAAAACAAGTCCTACTTAATATAATCGCTAACGCCAAGGATGCCATAACGGAAAGACAACCGTCTGAGCCTACGATAACGATAGATGTATCGGAGAGAGGCAATGACCTAGCAATCACCGTCGAAGACAACGCAGGCGGTATACCAGAAGAGATAGTGGAAAAAATATTTGATGCCCACTTCACGACCAAAGCTGAAGGCAAGGGGACTGGCATAGGTCTTTATATGTCAAGGCAAATAGTCGTCGATAGCCTAAATGGAAAACTGGAAGTAGAAAATACGGAAAACGGGGCTAAATTTGCAATCATTATGGGCAACTAAAAATTATTACGATTGATAAAACGCCTTGAGATATCTATTTGTGTCTAAATACCTTCCACGCCGATATGAGCAAAATAACGCCCAGAATAACTGATATATAAGGTGAGTTGACATACCTTAGGAGCATTGAGCCGATAGCGGCACCGATAAATGAACCGGACACCATAAACAATAAAAACTTTTTTTCATTCAAGATTTGCTTAAATTGCTCGCTCTTTGAATATCTCAAAAAAGCCATTAGCATTGTTGGCAGACTTATGCAAAGTGATATGCTACCGGCCAGTTTTGGATCAAGCCCAAATAGCAAAATCAAAGCAGGGATAATGAACTCGCCACCAGCCACACCCAAAACAGCCGCAATAATTCCAATAACAAAACCCGCGGTTACACCAGAGACGAACAGCAAAATAGCACTATCAAAAAGAGGCTTTCCAGCGGCAAGATAGCCATGACCGAGAAGCATAGAAAAAGCTAGAACAACCAGCAAAACAAGAATAATTTTGTTTAGAATTTCTTGTTTGATACTTATGGTGTAATTAGCACCGACATAAGCACCAAATAAGCTGCCGATTAGGATATTGACGATGGTAAACAATTGCGGCAGTATTTCACTAAAGCCAATTGTGTGACTTCTAAAAATCAATGAGAAAATCACAACAGCAAACGAAACAACTTTATTTATAATAACGGCATTGAGAGTGGCAAAACCAAAAAAACCGACCAATATTGGCAATCTAAACTCGGCACCGCCGAGACCGATTAACCCACCAAGGGTAGCGACAGCGCCACCGCTAAAAAAAGAGTATAAATTTTTGTTTTTCATTGTAGGTCATCGTGTTTTTTATATAGAATAATAGCCAATACTCAAACAATAAAAATGCCATAAATTAACCATCTGCTTGTTGAGACATATGAAATGTTATAAAGGCTTATTTTATAGGGGTTTAAAAGACTTTTGTGGATTTATTCGGAAGTATCTCTGGCGGCAGAGAGGGATTCACACCACCTCATAAAACCTTTATTTATAGTTATTCAAAAACTATATTACAAAAGTTACCCCTACGGTTACCCTTACAAAATCATTTGCAATATGATTCGAATGAATAA
>JAYSBP010000005.1:0-127738 GCA_041915365.1 Campylobacterales bacterium | reverse complement strand
TTTGCTCATGATATTTTTCTCCAAAAATACAGTTTTTAAGTCTAGCATTTATGAAGATAAATTACTTTTTTTGTGTATTGATTTTTGGTGGCAGTATAATTTTTGTGATAGCCGCCGTTGTTTTGCTGATTGTGAAGTTTTATATCCTAAAAGACTAGCCAAGAAACCTAGATGGGATAGATACGCTCTCAACTTGCCCATATAAAGCCGCTATCTTCGCCGCTTTTACACTTTCATTCGTTTCGGTGCTTTCTATCCTTTGACGAAAAGCGTCTATTAACTCAAGCTTCATCGCCGATACCTGCTCATCTATAAGCAAAGCCGTACTTTCATTTGATTTTGACGATGAAAATAGCGACGCTGTCGTCTTGGAATCTAGCTTTGACAAAAGCTCAGGAGGCATCGAGTCCAGAAGGTCACTGGAGCCAAAAAGTGAATCCATCCAGCTCTCATCACCCTCTTCCGATTTCACGGAATCATACTGAAGCAAAAAGTCTACATAGTCGCCTTTGTCACCTTTTAATGCTTGATATTTGGCATAGTCCAAAGAAAAATTAACACCCAAATTTAACAGCGCAGAAGAGCTCATTTCGCACCTCCATTTTTGTTACAAATCAAGCAAATTTAATTCCGTTTTGCGGAGTTGTTACGAAGGTGCAATTTACAAAAAATAAATTGCCAAAAAACATCAATGTAACAAAAAGTTAAAAATATTTAAAGCCTCAATGGATATTATAACACTAGCTATTTCCTTGAGGTTTTTCTTTTGAAAAAAATTGTTTTTTCATCCTTACTTCTCTTATGTCAACTCGTAGCCGCAGAGCTAAACCCTAGCGGATATGTCAGAGGTATGTATGTCGGCGATGCAGACAACAAAGCCTCAGCCGTCGGCGGCAGTATCGAGATAAATCCAAAATATCAAGATTTTTATACCGATGTCGCTTTTTTCAACTCCACCCCGATAGGGCAAAGAAAAGACGGAGTAGATAGGCTTTTTAGCCCCAAAGAAAGCGGATATTCTATCCTCGGGGTCGCCGCATTGGGATACAAAAAAGACGGCCTCGATGTCTTAGTCGGAAGGCAGAGGGTCGTAACACCGCTCATAGACATGGATGATGGCAGAATAATCCCAAATCTATACGAGGGGGCGTCACTCAAGTACTCCATAAACGAAAAAGCGAGATTGGAGGCGTACTACCTAAGTAAAATGAGCGGCTTTTGGGCTACTATTTTTGGCGGTAGCGATATGTCAAAGTTTGTCTCCATGTCGGAAGCGGCCGGATATGCAAGCATCGTCCCAAACGCTTCCGTGATGGCTATCGGCGGCATATATGAAAACGGTTTTGGGAAGCTAAATTTATGGGCTTATCACTCCAAAGACTTGCTTGATTTATATTATGGCGAGTATTCGCTCTCAAAAAAAATCGGCAAAAATACAAGCCTAAATTTTGCCGTACAAGCGACTTCGCAAAATGCCGACGGCAAGCTAGAACGCTACTTAGAGTCGGTCGACAAAACTCTCAATCAGCAATACGCCGCAATCAAACTAGGGGCCATACATGACGCTCTCGAGGTATATGTTGCGGCGGCAAAGGTCAATGACTCAAACGGCAAACTAGACAAAAATATGATGAATGTATGGGCTGGAATACCGCAATACACGGTGTTTAACGAACACGTTATGAAAAGCTTTGATACGGACGGAGCAAAACTATACAAGGGGTTTTTGGGATACAAACTCCCTTGGAACATGGAAACTAGTGCAAGTCATATATATGTTGATAGTAGCCACAAAAGAGGAGCAAGGGACATTAGCGTCTCTCAGCTGCTCCTCTCTAGGCAGACAAAAAACTTCTCTGCAAGTGCAATGGCCCTCTTGCGAAAAGACGGTACCGACTACACGAGAACCATTATAAAATCAACTATAGAGTATAGATTTTAGGAGTTTAGATGCGTAAGATAGTTTTATTAATCATCGCCGCTTCCACTTTGTTTGCTGGCGGTACATACAAAATAGCCGCACTTTTTTGGTCTATGAACATAGAGGGTCAGGTAGCTATGAAAAAAGGGGTTGAAGCCGAAGTAGAAAAAATAAACAAAGAGGCTGCGAAAAACGGCGGTAAAAAAATAGAGCTTATCAAATTTGTAGCCGGCGACGGCGAAGCCGGTATGGAGAAACAAATATCGCAATTTGAAGAGGCGATAAAGCTAAAAGTAGATGCGATAGTTGTCCAGCCGACCGACAATGCGGCACTATCGCACTCGCTCATCAAAGCTAATAACGCAAAAATTCCAGTCATAGCATACGACCAGTATATCAACGGTGGAAAACTAGACTCTTTCGTCACTAGCGACAACTATCAAGCCGGCTTTTTGAATGGAGAATATATAAGCCACAAGTTCAAAAACAAAGGAACTATCAAAATAGCGGTCGTAGAGTATCCGCACGTCTCCTCGACGGTTCAAAGGGTAGATGGATTTTTGGATGCGCTAGAAAAGCACAAAACGCCATATAGACTGGTAAAAAGATACGAGGCGGTAGAGCCGGTAGCTGGCAAAAAAGTCGGCAAGCAGATACTAAAAGATTTTCCAAAAAACGGCTCTCTTGATTTGGTTTTTACCGTTAATGACGGTGGCGGTCTAACCATAGCAGGGGAACTTACAAAAGCAAAAAGAACGGATATCGGCGTAGCTACAGTAGATGGTGACCCGAAATCGGTGGAAATAATAAAAAATAACGGTATCATTCTGATAGATTCCGCTCAGTTTTGCGGCCCTATGGGAGGGGTGGCACTAAAGGCCGCCTATGACAAGCTAGAGGGCAAAAAGATAGCAAAAGAGATACTAATTCCCGTATTTCCGATAACACAAGAGACAATCAAGCTCTACCCAGGTTGGCTAGGACCTATACCACAAAGCTTTAAAAAACCGTGGAAGAGCGATTCTAGTATTTGGCAAAATACTCTAAAAACGAGATAACATGACTCACAATCAAAGCAACGACTTCTCAAAGATAGACAGGAAGCTATCGTTGTCGTTTGGCGCCTTAATATTTGCCCTTATGGCTACAATATTCATCTTCTCGGTAACCTACTTTTGGCAGCTAGTAAATCAAGAGCAAAACAGACTAGGCTCGGTAATCGCAAGTAGTATCGGCGATTCCATCAACAAAGTAAGCTTTTCTGGCAAATATCAGGCGAGACTACTCATAGAGGATTTGAGCAAAAAAAACCAAAATATCTACGCAATAATGATACAAGAGCCGTCAGGGCTAGTCATAGCGCACAGTAAGCGTGAAAACAACGGCGCAATGATTTTGGACGCTAATTTTGAAAAAGCCAAAAGCGTCCTAAATGGACAAGGGTTCTTGATTCAAAAAGTCGCAATCCAAAAAAATGACGATGAACTAGAGCTAATCGAAATAGATATGCCTTTTAAAAAAGGGTACGAAGAGGCAAACAGCGGTGTCATAAGGGTGTTTTTGTCGACCCAAATGGTAAGTAGTTTGTCGGATAAAGGCGTGCTTTATCTATCTATACTTATAGCTACGCTTTCGTTTTTATCTATTTTTGTCGTTAGATGGTTAGCAAACAAAATAAGCTCTCCGATAAAAAATCTAGCTTATCAGTTGAGGGGAATTTTGGAGTACGCTCCACTATCGATATATATCTCCGACAGAGATGGGAACATAATAGCTTCAAGCTTGCAATACAAAATATTAATGAAAGAGATGAGCTCCAGAGACGATGAAGAGCGCAAAATAGCAAAAGGTGTATTTGAGAACGCAAATATCGCCATGTACGATTACAAGCTAGGCATAGGCAACAAAGAAAACTATTTCCACTCCACAAAATGCCCGATAGCCAAAGATGAAAACGGCAATGTAACGCTTATATGCACGATAGCCCTGAGCATAACAGAACAAAAAGAATACGAAAAAAAGATAGAGTTTTTGCTAGAGGAGCAGACCGCTTTTTTTCAAAATGCCGTCGCCGGAATAATACACCTAAAAGGGCACGTTTTTGTCCGCTCCAACGAAGCATGGAACAATATGCTAGGCTACAAAACGGGCGAGTTAATAGGCAAAAACAGCAAGCTCATATACACCTCTACCGAAGAGTATGAGAATTTTGGCAAAGACGCTTATGCGCAAATGCTAAAAAGCGGACAATACACGACAGAGCACCTACTACAAAGGAGAGACGGCTCTACCATTACGGTACTACTAAGTGGGGCATATCTGGACAAAAAAGATGCAACAAAAGGCTCAATATGGGTTGCCATAGACATAAGCGATAGAAAAAGGATGGAAAACGAGCTATTAACGGTCAACAAAATGCTCGAGCAAATGGTGGAGAGCGAAACCAAAAAAAGGATTGAAGCCGAGCACATGGCGATGCAGCAAAGCAAAATGGCGCTTATGGGCGAGATGATAGGAGCTATAGCACACCAGTGGAGACAACCGCTAAATGCCCTCGGGATAGCCGTGCAAGACATCAAGCAAGCTCACAAATACGGAGAGCTTGACGGCGAGTATTTGGCGGCGGCAGTCAAGACATCTATGGAGAGAATTCAATATATGTCAAAGACTATCGATGATTTTAGAAATTTCTTTTTGCCGAATAAATCAAAGCGTGAATTTTTCATAGAAGACGCCATCAAAGCGGCGGCAAATATAGTCTGCGCACAGCTTGACGACCACAAGATAGAGCTTTTGTATGACGCAGACAAGCAAACGCCTTTTACCGGCTATCAAAGCGAACTTCAGCAGGTTTTGCTAAATCTAATTTCAAATTCAAAAGATGCGATAGAGGCGAACAAACCGGCTGTTAGAAAAATAGAGATAATAACCGATAGAAATGAGACCGGGGTCACGATAGCGGTGGAAGATAGCGGCGGCGGGATACCGCAAGAGATAATGGATAGAATATTTGAACCATACTACACGACAAAAGAGCAAGGCAAAGGGACTGGAATAGGCCTTTATATGTCTAAACAAATAGTTGAAAGACATATGGATGGTGAGCTAAAATGCGAAAATTCAGAATACGGGGCAAGGTTCACGATAAAACTGCCGCTACTTAGCTAATTTTTCTTAAAATATCACCATTTGTATCATTGCGGTTCAAGTTTTCTTGATACAATTGCAATATTTTTACTACATAACAAAGAATGAATTAACAGGGTCTATATTATGTCTAATACCTCCGAAACACAAAAACTAAAAAAATTTTCGGTGCTTGTTGTCGATGATGAAGAACAAGGGCGAACACTGCTAGCCGATTATCTAAAAACGTACGTCAAAGAGGTTTACGAAGCCGCAGACGGCGAAGAAGCTATCAAAATTATAAAAGCGAAGAAGCCTGATCTAGTAGTAACCGATATAGTAATGCCTGGGGTCGACGGCATAGAGTTTGCGACAAAACTAAAAGAGCTTTACCCCAAAACACCATTTATATTTTTAACCGCTTCAAAAGAGCGTGAGGTGTTACTTCGTGTCATCGAGGTAAGACCAAACTCATTTTTGACAAAACCGCTAAATACAAAAGCCCTGCTTGATGCCCTGCTTGAGAGCTCAAAAGAGATAGGCGTCGTACACGATAAATTTACGAGGCTCAAATGCGGCGCAATATTTGACCCGCAAAAAGGGACAATAACTAGCGATGAAATAACGCATAAACTAACGCTCAAAGAGCTGGAGCTACTAAAACTAATAGTAAAGGCTAAAGGCTCAATAGTCTCTTATGAGCTAATAGAAAAGACTATCTGGACAAAAAACAACGAGAAAATGACGGAGGGGGCACTAAAAAACCTCATATATAGACTGAGGCAAAAAACATCAAAAGATTGTATCACGACGATGACAGGCATCGGCGTCAAAGAGACAAAATAGACCTATGGATATGATTGTTTTTACGCTGATAGGTCTCGGTGCGGGACTCATTGCGGCGGTGGCTATATATCTCGTCTCAAACAAAAAAATCGATTCGCTCCAAAATGCGGTGCTCTTGCTGTCAACACAAAACGCCACTCTAAAATCAGAAGCCGAACACGCCAAAGAGTATGCCGCAAAAATGAAAGATGAGTTTAGGCTACTAGCCGCCGAGGCGATGGCAAAGCAAGAAGAGCAAAATAAAAACTCCGTAGAACTAACTCTAAAACCTCTAAAAGAACAGCTTGAGAGCTTTCGCAAAAAAGTTGACGACACTTACAATGCCGAATCTGCCGAGAGAAAACACCTATCTATCGTAGTAAAAGAGCTAAAAGAGCAAAACCAAAAACTAGGAGCGGAGGCTTCGGCGCTTACAAACGCCCTCAAAAGTCGATCAAAAACGCAAGGTATGTGGGGTGAAATGGTGCTTGAGAGCATACTAAATGCCTCAGGACTGAGAAAAGACATAGAATACACCTTGCAAGGCGGGCACACGGATGAAGAAGGCGGACGGATAATCCCAGACGCCATCGTCAATATGCCAGACAATAAAAAAATTATTATAGACTCCAAGGTAACACTACTCTCATATATGGACTACTGCGAAGCCAAAACGGATGAAGATAGAGCCGCCGCCGCAAAAGCACTACTCTCCTCAATCAAAAAACACATAGACAGCTTGTCGTCAAAAAGATACCAAGACATAGACAACGCTTTTGAATATGTGTTTATGTTTATTCCGCTAGAGGGCGCTTATATGTCCGCTATTGCCGAGGATAAAGGGCTGTTTGAGTATGCGCTGGGCAAAAGTGTAGCCCTCACCACGGCGAGCTCTCTGATGACCACGCTAAAGACCGTCTATATGATATGGAGAAGCGAGCGACAAAACCAAAATGCCGCCTTAATAGCCAAAGAGGCGGGAGCGGTGTACGATAAAATGCACGGGTTTCTAAGTGAATTTGACAAAATAGCCGTAAATATAGAAAGAGCTCAAAAAAGCTACACAGAGGCCAGAAAGCTCCTGGCAACAGGCAGAGGCGCCGCTCTTGCTAGACTAGAAAAGCTAAAAGAGATGGGGGCAAAGACAGCAAAAAGTATTGAGGAGCATATTGAATTTGTGGATGTTGAGACAACGGAAGAAGATAAGCTTTAGCCCATAAAAACCTTATTTCTACCACTCTCTTTTGCCTTATATAACAAGTCGTCTGCCTCTTTGTAGAGTATGTCCATATCGACAACATCACGACTGTTTTTGATTGTTAGCCCCATTGAAGCGGTGACATATTTGCTTGCGCTATTTTTGCTATGCTCCATAGCGAGCGACTCGATATTTTTTCTTAGCTTATTTGCCATATCAAATGCCGTCTGTTCGTCATTGCCCACAAACACGACACCAAACTCCTCTCCACCGAGCCTAAAGCACAAATCTCCATTTCGCTTGAATGTATCTTGTATTGTTGCGGATATTTTTATAAGTACGTCATCCCCTTTTTGATGACCGTATGTATCGTTGTATTGCTTGAAATGGTCAACATCCAAAATCAAAAATGCAACATTCTTCCCGTCTCTTTTTGCTCCATTGATTGTTTTTGGAAATATGTCATTAAAATAACGCCTGTTAAATAGCCCTGTCATCCCATCCCTAATAGATATTTCCTCTATCCTCTTTTTGTCGGTTATGTCTTGCCTGACCGCCGTATAGCCTATTTTTTTGCCATTGTCATAAAACGGAGATATGTCCGCCCACACCCAGTATGACGAGCCGTCTTTGCATAGATTTTTTATCTCACCGCTCCACGTCCCACCGCTCACTATCGTACCCCACAAGTCATCATAAAGCTTGCTGGACATATCCGGATGCCTTACAATTCTGTGGTTTTTGCCAAGCAACTCCTCTTTTGTATATTGGCTTATGTGGCAAAATGCATCGGAAGCATATGTAATGTTACCCTTCAAATCAGTTGATGAGGTAATAACATGTTTATCTACGGCATCTACATAGTTTTGAAGCTCTCGTTTTTGCCTTGCTAACTCGTCCGTAGAATCGGTAATCTTTCTAGATGCCGGACGAAACACAAAAAATGCCGCAAAAATCAAAACGCCCAAAAATACAGCCGTAGTGGTATACAGCACATTATCAAGCTTTTTGTATCTTAACTTTGAGTCGGCTTCATATTCGGATACACTATTATCAAACATTGCCACTAGAAGAGTGGATGTCTTTCCAAGCTCTTTTAACCTCTCCGGCGTAGGCTCTTTCAAAAACTCCAAATGGAGGTTTTTGTACTTATCGGCAAATGCGCTAATATCTTTGTGCGCCTCATCGGTGATATGTCCGCTCTGGGTAAGTGCTTGATTAAAAAGCTCTCTATTTTTGTCAGTTTGTTCTAGTGTAGAGATGTATATATTTTTATTTTGCTCCGTCTTGTCTATGAAATATGCTTGCGCCGCTACAAGAGAGCGCTGAGAGTACATCCTTTGCTTACCGCTAAGGTTCATAATACGGCCGTCGTATTGGTTTTTGTGAACTATGTCACTCATATAAAAAAATCTGAAAATCACAAGCGCCGCAAAAATAAAAAGTATAGGTATATATCTATTTTGAAGTAAGAGTATGTTTTTCATAAATTACATCCATTTGTAGAGTAAAAAAGTGAATACTGTATAATCTGTCATTCTAACGTATTTGTTTTGCAAAAACCATAAAGACAGGCGAGAGACGATGAAATACAATAAGTTAACGAGCGAAGAAGAAAGAGTAATACTACACAAAGGCACTGAATATCCCGGAACAGGCGAATATACGGACTTTTTTGGTAATGGAGTATACCGATGCAAGCAGTGCGGAGCCGGGCTGTATCACTCAAATAGCAAGTTTCATTCCGGATGCGGATGGCCTAGTTTTGACGACGAGATAGATGGTGCCGTGCATAGAGTACCTGACAAAGACGGCAAGCGCACTGAAATAGTATGTGCATCGTGCGGCGGACATCTAGGGCATGTATTTCTTGGCGAGGGATTTACACCCAAAAACACAAGGCATTGCGTAAACTCTATATCTCTTGTTTTTGAGCCTAAATAATATCTTTAAATTCGTCTCTAATTTTTAAAAACTCATCTAAGTTTTCAAAAAATATATCTACAAGTTTAGGGTCAAATTGTCTGCCTCTTTCTTCTTTGAAAAGCGAAAAAATCTTATCATCATCCCATTTATCCTTGTAGCACCTGCTGCTTCCAAGCGCATCAAACACATCAGCCAAAGCGGTAATGCGCCCATAAATATGTATCTCTTCTCCAGATATGCCTCTAGGATACCCGCCGCCAGCCCACTTTTCGTGATGTTCATAAGCCACTATTTGAGCCGCCTTAAGTAGCTCTCTTTCAGAGTTTTGCAGTATTTCATACCCTATCTGGGCATGTTGCTTCATAATTTCAAACTCTTCATCGGTAAACCTTCCTGGTTTGTTCAAGATATTATCAGGAATTCCGACTTTGCCTATATCGTGCATAGGGGAAACCTGCCTCAAAAGTTCAGCCTCTTCTTCATCTAGTCCGTATTTTATAGCTAGTATTTTTGAATATTCGGCAACTCTTTTGACGTGATTTCCTGTTTCTTTTGATCTAGACTCGCATATCGCACCCATTCTGAAAATAATTTCTTTTTGGGTTCTTTCAAGCTCTTCATACAAATGCTGAATATGCTCTGTGGCTTCATGAACTTTTTCTTCAAGGTGATTTTTGTAGCTATCAAGCTGCTCATTAAGCATAAGAACTTGATCTTGCTGTCTATCGCTTTGTTTTGTGATTTTGTCAAGTCTTTTTACGCTTTTAGTATACTTGCCGATAAGCCCCTCAAAAGCACTCTTGACCGTCTCACAATCACCGCTTCCCAGTGCACTCTCCATTTCCGCTATAAGTTCTAGTTCGCTCATACTATTTCTTTACTAAATTAAACTCTAGCGTCTCGAAATCATCTCTGAAGTCTTCTCCGGCTTCCTCTGCGCTCTCATTTTCTGCGTCATAATGCCAGTTTATCACAACTTTATCGCCGCCTTTTACCGCATCTTCGAAAATATCGAAAATATCGAAAAAAAGTTTTGAACTGCTAGAGTTAAAGTACGTTATCTCAAAATCAACTATAGTCTCGCCTTTTGTAGATTTGAAATACTCTTTTAGCCAAGCGATTGTAGGGGCGTAAAAATCAAAGGTATTTTCAGGGTATGATTTGCCCTTAAAGCTAATCTTTCTAGCATCCGCCAAAAGCGCAATGTCTGGGGTGAATTTTGTAGCTTCGACTATTAGGTTTTCCATTTTTACTCCTTAAACTATTGATATTAAACTAAAAAATAAGTGTTCATCATCTATCTCGTCAAAACTATATCCCAGCGGTTCCGTAGCTTTGCGTTGTATCTCCAAAAAGCCAAGACCGCCGCCTCTATCATGGGCATTTTCGCTGCTTTTCCTCATCTCTTTATACATAGCCTTTAGGGCGTCTTTGTCTAGGTCTTTTACGGCATCTATTCTTTGCGTTATTTTATCCCTCAAAGATGCTTTGACGGTATTGCCACTTTTGATGTAGTATTTACAAATACTCTTATCAAAACCGACCACTATAACCCCTGGGCTTTCTTTTTGGTTGTCGCCTATAACTACCGCCTCGCTTGAATAGCTCATTATATTTTGGGCCATCTCAACAAATATAGCGAAAATGTTTTGGGCTACCGCCACGTTTCCCATACTTTCAAGCTTTTTTTCTATGACCGATGCAAAACTAGAGAGTATATCTTGCGAAACAACGCCGCTAAAACATATAATCACACCCTCTTCAGTAAGGGCTTTTTTGAAGCTATATAGGTTTTTAGTCATTTTTTTGCGCCTCCTTTTTTGGAATTACTATCGTAAACATTGCGCCAATATCGGTATTTACAGCGCTTATCTTACCTTTGTGATGCTCTTCAACGATTGTTTTTGCAAGCGTAAGTCCTATTCCAGTTCCGGCATCACCTTTAGAGGAGTTATATGGCGCAAATAGGTTTTTCATAATTTTATCTGGAATACCGCCACCGTTATCACTTATTATTATGGTGGCGTCTTTTTCATCTTGAGATATATCTATTACTATGTCAGGAGTTTGATTTTTCTCTTTTGCATTTTCGCCGCCGGCTTCAAGGGCATTATTGACAAGGTTTAAGACGACGTGCTTGATTTCATTTGGAAACCCACACACCATCACACCACTATCGCCCTCTACTTTTACGTTTGCATTGTATTTGAGTATCTGGTGTCCTATGATTTTTAGCACCTCTTCGACTGTTTTTTTCGGGTTAAAATTTTTTGGCTCTTTGTCCGGTTTGAAGAAGTTTCTAAAGTCATCTATGGTGTGCGACAAAAAGAGAATTCTCTCTTTGATAGTTTTGACGTTGTCTTGCATCATATCGACATCTAGCTCACCATCCTCCAAATCCCTAGCCATAATATCGCTTAGCATACTTATGATAGTGATAGGCTGCTTCCATTGGTGTATTATGGCCCCGAGCATACCGCCCATCTCTGCCATTTTTGAATTTTGTATTAGGATTTTTTCTTGCTCTAGCCTTCTTTTTGTCTCTTCTTCTACTTTTATCTCAAGGTTGTTTTTGTAGTCATTTAGCTCTGTGTAAGCACTCTCCAAGTCTTCATTTAGTTTTAAAAGTTGGCTTTGTTGCTTATCGCTTTGTTTTGTTATCTTTTCGAGCCTGCTATTGCTTTTTTCAAATAACTTGACTAGCTCGCCAAGAGCCGCACGCACTTCGTCTTGATTACCGTCTTTCGCCAAAAGCTTCATATTCGCTATAAGCTGATTAGTTTGTTGCATAATTACCCCAATACTTTATCTATGCCTCTTTTTAGGCTATCGGTATTTACTGGTTTTTGCACCACCATATCCGCTCCGCTCAAAACGGCCTCTTTTAGTCTATTGCTCTCTGAAACGGAGCTTACGATTATGATTTTGATACCGCTATATTTATCTTTTAGTATTTTTGTCGCCTCTATCCCAGACATACCGCCCATCTCCACGTCAAGCAATACACAATCAATCAAAGAAGTATCATACTTTTCTATCGCCTCTTCGCCGCTTGCCGCTTCCAAAGCCACTATGTGCCCTAGCCCTTCGAGGAGCTCTCTTACTATCTTCCTTGATACTTTAGAGTCATCCACAATCATAAACCTAGCCATATCCATCCCTGTTTTTTAATTTATTTTATATAGTAAAAGAGACGAAAGCTATGTCGTCATCTCGTTTGTTTGCGCCTTGATAACCGCCAAGCTCGTAGAGTATCATCTCTTTAATCTCGTTGAGCGGCTCGTCTTTATTATCTACAAAAATCTTTGCAATTCTCTTACGTCCCATCGGCAGGTCTTTTTCACCTCCGTTTTGGTCATATAGTCCATCCGTGGATATAAAAAATCTATCTCCGTCTTCGACTTTTAGCTCGTGCTCGGTAAACACATAGTTCTCGTCGATAGTGCGACAACCGACACTGTGCCTATCGCCTTTGTATTCGGTGATATTGTCGCCCTTTATATACATTACCGGATTTTGTACGGATGCAAATCTTAGTATTTTACTGCTTTTATTGTAATAGAGAATTGTGCCGTCAAATCCTACGTTTGAAAGCGAATTTTTTGAATCTTGTTTTAGTATATCTTTGATACTGCGATTAAATACGGATAGAAGATGCGACGGATGTATCTGCTCTTTGTCGTGTGATAATTTTGCGACTATATTTCGCTCTATAGCCTTGACAAGTACAGTCACAAAAGCCCCTGGCACACCATGCCCGGTACAGTCTACGACAAACAAAAGACACTCGTCTTTACTTATCTCTTCAAACATATATATGTCGCCGCCTACGGTGTCTTTTGGCTGCCACACTGCAAAACTATCTGAAAAATATCCCTCCAACACCTTTGGCAACGAAATCAAAACAGACTGTATCATAGCGGCGTAGGCTATGGAATCGTTGACTCTTTGATGAAGCTCTGCCGTCTCGTTCATCATTTTTTGAAGTTTTGCTTCCGATTCTTTTTGTTCGGTAATATCTACAAATACACCTATTAGACCGGCTGGACGATTTTTGCTACATTTAAAGCCATTCACGGAATATACGGTGTGGTGTATTTTTTTATCCGCAAGTATCATATCCTGCTCTCTGACTATACGACCGGCACTATTGATGACTTCCAAATCTTCAGCCTGGTAAATCTCTCTGTCTTTTTCTGGCAAGAACTCCAAGTCAAGGACACTTTTACCTATTAGTTCCTTTGAGTCAACGCCAAACGCCTCTTCATAAGCCCTGTTAAAACCGACAAAACGTGCGTCTTTATCTTTGTAGAACACTGGGTTTGGCAAAGCGTCAAGCATCGTTTTCATAAGAAGATGCGAGTTTTCTAGTTTGTGCTGAAGTCTTTTTAGCCTGAGCACCCAGTAAAGTGTTCCTCCGATAATTAGAGAAACAGCCCCCAGTATCTTTGCCAACAACCGATAATCTATACCGCCTTTGAGTTCAACATTAACCCAACGCTTATAAATTTCAGTTTTCTCATCCGACGTTACGGCATTAATTCCTTTTTGCAATATGCCTTGCAAGACAGGATTATCGATAGAAACAGCCATGCATAGTTTTTTTGGAGCAAACAAGTCGCTATCCGCAACACCTATGATTTTAAGGTTATTTAGTCCATTTTTTTGAATGATGTAATTTTCGATCGGTAGTATTCCGAAAGTAGCATCCGCTTCACCGTATGAAACGGCTTGCAATGCCCCGAGCGTGTCTTTTTTGAGTACAAGTTGTGCATTCGGATAGTTCTTCGCAAGATAGTTATGTTTAAAAAACCCCTCTTCAATTGCAATTTTAGAGTTAACTAGTTCTTGTATGTTTGTGATTTTTTTGGTGGAATCCTTGTTGACTATAATCCCGTAGGGCGCCTCTTGATAGTGTGACGTAAAACGCAAAAATTTTTCACGCTCATCATTTTTTATGATATTTAGCATCACATCAAGACGCTTATCCTTCATCATCTCCAAAAACTCATTCCAAGAAGGCCCCGTTATGTAGCTTACTTTTAGTCCCGTTTTTTGTGCGACTAAATTCATATAGTCTATCGACAAGCCTTTGGCGACACCATCTTCGTTAAAGTTAAAAGGTGCCCAATTTTGTTCGTTATGTACTTTGATTATCGGGTGTGCGGCAATGTAATCTTTTTCTTCTTTGGTGAGCTCAATAGCAAAAATATTGATTGCAAATATTGTTGTAAAAAGTGCACAGATTAGTTTCATAGAGCCGCTTTTAGTTGATTTCGCTTGTTTTTTGAGTATTTTACCAAAAAGTAATTAATCTATATAATAATGTATCATTATTTAAAGCATACGAGGAACCATGAATAAAAAATTATCCGTACTGATACTGTCATGCGCAATAGCCAATGCCGAAACATCACTAAAAGACGCTATAAGCGATGCAAAACTCTCGTTTGACGGACGTATATTTTATTTTGATAGAAGCTTTGACAAGCCAAACACGCCCGACTCGAAAGCGTTGACGGCAGGCGGGATAGCAAAGCTAGAGACAAAAGAGACGGCTGGAGCCAAAATAGGAGCCGCATACTACGGAAGCTATCTTCTAAGTATGACCCAAAGAAGCGAAGGGATTTCTAGCGGGCTTTTAGAGCAAACAACAGGCAACAATCTCTCGTTTTTGGGGGAGCTGTATCTTGAGCAGACAATCGGCAAAACATCACTCAAAATAGGTAGACAAAGGCTGTCAACGCCGCTCGCAAATGACCACGACCTTAGGCTGTTGCCTTCTTCATATGAAGCGATAGTGCTAAAAACCAATGAGATACAAGACAATACTATCGAACTGGGATACATCAAGAGATACAGCGGGTTTGTCTCAAAATACAATACGTTCAAAGACGAAACGCACATCTGGGGCAAAAGAGGCTTGCCATATCTATACCTTCAAAACAAAAGTATCGCCGACACACTTGTTAGAGCGCAATATATCAAGGCGCTTGACGACAAGGCCGTAGCGGTTAGCGACTATAGATATGTAGACGTAACATACAAACTCCAATCCGCAAACATCAAAGCCCAATACGGCTCTAACGATTACAAAAACGCAAATAACTCACAAATGTACGGTGCGGCTGCGGAGCTAAATCTAGCCAAAGCGGATATTGCGGCGGTATATAACAAAATAAACGGCAACATCTTTAAAGCCGTAGAATCAGGAGCTATGTATACAGACTGGCAACAAGGCTACGCTAATTATGAGCCTAGCGAGGCGGTCGGCGGATATGTGAATATAAAACCGCTCTCAACTGCAAGTCTCAACCTCGGAAAAGTATGGGTAAGGGCTCTAAACGGTAGTAAAAAAGATGACTTCACTGAGAGCAACATAGATTTTTGGTATACATTCGACAAAACAAACAAACTTAGAATTAGGTATTCCGACAAAGACCAGACACCTTGGACAACACTAGAAGATAGAAAAGATTTTAGAGTTGCGTATTATTTTGGTTTTGCGAGATAGGAATAGATGAGTCAAGAGTTGATAATACAGATAGAAAACCAGCTAAAAAACGGGGGGAGCAATGATGAATTGGCAAAGTCCCTTTCGAGTCTTTTGGGGCTTTACAAAAAATCCCAAAGCAGGCTGGAGAAAATCACAAAGCTAAGCGACAAGCAGCAAGACAGAATCCTAAAAATCAATGAAAACTCAAAAGCGGAACAAGAACTCGGCCACCAAAAACAAAAAGTCATGATAACAAACGAACTTGAAGACGATAACGGCTTTGATATATCTATAGTATATATGGCAGCCGATATTTTGAGTGGGGATTCGTATTCGATACATAAGACAAAAGACGGCGGCGTACTCATATATCTAGTTGACGCCATGGGACATGGACTGCTACCATCTCTAACCTCTTTTGCCATGTCGTCTTTTATCAAGCAAGCGGTTTTGCAGGTCTCATCACTCGAGGAGATGCTTCAAAGACTATCCTATCTATTTGAGTCGATGCTAGCCGAAGATGAGCAGCTTAGTTTTGGTTTTTTCTGGTTTGACGGCGCTTTTAGCGAGCTTACATACTCGATGGGCGGTATATATCCAGCATTTCTAAAAGACAAAAACGGTGTCACAAAACTATCATCAAACAATATGCCAGCTATGAATTTCGCCGCCAATGTAAGAGCACAAAAAATAAAACTATCAGACTTTGAGAAAATAGTCATATATAGCGACGGTCTTGTAGAGGGAGCACTTTTGCAGATGCACAATAATGACCCACTTGTAATGCTAGAAAAATCTTTTGTATCCGACGTGAGCGAAAGGGCAGCCGTCAGCACGCTAGATGACGACCTGACGATAATTCATTTTCAAAAGCTCTAGTTGCTAGCGTTCGCCTCCTCTTTTTTGGCCTCCGCTTCCACTTTTGGCGTCTCCTCCGTGGTATTCATATCACTTGCGGTCACATTGGCATCCTCTTTTGGTTGCGGCTTCATCACCTCTTCAAACTCTTTTAAGACTATCCCTCTTTGGGTCATAATGCGGTACAAATATGCTGATTTTTTGGCCATTCTCCCCTTTTGTTCGGGCTGATACATAATAGGATTTGGAAGTATCGCCGCTAGTTTTGCCGCCTCCATAGCCGATAGATTTCTTGCGCTCTTGCCATAATAATGCCTCGCCGCAGCCTCGATACCAAATATCCCATCACCCCACTCGGCGCAGTTGAGATATAACTCTATTATCCGTCTTTTTGAGAGGGTTTTGTTCATCCTGTACGTCAGTATCGCCTCTTTTAATTTTCTAATCGGGTTTTTGCTCGGGGACAAATATATATTTTTTGCTAGTTGTTGCGTAACGGTACTGCCGCCGGAGACGAATTTGCCGGCTTTGAGGTTTTTTTCAAAGGCCTGCATCATCTCCTCTTTCTCAAAGCCGTCATTTTTCCAAAAACCATCATCCTCGCTAATAAGCACGGCTTTGACGAGATACGGCGATATTGAGCGAAAATCAACCCATCTTTGGTCTATCTCTTTTTGCTTGCCCTCATCTGCCCATTGAGCTTTTCGATACTCCATAAAGGCGGTCGGTATCGGTTTTTGCACGCTAAGAGCAGATACATCCGGATAGACAAAATACCGTCCGACATCCAGCAACAAAAAAATACTTGCCGCCATAAACACTATTTTTATGTATCTTCTCATTCAAACCCCAATTCTAACCGCTAAAAGTGTAAAATAAAACAAAAATTATACTAGGAACTAAATTGTTACAAGCAATAAATATAACTATGCAATTTGGACAGCGAAAACTGTTCGACAAAATCAACCTTAGGCTAGATAAAGGCAAAAGATACGGTCTTATTGGCGCAAACGGTGCGGGGAAATCCACATTCTTGAAAATCATCTCAAGAGAGCTTGAGCCGACTGAAGGCGAAATTTGGACTGAGCCGGGCGCTAGGATAGGCGTGCTTGGACAAAATCAATTCGCATTTGAGGACTTCACCCTTTTTGACGCAGTACTCTGGGGAAACAAAAGACTTTTTGACGCAGTAAAAGAAAAAGAGAAGCTATACGCAGAGGGTGACTTCTCCGATGACAAAGTCAACGAAAGGCTCGGCGAGCTTGAGATGGTATGCGCAGAGGAAGACCCGACATATGAATACGACGTAAACATAGAGAAAATCCTAGAAGAACTAGGCTTTGACTCAAGTCTACATCAGGCAAAAATGAGCGAAATTACGTCAGGCGAAAAATTCAAAGTCCTTCTTGCGCAGGTGCTATTCCCAAAACCTGAAATACTATTTCTGGATGAGCCGACGAACAACCTCGATATCAAAGCGATAGGCTGGCTAGAGGAAAAACTAAAACGCCACGAAGGTACGATGATAGTTATCTCGCACGACAGGCATTTCATCAACTCCGTAGTTACGCACATACTGGATGTTGACTTTGGCACGATAAGAGAGTTTACCGGCAACTATGACGACTGGTATATAGCGGCAAACCTTATCCAAAAGCAAATGGAGATGGAAAGAGAGAAAAAACTAGGCGAAAAGGCTCAATTAGAAAACTTTATCAGAAGATTTAGCGCCAATGCCTCAAAAGCGAAACAAGCGACAAGCCGTCAAAAACAGCTAGACAAAATCCAAATAGACGATATGAAACCTTCGTCCAGAAGAGACCCCAGCATAGTATTTAAGCCAAAAAGAGAGATAGGTAACGACTGCTTGATGGCTGAGCATATCACTTTTGGATATGAAGATACAGAAATACTAAAAGATTTTTCTATGAGCGTCCTAAAAACCGACAAAATAGCACTAATCGGACAAAACGGTATCGGTAAAACAACCCTTCTAAAAATCTTAATGGGAGAGCTAACTCCAAAAAGCGGAGCCGTAAAATGGGGTGCGACAGTACAAACAGGGTACTTTCCTCAAGACACAACGGATGTCGTGCAAGGCGAAGAGACCCTGTATGAATGGTTAAGGGCTTACGATAGAAAGGCAGAGCTTGGGGAAATTAGAAACTGCCTAGGAAGAATGCTGTTTAACGGACAAGAGCAAGAAAAACCTGTCGGGGCTATATCTGGTGGTGAAAAGCACAGGGTTATGCTATCAAAACTAATGCTGGAGGGTCCAAACTTTCTCGTAATGGATGAGCCAAACAACCACCTAGACCTAGAAGCCATCATCGCTCTTGGCGAATCGCTATACGAATACACTGGGGCGGTAATCTGCGTCACGCACGACAGGGAGCTAATCGACGCATTCGCAAATAGAATAATCGAGCTTAAGCCAAATAACGATATAATCGATTTTAGAGGCTCTTACGAAGAGTATCTTGAAGCTCACGGCGAATAAAACAAGGAGAAAAAAATGCTAAAAAAACTACTACTAACGGCTGTTGTTGCCGTATCTTTTGCTTTTGCGGGTCCATGCTGCAAAATGGACGGTAACGGCTCAAGAGCTTGCGATACCAATGCAAGCGTAGCACAATGCAAACTAGGTAAAAACTGCCCTTGCGGCGCTGAGTGCAAATGCGGCGATAATTGCCAATGCAAACCGATGAAAAAATCTAAAAAGATGAAAAAAGCAGAAGGTAATATGAGCGGCAAAGGAATGATGGGCGGTCAAGGCAAAATGGGCGGTATGGGTCCAATGCACGGAATGGCCTGCGATATGAACAAAACAAAATAACTAGCTACGGGAGGCCCGCAAGGCTTCCTAGCTTAGTCTGCACTTATAATCCTCGTATCCAAAATTTTTCACAACATCCAAATTGCCGTCTTTTCTTAGCACTGCAAGACTCGGCAGATTAATTCCATTGAACGTAGTATTTTTAACAAACGTATAATGACACTGGTCTTCAAATACCACTCTGTCACCGATTTTTAGAGGCTCATCAAAACTATAGTCACCGATAATATCACCGGAGAGACAGGTATTGCCGCCGAGCCTATATGTATATTTTTTCTCATTTGGCTCCCCCGCCCCTCTTACTGCCGCACGATAAGGCATCGCTAGCGTATCAGGCATATGAGCTTCCGCCGAAGTATCTAGCACGGCTATATCAATTCCGTTATGGATAATGTCTAGTACTCTAGCCACAAGAGGCCCAGTTTGCCAACCGACAGCCTCACCAGGCTCCATATATACACTAAGATGTGGGTATCTTGCCTTAAAGCTTTTTAAGACATCTATCAGCCTGTCAACATCATAATCAACCCTAGTAATATGATGCCCGCCACCAAAATTTACCCACTTCATTCGAGGCAAAAATTCTCCAAATTTCTCCTCAAAAGCCTCAAGCACGGCTTCTAGCGCATCTACGTTTTGTTCACACAGAGCGTGAAAATGTAATCCCTCTATACCATCCAATTTATCGGCTTCAAAATTTGCCCTAGTCACCCCAAAGCGGCTAAACGGCGCACAGGGGTTATAGAGCTCGACAGGTGCGGTTGAGCGTTCTTGATTTACCCTGAAGCCACAAGATATAGAAGGATTTGCGGCGAATACATCACCTTTAAATCTCTCCCACTGCCCAAACGAGTTAAAAACAAGATGATTTGAGATGCGGGCAATCTCTTCTATCTCCTCTATTTTATACGCTGGGGAATAGGTATGCACTTCGAGCCCAAGCTCTTCTTTGGCCAAAATAGCCTCGTTTAAGCCGCTAGCGCATGCCCCTTTTAGATACTGCTTTACGAGCGGAAACGTCGCCCACATCGCAAAACCCTTTAGGGCAAGAAGTATTTTTATATCCGCTTCATCCATAACACGTTTTAGCGTCTTTAGGTTTTTCTCTAGCAGCTCTTCCTCACAAACATAGCAAGGTGTAGGCACTTTATCAACATATCCCATCGTCAGACCTCAAAAAAATTTACGGCATTTTATCTAAGCGGCGTTAAGAGTGTGTGACAAAGCGGCAAAATTGTATAATGACGCCAAAAATCTGCACGAGGGACGAATGGGACGAGCGTTTGAATACCGCAAAGCGGCAAAGATGAAGAGATGGGGGAATATGTCCAGAATATTCCCGAAACTAGGGCGAGCCATCACGGTGGCGGCCAAAGAGGGCGTACCAGATCCGGCAATGAACGCCAAACTAAGAGCCGCCATAGCCAATGCAAAAGCGGAGGGTATGCCAAAAGATAACATCGATGCAGCAATCAAAAGAGCAAGCGGTAGGGACGCAGTAGACTACACGGAAATAGTATATGACGGCAAAGGGCCACACGGTACGCTATTTATGATAGAGTGTGCGACAGACAACCCAACAAGAACTATCGCTAACATAAGAGCAATATTCACAAAAGCTGGCGGGCAAATAGTTCAAAGTGGCTCGCTCGATTTTATGTTTTCAAGAAAAAGTGTGTTTGAGTTTGACAAGCCGTCAATGGATCTTGAGGAGCTAGAGCTTGGCCTTATAGATGCCGGTCTTGAAGATATGACAATAGATGAAGATACGGTGTATGTATATGGCGATTATACAAACTTTGGCTCGATAGCGGCTGCGCTTGAAGAGCTAAAAATAGAGGTAAAAAAATCAGCCTTAGAGCGAGTTCCTACGTCACCGATAGATGTAACGGACGAACAAATGGTGGAGATAGAAAAAATCATCGAAAAAATAGAAGATGACGATGATGTTCAAGCAGTATTTACAAACCTAGCGTGACGACAAAAAATGGCAAGCGAATATCCAGTTAATACATCGCAGCTGATAGTCACAAAAACGGATACGGATGGATATATAGTCCATGCAAATGATGTTTTCTGCGAAATATCTGGGTACAGCAAAAATGAACTATTAAATCAAAATCACAACCTAGTAAGACATCCGGATATGCCGTCTATCGTTTTTAAACTGTTATGGGTAAAACTACTAGACGGGCAAGAGGTGTATGCGTTCGTAAAGAACCTAAGAAAAGATGGAAGGTATTATTGGGTGTTTGCGAATGTCAAACCTACGACTAACAAGTATGGCGATATAAACGGGTTTATTTCGGTAAGAAAAGCTGCAAATAAAAATGCGGTAGCGCAAATCGAAAAGCTATATGGAGAGTTGCGCTCTCTAGAATCACCGGGGAGATATGGCGACGCAGCGGTAAAACTAAAAGAGCTTCTAGAAAAAAGCGGTATAAAATATAACGATTTAATAAAAAAACTGCAAAAAGGTGCAAAATTACTCTGATTTTAATTAGTTTTGCTTATTTATATATTAACTTTAATTATTTACTGATTAAAATTACACAAATGTTACTGTTTGGAGTTTGCTAATGCAAAACAATGTTTTGCCGGAAATATTTTTATACTTTTTTAGAATGGCACCCGTGCAATGAAAAAATGGCATAAGAGTACGCTTTTTAAGGTTATTACGCCAATCATCCTAATAGGTGTAGCGGCTATATGGATTAGCGAAACTCTAATTAGCGAAATACTCGTTAAACAAATCTCAAAAAGCGCCTCCAGTGAGCTGGAGGCAAATATCTACAAAATCCACGACACCGCAAAAAACAAATACGAAACCCTGTTTTCAAACTATGCGGCAAATCCGGCCGAATTCAAAAAAATGGAACTTATCGCAAAGCAAGAGAGTGTGAATGAGATACAAAACATCTGCAAAGCAAGCCGTCTTGCCGTATACCTATATGATGGCAAAGGATACTCAAAACTAAGCGAAGGTGGCAAAAATATAGACCTGACCTCTGTTACAAATTGGGAAGAACGTGGACATATAGGGCAAAGCATATATGTAAGCAAGGAGTTTTTGCCTTGGGAGTGGAGATTTATCTCTGTATATGAAGATGCAGATTTTGTGGACATAATAACCGCCAACAAAAGAGCTATTGCGGTCATAATGATAGCGATGGTACTCTTGATAGCCGCCGCAATGGTTATTATGCTCTACAGGGCTATCAATATACCGTTTCAAAGAATTTTTAAACACCTAGATAAAATACAAGACGGCGAGTACGAGAAGCTCTCTATACACAAAGGGGACGCCGCAGAGATAAAAAGCCTCTCAAGACACATTAACGATATGACGCACAGTCTCAAAGAGCGAACGGAGGAGAGCGAACACCTCATAGACAGGCTTCAAAACGAGAAGCGATATACAAAAACTATCTTGGATAGCCAAACAAGCATAGTAATGGTGGCAAATGAAACGGAAATAATAAACTGCAATAAGCCGTTTTTTGATTTTTTCGATAAATACGAAAGTGTTAACGGTTTTAAAATATCGCAAAGATATATCTCTACTTTTTTTGTCAACTACGATGACGGTGAGCAGCGATACCTTGAGCCAAATGAAGAAAACTGGGTGCAAAAAGCGATAGGACTAGAACAAAAAGCCCTCATAAGACAAAACGGCAAAGAGCGATACTTTGGCATAAACACAAAAAGGCACGAGCAAGATGGAGAAGTGCTATATATAATTACGCTTGACGATATAACACCACTTATAAATCAACAAAATGAGCTTAAAAAAAGACTTTACACGGACGAGTTGACCAATCTTCCAAACAGAAGACAGCTGTTACAAGACATAACGACAGCAGAATCGCCGGTGCTTATGCTAATCAATATAGACTCATTTAGTCAGATTAACGACCTATATGGCTACAAAACTGGCGATGAGTTGATGATACTCCTTGCAAACAAGCTAAAAAGGGCGGCCTCACTTATTATCCTCGGATATAAATTTGAAAAGGCTGCGCAGGGATGGAGACTTTATAAACTAGCCTCAGATGAATATGTATTGTTTATGCCATACGCCCCCTCCAGAAGCGAGCAAGAAAAACTGGCATATTCGCTGTGCCACCTTGTTGAACATTCGCATTTTTGGTGTCAAGGGATTGATATAGAGATAGAAATATCACTAGGTATATCAGATAGTGACAAGATAGTGCTAGATGATGAAGAGAGAGCCAAAACGATACTTGCGGACGCCGATATGGCGCTCAAAATAGCAAAAGAAGAGGGTCTTAGATTTTTATTTTACAAAGATGAGATGGACCTTAAGACAGACTATAACAACAATATAGCTTTTGCTAAAAGACTCAAGAATGCTATTGCGGACGACAGAATAGTGCCGTATTTCCAACCTATAATGGACCTCAAAACAGGTGAAACAAAAAAATACGAAGTCCTTATGCGGTTAATAGATGAAAATGGCAATGCCATAGGGCCACTAACATTTCTAGGGATTGCAAAAAGTAGTAAGCAATATGCGAAACTGACAAAAATTATTATCCAAAAAAGCTTTGAATGGTTTGCCGACAAGCCTTACGAGTTTTCTATCAATATCTCATATGACGACATAAAAGACCAAGAGATAGTAGCATATATTGAGGAGATGCTAACAAAATACGACATAGGCAACAGAGTAATATTTGAGATACTAGAGTCTGAGGGAATCAAAAACTACGAAGAAGTAAGAAAGTTTGTAGACGACGTCAGAGAATATGGGTGCAAGTGCGCAATAGACGATTTTGGTAGCGGATACTCCAGTTTTGAGCATATACTAAAACTAAAAACCGACTTTTTAAAAATAGACGGCTCAATCATAAAAAATATACATAACGACCCAGACGCAATGGCTGTGACAAAAGCTATCGCATATTTCGCAAGAAACCTAGGTATAAAAACAGTTGCGGAGTTTGTCCATTCCGAAGAAGTAATGGAGGTCATAAAAGAGATAGGGATAGACTATGCCCAAGGCTATCTAATATCAGAGCCGAGAGCGACAACACTCTAATTTGGCATAACCTTGCCATTTTTAATCACAATGCTTCCGTCTAGCTCAAGCTCATAGATGGTGTCTCCAAATTTATTAACAAACTCTGCGACCGTCGGCATAGAAGCAGCAAACATCAACGCCTCATTATCCTCTATTTTTTGTTTGTCACACCCTCCAATAGAGCGTATGAAGCCGTCCAAATCAAAAATAGGCTTTGCGACTCCGTCTTTCAATAGTCTATTTGTCCCTAAACTCTCATCTATCCTGTGTGACAATACATATAGTGGAATATCGTATTTAAGAGCGTACTCTGCAGAACGCATAGAACCACTTTTCTCATCGGCTTCTGCTATTATGACGGCCTCACTCATGCCGACAACAAGCCTATTGCGATGCACAAAAGTGTAGTTTCTAGGCATTTCCGTGTCACCGTATTCACTTACGGCGATAGAGTTTTGGTATATTTTTTCTAATAAATTTTTGTTGGCTTGTGGGTATATAATGTCTAACCCACAAGGCATAACTGCAACCGTCGACGGATATGCCCCATCATGAGCGGAGGCATCTATCCCCTCTGCGCCGCCACTTACAACGGCAAAGCCTGACGAAGCAAGCTTGCTTGCGAGCAAAAAACTTTGAGCTCTGGCGTACTTACCAGCCCGTCTGGCTCCCACTATCGCTATTTTTCGTCTTTGTAAGATTTGCGCTAAGCCTTTATAGTAAAGCTTGTGTGGTTTTTCTTTGTCTGGAATTTTATGGAAAAGTATTTGGAGTAATTCATCGGACAATCTTTGCAAATGTCGCTTCCATTGTAGTGGTGTTTGGAGGCGATCGCCTCCTTTGGCGTTATCTGTCTAGGACTATCTCCAGCTCTAGCGTTTCGATATTTTGATTATTTTCGGACTTGATTTTTACATCTTTGACTCTGGTGTATTTCTTTATTACTTCCAAAATCTCTTTTTTCATCTCGTCCATATGCGGCAACGCATTTGAGCCTCTCTCGGTGGCAAGCATGATAGTTAGCCTATCCTTTGCTACACCTGCACTCGCCTGCCTCTTGCCAAAGAATATATCTATCAAGCTCATTTAAAAAGCCCTTTGATTTTTGAGAGGAAGCCACCTTTTTCATTAAGGTCAAGGAAATCAACCTCCTCGCCCAAAATTCTTTTGGCGATTCTTCTGTATGCCTCGCCCGATTTTGACGTAGCATCGTGTACTACAGGCTCACCGGTATTTGTGCTAGATATTACTTTTTCATCGTCAGGCACTACGCCTATTAGCCTGATAGCTAGTATTTGGAGCACGTCTTCGATAGATAGCATATCGCCTCTCTCCACCATACCCGGTTTTACACGGTTTACGATAAGGAATTTTTCTATCTCGGAGCCCTCTATCGCTTTTTCACTTTTTGCATCCATAATACCTATGACCCTGTCGGCATCTCTTACGGCGGATACGTCAGGAGTAGATATTACAAGAGCCTTATCCGCAAGGAATATAGCATGCTCAAAACCGCTCTCAATTCCGGCAGGTGAGTCAATAATTACAAAATCAAATTGGGCTTTCAAATCCTCAAAAAGCTTTCTAACTTTTTCTTTTTCAAGAATGTTTTTATCTTTTGTTTGAGACGCAGGGAGGAAGAATAGCCCCGGTGTTTTTTTGTCCGCAATAAGGGCTTGCGAAAGATTGCAATCCCCTTCCATTACGTTTACGACATCGTAGACTATTCTATTTTCAAGCCCTAGTATCATATCTAGGTTTCTAAGACCTATGTCAAAGTCGACGGCAACGACCCTCTTACCTTCTTTTGCAAGTCCGGTAGCAACATTTGCGGTAGTCGTCGACTTGCCAACTCCGCCTTTTCCACTCGTAACCGTAAGGATGATACCCATAAAAAGCCCTTTGTCTCTTAGTTTTTAGCTTGGTCTACTATTTTGTTTGCGTTAATCCACGGCATCATAGCTCTTAGTTTTCTACCAGTTACTTCAAGCGGGTGATTGTATAGGTATGCTCTCTCAGCCGTCATTCTTGGGTATCCAGTCATACCTTCAAGGATGAAGTCTTTTGCGAATTTACCGTTTTGGATTTCTTTTAGGATTTCTTTCATTGCGGCTTTTGAAGTTTCGTTAATTACTCTTGGACCGCTTACCATATCGCCATACTCAGCAGTATTGGAAATTGAGTATCTCATATCAGCGACTCCGCCTTGGAACATAAGGTCAACAATCAGTTTTAGCTCATGTAGACACTCAAAGTATGCCATCTCCGGTGGGTATCCAGCTTCCGTTAGAGTCTCAAAACCAGCCTGAACAAGTGCGCTTACGCCACCGCAAAGTACAGCTTGCTCACCGAATAGGTCAGTCTCAGTCTCGTCTTTGAATGTTGTCTCAATAATACCAGTTCTACCGCCGCCTATTGCAGATGCATAAGAAAGTGCAAGAGCTTTTGTAGAGTTACTTGGGTCTTGGTGAACAGCGATAAGGTCAGGGATACCGCCACCTCTTACGAATTCGCTTCTTACAGTGTGGCCAGGAGCTTTTGGCGCTACCATCATTACGTTGATGTCTTTTGCAGGTTTTACTCTTCCGTAAAGGATGTTAAATCCGTGACCGAACGCTATTGTCGCGCCAGATTTTAGGTTTGGTGCTATTTCGTTAGCATAAACTTCCGCTTGAGTCTCATCTGGTAGAAGTATCATAATAACATCAGACTTTGCAGTAGCTTCGCCAACAGTTAGTACTTCAAAGCCTTTTGCTTCAGCTTTTGCCCAGCTAGCGCCGCCTTTTTTAAGACCTATGCAAACACTAACGCCGCTATCTCTTAGGTTTTCAGCGTGTGCGTGACCTTGGCTTCCAAAGCCTATCATGGCAACTTTTTTGTTTTTGATTATATTGATGTCGCAATCTTTGTCGTAATAAACCGTCATTGACATGAAATTAATTCCTTTTTCGTAAAAAAATTTTGCGCTAAGTGTACAAAAATAGAGCTTACAAAGGCGATTGCGAAAGGCGTATTCTGCCCCAATTTGTGATGTGGACGATCGCCCTCCTCCACCAAAAAGCCAAAAAGTGTTATGATAAACACATAGCGAAATACGATACGAATGGAGAATTTATGGACTATAATGAAGTAGATTCCAATCTTATTTTTTTGGAAATGGAGCTTGAGCTCAAAAAAGAGCTTGATTTTATACTTGGCGAAACCATTGCGCTACTTGACAAGTTTGCCCCAAATATCAAAGACGAGTTTTTGAGGCTTCGCAGTATTTTTATCGACTCAAGAAGCAAAGAAGAGGTCAATTTTGACAATATCCTCCAAACAAATGACGACATCAACAGCCTAATCAAGCTGTTCTCAATATACTTCACGCTCATAAATATAGCCGAAGAAAGAGATGAGATAAGACGCAAAAAGGTAATGTTGGGCGACACGGTTAAAAAGCTAGAAGAGAGTGGATTTAGTAGACAAGACATAATAGATACTTTCAAAGAAATCAAATTTTATCCGGTATTTACTGCGCACCCTACGGAGTCCAGAAGACGTACGTTTTTGGAAGCTCACCACGACCTAATTCAAGACTTTCACAGGATATTCAAATACGGCGACGAAGATGCGCTAGAGCATCTAAGATACAAACTCAATCTGCTTTGGCAGACAAACCTAATCAGAGATGAAAAAATAGAGGTGCTCTTTGAGCTTGACAACCTCCTTTACGGCATTGAGACCTCTGTACTTCCGGCATTAACAAAGATACACGACGAAATAGAAAAAATAACGGGCAGGCTAGATGGGCACGTCGTAAAACTATGCAGCTGGATAGGCGGTGACCGCGATGGAAATCACTTCGTAACCAATCAAGTAATGACAAAAGTCATGAAAACGCAGATGGAAACAATAGTTAAGCTCTACATAAAAGACATTGGCAACCTAATCAGAGACCTATCTATTAGCACAAAACAAGCAAGCGTAAGTCAAAAACTGCTTGACAATCTGGAGAGTGAAGCCGAATACCTAACGGGTGACATCAAACCACACAAGAATGAGCCTTTCAGAAATAAACTAACCCTCATGAGAAAAAAGCTCCAAAATAAGCTAATCTCACTAAACGCTTTTGAGAAACCAGAATTTTTGTACAACGAGCCAGAGGAACTGCTAACTGATATAGACTTGATGATAGATAGCCTTGATGAACTCTCAAGTCGTGAGCTTAGAAAGTTTAGAAGCAAGGTTCTTACGGGCGGCTTCCATCTTCTAAAGCTTGATTTTAGAGACCACGCAGAGGTTATCAGCAAAGCGGCGGCGGAGATATTCTCTTATCTTGGGCTTTGCGATATGAATTTCCTTGCGATTTCCAGAGAAGACCAGCTAAATACCCTCAACTGGGCACTTTCAAAACCAAAAATAGACCTAAACTCTCTGTTTGGCAAAATTTCCGAAACTAGCGCAAAAACGGTAGAGGCGTTTCTCAAAATAGAATGGGGTAAAAACGAAATATCAGAGAGAATACTGGATAGCTTCATTCTCTCTATGACAAAAGACTCGAAAGACTTGCTGGTGGCTCTGTGGTTTGCAAAACAAGCTAGCCTATGGGTACCTGGGAAACATACTAGAATATCGATAACGCCTCTATTTGAGACGATAGACGACCTAGCGCATGCGCCTATGATAATGAACGAGTTGTGGAATAATGAACACTACAAACAATATATACTAGATAGAAACAAAACGCAAGAGATAATGATAGGCTACTCCGACTCCTCAAAAGACGGCGGTATTTTTGCAAGCAATTTCGGCCTCAACAGGGCCATCATCGACCTAGTAGACTTATCGCAAAAACTAGGCGTTAAGTTCAATTTATTTCACGGCAGAGGCGGCAGTGTTTCTAGGGGTGGGGGCCCGACTCACACGGCAGTCCTCGCAAGTCCGGCAAAAAGCATAGACGGCTTTTTGAAAATGACTGAACAAGGCGAAGTAATCAGCGCTAAATATCTCAACATAAGAGTGGGCGAAAATAACTTCAAAGAGACGATAGCGGCGCTCCTTGAAAAATCACTTTTTGATAAAAAAAATATTAGAACCGACTGTGGTAAAAACAACGAATTTGTAGCGATGATGAAGATAGTCTCCGAAGCTTCAATGGAAAAATACAGAGAGCTCGTATACTCTACCGACGGCTTTATAGACTATTTCAAGGAGGCCACCCCATACAACTTTATAGATAGACTAAACATCGGCTCCCGCCCGTCAAAAAGAAAAGGTATGGACAGCATAGAAGATATGAGGGCAATCCCATGGGTATTCTCTTGGACACAGAACCGCTCAATCCTCACGGCGTGGTATGGCGTGGGAAGCGGACTTGAAGCGGCGGCAAAAGAGTGCGGAATAGAAGCTCTACAAAAAAGCTTTCAAGAGTGTCCATTCTTTTATACTACTATTGACAATATCTCGATGAGTTTTATGAAGATAGACCTAGGCGTAGCAAAGCTATATAATGGATTTGTAAAAGACGAACACGCTAGGGACATTATCTGGGGTAAGATAGTAGACGAATACAAAAGGACTCTCAAATACCTCAAGCTCATCAGAGGCGAAGAAGAGCTACTAGAAAACGATAAGCTACTCCGTCAGACAATACTACTAAGAAAACCTTACTTGACAGGTCTTAGCATCTTCCAAATAGAGCTTCTCAAAAAATATAACGAAGAGAGCGACGAAGCAAAAAAACAGCTACTCGCAGAACAAATAGCATCTACGATAGTCGGTGTCAGCTTAGGGATAAGAAACACGGGATGAGAACGCTTTTATTTTCGCTCTCCGCCCTGATATTGTTAACTGGTTGTGCCACAAAGCAAGAGCGGCTACAAAAGGAGCAAGTACAGGCACGAGCAAAGGCCAATGTATCTAAGCCGGAGTTTCAAAGCGTTGATATGTATGCAGATTTTGGCGTAGAGAAATGGCAAGGTATTAGAGCCGTCGATACCATAGTGGTACACACGGCAAATTCCGTCGAAGGCGACCCGTATGAGCCAAAAAACGTCTACAATATATTCAAAAAATACAAGGTAAGCCCTCACTATATGATAGGCAGAGACGGTACCGTATATAAAATGGTGGATGAAAATGACCTCGCCCACCACGCAGGTAAAAGCCGTATGCAAGACGGCAGAGAGAGCGTAAACGCCTTTTCAATAGGGATAGAGCTAATAAACTCAAAGACCGACTACCCGACTAATGCGCAATACATAGCGCTAGCCAAACTAATAGACGACATCAAAACTCGCCACAAAATAGAACACATAGTTGGACACAAAGATATAGCTCCTGAGCGTAAGAGCGACCCGTGGAATTTTGATTTTGACAGACTAACGATACTTCTAACAAACCAACAACACGCCAAGGACACCTCAAAATGAGAGAATTGCTCGCAAAACTAAGCTTTGGTATAGACAAAAAAGACCTTTCAAGGAGCGAACTGGCGCAAGTGGAGGGGCTAATAGCCGACAAACTGCTCGTCGACGCAAAGCATCTCAAATTTTCGCCTGCGATAGTCGCCGGAGTCGTCGATGTGACTCGCTCAGGCCTCGGTTTTTTGGAAGGTATCGCCGGAAGGGAAAAGGACATTCCAATACCAAGACACGAGATGCGACATATCGAAGACGAGGATATAGTAATCGCTCGTATCGAACAAAGAAAAGGTAGAACCTTTGCCATCCCAGTCAAAATCATCCAAAAAGCAGTCCCTTTTTCTGTCTGCATAGTCCAAAAAGACAGAGCAAAACTATCCGTGTGGAATATCAAAACATCGCAAAGAGTCTATCTGGACGTAAAAGATAAATCGCTAAAGATGCTCCCTGATGGCGCTGTATTAAAAGTTGATAATGCCACCAAAAGACCGATTGAGGTGCTTGGCGTCATTGAAGACCCTTTTGTGGATGAGAAAATATCGCTAGCTCTTTACGACAAAAAAGATGAGCATCCAAAAGCTTGCGTAACGGAGGCTGAGGCGTGGGGAAAAGTCGTAGATAAGACAATGTATCCAGATAGAGTAGACCTCACCGCCCTCCCCTTCATCACGATAGACCCCGTAACCGCAAAAGACTACGACGACGCAATATATCTTGATGTGGCGACAAATGAGATATATGTAGCTATAGCAGACGTAAGCAGCTATGTTACACCGATGTCTGCGCTTGATAACGAGGCTAGAAATAGAGGTTTTTCTATCTATTTAGCACACCGTTCCATCCCAATGCTTCCACGAAATCTATCAGAGAATATATGCTCACTCAACGAAGGGGTTGATAGACTTACCTTTACGTTTAAAATGAAAATAGACCCTGAGACGCTAGAGGTATCGCATTATGAGCTCTTTGAGTCTGTAATAAGCTCAAAAAGACGCTATAACTATGACGAAATAGACAAATTTCTTGATGGCTCGGAGGCTAGAGACGAGACAGACAAAGCAGTATTTGAATGGCTAATGCCGCTCAACGAGCTAACGGCCAAAATAAGAGAAAAAAGGCTCAAAAACGGTTTTGAATTTGCCACCGACGAAGTCCGTATGCGTCTTGATGAGAAGCAAAATATCGTCTCCACGGTGATAGAGGAGCAGACCCGCTCTCACGCCCTTATCGAGGACTGCATGCTTCTTGCCAACAAATGCGCCGCACAGTATTTCGACTACGGGATATTCAGGTGTCACGACAAGCCTACCGCCAAAAAACTAAAAGACCTAATGGAGCATCTCGAGACTCTAGGGCTAAATATCAAACCGACAAATAACGTCCACACGTTAATTCAGAGGATTCAAGAGCAGGTAAAAGGAAGCGGGCTGGAAAAATTTGTCGACAAGCTCATTATCAGAACGCAGCAGCAAGCCGTCTATCAAGCGACAAATATAGGACATTTTGGACTTGGCTTTGACAAATACACGCACTTCACCTCACCTATTCGCCGCTACTCCGACCTTATACTGCACCGTCTACTCAAAACCATCATCAAAAAAGATGACAAAGCAAAAGCCCACATCCTAAAAGACATAGAGGCTGTAACAATGACCGTCTCAAGGCTAGAGAGGGAGGCGGCAAAAGTCGAATGGGACTTCATCGACCGTAAATTCGTCAGATGGGCGGAGCAAAATATCGGCAATTCGTTCCGTGCGATAGTAACCGACGTAGACGAAGAGGGGTTCAAAGATACTATAGCGAAGATAGAAGACGATATCAAAGGTGCAAGAGTATTTATGGACCCAGAAGAAGATGCTCATCTATTTGACGAGATAACAGCTGAAATAATAGATGTAAACATTGCTACGACGAAAATTTACGCAAAAATGGAATCCAAAAGATGAACTCAAAAGTAAAAGCTGCACTTATTATCGGAGGGGCATTTTTGGCGATGCAACTCATCATTCCATCAAAAACAAATCCGGAAGTAGACAAAACAAAAGAGATAAAAGCTCCACAAAATGTGACAGCAACTCTCAAAAAAGCGTGTTTTGACTGCCATTCAAATGAAACGAAATGGCCTTGGTATACGAGTGTAGCACCGTTTTCTTGGATAGCGGCAACGCATGTACAGGAAGGCAGAGCTTGGGTCAACTTCTCGGAATGGGAGAGCTACGATGAGTCCAACAAAACAAAACTAAAAAAACTGATTTTTAGAGCCGTATTTCAAGCGATGCCACCTCACACATACAAGCTAATGCACAAAGACTCAGAGCTAACGCAAGAGGAGAAAAAAGCCGTCAGAGACTGGACTGGTATAAATCCGGAAGATGTTTCGGCGAGAGAGTAATCAAAAAACGGAGGGGAAACTTGAGCTATACGGTACTTGACATAAAAAGCGTCACGGAATATGCAAAAAATACGCCGCAAATAGCCACCGTACTCGGGAACGGCGAGTACACCGCAAAAGAGGTAGGGGATGGAAATCTAAATCTCGTATTTATCATAGATAATCCATCAAGGAATACCTCGGTCGTCATCAAGCAAGCTCTGCCGTATCTGCGCTGCGTAGGCGAGAGTTTTCCCCTTGGCGAGCAGAGAATGCTATTTGAAATTCGCTCAATGCTAATGCTCCAAAACATCGTACCACACCTAGTGCCGCAAATTCATCACTCAGATGAGTCTAAATACACCCTCGTCATGCGCAATCTATCGGAGCATATTATCATGAGGAAGGGGATTTTGGAGTGCGTGAACTACCCACTGTTTACGGATGACATCACCGAGTTTATCGCCAGCTCAGCTTTTGCCACCTCCGTGTTTGGAATGAATAGCCATGAAAGAACAAAGCTAACGGAAGCCTTTGCGGCAAATACAGAGCTTCGCAAACTGACAGAGGATTTTGTCTTTACTTTTCCGTATATGGATAACGAGACAAATAGGCACAATCCGCTAATAGAAGCGACGGCACAGGCTATCAAAAGCGACGAAGAGTTCAAGGCCAAAGCAATGGAGCTAAAATATATCTTTATGACCAAAGCAGAAGCCTTGCTGCATGGAGATTTGCACACGGGCTCCGTGATGTTGAACGAATCGGAAACATTTGTAATCGACAGCGAATTTGCTTTTGTAGGACCTATCAGTTTTGACCTTGGCGCCGTGGTCGGCAATCTCATAATGGCGTCGATAGCTATGAATGCGAGAGGCAAGAGCGAATATGCAAAAAGCCTAGAAAATATGGCATATGAAGTAATGGATAAGTTTGCAGTGAAATTTGAAGCCTTATTACTTGGTGGGAGCGGAGCCATGTATGAGAGCAGCTACTGGGCAAACACCGATGAAAACGGCAAAAAAACGCTCATCCAAAAGGTAATCGCGGATATTTTGAGTGAGAGTGTTGGTTTTGCGGGGTGTAAAATGGCAAGAAGACAGCTTGGCGTGGCTCATATACTCGAAATAGACTCGATAGAAGATGAGGCGTTGCGGGCACAGGTGGAGACAAAAGTACTGAGAACGGCAAGAGAGATGGTCGTGAAATATGGCAAGATAAGAAACGCCAAAGAACTAAAAGAGCTAATCGGAAGCATAAAATGATAACTTACAAGGCTATGAAATTTGACAAAAACGCACTAGAGGTGCTAGACCAGCGAATACTGCCCTTTCACGAGGAGTGGGTAACGCTTCGCACATGCAAAGAGGTAGAGACGGCGATAGCAGATATGACGGTCAGAGGTGCTGGAGTTATAGGGTGCGTTGGCGCCATTGG
Source organism: Campylobacterales bacterium (assembly GCA_041915365.1). Taxonomy (GTDB): domain Bacteria; phylum Campylobacterota; class Campylobacteria; order Campylobacterales; family UBA6016; genus UBA6016. The sequence goes on along the minus strand of JAYSBP010000005.1, from coordinate 93,296 downwards.
TGCATACTTTGCGATCAAAGAAGCAGGCGACGACAGAGCAAAAAGAGATGAGCTCCTAAATTCACTCAAAAACGCTAGACCTACAGCCGTAAACCTAGAATACGCAGTAAATAGAGTCGCAAAAGCCAAAGACGCTTATGCCGAGGCAGTAGCGATAAACGCAGAAGATGCCAAGGCTAGCGAGATGATAGGCACCCATGGCCTAAAAGAGATACGCAAAATCCTCAAAAAAACTGGCAAAAAATCTATCAACATAATGACCCATTGCAACGCCGGATATCTGGCGATAGTCGACAAAGGTAGCGCACTGGCTCCGATATATGCGGCGTATGAGGCCGGCATAGATGTACATGTGTGGGTCGATGAGACTAGACCCAGAAACCAGGGGGCGAACCTGACGGCATGGGAGCTAGGCAAGAGCAAGGTCAAGCACACTCTAGTTGCCGACAACATGGGCGCACTACTTATGCAAAGAGGAATGGTCGATATGATGATAGTGGGGGCGGACAGAGTAGCGGCAAACGGTGACGCCGCCAACAAAATAGGCACTCATCTCAAAGCCCTAGCGGCAAAGGCTCACAAAGTGCCGTTCTTCGTCGCCCTCCCCTCATCTACGCTTGATATGTCCATCAAAAACGGCGTGCGAGATATACATATCGAGGAGCGAAGCGCAGATGAACTGCTGTATATGCAAGGACTAGCATGGGACGGCACGGTGCAAAGCGTACGAATAGCCCCTGAGTGGACGAACGGGCTAAACCTCGGCTTTGACATCACACCAAATAAGCTAATCACAAAGCTAATCACCGAAAAAGGCGCATTCAAACCCAAAAAAATCAAAGAACTTTACAAATAATGCAAAAGTGGTCGACAACGGAAGGTGTAATCAAATACAACACCTCAAAACAGATCAAAAAAAACAGCGTCAATGTGCGGGGTTTTAGAACAATCGAAAAATACCGCCGCAGACTAAACCGCCTAAACCTGATCGGATGCTACGAAAACGGGATAGGATTTGGCAATATAAGTATGATTGGACGTGATGGCAAAATAATCATCACCGCAAGCCAGACCGGACACCTAAAAAGCCTAAAACCAAAGCATTACGCCAAACTCTTAAAATATGATGTCGACACTATGATGCTCAGATATGAAGGTATCGGCAAAGCCTCCAGCGAGACGCTAACGCATTGTTCGTTGTACGAGAGCATTAAAGGAACAAAAGCAGTCATCCACATACACAACGAAAAACTCTGGCAAGCCATCATGAATGCAGGCTATCCGACGGTAGACGCCGCTGTAGAGTATGGCACCAAAGAGATGGCAGATGCAGTAAAAGAGCTATACAAAAAATCTAGCAAAAAAAGCGGAATATTTGCAACCGCAGGACACTTCGAGGGGGTTTTTGTGTTTGCTGAGAATATAAAGATGGCTTATAGACTACTAACAACAAAAGCGGTAACACTATGATAGAAAACATCCAAATACACAAACTAGACGAACAAAACTACGTCCAACCCGTCAAAATCACATATACACAAAACGGGAAGCAAAAAAACTGGGAGGCTGTAAAAAGCTTCGATAGTGTAGCCGTGCTCTTGTACCACGAGGCAAAAGAGGCTTTTTTGCTTGTCAAGCAGTTTAGAGCGCCGCTTACACTAGGCGGCATAGCGCCCGAAAACGCCTATGTATATGAGCTATGTGCAGGCATATGTGACAAAGGCAAAAGCCTAGAGGAGACGATGTCCGAAGAGATAGATGAAGAATGTGGGTATGATGTCAAGGCCAAAGAGATAGAGTTTGTGACCGCTTTTCACACTTGCGTCGGAATATCCGGAGCGTATCAAAGCCTTTTTTATGCCAAAATAAACGAAGATATGAGGATACATGACGGCGGCGGAGACGCTAGTGAGGAGATAGAGCTTGTATGGCTGCCGACATCAGAGGCAAAAAAATTCATCTCGGATACATCAAAACCAAAAACACCAGGGCTAGGGCTTGCATTTTACTGGTGGTTTGACACAAAGGCAAAACAATGATACTCTCATCGGCATGTCAAGACGTTATCAGGGCGTTGGTATTTTTGTCCAAACAAAAAGAGCTAATACAAGTCAAAAAGATAACGGATGAGCTAAATATGCCATATCACTTCCTCTCAAAAAATATACAAACAGCCTCAAAAGCTGGGCTTGTCGAGTCAAAAAGAGGAGCTGACGGCGGCATAAAACTAGCAAAGCATCCATCGCAGATAAAGATAATAGATATAATAAAAGCCATCGATGGCGATAAATACTTTGATATGTGTCTTCTCGGTATCGGCTCATGCGAGTGCGAAAATCCGTGCGCTCTACACGAGGAGTGGTTCAAGCGAAAAGATGAGCTTGTCGAGATATTTGAAGCGATTTCACTAGAAGACATACAAAAAGATATAGACTCTCACAAAATAACACGCATCTAAGCAAACAATAAAAATCCACTACAAAAGCCGATACTTTCGGCTGTCACCAAAACCAAAACTCCATTAAAAATATTTTTTATACACCTATTTATTTTTTCATTGATTATTTTTTAGGCAATATCTTGTTTATTATTTACTTTTTTAGACAAAAAAATCTGATATTATTTCAGACAAATATATCCTAAAAAGGAGTGAAAATGAGTGCTAAAGCTTTTTTGATAGGTTGCGGCCCAGGTGATAGCGAGCTTTTGACACTAAAAGCTATTAATACTTTCAAAAAATTGGAAGTAGCCCTAATAGACAATTTGGTCTCAAAAGAGATAATCGCACTGCTTCCAAAATATACACTAAAAGTGCACACCGGAAAGTCAAAAGGGGCGCACTCATTTTCACAAGACGCTATCAATGAAATGCTTTTTTCTTATTCAAAAAATGGCTACACGGTAGGAAGACTAAAAGCTGGTGATCCGTTCGTGTTTGGCAGAGGAAGCGAAGAGGCGGCCTATCTAGTAGAAAGAGGGGTGGACGTAGAGGTAATCCCAGGTCTCTCATCGGCACTCACAGCCCCGCTATGCGCAGGAATAGCTGTGACGGCCAGAGACTACGCATCATCTTTTTCTGTCGTGACGGCACACCTAAAAGACAACAAATTCAACTCAGACTGGCTGGAGCTTTTGAAAGTCAAAAACCATACGGTAGCGATACTAATGGGTCTTTCAAGAGCCGCCGAAATAAGTGCGAACGCACTCGTTTTAGGAGTAAATCCGAATACACCGGTAGCCATAGTAGAGAGAGCCTCAACCCCTTATCAACGAACTACGATAACTACGCTTGCCAAATTGCCGAGCGACGCAAAAAAGGCCTCGTCGCCAGCGGTAATAATAATCGGGGAGTCGGTCAAGCTCTCGAATACGCTTCCGCACTACATCCACGAAGCTATCAAAAAGGAGGCGCAAATTGAGCTTGCTTGCTGAAATCTCAACAGAGAGAAACAAAAAACAAAATCAAATAGAAGAGCTAAAGGCGAAAGTCTCCTTCAAAGAGGCATACGACAAAATCTCTCACTACGCCGCAAACGGGTATGAATCGATAAGCGACGAAGATAAGAAGTTCACGCTAAAAAGCTTTGGAATATTCGACCGTCCGGCGACTCCGGGGCTTTTTATGCTTCGCGTTCGTATACCGTCAGGTAGATTGAGCGTTAAACAGGCATTAGTGCTCTCGCAAGTGGCTAAAAAATATGCAAAAAACTACATCGACATCACGACAAGAGCGCAAGTAGAACTAAGATACCTAAAAATAGAAGATATGCCTCAGATACTAAAAGAACTAAAAGATGCGGGGATAACAACTTTTCAAACAGGTGTCGACAACTTCAGAAATATTGTCGCAGACCCTTTGAACGGATACGCTTTTGATTCATTTATCGACACTTCTTCGGAGCTATCAGAGATACAAAATATCTTTTTGGAAAATTTCGACTGGGTCTCGGTGCTCCCTAGAAAATTCAACATAGCAATCAACGGCTCATCAACAAATAGATGCAATGTTTTTGGACAAGACCTCGGTTTTACGCTAGCGCAAAAAGACGGCGTATATGGCTACAACGTCTATCTAGGCGGCAAAGTCGGAGCGGCGGCGCAAAATGCTGATATTTTCGTAAAACAAGGCGAAGCAGCAAAGTTTTTTGTCTATCTATCTACTTTTTTTAGAGAGCTTGGCTTTCGTGACAACCGCAACAAAAACCGTCTAAAATTTATGATAGACGCAGTCGGAATAGATAAGTTCGTAGACGAGCTTCAAGAGTTTTCAAACACGAAATTTGAAAAAGCGGGAAAAACAATCTCACTCGGAGACGGTGGCGACAACGGCGGTAAAACACAGCTAAAAGACGGCTCTTTTGCTCACTTGCTAGCGGTTCCATCAGGCGTATTTGACGGCGACAAATTAGCCAAATATGCCGAGCTTTGCGAAAAACACGGAGGGCACTCTCTTAATTTTACAGTCGAGCAAAATCTATATGCCATAGGCGTCAATAGCAGTTTTGCGGACAATACCCAAAAAGCCTCTATTTTTCACACAAATCTCATAGCATGCGCAGGAACCGAACACTGCCCTTTTGGCGTTATACCGAACAAGCCAGATGCGATAGAGTGCGCCGATTATTTATATGAGAGATTTGGGGACGTAGGTGGCAAGATAAGACAATACTGGTCGGCTTGCCCAAAAGGGTGTGGGATACATGGGCTTGGTGACATAGGAGCCGTCGGAACAAAAGTAGCCAGAAACAAAGAGGTTCATCTAGGTGTCGACATATATCTGGGCGGTTCAATGAAAAGCCAACACGAGGGAAAGCTCCTCGTCAAAGGCTCATTACTCAGCGAAGCCAAAGAGTATATCGCAGAAGCGGTTGAACTGTATATTCAAGACCGAAGCGAACAAGATAGCTTTGAAGAGTATTTTGAAAAGCTCTCCCCTGCTCTATCGGCACAGTGCATCTCTTTTGTCGTTAGACTAAATACCGCCTTGCAAAGAAAAGGGCTAAACGCTCTAAAGCTAAAAGACCTCCAAAAATACGCAAGCGGCAAAAAAGAAGAGGCGGAAATATACGCCATAGGAACACACCTATACGGAGCGATTTTTGGTGAGGAGCCGCAAGAAAAAAGTATATTTGCGGCCATCTTAAAGAGCGATGCGCCAAAAAACAAAAAACCGCAAATCGACATATCATCACTCCCTGCGCTAGGCGTAGTGGCGGTAAATATGGCTACCCCATCCAAATATAAAGTCTTTAGCGAAATCGCTATCGAACTTGAGATTTAACTTTAAAAAAGGAGAAAAAATGAAAACATCACTGCTACAAGCGTTGAAAAGCGGCAATCCAAAATCACTTTTTGCAGCTTTTTTGTATTTTGACACCGGCTTTACGGTATGGCTGCTACTTGGGGCTTTGGCTCCATTTATTGCGGAGGCTTTGAAGCTATCCGACGGACAAAAAGGGTTTATGGTTGCCATTCCCGTGCTTGCCGCAGCGATAGCTAGAATATCGTTTGGCTATATGTTTCAGGCTATTGACGCAAAAAAGATAGCTTTTGCAGGTATTATCCTCTCGTCACTACCGTTGTTTTATGTGCAAGTTTTTGACCCTAGTTTTGAAGTAGTCCTACTTCTTGGAGTATTCCTAGGTCTTGGCGGGGCTAGCTTTGCCGTAGCACTACCTATGGCTGGAAGCAACTATCCAAAAGAGCATCAAGGGCTTGTTCTAGGTCTTGCGGCTGCCGGAAATCTCGGTGCGGTGCTTGACGGTCTAGTATTCCCCCCTCTAGCAAAAGCTTTTGGATGGCAAGTTGCCATGGGTTTTGCGATATTGCTGCTTGCTATTACTTTTGTAGTCGTAGCTCAATGGGCGTATGACAAATCAAGCAAAAACACAGAGGTAAAAAACACGCCATATTTCACTTCATAGCCTCTATGACGTTGTTCCTTGTGATGGCGTTTGTCCTCCAAAAAGGCTATCTTGGCGTCAACGGCAAAACGGCTCTATTATTCTTGCCGGCTATTACTTCGGTGTTTGCGATACTTATGCTACCTAAAGCTTATATGGCTTTGATGAAAGAAAAAGATATGTGGATATTTATCCTTATCTACTCTATCACATTCGGCGGTTTTGTCGGTATGTCAAGCTATGTTTCATTGTTTCTTATCAGCCAATACGGTTTTGACAAGCTAAGCGCAGGTGCTTTGATGTCATTTTTTGCCCTTACGGGAGCTATGATAAGACCTGTCGGAGGCCTCATAGCCGACAAAATCACGGGCGTAAGAGCCCTTGGCGCAATACTTCTTATGATTGCTATTTTTGACGCTTCGATAGGCTTTTTTATGCCACCGTCGCACTTTGCGATAATACTTCTCGTGCTTTTGTTCGCATCGTTTGGTCTCGGTAACGGCGCCACTTTCCAACTTGCCCCACAAAGATGGCCAAACTCAACCGGTATGGTAACCGGCCTAGTAGGTGCCGCCGGCGGTATCGGAGGCTTTTATCTACCAGCGATACTAGGTCTCACAAAAGAGTCTACAGGCTCATATAGCCTAGGTTTTTATATCTTTGCAGGGCTTGCTCTTGTTGCTTTCGTACTGCTAAAACTTGAGCACTCAAGATGGATGGAGTGGGCAGACGTAAGATATGAAGAAAATGAAAAAGCTATGGTCGGTATCGACGATGAAGGCCAAATAGAAAAAGACAAACACATCGACTAAAGGATAGACCTTGAATACTCTTTGTCCTTACTGCGGCGTCGGATGCGGAATAAAAATAGAGGGCTCCAAAATCAAAGGAGACTCCTTGCATCCATCTACAAAAGGCGACCTTTGCAAAAAACCGCTTTACCTCGTAGATGCCCTTCAAAAAGAGAGGCTCACAAAGCCGCTTTTTAGGGAGAGTAAAACGCAGAAGTTCAGAGAGATTTCTTGGGATGAGGCCATCTCTATCCTTGCTTCAAAAATCAAAGAAAATCTGCCGGATGAGAATTATTTTTATCTCTCCGGACAGCTGTTAACCGAAGAGAGCTACTTAATCAACAAATTCGTAAAAGGGTTTGTCGGAACAAATAACATAGACGCAAACTCAAGGCTCTGCATGGCCTCTGCCGTCGTAGCACACAAAATGGCTTTCGGCTCAGATGGCCCGCTTGGAAGCTACGACGACATAGACGATTCAGACCTATTTGTATTTGCCGGCTCCAATGCCGCAATAGCGCATCCAGTCGTATTCAAAAGAGTCCTTAAAAGAAAAAGGGCTGCAAACGCAAAAATTATAGTCATAGACCCAGTGCAAACGGAGAGTGCGGAGCGAGCCGATTTATTCATACAAATCAATGCCGGAACCGACACCGCATTTTTTAATTGTATTTTGGGGTTACTCTCAAAAGGCGAAGATGAGGCTACACAGTACGCAAAAGAATTTACGATAGAAAAAACGTCTCGTATATGCGGCGTGCCGATGTGGCAAATATGGGAGTTTGCAACTCTTTTCAAAAATGCAAAAAAAGCAATATCGTTTTGGTGTCAAGGGTTCAACCAATCCACAAACGGCGTAGCCAAAAATCTATCCCTAATAAACCTGCACATAGCCACGGATAGGCTTGGCAAAAGCGGTTTTCCATTTTCACTAACGGGCCAGCCAAACGCAATGGGAGGCAGAGAGGTAGGCTACCTCTCAAATGGGCTTCCTGGGTATAGGGATGTTAGAAACGAGGGCGATAGAGCTTTTGCACAAAACTTTTGGAATACCCCCAAAAAAATCAAAGAAATACCTGGACTCACCGTCACAAAAGCGATAGATGCCGCAAATGAAGGCAAGATAAAGCTGTTTTGGTCGGTCTGCACAAATCCGGCAGTCAGCCTCCCAAATCTAAATAAAGTCTTTAAAACATTTTCAAAAGATGGGCTTTTTGTCGTCGCACAAGACGCATATTTTACGGATACTTGCAAATACGCAAATCTTGTGCTACCTGCGGCACAATGGGGCGAAAAAGAAGGGACAATGACCAATTCGGAGCGGATGGTTACTCATCTCAAAAAAGCATTTGCTCCTCCAAAAGAAGCAAAAACAGATTGGGAGATTTTTGCCTCTTTGGCACAAGAGCTAGGATACAAAGGCTTTGAATACAAAAATCCAAAAGAGATTTTTGCAGAATTTGCCGTATCGACAAAAGATAGACTTTGCGACATATCGACATTTGCATACGAAAAACTGCCACTTAGATGGGGAGAGGCTAGACTCTATGAAAACGGCTTTGACAAAAAGCCGGTTATGCACAAAACCGTATTTGAGCTACCAAAACAAGAGATGGGAATGGAGTTTGTCCTCACAACGGGAAGGCTAAAAAACCAATGGCACACGATGACTAGAACAGGTAAGAGCGAGGAACTACTCAAAGACGAGTCTGAGCCATATTGTCTTATATCAACAGAGGATGCCCAGAGGCTTGGTGTAAAGGACGGGAGCAAAAAAACGATACTCGCAAAACACGGAAAATTAAAAATAACATTCAAAATAGGTGAAGTCAAAGAGGGGCATTTGTTTGTTCCATTTGGATGGGGCGCCAGTAGAAATGCATTTTTGGCAATGCTTGGTTTTGAGGCTTGGGAAGGGGCGGTAAATACTCTGATGCCAGACAACGTAGACCCTCTCTCTTTTCAGCCGGAGCTTAAGTTTGCAAGGGTAAAAGTAGTCTAGAATTAGCCTACAAAAACCCCTTTGCCCTCTTCGAACCTTATCTCGACTATCGCACCACCCTCAGGTCTATTTGCAATATTTATCACACCATTCATATTCTGCTCTATTATCATTTTTGTCATATAAAGCCCAACGCCGGTTCCCTTGCCTTGCTCTTTCGTCGTAAAGTAAGGCTCAAACACTCTAGGCAAGACCTCTTCGTGTATTCCCGTGCCGTTATCAATTACTCTGACAAATGCGTATCTGACACCGCCACTTGTTGCGATACCTATTTCAACGTTTATAAACGCATCAAATTCGCCGCATTTTGCCTTTTTTTCGATTATCGCATCTTTGCTGTTTGAGAGTATGTTCAAAACAAGCTGCTTAAACTCATTAGGATAGCCATATATCATGGCCTCCCCTGGCTCGTCTATATCAAGCGGCGAGTAGACATTCGTGACTATACCGTAGTGCTCCAGCTGAGGCTTAATCAGACTTACGACCTCCAAAGCGGCAGCTATTAGTGCAAAACTCTCCTTTGAATTATCAGGCCTAAAAAAGTGTCTAAATTCATCAATAGTCTTTGACATAAGCTGAATATATTTCATAGCGTTTTTATCAAAATCTTCAATAAATTCATCGGTTAGCTCGTCAAACTGCTTTGCGACTTTTATATCTTGAATCATTATGCCAAGCGCATTAAGTGGTTGTCTCCACTGGTGTGCTATCGCCGAAATCATTTCGCCGAGGGCGGTTAGTTTGCTTTGCTGCAATAGCATTTTTTGCTGCAATAGCTGCTGCCTCTCAAGCTCTATTTGCTGCGTAACATCTTTCAGAGCCGACACTGTATATCTATGCCCGCCCTCTTCTATGACCTTGTATGTTGCAGACAAAAAAATAGGGGTTCCGTCTTTTTTAATTCTACTTACACCAAGCTCCGTCTCTAATCCAACATTATCAATTAAAATTGAATAAGCTTCTTTTGTACTTTCAATACTATCATGTGGAATTACTTTGTAGAATGGGAACCCTATAAGCTCAGACGGCTCATACCCAAAAAGCGAGACATATTTATCGTTTACACTGACATATAACCTATTTTCATCGGTTACACACATCGCCAGGTTTGCGTTTTTAAAAGCTTTTGCCTCTAGCGCAGACCAATCAATCTCATTTTGAGACATTTAAAACCTTAATCAAAAGTGGTTAACATACGAGAATGAAAAAATTAGCCAATATTACCATAATATTACTGTTTGTGTTGCTTTTTTTTGTCGGGTGCTCCTCAAAGGAATTACCAATCGTAAATGAAGCGATAATTGACAAAAAACCGATGTACAATCTAAGCTCCCTCTCGGTAGAAACGGGATATGAGTACCTAAGCGGTGAGCAAAAAATATCGCAAAGCCTATCTTTTGAGCTACAAAAGAGAGCGGAAGCGTCTATCTATTTTACAAAATTTAAAAAAGGTATTTTAAAGCTAAAGCTTATCAACGTTGAAGTTGCGGAAACAAAAGAGAGAACGGGGAGCTTCTTGTATTTTTTTTCATCGTATAAAAAAGGTTATCGGGCAACACTACTTTACTCGGTAGCCGCATATTCGGCCAGTGGCGAAGAGTTACAAAGAGTCGAAAAAAAAGTAATCGTAGCCGTATGGGATAGAAATGAAAAAAGTCGCAAAGAACTTATAGAAAAAACAGTGGATGAATTTCAAATCTCTGTGTTTAAGCTATCCAAAGACTCTTTTTCAAAATTTTTAGCCGGCTAGACTATCGCCGTTTTGGCAAGCTGGGCATGTTTTACCCCTTTTAGTCCGGATATTTGTGCCGCTATTTTCTCTATCTCTTTTGGACTTCCTTTGATTACTATCACCTCTAGGCAGTCGTGGTGTGTGACGTGCATATGAAGAGTGCAAGTTACGTTTAGCAAATGCCCGTGCTGTATCTCTACCATTTTGTCCGAGAGTTCATTATGGTGGTGGTCATAAAGTATTGTCAAAACGCCAAGACACTCCGTCTCGTTTTCCCATTTTTGCTCGACTTGTTTTTGACGTATCAAATCCCTGATAAATTCAGACCGAGAGGCGTAGCCGCTCTTTAATACATCATTTTCAATATAGTCAAAAAGCGTTTGTTCCAAAGATACGCTAAATCTGACTATCTTGTCGTTTTTTTCCATTATTTGACTCCAATTTTATAACCGTTGTTTGCTATTTTATTATTTTGCGTTTTGATTGATGTGTCATTTTTTTACACAAAAAAACAAAAATAATGTGGCAATTATGTGTACTTTTAGTGACAAAAGCCGATATTCATTCTAAGTTGGTTGCGTTTTTTACCAAAAAAAGACTAAAATCAGCCAAATCTAACCATGCGGACCTGCAAATGGAACATATATACGCCGATGACGGCACGCTACTTTTTGAAGGTGGCTTTAAAGGCAAAAACAGAAACGGCCCGTCAAAAACATTTTATTCCAACGGTGCACTCATGATGGAGGGGCACTACACAAACGGAAAACGTGATGGGGACGCCAAAATATACGCAGAAGACGAGAAGCTTGCCATAGAATGCAAATTTGACTGCGGGAACGAAAGCGGCGTTTGGAAATACTACAACGCAAACGGAACGCTTAGCAGACACGGAATGCTAAAAAATGGTGTAGAGGACGGTGATTGGCTTTTTTTTGACGAAGACGGGCGGATAAGTGAGAGGGGCGTTTATAAAGACGGTCAAAAACATGGCAAGTGGATAGAGTACTACGACAACGGTGTCACAAAAACAATACTCAACTACAAAAAAGGGATTATAGACGGAGAGGCTGAGTTTTTCTATCAAAACGGCGTATGCAAAGAAAAAGGTAAATACAAAAACGGTCTTGAACACGGGCTTTGGTACGAGTATGATGAGAGCGGCGTAGGAATTACAAGCGGGGAGTACAAAAACGGCAAAAAAATAGGAATATGGAAGGGTCAGGAACTTGAAGAGACTATCGGCTAGCCTCTTTGTTTTACTGATTTGCTCATATTTTGCACTGGCCTCTACAAAACAGGCTGAAACTGAGCTGCAAGAGGCTATAAAAAATGAATATAAAAAAGAGTTTCCTACCATACTGATATCCGACATCCAGCTCACACAGACCACAAAAGAAGATTTTGGCAACCTCAAATATGCAGCCATTGAGATGCAAAAGCAAAACCTACAAAGAGATAATGGCATCGTGCTGGCTGTTTTTGAAACCGATAAAAACTCTACAAAACGGCTATTCGTTCGCTATAAAATAGACGCTCTACTGGAAATTGTAAAAGCGAAATATAACCTCCAAAAAGATAAAATCATAGACGAAAATGACGTATCCGCACAAAACGTACCGTTTAAAAATTTTTACTCAAAACCTGTACCAAAAGAGTCACTCATAGGCCTAGCGACAAAGAGATTTATAACGACGGGTTCTATTATTTTTGAGAAAGATGTCGGCAGACCGCCTTTTCTCAAAAAAAATAGCGTGGCATATGCGGCGATGAAAATGGATGGGCTAGAAATAGACCTAGAGGTCATAGCGTTAGAGGACGGCGATATCGGAGAAACGATAAACGTCAAAACCAAAAACGGAAAAACTATGAAAGCCTATATACACAAAGACGGCAAATTGGAGATTAGATGAAAACCGTGGTTTGCATATCTGGAGCAAGTGGAGCGGGACTGGGGCTTAGGCTTTATAATGAACTTTTGGCACTTGGGGAGAGCTACCTGGTCGTCTCAGACTCAGCAAGAAAAGTACTTACGCTTGAAGAGGGATTTGACGATGCGGCCATAGAAGCTCCGCCGTCATCAGGTTCTTTTGGCGTAGATATGACTTTTGTAGTGCCTTGCAGTATGAATACCCTTGCCAAAATAGCGCATGGTATAGCCGATACACTGACGACCAGAGCGGCGGCCGTAGCTCTAAAAGAGAGAAAACAGCTACTTTTGGCACCCAGAGAGATGCCCCTATCATCGATTGCACTCGAAAATATGCTAAAACTGTCACAAAACGGAGCGATAATAGCGCCACCGATGATGACCTACTATAGCGATAGACAAACACTAGAAGATATGGAAAATCTAATTTTGGGTCGATGGCTCGATTTGGTCGGTATACAAAATAGTTTATACAAAAGATGGGGCGATGACTAAAACCAAAAAAGCTATATATCCCGGTACTTTTGACCCGCTCACTCTGGGTCATCTAGATATAGTCAAAAGAGCCCTTAAAATATTTGATGAGATTACTGTGGCCGTTGCTTTATCAAACGACAAAAAGCCGCTTTTTAGCCTTGATGAGCGTGTCGAAATGGCAAAAGAATGCTTCAAAGACACGCCTTCCATAAGCGTTGAAGCTTATGATAACTTGCTTGTCGATTTTGCCTCCAAAAAAGAGACGCCAAATATCATAAGGGGACTTCGTGCGATTAGCGACTTTGAGTACGAGCTTCAACTAGGCTACGCAAATCAAAGCCTAAACCCAAACATAGAGACCGTATATCTGATGCCGTCTCTTGAGTATGCTTTTATAAGCTCTTCTGTCGTCCGTTCAATCTTGAAACACGGCGGAGACGCATCACATCTACTGCCAAAATCTGTAAAAAAATTCTGCGAGGATAAAGATTTTGTACATTGCGTTTGAAGGTGTCGACACTTGCGGCAAAACAACGCAAATTGAGCTATTAAAAAGCGCTTTTACAGAGTTTGTCTACACGAAAGAACCTGGCGGAACGGAGCTTGGGGTAAAGGTCAGGGAGCTTGCCTTACATCATCCAAATATTGATGAAAAAAGTAGACTTTTTTTATTTTTGGCAGACAGAAGTGAACACATAGCAAAAATAATCAAGCCAAATCTTGGAAAAACCATAGTCTCAGATAGGTCAATAATATCGGGACTTGCATATTCAAAATTTGCATTATCTGATTTTGAACAGCTAAGAGTAATGTCACTTTTTGCCGTTGACGGAATACTGCCCTCTCTTGTCATACTGCTAAAGCTAGACGAACCTACAATACGTCAAAGACTGGGTTCAAAAACAGCCGACGAGATAGAAAAGCAAGGGATAGACAAACTGCTTGAGATACAAGACAGAATGCCTAGTATTTGTGATGAACTAGGAATAAAATACGAAATAATAGACGCATCGCTACCGATCGATGACATACACAATAAAATAAAGGCAATAGCGCAATGATAACCGCTCTTAGAGGTATGAAAGACGTATATTTTGAGGATGCCAAAAAATTTGAACAATTTTTGAATACAGCCATCAAAATAGCAAAAAACTACGGCTTTTCACAAATAGAAACCCCAATACTTGAAGAGGCTGGGCTTTTTCTCAGAAGCGTCGGGGAGAGCAGTGATATCGTCGGCAAAGAAATGTATAGATTCACAGACAAAGGTGAGAATGACGTCTGCATGCGACCGGAAGGGACTGCTGGGGTCGTGCGAGCCTTTATCGAAAAAAAGCTAGATAGAGCAGGCGGGGAATATCGATTTTATTATTTTGGCCCGATGTATCGATATGAGAGACCTCAAAAAGGGAGACTTAGACAGTTTCATCAGTTTGGGATAGAGTCGTTTGGAGAGGCCAGCTATCTTGAAGATGCGGCTATGATTAAGATGGCGACGACGATATTTGATGAGCTAGGGATTAAGTACGAGCTAAAGCTAAACTCGCTCGGATGCGAAAAATGCGTGCCTAGCTACAAGCAACGCCTTGTCGAAATCCTAACCATTATGAAAACTGATTTGTGCGAAGACTGCGGCAGACGAATAGAGACCAATCCGATGAGGGTTTTTGACTGCAAAAATGAATCTTGCCAAAAAGCTCTCGCCCCACTTCCTCGGATAACGGATGCTTTATGTGACGAGTGCCAAAATGATTTTGAAGGTGTAAAGTCGGCTCTAAATAGTGTCAAAATAGGATACGAAATAGACAAAAACCTAGTCAGAGGGCTAGACTACTACACAAAGACGGCATTTGAATTTGTCTCCACGCAAATAGGAGCTCAAAGCTCAATAGCCGGCGGCGGTAGATATGACAAACTAATAGAGGCTCTTGATGGCAAAGCGACCCCTGCTGTTGGTTTTGCGATAGGAGCGGAGAGAATACTTGACCTCATAACGCCATACGAAGAGCAAAGATGCGGGATTTATTTTGCGCCGCTATGCGACGAAGCAGTCATGAAGGCATTTTCGCTATCAAGCGAATTTCGACAAAATACGGTAACTTATATGGGGTATAGTGCCAAATCCCCAAAAAATCATCTAAAAGCGGCCGATAAGCACAATGCGCTTTGGTTTGCGGGAATAGGCGAAAAAGAATTGGAAAGCGGCACGGTATGGCTCAAAAACCTCTCGACAAAAGAGGAATTAAACATAGATATAGATACGCTAAAAGCGAAAATTTCAGAGGATAAATAAGTGCAAAGATACGGTATTGACGTTTGGGGGCAAGAGAGCTTCGTCATAGAGGACGGGTGTGTAAAAGTTAATTACGGCAACAAACCCTCGCTCGTCGAAATAGTGCGTGAAATTAGAGAAAACGGGCACAAAGGGCCTCTTTTGCTCCGTTTTCCACACCTAATAGAAAAACAAATTGAACTAATATACGAAAAATTTAATTCGGCGATAAAAGAGTTTGACTACAAAGGTAGTTTTAAAGCCGTTTTCCCGCTAAAGGTAAATCAATTTCCAAACTTTGTCGGGCAAGTTGTAAAGCTAGGGCAGCCGTATGGATACGGTCTGGAAGCTGGTTCAAAAGCTGAAATTATCATCGCCATGGCATACAACAATACAGGTGCGCCCATCACGGTTAACGGCTTTAAAGATATGGAGATGATTAGCCTATGCTTCATAGCCGCAAAAATGGGGCACAATATCACCATTACGATAGAGGGGATAAACGAGCTAGAGCTTATCATAGAGGTAGCAAAAAGGCTAGGCAATCCAGTGCCGAATATTGGACTTAGAATCAGACTCCATTCGGTCGGCATGGGTATCTGGGCAAAAAGCGGCGGCATCAACTCCAAATTCGGCCTTACATCGACAGAGCTAATAGAAGCCATGGATATGCTAAAAAGTGCAAATCTCCTTGAGAGGCTAAATATGATTCACTTTCATATAGGCTCTCAAATGGGGGACATAGCCCCTCTCAAAAAAGCACTCAGAGAGGCAGGGAACATATATGCCGAACTCAAAAAAAGCGGTGCTACTCATCTAAGTGCTATAAATCTAGGTGGCGGTATAGCAGTCGAATACTCACAACAAGCCAAAAAGACGGATAGAAACTACAAGCTTGAAGAGTTTGCCAATGACGTCGTGTACCTAATGAAGGGGATAGCGGCAGCAAAAGGTGTTAATGAACCTGATATTTACACAGAATCAGGCAGATTTATTGCCGCAAACCATGCCGTTTTGATTGCTCCTGTTTTGGAGCTTTTTTCAAATGAATACGAGTCGAAGGAGCTAAGGCTAAAACCGCAAAATCCTCCTCTGGTTGAAGAGCTACTAGACCTTCTCGAGACGATGAGCGAGAAGAATGCAAGCGAGTATATGCACGACGCAATAGACCACATGGAATCCCTGCTTACACTATTTGACCTAGGGTACGCCGACTTGCAAGATAGGTCCAACACAGAGATATTGCTTCACCTGATAACAAAAAAATTTATCTCTCTATCAAAAGGCTCATACCTCAAAGAGATAAGAAGCGTTCAGGATAACTTGCAAGAAAAATACCTTCTAAATTTCTCGCTGTTTCAAAGTCTGCCAGACTACTGGGGACTTGGACAGAACTTCCCGATTATGCCGATACATAAGCTAGATGAAACTCCAACAAGAAGTGCAAACATCTGGGATATTACCTGTGACTCCGATGGGGAGATAAAGTTTAATATCAAAAATCCTCTGTTTTTGCACGACGTTGACCTCTTAAGCGAAGATTATTACGTCGGATTTTTCAAGCTAGGGGCTTATCAAGAGGTGCTTGGAATGCAGCACAATCTCTTTACGCACCCGACCGAGGCTACCGTAACCTTTGATGATGATGGAAAATACGAGGTAGACGATATTATTCAGGCGCAAAACCTAATAGACATACTAGATGATATGGACTACGACATCAAAGAGATAGAGATAAAACTAAGGCACCGTATAGCTGATTCAAGACTCATCCCGGAGGAAAAGAAAAAAGAAATCATGGGCGAGCTATATGTATACATGAGTGAAAATAACTACCTAAGGACGGTGCAATTTTGATAGGTCTCGTCGCTCAGATTAGAGAGGATTTTAGGGTTGTGCTCGAAAGAGATCCCGCTATTGCCTCAAAATTGGAGCTTTTTTTCAACTATCCTGGTCTTTGGGCGCTTTTTTGGCACAGAATAGCCCATCGCCTATACCTAAGGAAATTCAGAGTTCTGGCAAGAGTCGTTATGGGGCTTAGCCAGATACTTACAAACATAGACATACATCCCGCCGCAAGGATAGGTAGGCGGGTTTTTATCGACCACGGGATAGGGGTAGTAGTCGGAGAAACGGCCATCGTAGGAAACGATGTAACAATATATCAAGGCGTTACGCTAGGCGGTGTCAATCTAGCAAAAGGCAAAAGACACCCAACAATAGAAAATGGTGTCGTAATAGGCTCAGGTGCAAAAGTGCTCGGCAATATAACCATAGGGGCAAACTCAAAAATAGGGGCAAACTCAGTTGTAATAAAAAACGTACCGGCGGACTCAACGGCAGTTGGTATACCTGCCAGAGTAATAATAAAAGGGCCGGACAAAAATCCTTATAGCCACGACAAACTCCCTAATATTGATACAGAGGTCTTCATCTATCTATTAAAACGACTAGAGGTTCTAGAAAATGCTCTAATTACAGGCGATAAGGATATAATTACAAAAGACAAAGACCTCAGTCTAACATACGAAGTCTTCCTAAAATCACTAGAAAAATAAGGAGTTCCAGTTGCTTTCAAAAAGAATCACAGTACTGCAAGAGTCAATTACAATCGCCATCTCAACACTAGCAAAAAGGCTAAAAGACGAAGGCAAAGACGTACTGAATTTCGGCGCTGGTGAGCCGGACTTTGACACACCGACAAAAATCAAAGATGCGGCAAAAAAAGCTCTCGATGAAGGTTTTACAAAATATACAGCTGTCGAGGGGATAGCCCCGCTACTTCAGGCAATAGCGGAAAAGCTGGATAGAGAAAACGGACTCAAATACTCTCCAAAAGACATTATTACGTCAAACGGTGCAAAACAATCTCTTTTTAATCTCTTTGCTGCTGTGATTGATGAGGGTGATGAGGTAATCATTCCTGCCCCATACTGGGTGACTTATCCGGAGCTAACACGTCTTAACGGCGGTGTGGTCATAGAGCCAAAAACATATGAAGCGACTGGCTTTAAACTAACTGCGGCCGAACTACAAAAACTAATAACTCCGAAAACAAAAATGATAGTGCTCACATCCCCTTCAAATCCAACTGGAAGTGTCTACTCAAAAGAGGAGCTTGCATCCATAGGAGAAGTGCTAAAAGGGACAAAAATTATAGTTGCCGCCGACGAAATGTATGAAAAACTTGTATATGACGGCAAAAAATTTACATCGGCTGCCGCAATCAGTGACGATATGTATCAAAGAACAGTCACAATCAATGGCCTAAGCAAATCTGTCGCCATGACTGGATGGAGATTTGGATATCTTGCAAGTCCCAATAAAGAGCTTATCAAAGCCATGAATAATCTCCAATCTCAAAGTACGTCAAATATCAATTCAATCACACAAAAAGCCTCCATAGTTGCGCTAAAAGGTGAAGTAGACGCTGAAATAGAGGCAATGAGGGTTGAATTTGAAAAAAGAAGAAACATAGGTGCGGACGGCTTTAATTCTATAGATGGACTTAGTGTTTTAAAGCCTGATGGAGCTTTTTATCTATTTGTGAACATCTCAAAGATAGAAAAAGACTCCATGAAATTCTGCAAAGAACTTCTTGAAAAAGAGGGTGTTGCAGTAGTGCCAGGGGTTGGTTTTGGCGTTGATGGCTATTTTAGATTCTCTTTTGCTACAGATGAGGCAACAATACAAGAAGGTATCAATAGAATAGCAAGATTTGTAAAACAAAACTACTAAAAACAACTGGGCTTTATGCCCTCCTCCTCAATCTTTCAAGCAATTTTTGGACATAAAAAAAGCCTCGCCCAAAAAGGACGAGGCTTAGGTATGTCCCGTTTTGGTGTCTTAATCAACCACAAGCAGGAACGTTGCCGCTATCAGAACCGTATTCTTTCAAGAATTCATGAAGGTCTTGTGCGTGACCTTTGAAAGCGCCATTGAAGTAAGCAGCAGCCTTAGGATCTTTTTGGTGTTTGTCAACAAGCTCTTTAGCTCCGTTTGCAAATGCTTTGTCCCAACCAGCTTGAGTTTTCATAGCGGCACCTTTTACGCCGTTACCGTGGCAAGATTTACAAGCTTTTAGGTAAAGTTTTTGTCCTTTATCAACGCTAGCGTTAGCGCTCATAGCTAGAACAGCGGCGCAAGCACCAACAAATAGTAACTTTTTCATTTCTACTTCTCCCTTTTTATTTTGGTATCCATCATATTAGGCAAAGATAACTAAAAGAAACTTTAAACTTCAAAATAAATAAAGTTATTTATATGCAGGGGTTATAATTGTGGAAATAAAGTATCAACAGGGAGTGGCGAAATAAGCGTTATTGTTCGTGAATAACTCTTCTTGCGCCTATTATCCTATTTTGGAAAAATGAGTTCATAAGATTATCGACAGCAACAGATCTTCCAGTGCTAGGAGCGTGCACAAACTTGTTGTCACCTATATATATTCCAACATGAGAAGTATTGATTTTGAAGAAAATAAGGTCGCCTGGTTTTAATGATTTTATATCTACGGCGCTACCCACGCTTCTCATCTCTCTTGAGCTTCTAGGTAGTTTAATTCCCGCACCTTCATTAAATACATATTTCACGAAACCACTACAATCAAATCCCGTATTTGGGCTTGTTCCGCCAAGTTTGTATTTGATCCCTATTAGCTCTTTCGCAACTTTTGATATTTTTTCAAATCTTACAGATAGGAAGTCGGTATCTTGTTTGTCTTGCGCTTTTGCCTCACTATCATCTTTTGATTTTAATACGATGAAGTTATTTTCCTGCTCATCCAAGCTCTGTATTTGAGCGGAAGGTGCGGCCGAAAGTGCACTAGCGGCAAAGATGGACAAAATGTAAAATTTAAGTAAATTTGTATTTTTAAACACCATACCCCGATTATAGTTGTTTTTTTTGGCTTTGTCAAGCTTTTTGGCATATTTTAAGGCATAAAATACAAACAAAATTATTTACAAATTATTTTTTAGTACAATCGCAACTATGGATAAAAGAGAACTTGACACACATCTAAAAACTGGTAAGCATATAAACGCGGCAATGCTATTTGGTGCATGCGATTATTTTGCCGATATATATATGAATAGCATCATCGAGACAGCCGGAGCTGGGTGCGATATGCTAAAAATGTACTTTGATGAATACTCTTTTGACGAAGCAAAAAGCTTTATATCTCAAAATTCGCTATTTGGCGACAAACTCGTACTTCTAATAAAAAATGACAAAAAAATACCAAAATCTGAGGCAAAAGAGCTCATTGCTCTGTCTGAAAAAAATGATGCACTCTTTATTTTTAGATTTATGGGAGACCTTAGCGCTAAAGATAAAGATTATTACGAGCTTTTCATATCCGGCGTCTCATTATTTGTTAGATTTTTTGCGCCAAATTCAATCCACGAAGCCTCTTCTTACGTCAAAATCGAAGCCGATAAAAAGAACATAAAAATAAAACAAGACGCAATAGAAGAGCTTCTGGTTCTAAAAAATATGGATATAGAAGGAGCCGTAAAAGAGCTCGATAAGTTTGAGATACTCGGGCGAGAGATAGGAACAAAAGAGATAAAAGACTTTGTAGACGAATCTGGTGACGCTGCGCTAGAGAGTTTTTTTGATGAAGTTTTGAGTAAAAAAGAGTTTTATAAAACCTTGTTAAAAATATTAGAAAAAGCTGAGTTTGACGAAATCAGATTGATTTTATTTTTTCAAAATTATGTTCATGAACTATTTTTGTTTTTATTATACTCAAAGGCATACGGTAGCTATGATGCAAGAAAGATTACGGGAAGACCGTTACCGGATTTTGTCGCAAAAGCCAAGGCCGCAAAAGCAATAAAAATCAAGTACGGTGTATACGCAAGAATCTTTGAAATATTGCTAGAAGCCGACCTCGGACTAAAAAGCGCAAAAAATATTGATAAAAAAGCTGCACTTACACATTACTTAATAAAACTTCAAAATAATTTATAGTAAAATTCTGCTCCCAAAATCCTTACCTGAGAAATCGGGTTAATTCCAGAAGGAGCTGTAATGGCACAAAATCTATATGAGACAATGTTTGTCCTCAAACCTACACTTACGCCTGAAGAGACGCAGGCAAGAATAGCATTCGTTAAGGATGTTGTTACCTCACAAGGCGGCGAAATATCTGCCGTTGAAGACTGGGGCTCAAAAAAACTAGCTTATAAAGTAGAAAAATTCGATAGAGGGTACTACTACGTAATGTATTTCAAGGCAGAAGGTAAATCAATACTTGAACTTGAAAGAATTTTCACTATTACTGAAGATGTTATGAAGTTTATGACGCTAAAATATTCAAAACAAGCTGAGCTAAAAGCTTGGAACGCTATGGTTGAAAAAGCTAACGCAAAACAAACAAAAAAACAAGAGGCGTAACAAATGCTTAACAAGGTTCTATTAATCGGCAATACTACAAGGGCGATAGAACTAAGGTATCTGCCGAGCGGTTCGGCGGTTGCAAAAACCGGCTTAGCGGTAAATAGAACTTGGAAAGACAAAACAACAGGCGAAAATAAAACCGAAGCTATGTTTATCGACATAGTAATATATGGCAAAAGCGCCGAGATAGCAAACCAATATATGCTAAAAGGCAAGAAAATCTTGGCCGAAGGCAGATTGGTGCTTGAACAATGGATGGATCAAAGCGGACAAAAACGAAGTAAACACGTGCTTTCCGTGGAGAGCTTCCAGTTTTTGGATTCAAAATCGTCCGACAACGGCAACTATGGCGACGACGGAGATTTTGACGGCGGCAAAGAGGCGGGATATTCAAAACCTGCGAACAGCGCAGCGGCAAGAACACCTGAAATAGATATTCAAGACGACGAAATACCGTTTTAATAAAGGAAAACAAAATGGCTGAAAAAAGAAAATACGCAAAAAAACATTGCAAATACTCTGAGCTAAAACTAGAGTATATCGACTACAAAGATGTAAAACTTCTAAAGCATACACTATCTGAAAGATACAAAATTATGCCAAGAAGACTAACTGGAAATAGCAAAGACGCTCAAGATATGGTAGGTCTAGCAATTAAAAGAGCGAGACACATGGCTCTTATCCCTTACATTGTTGACAGAAAAAACGCTGTAAACAACTTCCAAGATTAATTTCTAAAAAGATACAGCTGCTTATCTGGACTCTCGCCATATAGCGAGAGTTCGGTAGCATTCACAACCTTCATACCGGATAATTTTTCTAAACTTTTTCTGTCGTGATAATACTGAACTATACACCCCTCTTCTCTCGTATAAAAACCGTCTTTTTGCTTCGTAAATAGCTTAATATCTGTAGTTAAAGCATTTTCGTCAAATTCAGCTTCTATAACTGCATATCTATTATCTTTTTCTATCGCTATCACACCCTGCGCAACTTCGTCAAATCCATAATAGCTATTGACATCCGCTAAAAAATAGCCATCTTTTTTTAATATTTTTTTGACACATCCAAAAAAATTGGCCAAAGCATTTTTATCCATATAGTTCAAGACATCAAATACGGCTGTTGCGGCATCAAACTGACCCTCTAACTTGCAGACATCCATATGCTTTGCATTTAGCCCAGCTTTTGAAGCATTTTCGACCATTTTTTCACTAATATCTATGCCAATGACATCATACCCATCTTGCACAAGTCCAAGCCCGAATGCGCCACTACCGCACCCTATATCAAGCACACTTTTAATATCGATAGTTTTTAACTTTGAATAAAAAGCGTCATAAAGAGTCTCTATGGCATCCGTAAAGTCGAGCATGTCCTCAACTTTTGCATATAGCTCAAGCCCGTTTGACTTCATGCTCTATAAGCTCCGTTAGTTTAAGTATCTCTTTTTTTCTGGTTACAAAACTATTTTTGTTTGCCACAAGCCTTGCAGAGGATGTCATAATGGTCTCTACTTCATGGAGGCCATTTTGCTTCATTGTTGCACCGGTTTCCACTATGTCGACAATTGCATCGGCTAGACCCACAAGTGGGGCTAGTTCTATTGAGCCATAAAGCTTAATCACTTCAACGGCCATCGCTTTTTTAGCAAAGAAGTTTTTCGTGATATTCTCCATTTTTGTGGCAATACTAATTTTGTGCTTTGTATAGTCTAGTTTTTCCGTATTTTTCATCCCGACAACAACTTTGCATTTACCAAGTCCCAAGTCAAGTAGATGGGCCAAATCAAGCCCTTTTTCTTCGAGTACGTCAAAACCGACTACTCCAACATCGCAAGAGCCATAGTATACATAGGTGGGAACGTCTTGATTTCTTACTAACAAAAACCTAAAGCCGTCTTTTTCTAGTATCAGTTTTCTATCTTCAAATTTAAAATCGCTACCGAATATTTTTGAAAATATCGCAAGCGTTTCATCTGCGATTCTGCCTTTTGGCAATGCAATCGTAAGCATTAAAATTCCCTTTTTATCAGTTTTAACATTCCTTTGAAAATAAGCGTATCGTCAACGACGGATCTATCTTCAAAAAACTTCGACAAGAACTTCCCGTCCCCGCCGGTAAAATATATAAATTTACCCCTAGATGCCTCTTTTATCGATGCTACGACCGACATCAAAGTGCCATAACTTATAGCATCTCTCGTGTTTTGTGGCAATGCTGCAAACGAAACACCCATATTGAAGCCGACATCAAGTCTATCAGAAATTTTAGCATACGACTCCACCAATATAGATATACCTGGCAAAATGAAGCCGCCGAGATGAAATCCACCCTGCATAATATCAACGGTAATTGCGCTCCCGGCATCAATAATAACGCCATCATTAGCTGCATAACAGGCAAACGCTCTATCTGCCCCAAGACCGGCATAATCAGAATCAAGATGTAGCATACCGGATATATTTTCTATGTTGTATCTTTTCTCTAGTGCCGCCAGAGCTGCATCATTAACACTAACAACAAATATCTCTTCATCTTCACTTAGTTGCGGGGCGCTATCGACCCCCTGCTTCCACACTCTGCCATCTTTGTAAAAATGATAGAAGCTATTTCCTATGTCGCAGAGTATCATATTTTTATCTCGCCCCTCAAAGGATGGTATGTAAGCACGGTGTCACGTAAATTTTGTTTTTTTATGTGGGTATAAATCTGCGTCGTACCTATAGATGAGTGCCCTAGCAACTCCTGAACAACAACCAAATCGGCCCCTCCAACAACGAGTGACGTGGCAAACGAATGTCGCAAAACGTGAGGCGACACGCCGAGGCGCGAAAACGTAATTTTAAAAGCGCTAATACGACTTAGCTTTGTACCTTTATAGTTAAGCCAAAGATAATCACTCTTGAAACTCCTAGCGGATAAATACTCCTCAATCGCCTCTATTGCCTTTGCGGCTATGGGAACCATTCGCTCTTTTTCCCCTTTTGCCCACCTAATCTTTAGCCAGCCATCTTCTATATCGGAATATTTTGCTTCCAAAGCTTCGCTAACACGACAGCCAGTAGCATATAAAAACAATATAAAAGCCTTGTCTCTGAGCTCGAGCCAGCTACCTTTGTCCATAGAGGAGATAGATTTTGTTATAAACTCGTACTCCAAAAACTTAGGTAGACTTTTTTGGAGTTTTGAATGTTTAACGTGCGGCTTATCATCTACCCAGCTCTGTCTATAACAAAACTCGAAAAAAGAGTTTATTGACGATAGTTTACGATTTAGCGTATACCCATTGGCAAAGCCCGACAAAAATGAAAGAACCGACTTTGTATCCGCTGATATTGCCGGAGCCCTTAAGAAGCTTTCAAACTCGCAAAGGTCGTTTTCATATGCTTCCACACTATTTTTGCTAAGCGCCCTGATGATTGCTATATGCTCCAAAAAAGCCTCTAATTCGGAGCTTCTGTTCACTATTTTGCCAGTTTGAACTGCTTGTTATCATAAAATATCGAATCCCCGCTAGTATAGACAAATCCTTCGATATTACTAGACATCCCGTAAAAAGGGGCGCTAAATTGAAATACGTTTGACGAAGCCAGATTAACGTCCGTAGCTATCAGATAGCCCTCTTTTTCAAGCGCATATATAAACTTACCATATATCACGCCGACAAATCTAGCGAATGGAAATTTTTTCTCTTTTAGCACTTTTAGATCTGTGTCGGTAAGTATTATTTTGCCATCTTTCGTGAAAATATATATTCCGTCTTTAATGAAAATAATGTCCACTATATCGGCATCCAAGAAGTTTGCAAACTTTGGATTGATCGAGACGACTTTTGTCGATGTAGCAGCAACCAGCTTGTTGCCTATGATATTAAAAAAGATTACATTATTGAAATTCTTTTCGCTACTTACAACAACATCCCTGACTACTTTTTTCTCATTGGAATCTACAACCAGCAGCTTGCCATCTAGAGTTGGGAAGATGACAAGGTCATTCAAAAAATAAGGGGCGGCTATTTTTGCCACTACAGCCATAGAGGCTTCATTTTTTTGTTTGAAAAGTATTTTTGACTCTTTATAGTCAAAAAGCACGGACGTATTGTCTGAAGTTATGAGCGCCATGACGCCCTCTTTAGCTCTAGCTGTTGCGACTTTTGAGTCAAAATTATGTTTTGCTATCTCTTTGCCGCTCTCATCAAATACGGCTACGTCGCCGACATCATTACCTGCCGCTACGAAGTTACCCTCTTTCGAGAAGAATGTAAAACCTTTCGGAAGGGAGAACTTACTTATGCCGTCTTTTGTTACAAACTGCCCATTTTCTAGGGTAGCACCTTCCGCATTGACGACAGACAACGTAGAACTAACTTTCGTATCGAAATCAACCTTGCCGTCTATTTTGCTAGGCTGAAAGTAACTCTTTGAGGAACACCCTCCAAATACTAGAGCTACCAGCATACCCACAGTAGCAAGATTGACTTTTTTCATTTAACTCTCCGTTTCTCGAATTGGACAATTTTACACAAGTTTTACTTCAAAAGTCAGTATAGCTAAAAAGGCTAAATAACGCTACAAAAGGCTTCTTTATTCCACTTGTCTTTTTATTTTTACCCATATATTGACATTTTTTTTCTCAATTTTGGAACAGTTTATTTTTTGTTTTTTATCTTCTCACTTAAGCTTTCTTCTTTTTGTGTCATCACATTTTTATTGTTATGTTGACATTTTTTTTAATTCTGCGAAATGTCTTGCTATTTCTAACTATAAGCACTACAAATAATTTTATTTACTTTCTTTATAAATAGTTTTAGAATTTTTGCGCTTGGTTCGCCAAACGACACGGCACAATAGGCTACTCCTCCTTACACCGTGTTAATTTTCAGGAGTTAAACTAAAATGAAAGGGTTTCAAATGTCTCAGAATGTAGCAAAAATTGAAGTTTCGGGCTATTTTGACTCTGTTGATAAAGCCTACAGCTTTACAGACGAAAAAACGGGCGAAATTATTACAGGTCTTGCCCTGCTTATCCATCACACTCAAAAAAAAGAAGTTGATATTGGCGGTCTTAAACAGTCTTTGCCCGTTAACTCTCCAATTATCGTATCTATCCCAAAAGATAGAGTTGCGGAAGTTTTCAAAGATTTGCCTAGCAGATTTGGTAAAGAGGTTTTTATCTCTTGCGACGGTATCAGAGTTTCTAAAAATGAGGCTGTATTTGATTTTGCTGGTTTTGTCGAGCCTGTAAAGTCTGCAACTCCTAAAGCTTCCTAAAAAAATAAAAATAAATTTATTCGTTATCTGACTTTTCAAATTGAGGCTAAATCACTAAAACGACTGTTCTGTGAATAATTTGTTATTCATCTGAAAGCGTTTTTGATTTTGCTGTAGCGTAGCGGTGGTTTATTGCCGTAATTTGTGTAGTTTTCGACAAAAAATGAGGCTCCAAACTGGCGTTGAGGCGTGAGCCGAAACGCCTGTTTGGAGTAGACTTGATTATTTAATAAAGTTTGTACGCAAGGGCGATTAAAATGCGAGGTATTAGAAGTTCTCAAAGAGAAATTGTTTTAGAAAAAATAAACAAAGCGATAGCTTTTCAGGCCAAGCTCTTTAGTGTAGACGTATCCGTGATAAAAGAGTGGTCGATAAATCCATTTATAAACTCAAAAAAGTATTACGCCGAATTCCAAAACCGTGTTAATAGTACCCATAAGCTCGGTTATGACGATTTGGGCTTTATTCCGTCGTTTGTTACGATTACTGCTCCGTCACGGTTTCATAAGGTTGAAAATTTTGAGAGTTATGATGATATGCTCAGAGAGGCTTACGAGTATTTGGCGGCTTGCTGGCGTTCTTTTCTTAATTTATCGCATTTTCGTAAAGTAAAAAAGATATATGGCGAACGAGAGCCGTATTATAAAATCTTAGAGCCTATGAAGTCGGGTGTTCCTCATTTTCATATTATTATCTACGTTCCAAAGGAGTTCGTTAAAGAGTTTCGCAAAATAGTCTCTAGCCATTTTGAAGGTTTTACCAAAGTAAAAACATTTTTTAAAAAGTACAAAAATGGTACTCACGGCGTTATTGCTTATGTATCCAAATACGTTTCAAAGCTTGTTCGCTCTCTTGAGCTGGATGATGTCGGCGTTTGGTATTGCTACTATAGGTTTCGTATCTTTACCACTTCCCGTTCTCTTTGTCCGTTGTATATACATCGCAAAATCAAGCGGTTTGAGGATTTCCAATCTATGTATGAAACAACTATAAAGCTCCGTCAAGGCTCTATACATTGGAATTTTGGCAAACAGCTATTACGCTCTAAAGATATTGGAATTTTGCATTTTTTCCCAGCTTCAAAACGTAAAAAAGATTTGTGTTCTGATATGCAAAACTCCGAAAGTTGGCTACGTCATAAGCGTTTTATTGAAGATAAAAATAAACCTATCGTTAAATTTACAAAAATAGCGTATTTTGGTAAGGATGGTAATATCATCTATGCCCCTGTCGTTCCTTTTGCAAAAATGACCCCTTGGGAGCTTCATACGACCTATCAAAGGTTAAGATTTGAATACAATCCGTTTGTTGATTTTGAAGTTGAAAGATTTAGGATTTGCGAGAGAGTGTGGGCTGGATTATTTTAAACAGTTTTTTAAAGCGGAGAGATGGCCTCCGCTCATATCTTAAAGCTCTTTTAGTATATTGATAATCCAATAAATAATTTGAACTATCAGCAGTATTGTTTTACCAATCATGCTTATATCCTTTCGGCTTTTTGCTTCGTACTGTCGGCGCCTCTTCCGACAATATTTACATTGGCATCACCTCCATCATTTCATTTTTATCTTTTGCTGAATTTTTTTATTGTTTCTATCGCCTCAATCACTTCTTTTGGCTTTTCTAAAATATTCATTTTTTTCTTCTTTTTCCATTTAATAGCCCTGTTGACTCTGCCTTTGCTATGCGGTAGATTTTTTCATTTGTTATCAGGCAATTTATAACCTTCAAAACTTCCTAAATCTTACCAAATTAACTTAAATTTAGACATCTATTTAGTATTGCGATAAAAAATTAGATAATATTTATCTGTGGAATAGAGAAAGCCTTTTAGAAGCAGAAAATTCTAAAAGGGGTTAGTTTTGAATTTTGATATAAAAATAAAAGAGCGTGACGGTATGCTGTACGCTCATTATTACGAGGGGTCTAAACTCGTTAAAAAAAGTTTGAAGCTCAAAGCTACAAAGCCTAATATCGCTTTTGCTCATAGGCAGATTATACCAAACTTGCAAGCAAAGCTGGCAAAGGGTGAAAGGCTTTTTCAAGAGATTAAAATCTCTGTGTTCTTTGAAAAAATATTGAAGCGTTACGAGTTTAGCTCTCCGTCTACTTATGCGAGTTACAATCGTGGTTATCGCTGTTTTTTGGATTTTTTCGGCGATATTGATATTAATAAAATTTCCGTTTTGGATATGGATAGATATATTGAACATCTAAACACTTTTATTTGTGCAAAAACTATCCGTATGTATCTAGCTCCCGTCTCTTTGGTTTTTAACGAGGCTATACGGCTCGATATTGCTACCAAAAACCCTGTTCGATATGCGATAAAACCAAAAATAGAAACTCCAGAACGTCGTGCATATACTGTTATGCAGATGTGGCAGCTTCTCGATAAATCTCCTGAGGGTAGATTAAAAACTTTTTTGTATTTTGGTTTTTTAAGTGGTATGAGAGCTGGCGAGATACTTGCACTTGAATGGTCTGATATTAACTTTTCAAACAACACTATAAGCGTTTCAAAGAGCTTAGGGCAGTTTGGGCTAGGAAAAACAAAAAGCCGTAAAGATAGACGTATTCCGCTTATTAAAAAGCTCGCCGATTATCTTGCTGTTTGTCCTAAAAAAGACGGTTTTATAATTGGCTGTACTCGTGCGACTATCTCAACCGATTTTAAAAAGCTTTGTGCTTCTCTTGGATTTTTTTATGAAGGTACGCATAATTTGAGGCACACGTTTGCCTCTCTTATGCTTCAAGCTCGTGAAAATCCGCTCTTAGTAAAAGAGTTTTTGGGTCACGCAAATATGAATATGATTAACTCTGTGTATGCTCACTATATTCAAGATATAGAAGATTGTTCTAAATTTGGCACAATTTTGGAACAGTTTGCCTGACGGCTTCCGTGTTTTCAGGTGCTAATACACAAGTTTTACTTCATCTAAAAGACAAGGGAGGCGAGCGTGGCACACGCTATAAAATAGTATATGCCCGCCACTTTTGCAAGTTCCTTTGTCCCGACAAAGTAGCATATCATCAACTTGGATATACTATTGGTGACTACCGCTATTACAATACCGTAGCCTGCTACATTTAAGTCTATAGTCTTGCCGGCTATTTCGGAGAGCGACAATATAATGGCGTCTACATCGGTTATTCCGGATATAAAGCTGACGGCATATATACCGCTATCGCCTATAAATTCTTTTGAGAGCTTCACAAGGGCTATAACCACGCCAAAGAATAGACCCAAAATAAGCGCCTCTCTAAGGTCAAACGGGTTTTTGTACTCCACGTTTATACTCTCAAGACTATCCTTCTTGCTTTTGTAATAAAAATATCCGGCAACGACGACGGAAGCGGCAAAGGCGGCAACAAAGGCATATATGAGCTCGTACATCAGCGTTTTATTAAATAAAAATACAAGCAAAAGAGCCCTTGCCAGCATAACAGTAGATGCCAACATTATTCCTACGGCTACTTTTTGCGAAACCCCTTCGCTTGCGGCCGCCTTTCTAGAAAGGGACAACGTAACGGCGGTAGATGAGATGAGACCACCAAGTAGTCCCGTAAGAACTATCCCTTTGCCTGTTCCAAAAATCCTAACAGCTATATAACCGGCAAATGATATTCCCGCTATCAAAACCACCATTAGCCATACGTTATAGGGGACAAAAAGACCGAAATCGTCTATCGCTTTATCCGGCAAAATTGGCAAAACGACGAATGTCATAGTCAAAAACAAAACAGCTGCGTTTAGGTCTTCTTTGCCTATGTATTTTTCAAGCTCTTGTATTTTGTCTTTAAGGTTTAGCAATAGCAAAAGGGCTACGGCGCAGAAAATAACAAATTTAAAATCTATATAATCCAGCAATGCCCCAAGTAAAAAGGCCGCTAGAGCTGAGAACTCAGTTGTAGTTCCCCTTTGTTTTTCTCCACTGAATCCACCAACATTTGCGGCAATAAGCATGGCCGATACAGATAAAAAGGCGGCCATCAAAAAATAAACGCTAAAACCGCTCAAAAAGGCGGACAGATAGCCAATAAGAGAGATAATCGCAAAAGTCCTACTGCCGCCAAAGTCTTTCGTGCCGGCAGAATAATTGCGCATCTCTCTTTGGATGCCAATGATAAATCCAAGGACTATAGCTAAAAAGCTATGCTGAATAAACGTACTCTCAAGCATCTAGTTAAACGTAATAATAGAGTGATATAGGTAGTTTGCGTACTCTTTTATAGCCGAATCCGCAGGAATTTTTGCAAGCGATTCTCTGGCTTTTTTGTACTCATTTTTTTGTATTTGCTTATTAGCTACGACAAACAACGCAATATCTTTGTAAAAAGAGTCTTTATTTGCGGCGTAAGCTATTAGCTTATCTGTATTTGAAGACGCTATGGCTGCTTCATAGACGGCTATGTCGGCTATTACTCTGTTTTTTGAGCCAGATGCCGCCTCTAATGCCGCTTTATCGCCTTTTGCAAGAGCTGTTTGGAACATATAAGCTTCATACAAAGGCGTGCTTTTGCTTTTTAACGTCGCTAGAGCATCGGCATCGGATGGATTTTTGGCAAGCTTCATAAAAGCCTCATTTGCAAGAGCTATTCTATGGGCGTCGTAATAACCGTAAGCCTGATAACCAATGCCACCCAAAACAGCCGCTCCAGCCAACGATATTAGCGCTATTTTATATTTTTTGACGAACTTTTCGACCTTTACAAAGGCGGTTAAAAATTTTTCTTCATTATCTATCTCTTGTTTTACGCCGTCAATATCTTCTTTTAAACTCATCAGATCCTACCGTTTTTGTTTTGATTTTACACTAACTAGCTTGATTTTTCAAAGGCAACTGCCCAATTTTGTAGCTAAGCACCTTTTCAAAATTCTCTTCAAATTCTAGCTCCAGCTCCAATTCCTCGTATTTTTCACCTATAGCGTCTAGTTTTACGCCATCCTTCCCGCTACAGAGAATGAGCGCATCGGGATGTTTTGATTTGATTGTTTGCATATCTTCTTTCGTAAAATAATAATGGTCCGCAAAGTAATATTTCTCTACAACATCGCCAGAGAGGTATGGCTCAAGCCTCTTTGGATTTGCGATTGCGGTTACAAGGACAAATTTACCACCGATAGGTGCAGATGTTTTACGAAAAAAATCAACTCCATCAACAGCCAAAATATCAGCAAAAATCTCAAAAAACTTCGGAAACCTAAAAGGTCCAGCTGGAAGGCAAAATATATTTTTTAGTTTTGTTTTTGGGGATAAGAGTATGTTTAATTTTTTTATGCCGAATTTACCGAAGCCGTCATCTAGTATAACAATTTCAGCCCCGAGTCTCTTCGCCTCTTGTATGCCAATCACCCTATCTTCACTTACTATTACTATTGCATTTTTGGCTTTTTTGGCTATCAGCATGGCTTCGTCGCCGCTATCAAACACATCACAAAAAATCTCCGCTTGATTGCTTACAACAAGCAACCCTTTTGAGCGTCTGCCATAACCCCTCATTACCACACACGGACGCTCAAATCTTTTGCATAGCTCTATCGCAAATGGGGTTTTCCCGCTTCCTCCGACGGTTAGGTTGCCTATCGACACAACCGCAATACCGTAATCTTTTGGCGTCGTAGTAAGCTTTTTTGTGACGGCAATAACGCAGTATAGAACGCTAAACGGAAAAAGCAGGAGAGCCAAAGCG
The DNA here is from genome assembly GCA_041915365.1 of Campylobacterales bacterium. Classification (GTDB taxonomy): domain Bacteria; phylum Campylobacterota; class Campylobacteria; order Campylobacterales; family UBA6016; genus UBA6016. The sequence goes on along the minus strand of JAYSBP010000005.1, from coordinate 60,817 downwards.
TAATGCCACGGCTTATCAAATCTAAAAAAAATATCTTCGATTTTTTGTATCAATTAGAGCTCTGCTATCTTAGGCGGTCTGCCTTTGAATAGATTTGCCTCATATCTTGCGACGATAAAATCCACCATTTTGGCGTCATGCCCCTCTTTTATGAGCTCGTCTTTACTCATGCCGCCATCAAACATCGCATACATAGCGGCGTCAAGGTCTTTGTATCGAAAGCCCAGCTCCTCTTCGTCGCTTTGCCCCTCCCAAAGGTCTGCACTAGGGGCTTTGTCTATTATCTCATTTATCACGCCGAGGTGCTTCGCAAGTCCGAATATCTGTGTTTTGTAGAGTTGTCCGATAGGATTCACCCCGCAAGCCGTATCCCCGTACATCGTGCCGTATCCCAGTATTATCTCGCTTTTATTGCTTGTGCCGACAACTATTGCTTTTTCTCTGGCGGATATATCATAAAGTACGGCCATTCTTAGCCTTGCGGCAAGATTTCCTTTTCTAAGAGGCGTACGAAGCTCAAGCGGATAAGCATGGAGCATATTTTTGATCGAAACGTGCTCGGCCTCTATATCAAACTTTTCACATAGCATTAGTGCATGACTCATGTGTATTGGATTTGTCGTATCGCTAGGTATCATAACGGCTAGCATATTCGCCCCGAAAGCCCTCTTGCAAAGCGTAGCTACAACGGCTGAATCCACGCCGCCAGATAGGCCCAGCACTACCCTTTCAAATCCAGCTTTAGTAACCTCTGTTTGCAAAAAATCGACAAGTTTTTTCTCTATTACGTCGTAATCTGTTCTCACGCTTTGCGCCTCCATACGGATTTTTGATTTATTTTAACCAAACAACGGCAAATTTTTGTGTCTATTTTTTCTTGTTTGCTCTAGACTTTACAAACTTCTCAGTCATGATATAAAGTATAAATATCGTGCCGCTAATCATTAATACATCGATTATTTCACCCACGCAAATGCCCCCTTGTTTTGTCTAAAAACCTCATAAGAGGCGATTGATACGGCGGCGGCTAGATTGAGACTTCTAAACTCCTCTCTCATATCGATAGTTATCATCCCATCTTTTCGCATCTGCATAAGCTCCATAGGAAGCCCTGCATCCTCAGAACCAAAATACAAAAAATCATTTGGCAAAAATTCAACATCCAAATATGACTTTTCGCTTTTTGTCGTGAAGAAAAAGTGTCTATCGTTAATAGGATTTGCCGCCAAAAACTCGCCTAGACTCTCCCAAACACTAAGCTCAAGATGCGGCCAATAATCAAGCCCAGCCCTTTTTATCTTCGTATCGTCAAGTTCGTAAGGTATCGGCTTTACGATGTGAAGCCTAATACCGAGAGCCACGCAAGTGCGGCCTATACTACCCGTGTTTTGAGGAATTTTTGGCGAAACTAGAACTATATTTAACAACTCGTACGCTTTTTATTTTGATTTTGTGTGTTTTGGCTTTGCTTGCTCCTGCATTTTGGCTGCCATTTTTCTAGCTTCTATACACGCAAGTAGCTTTATTTGTTGTGGATGTTCGCCCAAAAACTCAACTTTGCCGCTATCTACGTCATATATAGCGGCGACTATTTTGACCTTGCCGTTCATCACAAGTTCTCTGACTGTGTCGCTCTTTTTTAGTATGTTTGCGATACTAGCATAGGCGTTTTCTTTAATAGCCTCGTTTAGCCAGCTATCCACAGGCTGTGAGCTATGGGCTTCTTGCACTTTTTTGACAGGCGGCACTATAGAGCTAACGAGAGCCGGAATATTCCCGTGAACATGCTCACCTTTTGCAACAGCCGTTACGGCTCCACATTTCGTGTGCCCAAGCACAACCACAAGCCTAGTCCCCAGATGCTCCGTGCCATACTCTATTGTTCCTATCTGGTCTGTCGCCGATACGTTGCCTGCCGTTCTAACGACAAATATATCGCCGAGTCCTTGGTCAAACACAAGTTCCGGCGGAACCCTACTATCTGAACACCCATTGATGGTCACAAAAGGCTTTTGCCCTTTTGAAACCTCTAGTATTCTGACTTTATCTGAATTTGGATTTGCTCTTTTTTGTTCTACAAACCTCTCATTGCCCTCTTTTAGCATCTTGATGGCTTCATCAGGCGAGACTTTGCTCATTTCGGAGCTGGCAAATACGCAAACCGAAAAAAATGCAGTCAAAAAAACTTTTTTAAACATAAAACAACTCCATAAAACTTTTGTAAAAAAGTATATCACATAGAGTGTTTATCGTAAAAAATTAAAACGGCCAAATAGCTTCTAGCAGTTTTGAGCCCCATGGCTGCGTAGACGCCCTTTTGATTTCCCCTTGCGTCTCGTATATTACTTTTGCGTCAGAGATGTACTCCGAGCTAATCGAGTTGTCCTTGCCTATGTCATCCGCCCTGATTACGCCGCTAACACGCATTATCTGCTTTTCGCCGTCTATCATCACCTCTCTTGAGCCGTCTATAAAATATGTTCCATTATTCATAATCTTGATAACTCTAGCCGACACGGTAGTAGTGAAGCTCTCTTGTCTGCTCCCCTTCCCACTTCCGTCAAACGTATAGCTAGATGACGTCGTTAGTCCGACATCCAAAAATCCGTTTAGTCTTCCGGCTATTCCACCCATTTGCGGATTCATATTGCCGCTAGGAGAGGCTATTACTCCACCGCCCAATGTATCTTGCTGATTTCTTGATAGTTTCTTTGAAGACGAAGATGAGCTTGTTGCACTCTCTTTGATAACGACCCTTACTATGTCGTTTACTCTCATCGCCTTTCTATCCGAATAAAGAGGGTTTTCACCTTGACCAAAAAGGCTTCCGGCATTTACTATATTGCCGCTCGTGTCTTCTTTTGGCTCCATCTGCTCCACGTATTTTGGCGGCTTCATATCAATATCCGGATCCATAGGATGCCTAGAACAACCGCTAATTAGCAGCACTAGGCAGGCACTTGCGCAGAGAGATAGTTTGTACATATTGGAGACCTCGGCATTTTTTGCAGATACAAAGCAAACTTAATTCCAAAAACTACGACTGCATCATATAAACCATCAAAGTAACGAGTATAGGTGGGATGAAATACTTGACGCAGACATACCATAGCTCAAATACAAATTGCGGCATAAATGCGATAAGGTGCGTCTTAATGAAGTTTTTATCCATTCCAAAACCGATAAATAGCGCCGTTACGATACCGCCTAGCACAAGCAGTACGGCACTCGATAAAAAGTCAAACCAATCAAAAAGATTTTTGGACTCAAACGTCAAAGCGGCTGAGAATTCCGTAGTATTTGAAAGCGCAAGCACACTGCCAACAACCCAAACTACCAAACCGCAAACGATAACGGCTTGTTTTCTACTCCACCCTTTTTGCCCGATAAGATATGCGGATGTCGGCTCAAGTATGGATATGGCAGAAGTAATAGAGGCAAACGCAAGGGCTATAAAAAACAGCAATGCAAGTACATTTCCAAAAAATCCAAAGTTATAAAAAAGTGCGGGCATGGTTACAAATACAAGCCCAGGACCTTGCTTTGTCTCAAAACCAAAGTTAATCAAAAAAGCAAAAAGGGTAATTCCAACAAAAATAGCCACAAAAATCTCCATCAAAGAGACAATGACCGCTGATTTGACATAATTTGTATCTTTGGATGTGTAAGATGCGTATGCAAGCATCGTCGCCATACCGAGAGATAGAGTAAAAAAGGCATGACCAACGGCAACAAGAAGAGCTTTTGGGGTCAGATTTTCAAAGTTTGGAGTAAACATAAATTTCAGTGCAAGAGAGAAAGAGTCAAAGCTCATCGAGTAAAAAAACAAGAAAAAAAGTATCGAAAATAAGAGTGGCAATAATATAACGTTCGCCCTCTCTATCCCCTTATCAATCCCCAAAACTACGATATAGACTGTAAGCCCCATCGAGATGGTATGAAACAAAATTTGCGTCTTAGCATCACTCAAAAGCATTGTCTCAAAGACCGCTTTTGCTCCGTCCACCGTAGACGGTAGCGACGATAGCGTAAGGAATATATAATAAAGTATCCAGCCTATAACCACTGAATAAAACGACAAAATCACAAGTCCGGTAAGCATCGAAAAACCTGCATTTCTCCAAAAGGCCGGGGCTTTTGAGGAGAGGGCTTCATACGAGCCTACGGGGTCTTTTTTGGCTATCGCCCCTATCGCCATCTCCCCTATCAAAAGAGGTATTCCTATTAGCATCACTGCAACCATATAGGCAAGAACAAATGCGCCGCCGCCGTACTCTCCGGCTATATAAGGAAACTTCCAGATATTACCGAGTCCTATCGCCGAACCCGCTGCGGCAAGTATAAATCCAACTTTTGAAAAATGCGCTTTCAATCTATTTTATCACCAATCCCGAATATAAAAAAGTTTTGCTCATTTTGAAGATTTTTTATTTTTTTGTCAAGCTACTTTTTTGACAGCAAAGCGCAAAAACTATATCAATCCCTTTTGTAATAGCTTTAGTTTTAATATTTTTGCACTTTTGTATGAGGGGGAGAGCCTATATATCGAACGTCCAACGCCGTTATCGTTGTATGGGCTAAGTGCTTTCGCCAAAAAAGAAAAATCTATTTTTTTCGCCTCCACAAGCCTCTCGACAATCTCCCAAACTTCAGATATGTATGCTATTCGCTCTTTTTTTTGTTCAACATAGCTCTTGTCTTCTTCAATGCCAACGGCAAAACGTCGCTCTTTTAATAGTTCAAGCAATAAACTTGCCCTGACCATACCAATAGCCCTTGAATACACGCCGCCGCCAACGGTAAGTGGATTTTTGCCGCCTAGATACTCGCCAATCTCTTTTCTACTGAGCTTGCCACTTTCGACCAGCGACCTTATCTCATCTTGCACCAAAAAACAAAACGCCTCGTTCTCGCTATTTTTTGCAAAATGGGCAACCGCCTCATTCAAATCAAAATACAGTCTACCGTTTATTTTTAAGGCTTTTGGAAAATTCTCAAAGTGCATCCGTAGATACAAAGCATTTAAGCTAATCCCTAAAAAGCCTGCAATATAATTGGCGTCAACCAAGTTTTGGGATACTTTTGAGAGTTTTAGATTTTTTCTCACCATAGGATAATTATATGCAAATTTTGTCAAAACCTTGTGGCTCATACCAGACTAACTGCTACATAGTAAAAGGGGATAGCTGGGAGCTTATAATCGACCCAGGGCAAGGGGCTTTTGAGTGGATAAAAAGCGTAGTCCAAAATCCGATAGCCGTACTAAATACTCACGGGCATTTCGACCACGTATGGGACAATCAAATAACAAAAGAGGGCTTTGGCATTCCGCTATTTGCCCCACAAAAAGACGTTTTTATGCTTGAGGGCGATATTTTTGGATTTGATATGCCGCCAAGCTTTCCCGATGTGCAAATGAATGAAGGTGAGTATGAGGTTGAAGGGGTGAGGTTTGGATTTATGGAGTTTGCCGGACACACTCCAGGGTGCGGGGCTATTCAAATCGGCGATGCACTTTTTAGCGGCGATTTTATGTTCAAAGGCTCGATAGGCAGGGTGGATTTTCCCTATTCAAGCCCAGAGGATATGAAAAAAAGCTTACAAAAATTTATAGATTTGCAAGAGGACCTTACGCTGTACCCAGGGCATGGCCCATCAAGTACGGTATTTAAGGAAAAGGCGACAGCCAAAGGATGGATGGGCTATTTGTAGCCCATTAATCCGTTAGCTTCAGCCTTAGCGGATGCCTCTCTAAAATCACGGCCTTGAATATCCCCTCAAATACCTTGATTTCACCCATCATTCCGACAACTTTTACGTCTCTTGTTCTCGTACTTAGCTGACTTGCATTCGCTTCAAAAACCACGGTCTTGCCAATCTCTATCGGAGCCAAAAACTTGGCCGTAGCCTCAGCCAAAACGACATTTGGGTCATTGACCGCAGCCATAGCGGCAAAATCGGCGGCACCAAACGTAAAACCACCGTGCACAAGCCCCATATCATCCACCCGCATATCTTTTGTCGTCACCAAACTAACCACGCATTTGCCTTTTTCAAGCTGCACTATTTCACCGGCAAATGCCTTATCAATAGCTAGATGGGTTTTTAAAATCTCTTTTTCTTGCCCAATGTCGGTAGTTTTTTCTTTGTCTTGCGCCATCTTATCCCTTTATTTTTTTTTGCACTTAAAATACGCTCTCATAGGGGCATCATACCCCTCTACCGTTTTTGTGTTGTCTTTTGCATCAAGGAAGCTATCTAGGCTAAGCCCCTCTATCCAATCTGTCTTTCTTTGTTCGGTAAAGTCTGTTTTTTTTGTCCCTATAAGTTCTATATCAACAAATCCGGCACGACTAAGCCATCCTCTCATAGCCCCCACCGTAGGTATAAAATACGCATTGCTCATTTTTGCATAGCTGACCGAAGGGCAAAGGGCATACTCACCGTCTCCGTCTATCACCAAATTGTCTATTATCAGCTCTCCACCGTCATTCAAAACCGCTTTTATCTCTTTTAGCGCAGTTATGGGGTCGCTTCTATGATATAACACGCCGAGGCAAAAGGCTACATCAACCTTTATTCCCTCATTTGCCATATCCTCCATGCCGATGAGCCTGAAGTCTATCTTATCCGTTTGAACGAACTTGTTTACAAACAAATACTGCAAATAAAAAATAGGCCACGGGTCTATGGCTATTATTTTTGATGGGTTGTGCGGCAAAAATCGAAACGAGTAATAGCCGTTATTGCACCCGATGTCCAGTACCGTCTTGCCATCTATGTCAATGTACGGCGCCAAAATATCGAACTTAATATAGCTATTCCATTCGCTCTCTATCTTAAAATCATCTATCCGAAAAGGACCTTTGCGCCATGGCATAAGAGCCCTAGCAAGCAAATATGCGTCACTAGTTTCATCAAAACCATTGCCAGTCTCCATCTCAACACTATCACCAAAAGAAACTTTGCTATTTATCGGCGCAAACGCCTCCAGCCTCTCGTAAAGCGGCTTTATGTTTTTTGCTTCTAGTTTTTTATTCAAATACTACTTTCTCTTTGCGCTAATATTGATGTTTATGATGTCATCCGGGCACTCTCTGTGAAAATTGCCCTCAACGTCATAATACTCTTTGCAATCGCAATAGTACTCGGACGTAATACCGCATTTTGAGTAGCAACCCGCAAAAAACAAAGGGATAATTAGTAAAAATATTCTCAAAACCTAAAAACCTTTCGGAGTAAAAATGACACCGCTAGAAATATTTGAAAAAATAGCAAAAGATATTCCAAGATGCTCAAAAAACAAAGAGCCGATGCGTGATTTTATCGTAAGTTGGGCAAAAAACGAGGGATACTCGACACAAACGGACGAGACGGGCAATATACTATGCCAAAAAAATACGCCGAAGATATGTTTGCAAGCACACTACGACATGGTATGCGTAGGCGACGTAAATCCGATAAGGCCGATTGTCAAAGACGGCTGGATGAGCGCCGAGGCCTCATCTCTTGGCGCAGATAACGGTATAGGCGTGGCGATGATGCTTTATTTTATGGGGCATTTTGAAGATGTTGAATTTTTGTTTACCTCGGATGAAGAGATAGGGCTAATCGGGGCAAAAAATATGGATTTATCTATCTCGTCAAACAAAGTGCTAAATCTCGACTCAGAGGAAGAAGGGGCGATATACGTAGCCTGCGCCGGAGGGGTAGATATAAGCGGGGGGAAGGAGTACGACACGCAGCCGTACGATGGCAGTTTTTATGAAATATCTCTCAAAAATCTCCCAGGTGGACACTCGGGAGTTGATATTCAAAAAAATATCCCAAACGCAATAATAAAACTAGCCAATGCGTTAAAATCAAAAAACGCCGTTATTTCGTCTTTTTACGGTGGGGAAAAAAGAAACTCGATACCGGCAAACGCAACCGCAATAGCAGTATTGTGCGACACAAATGGACTTGATGAGTTCGAGGTAAAGCCTGTCGCAAAAAGCGAAGTAATCAAAAACTCCACAGAATTTTTGGATATGCTAACATCCGCTCCAAACGGCGTATTTGAGATGGATTTTGAGCTTGGAATACCGGAAAGTAGCGCAAATCTAGGGATTGTATCGCTAAAAGACGGTAAATGTGAGCTAACTTACTCTCTTCGCTCAATGAAACTAGCAAAGATGGAAGAATACGAAAAAACAATAACAGGCTATCTTGCAAATTTTGGTTTTGCGGCTAGCAAAAACGATTTTTATGAGCCTTGGGAATGGAATGCGGATGAGTTTTGCATATTTGTCAAAAGCGTTTACAAAAAATACTTCATAAACGCAAACTTCAAGGCGATACATGCAGGGCTAGAGTGTGCGGCACTCAAAAAACACTTTCCAAGCGCATCATTTGCCTCGGTAGGCCCGAATATAGAATATCCGCATAGCCTAAACGAAAGAGTTGAGTTAGAATCTGTCGAGAAGACTTGCGAGGCTATTTTTGAAATTTTGAGGCAAGTGCGGGCCTAAAAAATTTATACGCAAAAGCGATAACGACAAAAACCACCCCAAGCAAAAACAGCGTCACCCCGCCGCTAAAACCGCTCTCCATCATAGCACCCAAAACAACGGATGTGACGGTGGCGGTAGCGGTAAAAAACATATCGTTAATAGCTACCACTCTACCATAATACTCACTATCTATCGCCTCTTGCAACATCGTCATCGTAAACGACCATATCGTAGTCGTAAAAAGGCCACAAAAAAATGCGCCGATTAGAGAGAGCCAAAAATCATGGCTTAAAGCCCCCCAGAGCATTATCGCAAATCCCTGAAACAACAAAAGCCAAAAAAGCCTCTCTTTGTCGATAATCTTTGAAAACAAAAACGGCCCAATAACTAGAGCAACAGAGCGAACAGCTCCTACAAAACCTATCGCAAGAGATAAGGCTATGACGCTTTTGTACTTCGTATCGGCAAGTACAGTCACTACGCCGTCAAACACGGTAAGCCCAACGCTCGCATGAAGCAAAATCATAAAAATAAGCTTCGGATTTTTATGGAATACGTACCAAAGCCCACCCTTGAAAGACTCAAGATAGCTTCCTGCGTGTTTTGGCTTTTCTACTTCTACGTTTAATCTCCCAAAAACCGCTATCGCCACAAGAAATAAAAAAGCGTCTATCAAAAACGCCGCTTTTATCCCAAGATATTGCACGGCTAATCCACTAAGAGCCATACCTAGTGTAAAACTAACAGACCAGACTATCGAGTGAATTTCATTGGCTAGTTTTAGCTCATGCGACTTTAGAACCTTTGGCATCAAAGACATCTCTGATGTAAAATAAAAAGACGCAGCCCCCATTTTGACATACACCAAAGCCAAAAGAACCCAAATATACTCCCTAGTATCCATAAAAATAAACAAAAAGGTACACACGGCCTCTATCAAAAGTAGAGTATTCATAAGTTTTTTAGGCTCTAGCCTATCGATGAGCGCCCCTGTAAAAGGGCCTTGTATAAGCGCCGGCAAAAAAGCCATAGCGACGGCTATGGATATAATAAACGGAGTCGCACCCAGCTTAACTAGCAGAGCAAGTATTCCTACATGGCTAAACCAAGAACCAAAATAAGCTATTATCTGAACCGTTGTCAATACTCTTACGGTCTTGCTTTCTTTGAGCAATAGTATATAATTCACGAACCCTCTATAAAGTGCAGATAAATATGTTTAAAAATACGGCAATTATAACCAAACTTCTAGTACTAACTGTTGCGGCGCTGATTGGCAGCGAGATGCACGAGCTTTTATCTTATGTTTTGAAGACTGAGCCGCCGCTTTGGATGGATTATGCTCAGATGCTCTTGCTTGTTGTAGTCGTAGTGCTGGCGGCCCTACTTAGAAAATCGGAAATCTTACTGATAAAAGAGCTCGAGGCGCAAAAAGAAAAAATCTACCAAGACGAAATCTGCGATATATCAGAGCAGCTTGAGGATGAAAGAAGGCTGCTGCACGAATACAAAGATGCCATAGACACCAGCGCCATCGTCTCAAAAACAGACAGAGCAGGTGTTATCACGTATGTTAATAATAAGTTTTGCGAGGTTACCGGATATGCGAAAGAGGAGTTGATAGGTCACACATACCGTCCGATAAGACATCCTGACAACGATAGAGAGTTTTTCAAAAATATGTGGATTACCCTACTCTCAAAGCAGACATTCTACGGAAAAATAAAAAATATTGCAAAAGACGGCAGCACTTTTTACGTTGAGGCTACTATCAACCCCGTCTTAAACTCAGATGGCGATATAGAGGAATTTATATCTATTATGTTTGACGTCACGAAAGAGGTATTGCTGGAAAAAGAGCTTCAAGAAAAGGCAGCAAAAGAACAAGAGGAGATATATAAAGGCGAGCTCTCCAAGGCAAAAGACTCATTTTTGCTTGTCTTTACCCATGAACTAAAAACCCCACTTAATGCCATTATCAACTTTTCATCTTTTGTCAAAAAAAAGATAGAAAAAGAGGAAATAAAAGATAAAGAGCAATTAATCGAACTTTTGGCGGGCATCAAGAAAAACGGGGAAGATATGCTTCTTTCAGTCACAAATATGTTAGATACTGCTAAACTAAAAAATAATAAAATGGCGTTTGCGGAGAGCGTTTTTGACCTTGGCGATTTGTTAGTAGAGATAAAACGCAGAATACTTCCGCCAACTGGAATAAAATATAAAGCACACATAGAAAAATCTATTTTTATCAAAACCGACCGTCTAAGGATGGGGCAGATAATATCGAACATTATTTCAAATGCCGCAAAATACGGCAATGGACAAATATTTATCTCGCTTGAACAAAGCGAAGACGAATTTCTCCTTAGCGTTGAAGACAACGGAGTTGGGATAAAAAACAAAGAGGCTATATTTCAACTATTTGGCGAAGGCGAAGCCGAGATGACAAGGTCGGCCAAAGGAACTGGGATAGGACTATATTATGCAAAGACACTTTGCGATGAATTTGGGTTTAAACTATCTTTTGAGGACGCAAAAACGTTATCCGGAACTCGTTTTTGCATAAGCGGAAAAATAACAAATCATGAGGCGTAAATGATCAAGATACTAACGGTTGACGACAACAAAGACAACAGGCTGGCGCTAAGGCTCTTGCTTGACGAGTACGAGGATGTCTCCATATTTGAAGCCGACAACGGCAAAAAAGCGGTGGAATCCGCAAAGATAGCATCGCCGGATATTATCTTTATGGATATTATGATGCCGGTAATGGATGGCATAGAGGCCGTCAAGCAAATAAGAGAATTTAACGAATCGGCAATAATCATAGCCGTATCGGTTTTGGGTGATGACGAACACAAAAATGCAATGCTCAAAGCAGGAGCCGAAGACTACATCACAAAGCCGATAAACGAAGAGTTATTTAGAGCTAGGATGAAAAACTATCTTTCGATTATAGAGTTTAGAAGGACTAAGGCCAGAATTACCGGTGCGATAAACCTATTTTCAAAAGAGATATATCAGAAAAAAACGGCTTTTTTGATTGTTGACGAGGCTGGTCTAGCAGAGTTTTGGGATAGCGAAATGCCGGCCAGCGAAAGCGACAACGTATGCGATGTCGTAAGGGCAATATATAACATAGGCCTTGAGCTGTTAAAAACAAATAGCGAATTTCATATAGTAGTGGAAGAAAACGACAATTCATTGTTTTTCTCCCTTGCAGGGCTAAAAAGCTTTACGGCGCAAGATATAAAAGAGATTTTTAGCAAAGAGAATGGGCAAGCTTCTCTTGTTATAAAAAGCGACGTCATATCGATAGGTCTTCCAAAAGAGGCGCCCAAAGAAGCTAACGACGAAAAAGAAAAAATACATTTGGACGATAGCGACAAACAAATCCTCAGAATGACCCACACGGAGAAAATATCGGCAAATACTTTTGTCTCAGAGTTGGCTCCTGATGTCGTCGACAAACTGGAGAGACTTGAAGCAAACGAAGAGGTGCTGGATGTTTTGGTTTATGAATTTGAAACAAAAATGGATATTGAGGCAATATCAAAGATAGCGCAAGAGATAGAGATATATGCGACAGAGATAGACACCCTATATGAATTCAAAAATCTAAGTTACGCATTGCTTAGCCTATCGACCTTCCTAAAAAATATCGATATGGGTGCAGATACAAAGCAAAAACAAAAGCTTGCCGTCATAATAAGAAGTATATTTGACGACCTGACAAATTGGCGAAAAACTGTATTTGTCACACAAAGCACGGATGATATACACTATCTGGATAGCTCGCTGCTAAGCTCGTGCCTTCAAGTGGAACTTATATTCAAAGACGCTGCACTGGAGAATAGCGACGACGATTTGGAGCTATTTTAGCCCCTCAAAAAATCGTCAAAGTACGCTATTTGTGCCTCGGTCTGCCTTTTTGACGTTGCGCCATAACTATTTCTGGAGTTCATAGAGTTGATGTGCTTTATGACTTCCAGAGCATCTACATCTATCCTCTCATCGATACTTTTTAGCTCTTCAAGGCTTAATTTTGACAAATCTACGCCTTTTTTCTCTGCAAACGCTACGGCACGACCTGATATGTGGTGCGTTTCTCTAAAAGGAACGCCTTTTTTGACTAGGTAGTCCGCAAGGTCGGTCGCCGTTAGATGCCCCGTTTCGCAAGCTTTGAGCATATTTTGTTTTTCTACCTTCATCGTGGCAAGCATTTCAGAGAGTATAACTAGCGATGCAATAGCCGTCTCAACAGAGTCAAAAACACCCTCTTTGTCCTCTTGCATATCCTTGTTGTACGCTAGCGGCAACCCTTTCATCACAGTAAGAAGCCCCATAAGATTTCCATATACCCTACCCGTTTTACCCCTAAGCAGTTCAGCTACATCGGGATTTTTCTTTTGCGGCATTATTGAGCTTCCCGTAGAAAATTTATCGCTCATCGTAATCCACTTAAATTCATAGCTACTCCACAAGATAAGCTCCTCGGACAGCCTAGAAATATGGGCAAAAAGCACCGAAATATTAAACAGCATTTCAAGCGCAAAATCTCTATCAGACACAGAGTCCATGGCGTTTATCGTAGGGGCATAAAAACCAAGCTCTTTTGCACTCATACGTCTATCTATCTCGTGCGGCGTCCCTGCGAGTGCCGCAGAGCCTAGCGGGGAGTAGTTGTTGCGTTCAAAACTAGATTCAAACCTCTCAAAGTCTCTCTTAAACATAGCGCAGTAAGCAAGAAGCTGAAAAGCAAAGCTAACGGGTTGGGCGTGTTGCAAATGCGTCATCCCAGGTATAAGTGTGTCCGTATGCTCTTTGGCGATAGTGTTTAGCGTAGTTATTAACGTTTTGATTAGTTGCTGTATATTTTTATTTTGATTTTGGCAGTAAAGTCTGAAGTCCGTAGCCACTTGGTCGTTGCGACTTCTTGCCGTGTGAAGCTTTTTGCCTGCTTCTCCTATAAGCTCCGTTAGTCTTCCCTCTACGGCCATGTGTATATCTTCTTGTGACCTATCAAAGACAAAAGCGCCACTCTCCATCTCACCCAAAACCTGATACAAGCCGTTTTCTATAGCTCTGAGTTCTTCGCTTGAGAGTATCCCTATAGAGCAAAGCATTTTGGCATGTGCTAAAGAGCCTTTTATGTCCTCCTTGTAAAGCTTGTTGTCAAAAAAAATGGAGGCGTTAAACTCCTCCAGCAGCTCACTACTCCCCTCTTCAAACCTACCGTCCCACATCTTTTGTTTCATAAAAAAAGCCTTTTGAGTTTTTTGCTTTTATCATTATAACGAGGAGGCGGTAAAGGCTGCTTTTAAAAGCTTTTTGGCTAGTATTTATAAATTTTTGCAAAAGGAAAGAAATGCTCAAAAAAGCTTTATTTATCTCGTCCATTGCGGCTTCGCTGATGGCTGCGCAGTACGCTACGCTAAAAGATGGAAGAACAATCATAATGCACGATAACGGCACTTGGGAAGAGGTAACGGCAGTTCAATCAACCAATGGACAAGTAGCGGCTATGGCGGCAAAAGACCTTGCGGGCGCGCCAAAAGCAATATCGGTAGAAGAGCCTCTGGCTAGAATGTTGACTGGCGAGTGGAAAAGTAGAGACGGGGAGCTATACTATAACTTCAGAAATGATGGAAGCGTGACATACACAATAGACGGCGTATCAAAAACAGAAAACTACACAATACAATTTATCGACAGCAAAGACAATACACTATCGGTAAGCATCGGGGATTCCAGCAGATACGGCAAAGTCGTATTCGGTGGGCTTTTGAGAAAGTTCGAGATAGCAAAAGACGGCAAAAGTGCAGTTGACTACTCCGATGAAGTAACACAACTAAAAAGAATTCCGCTAAAAAAAATAAGTGATGGTAAAGCAGGCGAGCAATCCGCAGTATCCATAAAAACTTCAACACCAAAATCATCAAAACAATCAGACGTAGCAGATTCTAAAAACGGATTTGTTAAGTAAAACCTACGATAGACCCCAATGCGGGTCTGCCTTTATCTTTATTTTAATCAGTTATTTTTTGGACATAAAAAAAGCCGAGAGGAAAATTCCTCTCGGCTAAAATAGTAACTTGCGTGTACTGTTTTGGATTAGAAGTTGATGCTAGCGATTACCCTAACAGCTTGTAGGTCTTTTGTAAAACCACCGCTATTAGCAGATTTGTATGCTTCTTTTACATTCATATAGTAGAGAGCTAGGTTTATTTCATCTATTTTTGTAGAAGCGCTTAGGTCTATCTCAGAAGGGCTATACTCTACGCCAGCTGGTGCGCCAACCGCAGTGACAGGGTTTCCTTTAGCATCTGTTGTACCAAGAGCATTTGCAGCATTGAACCAGTTTGCTTTATTGTCATTTTTACCAACTTTGTAACCAGCATAGCTAGCAGAAAGATCAACACCAGCAATAGTGTATCCAGCTGAAACTTTCCAGCCAGTTGTATCTGGTCTACCAGCTACAGTACCGTCAGAGAAGATTGATGCTGTATATATTTTTGTTTTCTTGAAACCAGTTGCAGTATTTGCTACAGGTAGAAAACCTTTGCTTACGTTTGAGTATGCACCAGCAAGTTTTACGCCAGCAAATACACCAGACACTTGAGCAGCGTAAGCAGATGTAGTTTTGTTGCTAGCACCAGCAAGCGTATCTAGAAGCTTTTGAGTTTGGCCCTCAGGGTCAACATAAGAGTAAAGAGCCTCGATTTTAGCTATACTTGGGATGTCATAAGTTACATCGCCCCAGAAAGCAGTTGCTGTATCTAGAACATTGTAGTACACTGGGTGCAGTGTAAGGTTTGGTATGCTTTTATTTACCATACCAACAGCATATGCACCACCAACATCGGCATCATTTACGCCAGAGTTCGCATGGTAGTTGTAGAAAGTACCGTTAGAGTTAACAGTTTTTGCGTTAACACCATTACCTGTTGCACCATTAACATGAAAGTTATTATCGTAACCATTACCTCTTGATACATAAGCAGCGATAAGCGTAGTATCCGGAAGATCTTGGTTTACAAGCACTGCAGCTTCAAATGTGTTTGGCGCAGCATTCCAATCCTCAGAGTATGCAAGAGGAGTATTAAGCTCTTGTCTACCGATTTTAGCTATAGTTTTTCCAGCTTTGTATGTAAAGTACGCTTCGCCTAGCCAGATAGGGTTTTTGTCAGTGCCGTTAAGCCCTGTATTGCCCGCAGAGTTAGACGCATTGCTTATAGTTTCGCCGTTAACAACATTGTTCTCTAGGCCCATAGTAGTTGCGGCATATAGAGTAGTACCAAAGCCAACTTTTTTAGTTAGGTCACCAGTAGCTCTTAGCTTTGCAACTAGGTCGCCAGTAGCACCGTCTTTTTTGAAAAGACCGTCAGTATCAGTTCTAGCAACGCCATCAGCAGCAGTAGAATTACCAGATGACTGTTTTGTATCAGTTGTTTGATACCAAAGTTTGATTTGGCCATCTACTTTTACATTTTCTACCGCTGATGCGCTAGAAGCAAGACCCATAGCGACGATAGCCGCAAGAGAAAGTTTCGTAAACTTCATAAACACTCCTTGTTTTGTTTCGTGATTGAGGTACACGCATTTGTACTCACGGCCCAAATTTTAATCAACAAAAAATTAAACAAAACTTAACTTTACTGATAAATCGGGCTGTTTTGGGGATTTTGTGAAAAATATTTAACACAATTTTAACAAATATCAAAAAATTACGTTTTAAGCTTGACTGCTCGATAATTGCGCAAATAAAGATAAGGGTGAAAATAACCCGAAAGATATAGTGCAATGAACAACAAATATTATAAAGATGAAAACACGGGGCTTTACTGGGAGCTAAAAACATACGGCAACAAAAGAATGGAGTATTCCATTGAAGAAGCGTATGAGTATGCGAATGAGCTAAACGGCGCAAAATACGGTGGATTTGAGGATTGGCGAGTACCTACTATAGATGATCTCTCAACGCTTTGCACTATAGAGCCGTATAGATATGATAAAGACTATAAGACTTGGAGAGCCTGGTTTGAGGGTATCAAAGATATGTCAAACAACGGATTTTTCATATTAGAGCCACTATCGGACAATCTAGGCAAAGACGGATGGTATTGGAGCTGCACAAAAGCAGATAATGGCGAGTACTATCTACTTAACTTCAAAGAAGCAAATACAAATACCCACCTAGCAAGTCAAACTTTCTATGTAAGATGTGTCAGAGGATAGTCATTGAGATACTACGAATTTCAAAGCGAACACGAATGCGGCTATTTTGACGGCAAAAACGCCGTTAGCGTCAACAATATATTTATAGACCAATGCCCCGCTTTTTTTGCAGATATGCTAATGAGGAGAGGATGGAGGCGATTTGGCAGCGGATATTTTCGTCCTTTGTGTGAAGACTGCGATAAATGCGAGAGCATCAGGGTATGCGTGGATGATTTTAAGGATTCAAAGACTTTTAGAAACATAAAAAACCGCAACGCCGACACGCTCTATTCGCTTCACAGGCCGGTATACTCGGATGAAAAGCTCGCACTTCATCACAAATACCACAAAGAGCGGAGCGAGTCGAGAGGCTGGAAGCTAAACGGTATGGACGAGGAAAAATACAATAAGATGTTCGTAGACGGAGCCGGAGACTTCGGCTACGAGATAAGGTATTTCAAAGATGCGAAACTAATAGGCGTGGACTATATAGATGTACTAGGAGACGGTATATCGTCTATATATTTCTTTTGCGATCCAGACTATGCACACCTCTCACTTGGTACATACTCGATACTAATGCAAATCAAAATAGCAAAAGAACTAGGGCTAAAATACATCTATCTAGGCTACATAGTACGTGAAAACGCAAGCTTGATGTATAAGCTAAAATATAAGCCTCACGAACTACTAAACGGGCGACCTAGCAACGAAGAAGAGGCTATCTGGAATTAAGGCTTTTGCAACGTTCTCTTGTGAATGCGGATTGGCTCCGAGGTCGTAGCGTCTTTTGTCGTCACAACAACATCAATCATAATTGTGCCGTTCAAGTCGTGGTCACTAACGTCTTTTACTAACTGATTCTTGCACTCTGTTAATTTAACGCTCTCGCCTGATTCCAGAAAATAGCTTATTGTCGCATTTGCCTCAAACGGGTTTGCATCTATATTTACATTCTCAAGACATTTGCTGTTGCTGCTGTCAGCACGGTTAAACCCCTGCACACGCAACAGAGCAAACTCGGTGGCACTACGAGCCAGCATCTCAGCTTGAATACGCAAATAATCATCAGTTGCTTTTTTGGAGCTTGTCGCCGCTATAGACATTATCATCATGCCTACAGTGGCTATAAGAACCAGCAAAACGATAGCGGTAATAATGCCAAAACCGCGTCTTCTCAAAACAAAGCCTTTTCTTTGCACACCTCTATAGGAAAGCCGTTGAGCGTCTTGCTTACACATACATTGATACGAAAAAGCCCACCATCCCACTTGAAGCCAAAGCCTGTGACATTTTTTGCCAAAAGATATTTTTTGGCATTGGCGTGCGAAGCTGTCTCGCCAAGCCAAGGGCGAAAAGAATACAAATACAAATTGGTCCCGCTTTTGGCTACGGCGTAAGCGGAGTGGCTCAGCGTGTATTGTTCGGATATGCCGGCAAACGATTTATCCACTTGAGTCAGATTTGCATCAGGATTTTGAGAGCCTATCTTTACTCGATATATTTTGGATAACGTCATATAATCTCCAAAAAAATCACTACAAGCATTTGCATTCGTACCGCTTGCGGCAAAATATATCGCAGCTACTGGGTTTGCGCTTGATAATGGAGTAGCCTCTCCGGTTAAATTGCTTATTATCGTCTCCGCATTGCTTAGCTTTGAGCCTTTAGTTGATATTGAGTTAGTATCAGATGCCGACACATCCACAAAGCCACTCCAGCCCGGCTTGTAATCCCCAAGGGCGTCATCCCAAAGTCCAATATTTGCCTCATCACTCTTACCAATCCACTCCAATATATACTCGTTATTTGCCGCCGTAATTGCACTGATTGCGACACAGCCTGTCCCATCAAGAGCCGTTGTGGCTATGAGCGATTCCTTGATGGAGCTTGAAACTCTAGCCACAATCTCTTCGGCGACTATCTTTGCCTCTGTCTGAAGCTCACTTGAGTACTGCTTTTGTATCATATCCTCATATATGCTTGATATTTGCACGAAAGTACCACCGACTATAATGCCTAGGACTACTATGACAAATATCATCTCTAACATTGTAAATGCGGAATGTTTTTTCACTGTTTTTTTATCCCTGCCGTGCCGATATTTGAGCTGAAATATACGAAAGAAATATTGTTATTTCTCCCACTCGCCGTCACTCTTATTCGCTTTAGATTTGTGGAGTTAGTCGCGCTAGTAGAACCGCCACTGCCATCTAGTTTCCAACTAAACGTTTGTGTTTTGTGGTCGGCACTTTCGGTAGTAAATTTATCATCTACATAGTCTATTTTGATGTCATAGCGGACTCTTGCGTCGCTAGCCGTCTCGTCGATATAGCCGTTTTGGTATTGATTGATATTGTCGTAGCCGGTATCGCTATCTTTTATTTGGTGTGTCGCATTTGTCAGGTCTGAGGCGCTATTGCTACTAAAAAAATATCTAAAGTTTTCATTTTGAATACTTCCATCTCTATATGACGTCTTCTCCAGCGCCGTGTCGCCTGTGTTTGTATGCCAGATTAACGCCGTAATATTTTCGTCTCCATTTGTAGAAGACGGATCATCCCAATACCTAGAAGCGATGTCGGTCAGGACTGTTACGGATTTGAAAAATACATCTTGATTTAAGGTGTCCTCTTCTAGCTTGTTTGCAGAGGCTATCATCGTCGGCAAAACAGATGCCGCTATACCTATGATAACGATACTAATGATAAGCTCTATAAGCGTAAAGCCTTTTTTCATTGACTACCAGTTGACCTTAGGCGCTCGTTTGCCTTTTGGCACCGACTCTATAGCATTGCTGTTTTTTTTGTCTCCAGCCCCATACCACTGCGTCGTATCCGTGCCAAATATCTCAATGGTAGAGCAAGGGTGCTGCGAGCAATCGCTATTAGCCGTATAGCTATAAGTCTGCGTAGTAAACGACAGGTATGAAGGGACGGCAAAGTGGAGTTTAAACTGCTGGTCGATATTTTGTGCCCCCGACATATTTACCGACACCTGACCAACGCCTCCGGTTATTCCGATGGGAGTTGTTGTTATACCATTGAGTGTGCTAGTCGTATTATCGCCGCCGAGTGTCGACGAAGCTCTCGGCAAAGCACTCGAAAGCTCAGTCAAGACGCTGTTGTCAAGAGCATTTATCCACCAGTTGGCACTACCGGGCACTTTTACCCAAGTATACGAGCCAGGAAGGCTACCAGAACCTGTGGCATACACCTGAGCATACACTCTCACTATTTGAGGGGTTGCTATATTGAAGTTTAGCATCGCATTTGGAGCCCCTATCCGTCCGTATAGAAAATATAGCTTATCTTGTGTCGTTGTTGTGTCATACGTATTATTTGTTGTGGATGAAGTCCAGCCCGTGACATTCAGCGTCATCACATCTTCTGGCGTATAAGTCGTACCCTTGTCGCTATTTATCAAAAGCCCGACATTTGCCGTACCTGAACTAAACTTGCTTAATGGAACAAGCACGGATAGCTTGTCGGCCGTAGGAGTAAGGACTATTGCGGTATCCGTCGGCACTATCTTGATGTCGCTAGTACTTGTAAGACTTTTAGATGTTGGAGTTAGGCTAGCGTTCAGCACGACAGTAGTATCTTCGGCATAGCAATTTGTAGAGTAGTTCGGCAGTGTCTGCGCCGACGTCTCCGTACCAAGAGGCGGCCTTGTCGCACTAACCGTAAAATCAAAGCTCATCTGAGGAAGTCCACCGACACTCCTGTATGCCCATATAGGATCTGTGGTCGTCTTTGTCGCATTAATATCGTATGGGATTACTTTTATTGTAGTGCTTTTTTCTATATCGCATCCCACCCTGCCCGTTGTGTCAGGCGTATTTGAACTACTATCTTGCACACAGCCCACATATTGGTCTATCACCGTCCATGTAGTATCTTTGATCGTCAGACTCAGGTCGCCGACATCCTTTGAGATGAGCGTTTTTGTTTGTGACTGGGTAGCAAATGTCATTGTCTCAGGCTCAACGCTCAAAAAACCAGATTTTGTAGAGCAATTTGTATTGCTCACCGATGTTGTTATTGATGTTGTGCCGTTGTAGCCACTGGTTGTATGAGATGCGCTTAGCGTGAATGCGGCTCCTGCTTTTGCAGGATTTGGCGTTACAGAGACCGTAATGTCGCTCGGTTTTATAGCAAACCAATCGGTAGAATCGCTGACGGTATACCCGCTCCAGTTAGCCGGAACTACGCCGTTTGTTGTTGTCCCAGATTTGGAGTTTATAACTATTCTTGCATTTTTTGAAGCCTCGGTCAAAGTCCAAGAGAAGGTAGTAGAAGCCGCATTTATATCCTTGCACTGATAACCCCCACCAGCCAGCATAACACCGTTGGCATCCACTACGCTTACGCACACTACTCCGTCGAATACGCTTCCATCGGTAGTTCCGACAACTTCAGTAAAAGTACTGCCGACCACTTTGGTATAAACACTTGCCGTATCTTTTGTTCGCACAGTCTCCCAAGAGTTGAAACTTGCATTATTTGAGAGCCACTTTGCAAATAATCCAACATTTGAGCTAATCGTAAACATAGAGCCAGGGGCATAATCAGTACCACTACCATCAGCACTCGTATTCCAACCGTTAAAAGTAGCTCCCGTTTTTGACAAATTGCCAGTATTTCCAGAGACCGTTACCGTGCTTCCACTTACATACATAGTTCCAGATGTACTCGGTACGGTGCCGCTATTTGCGCCGTTTGGATAATACGTGACGATATATCCTTGACACCCGACGGACGTAAAAAGCGAGGATTGCACATTTGAATCATAAAACAAATCCGTATTTTGACCGACATTAACACTTCCGGCCGACACAATAGCACCCTGAATATTGTTATTGTTGCCAAATTTGATACTTGTATTTGTGTACGGCGAATAAATCATCCCGTTAAAGCTAAGTGTGCTTGTACCGTTATTGTAGTTTCCTATATCTACGTTCACGCCATCATATAGGTAAATTTTGAGATTCGCTACGCTACCGCTTGAGTTTATTTTTAGGTCATTGTCGCCTGTGATACTTGTCCCTATGTATATCTTCACTTCACCTGTATTCGTAAGTCTTATCTCTGCATTATTTTCCATCACAAGCTGATCTATATAGTAAGACCCTGGCGCCAAAGTGACATAGTTGGCAGCGCTTTGCCCACCTATGGTAAGTTTTTTGATGTAGTATGTGCCGCCAGTAAAATCTGACGTATAAGGAGTGTTGCCACCGTGTTCTTTTCCGGAGACAGAAATATCATTATATGTTCCGGCCGCTATAGTAGCTTGATTTAACAAGTCTACACTCGAGCTAAACACAGGGAAAGTCGACGGAACAATTGATGGAAAAGTCGGGTGTACGGAGGCAAGATTTCCCGTTGGGGTCGGCGTAGTCGGGTCCGTAACAGTTCCAGATATGTCTATGTTGTTTATTGTTGAGTTTTGCCCTCTAACAAAACCCGTACTACCTATGATGCCGTAACCAAAAAGCGTATTGTATGAGTTGCAGTCTACTGGAATATCAGTACAAGGATTGCCATAATTTGGGCTACAAGTCCCATATATTATACTTGTAGAGTCTTTTATTATCGTCGGGCTAGATGGCGAATTGTAATCTGGAGCCGTTATGCTGGCATATACGGTTGAGCTACTTTGTACCCTCACGGTATTTCCTGAGCTTATTGGCACAATATTTGATGATGAACCGACATGACTGCCGGATATTAATACGGCAACATTATTCGTTGTGATAGAGCCGGATGTCATTGTCACATTGGTGAGCTGCACACCGTTGCCCCCGCTCGTAGTGATGGCGCCGCTGATTGTTCCACCTGTTATGCTAACAGTATTGTTTGGAACTTTTATGGTTGTGGCCGTTATATTTGTATTACTAGTTATGAGCCCTGCACCACCTGCTTCTATATTGCCGGTTATACTACCGCCGCTTGTCTGCACGGTATTATTGGTCGATTTTACATCGCCGATTACTGCTGTATTTGTCAAAAGAATACCGCTACCGCCGCCCGATGTAACAGAGCCGTTTATCGTACTATTTGTTATTGAGACTGTGTTATTCGCCGAGCTAACATTGCCAGTAACCGTCGCACCAGATATACTAACGCCGGTTGCCGCCCCACTAATATCGCCATATACGGTATTGTTAGAACCGCTTATGGTGATACCGCCGTTTGCAGAGGTTAAAGATATTGTACTTGATTGACTTCCGATAGTGTTGCTACCGCCGAGTGTAATCCCGTTTGCTACTGACAAAATTTTGGAGCTTGACGCCGTTATCGTGTCCCCTGCGCTAAGTGACACCGAGTAATTACAGGTAAAAGTGCCGCTACTATAGCTCCAATTCGACGTACTGCCGCCACAAGATGGAAGATTTGAGCTATTCACATTATTGGCAAGCGTATAATTTGTTGCAAATGCTTGAGAGGTCACCGCAAAAAATATAAAAAGCCCGTAGAATAACCTCTTTCCCATCTTTCTTCCTGTAAATATTAATTACCAAAGTTTTCTATTATACTACCAAAATCGGCAAATGAAGCAAAAAATGCCTCGTAACAATCTCATAGCAAATAGACGGTAAAATACGGCAAACAAAAATCAAACAAAGGTTTTTTATGAGCAAACAAATCAAAAAAGTAGTTCTTGCATACTCTGGAGGACTAGACACAAGCGTAATCCTAAAATGGCTTGAAGAGACTTATGGCTGTGAAGTCGTCACTTTTACGGCAGACATCGGTCAGGGCGAAGAACTAGAGCCGGCACGTGCAAAAGCAAAACTTCTAGGCATCAAAGACGAAAATATCTTTATCGATGACCTAAGAGAAGAATTTGTTAGGGATTTTGTGTTTCCTATGTTTAGAGCAAACGCAATCTATGAGGGTGAATACCTGCTAGGCACTTCAATAGCAAGACCGCTTATCGCAAAAAGACAAATGGAAATCGCAAAACAAATGGGTGCTGACGCCGTATGTCACGGTGCAACTGGAAAAGGCAATGACCAAGTAAGATTTGAGCTTGGCTATCTGCATTTTGACCCAAAAATCCACGTTATCGCCCCATGGAGAGAGTGGGAGTTAAATTCAAGAGAGAGCCTACTTGCATTTGCAGACAAACACGGTATTCCAATAGAACAAAAAGTAGGCGGAAGCCCATACTCAATGGATGCAAATCTACTACACATCAGCTATGAAGGCAAAGTGCTAGAAGACCCGTGGGCTGAGGCTGAAGAAGATATGTGGAGATGGTCCGTAAGTCCTGAAAATGCGCCTGATGAAGCGGAATATATCGAAATAGAGTTTGACAAAGGCGACGCGGTAGCCATCAACGGAACTAAAATGTCTCCTGCGACAATCCTTGCAAAACTAAACGAATACGGCAACAAACACGGTATCGGCAGAATAGACATCGTCGAAAACAGATTTGTCGGTATGAAATCAAGAGGATGCTACGAAACTCCGGGCGGTACGATACTACTACGTGCACACAGAGCGATAGAGTCCATCACGCTCGACAGAGAAGCGGCACACCTAAAAGACGAGATGATGCCAAAATACGCAAAACTAATCTACAACGGATTCTGGTTTAGCCCAGAGAGAGAAGCATTGCAAGCGCTCATCGACAATACACAAAAAAATGTAAGCGGGACTGTAAGACTTAAGCTCTACAAAGGAAACGTATCGGTAGCCGGCAGAAAATCATCAAAATCGCTATTCAATCCTGAGTATTGCACATTTGAAAAAGATGAAGTTTATAACCAAAAAGATGCTGCAGGGTTTATAAAACTACAAGGTCTTAGATTCATCATCGGCGGGCAAGTACAGGGCAGAGAATAATCTGCCGCCCCATAAGATGTTGGTTAGCTTAGACGGATTTTTTGTCCGTCTAAGCGTTATTTGTAGATAGAAGCGTAACAACCACCGAGCATAGCGGTAATCTCATCTATGCTAATCCCCAACTTCTTTGATATAAGCTCTATCTTCTGCCAATCACCCTTCTCTATGACAGCCGAAATTTGGAGTAACTTACCGAGTATATTCTGCCTCGTAGTTATCGCCTCATATATCTCTGGGTCAAGAGCTATTTCATCTTTGATCTTATCTATCGGCAACTGCATAATGGCGTCAAAAAAAGACAAAAGCCCAGTCAAATAAGCTTTATCAATCATCGTTTTGTCTTTTTTTAGCTTTTTAGAAAAGCAGTCCATAATATTTGCTCTCAAGATGGCCGATTCCATTAGCGGATTTGCAAATTTATTCTCAGCTCCGGCATATAAAAATAGCATCAGCCACTGACTAAGCGGCAATCTACCGAGAAAAGAGACGGCTTGCCCAATGGAGCTTACCTCACATTTGACCCCACTTCCCGCTGAATTTATGTATTTTAGAAGATTGATAGAAAGGTCTGGGGATTTGCTTATCTCATCCGCCACTTCACCGAGTTCGCTATCACCTTGTATCATACGAAGCAATCTTACTACGGTGGCCTTTGCTGAGTCTATTTTTTTACCTTCTACTATCGTCGGCTTTTCAAAAAAATATTCTTGATAATAGTCAAATCCGAGAGCCTTGCAAGCCTCAAACTCCGCTTCAGTCTCTACCTTCTCAGCCAAAAATTTGAATTTTGTTTTGTCAAAGCACGATATTTTCTCTCGCACACCGTCCATACCGCCGGCCGCCATCAAATCTATCTTAAGTATGCTAGTAAAGCACATTATCGGCTCGAAATTTTTTAGCTGTTCACTATTCATATCTAAGTCATCAATCGCAAAAGTAAATCCAGCTTTGCTAAGAGCGTCCATTCTGGCTACTATCTCGTCATCGACGACAACGGTCTCTAGTATTTCAACCACAAATTTCTCTTTTGGCAACCCTTCAAGAGCGCTCGACATCAAAAACTCTTTGTCCACGTTGATAAATGCTCTTTTTGAGCCTATTAGCCTATCGAGCCCTATTGAGTTTAGGGCATTTAGCAATACGCTTGCCGTGGCTACCGTATTGTCTGTCACAGTTGCATAATTGGTAGAACCGGAGCGGAACAAAAGCTCATAAGCGACAATGTCACCTTTTTTGTTAAGTATCGGTTGCCTGCCTATTAGTGCGCTTGACATAAAAATCCCTAAATTATATTTTTTGGTGCGATTGTATCAAAATGAAGTGTTAAAAAAATGTCTAATAAATAACAATAGCGTCACATATCATAATCTACGACTTTACTCTCAAAACCGTTTGCTTTTACCCACTCCACCACCTGTAAATGTTCAGGGTGCTCGGCATACAAAGGTAGGTGCTCACGTGACGCTAATGTGACTGTCAAAGCCAAATCAAAAGAGCGAGCAGAGTGTAAAAAATCCACGCCTACTTCAAGGTCGATAATAAAATCTATTTTCTCCTCAAGAGCCGTCAACATCTGTGAAAGTTTATCGACTTTTTGCGCATCTTCGTGTTTAAAAAATACTATGTGTCTTATCATTTTAAATTCCCTTCAAATTTTATAATTTCCAGCTTCGGATACGGCAACTCAATACCTGCGGCGACAATCTCCTCCAGAAATTCTTTCAAAAAGTCGCCTATCTCAACCGCTTGCTTTTTGATGTCTACAAGCACCCTATATTCTATGTCTATGCCGTAATTACCGTAGCCTACGACCAAAAGCTTCGTCCCCTCTATGAAGTTTTCACCCATAAGCTCTTTTGTTTTTGCATCCAGCACCTCTTGAAGCTTATCGGTATCCGTGCCGTATCCGACGGTAAACTTTACCCTTCGTCTGACTAGACTGCTATCTTTTGTTAGGTTCTCTATTTGCCCTGAAAATACGCTCGAATTTGGGATAAGTATATCCACATCATCTGGTGTACGAATGTTTGTCGTTCTCAGATTCACAGATGTCACAACTCCGGTTCTGCCATCCGGCAAGCTAAGCACGTCACCTATTTTGATGGAGTTTTCAAAGAGGAGAATGATTCCCGAAATAAAGTTTGACACCACCCCCTGCAAACCAAAACCGATACCCACAGAGAGAGCCGAGACGATAATCGCAAAGTTTGTCAAAGAGAGCCCAAACCCACCTAGCAAAACAAAAAACATTACGATGTATGCCGAGATGTTAATTATTTTTGAGACTATAAACTTTATGTGTTCGGAGTGTCCACCCTCTTTGTACGCCCTCTTAAAATAGGTCGGGACAGCCTTTAGCGAAAGCCAGACTTTTACTAGATAGATAATGACTAGCAAAAATAAAACACCTATTACGGTTTTGACTTTTATGTCCACGTTGTTTGAGATAAATAGCGTAGTGTCCAATATTTTCACAAAAGTAGCATAGGCCCCTTCGAAATATCCGCTTGTTTTTGCAGGAAGCGAATCGTCAAAAGATTTGAAAACACGCTCTAGCACCTGAGTATCAAGCTCCGTCTCACTCTTATTGCCCTCAAAAGCAACCCTCTCTTTGTCATATTCTACAAGCTTATCTGCGCTTATCTTGTCGGCATTGGCAAGATATATCGGCTCGTATGTTTTTGAGAGCAAGCCATCAAGCGCATCTTTCTCTTTTGAAGCTGTTTTTGATGATTTTATTTTTTTGAGAAGCCTTATTTTTTCTAGGAAGTCTGATTTCATCTCGTAAGTTTTGAGTCTAAACGAAGTTATGGAGCTTTGTATCGCTATCTTTTCTTTTTTGGCGTCGGTTTTTGCGGCTTCAGACTCTTTTTTTAGCTCATTCATCTTTTGGCTAAGAGATGTTATTTTGGATTTTAAGTCTACGTCATCGCTCTCAAAAATAAGCTTTTTTTTGACTATCGCATCGATGAGTTCGTTTCTGCTATTCGCAAGCGACTCTTTTTCTACGTCAAGCTCCAACAGCTTTCTGTCTATTTTTCTGTATTCCAAAATTATAGGAACTATGTCGGCATCATACGGATTTTTACTCTGAATTGAGAGTAGCAAAGAGACTATCCCGGCTTGTTTGTCTTTTAGCTCCGATACTTGTCTATCGATGTTTTGCGGCTTGTCTTTTAGATACAGCTTGGAATATATCAATCTTAGATTTTTAAAAGCCTGCTCATAGCTATCCACGTTTACAAGAGCGCTTTGAGCATTACCGAAGAGGTCTATCGGGTGCAAAATATCTCTATACTGAGCAACCAACTGAGGGTCATCCATCCCCTTGATATAAGCCAAAAATTTAGCTTCATCAGTGATAGTGAGGCCGTCTTTTTCTAGTTTCAAAAAGTCGGAACCGATTATCTGCGAAAAAAGCGAAGCACAAAGCGACAAAATCAACAATATTTTTTTCATTTACTTTTTACCGCCAAATTCAGTAATTATTTTCTCTCTAAGCCCATACGAAGCCGCTTCCAGCCCTTTTACCGCCTGTGATGGCCCAACACCGAAACCGTCTTTTTTTATCTCAAAAACTTTATATGTTTTTTTGCCACTATTTGTTTCGTATTCTACTTTTGCGATTAGCATATATGAGCTCTTGTCGTTTTCATACAACTGATAAGCATCGATAATTCTAACAGAGAGTTTGCCATCCGCACAGCATCCCTCAAGCACGTCAGCCAGATACTCTTTGTAGTTTTTTGCCAAAAAGGAACGGCTGTAATGCAAAAATAACCCATCTTTTTTGTACCAAATTTTGTCGGACGCTAGATACGAAACGCTAGAAAGCTGGATGGATTGCGTATTTTTTGAGCTGTTTGCGTCGATTTTCAAAGTCGGCATATAAAATACGGTCTCGCCCTTTTGCATACATCCGCCAAGTAGCAAAGACAAAGCAACTAAAAAATATGTTTTTTTCACTCTCCTGGCCCCTCTCGCATCTCTTTGTTATTAAAAATTATTGAACTCGGATTTTTTTGCAACTCTTTTACGAGCGAGTTTGACTCGCTCACAAGCTCCCTCATATCCGATATTAGTTTTTGCGTATCCGTACTGACTTTTGTAATATCTTTTTTGTAGTCAAAATCACCACGCTTGATGGCCGTATCGACCTTTGAGATAGTTCCATTTGCAGAGTCTACGGTGGCTGAGAGTTTTTTTAATAGCTCCTTGGTCTGTGTCGGCAAGCCGCTTGACTCCTCCGTGAGTGCAGCTATTTGCGCTGTCGCCATCTGAAGGTTTTGTATGGTTTTTGTCAGCTCTTCCATATTTTTGTCGTTCAAAAGAGAATCCATCTTAAACAAAATACTAGCAACCCTATCGCTCATACTAGAAAAAGAGGAGTCAAGCTTGCTAAAAATAGATTCACTATACTTAATGGTCGGTATCTTTTGTCCATCCGTGACTAGCAAGGCAGACTTTGCGTCACCTGGTTTTATATCGACGAAGCTAAGCCCAGTAACCCCTTGCGGTTTGAGCGCCGCTACCGAACTTGTCCTTATCGGCGTCCCTTTTTTGATTTTTAGGATTAGCTCGATTAGTTCGCTATTTTCTTCGTTGATTTTTATCTCATACACCTTGCCTACGACGACACCGCGATATTTTACCTGTGCTTCTACGTTGAGCCCCGAGACCGATTCTGTCGCAAACACACGGTAAAGCTCATAATCATCTTTGACGCCGAACTTTCCAAACCACAAAACGGCGACGGCAAAAGCCGACAAAAACACAACCGCAAAAATACCGACAAGCGTATAATTTGCCTTACTCTCCACCATCTGCCCCTATTTTGTATCAAAAAAGCTTTTCAAAAACGGATGCTTGCTATTCATAGCATCCTGCGGCTGTCCTAAAAACACTATTTTGCCGCCGTGTAAAGCCATTATTTTATCGGAAATATCCGTAACCGTATGCACATCATGACTAACTATAACAAAAGTGAGCCCCAAAGCACCCTTGAGGGAGAGTATCAGCTCGTCAAAACCCCTTGAAGATATAGGATCTAGGCCGCTTGTGGGCTCATCCAAAAAGAGGAGTGACGGCTCAAGGGCAAGCGCCCTAGCGAGAGCGGCTCTTTTTTTCATACCGCCGGATAGCTGCCCCGGATATAGACTTGCCGCAAAAGATGGGAGTCCGACAAGGGAAATTTTGTATCCGGCAAGCTCTTTGGCAAATACACCGTCAAGTCCGGCATGCTCTTTTAGCACAAGGGTAATATTCTCTTCCACCGTTAGGGAGGAAAATAGAGCCGATGATTGAAACAATACCCCCCAGTTTTTTGAAAAATCTTTTGCTTGCGGTTCATCCATGCTCAAAATATCTCGTCCAAGTACCTCAATATTCCCAGAATAAGGGCGCTCAAGCATAATAAGCTCCCTCAAAAGGGTGGACTTCCCTGCCCCTGACGACCCTATGACGGTAAATATCTCACCCTCTTCCACCTCAAACGATATGGAGTCATGAACAACCCTGTCTCCAAAGCGGGTTGTAATATCGACGGCTCTGACTATACTCATATCCCAAGCCTTGTAAACATAACGGCAAAAAGAGCATCGCAAGCTATGACCGCAAAGATGGAGTTAACGACGCTGTGTGTAGTCATTATCCCTATACTTTCGCTATTTTTTTGAACCTGTAGCCCCCTAAAAATCCCTATAGATGCAATCAAGAAGGCAAAAAACGGGGCTTTCAAAACACCGACCAAAATATGCTTCAAAGCCAGTGTAGTATGCAATCTATCCAAAAACTCGCTATAACTGATTTCAAGTTGTAGTTTTGCCACAACCATAGCCCCCATGATTGCGACCGCATCCGCAAAAAATATCACAAGCCAAAGAGTAAAAGTAAGCGCCAAAATACGAGGGAAAGCAAGAAAATAATATGGACTAAGCCCCATCGCCCTCATCGCATCTATCTCTTCGGTGATTTTCATGACCCCTATCTCGGAGGTATAGCTAGCCCCGCTACGGCCAGCTATAACAACGGCGGTAAGCAGCGGAGCCAGCTCTCTAGTGATAGATATGCCCGCCAAATCAACCGTAAATATCGCTGCGCCAAATCTCTCGAGTTGCAATGCCCCTTGATATGTAACGACGACACCTATAAGAAAAGCGCTAAGAGCCACTATGGGAAGCGCCGTAATGGATGATGTTTCGATATGTTTTACCACCGAGCGCAGTCGAAAGTTGCGCCCTTTGAATAAACCCTTGGAGTAAATGATAAGCCTTCCGAAAAACTCGGCGTAAGATAGGAAATCGGAAATCTTTGAATGAACCCTATAGCCAAGACTGTCCAAAACCGTTCTCTTTATGGTGTCGTTATATTCTGATTTTGCCCTTGTATGCCTGACTATAAGCCTAAAAAGCGACCTTGCTTTGGGCGAGAATCCCAAAAGTCTTACTTTTGCATTGTTCTGTTTTAGCCCTTTGAAAAACAAGGCTGAAGCGCTGTCCAAAGAAGTGAGATTTGAAAAATCAATCCGCACACGACAAACCGATGCGGAGTTTACCGTAGAGTTCAGGGCATCCATTTTGCTCTTGAGCGTAGGCGTACTCCATTCTCCCAAGAGGGTAATATCGAGCGCATCATCGTTCAATCTAGCGACAAAAACAGTATCTTTCACTGCGCTCCTTTACTTTCCGCTTTCATAGATTATAATTGTATTAATTTTAAAAAAGGTTACCTTATGTTTTCGCATTTTATCTCAAAACAGTTCGGACGCTTCGCAGATACCGAATTTTCACCTTCAATACAAAACCTAATCAACAAAACATATATTCGCATCTTTGACATCTCGCTAGATGAACACGAGCCTATAGAGAGCTACAAAAGCCTCAATGCGCTGTTTACCAGAAAACTCGTAAAGCCAAGAGAGCTAAAGGGTGGCGAAAACTCGCTAGTAGCCCCGGCAGATTGCAGGGTGACAAACTTTGGAACCATAGAAAACGGGCAAATACTGCAGATAAAAGGCAAAACTTACAGCCTAGCCGAGTTGCTAAACTCCGACGAAAAAGCGGAAGCACTAGAGGGTGGCGGCTTCGCAAATCTATACTTATCGCCAAAAGACTACCACAGATTTCATGCTCCATGCGACGCAAAAGTGCTATACGCTTTGCATATTCCGGGGGCTTTGTATCCCGTCAACGACCCGGCACTAAACTCCATAGATGGGCTTTTTGCAAAAAATGAGCGTGTAGTTGTAGCTCTTGAAGCATCTTTTGGGGTATTTTATATGGTATTTGTCGGCGCTCTCAATGTCGGCAGAATAGTAATAAACTGGGATGAGCGTATACAAACAAATGCTGACAAAGACGTATACTCGTTGTATCACTATGAGAATATAACACTCAAAAAAGGTGACGAGATAGGGAGATTTGAAATGGGCTCTTCTATCGCAATGCTCTTTGGCAAAGGAGAAGTGGACTTTGCGCTTACAGAGGGGCAAAAAATAAGATTTGGGGATGAGGCTTTTAGAGCGAAATAACGATGATAAGTCTAGGCGAGATACGAAACAGAGCTATAAAATTCCAAAAAGAGTGGAGTGGTGCAACGCACGAACGAGGTGAAGCGCATACTTTTTGGAATGAGTTTTTCCAGATATTTGATATATCCCGCCGCCGTGTGGCGACTTTTGAAGAGCCTATCAAAAAACTAGGCGGCTCTCAGGGCTTTATTGACCTCTTTTGGAAAGGTCAGCTGCTCATCGAACACAAGAGCTTTGGCAAAGACCTACGAAAAGCCAAAACGCAAGCTTACGAGTATTTCCCAAATATGTTAGAGCGAGACCTGCCAAAATACGTCCTCGTGTGCGACTTTGCAAACTTCGAGCTTTACGACCTTGACGAGGGCAAAGAGTATCACTTCACGCTCTCCGAGCTTTCCAACAATATAGAGCTTTTCGGATTTATCGCAGGCTACAAGAAAAAAACCTACAAAGCAGAAGAGCCGACCAATAGAGAGGCCGCAGAGCTAATGGGCAAGCTCCACGACAAACTACTGCAAAACGGCTACGAGGGGCACGACCTAGAGCTGTATTTGACACGCCTTTTGTTTTTGATGTTTGCAGAGGATACGGGGATATTTGCCAAAAATATTTTTCGTGAGTTTATCGAGACACAGACCGACGAAGAGGGGCGAAATCTAGGCTCACAAATAGCCTACCTCTTTCAGCTCCTAGATACGCCAGAGAGCAAAAGAGCCAAAAATATAGACGAGAGCCTAGCGCAATTCCCGTATGTCAATGGCTCAATTTTTAGCGAACAAATCAAGATAGCGAGCTTCGACCGCTCAATGCGTGAGATGATGCTAGACGCTTGCGACTTCGACTGGAGCGTCATATCTCCGGCGATATTTGGCTCTATGTTTCAAGCCTCTATGGATGTGGGCAAGAGAGGTGAGCTAGGAGCGCACTTCACAAGTGAGCGAAATATCCTCAAAGCGATAAAACCGCTATTTCTCGATGAGCTTTGGGAAGAGTTCCACAAAATCAAAAAGAACAAAATCCAACTCCAAAAATTTCACAACCGTATAGCCAACTTACGATTTCTAGACCCTGCATGCGGTAGCGGCAACTTCCTAGTCATCTCATACCGTGAGCTAAAACTACTAGAATTTGAAGTGCTAAAAGAGCTAGGCTCGTTACTCCAACTCGTACACATAGAGCAGTTCTACGGCTTTGAGATAGAGGAGCTACCCTCCCGTATCACGGCGACGGCTATGCTGCTCATCGAACATCAGATGAGCCTCGTATTTGCGCAGATTTTCGGTGAACCGCAGTTTAATATCCCGATACGAGACAGCGCCAATATCTTCAATATCAATGCACTTAGAGAGAATTGGGAAAAAGTGCTTGAGGGTGTAGAGATAAGCTATATTATCGGTAATCCACCGTTTCTTGGCAAAAGTGAAATGGCAAAAGAGCAAAAAGACGATATGGAGAGCGTCTTTGCGGGTGTAAAAAACGCAAAAGAGCTTGACTTTGTCTCTGCTTGGTATATCAAATCAGCTCAGTATATGCAAGGACGAGCGACCAAAGCCGCACTAGTATCGACAAACTCCATCACGCAAGGCGAACAGGTAGGTGTACTATGGCAAGTGCTATTTAATCGCTACCATATCAAAATCCACTTCGCCCACAAGACTTTCAAATGGAGCAACGAGGCCAAACGAAATGCCGCCGTATTTTGCGTCATCATAGGCTTTGCGGCGTATGATACGACCAACAAAAAGCTATTTGAATACGAAACAGTCAAATCCGAGCCACATGAAATAATAGTAAATAATATCAATCCTTACTTGGTAGCAGGAAGTGACTTTTTTGTCTCCTCAAAGAGAACTCATATCCAAAACTTTGTACCTCAAATAGTATTCGGCAGTATGCCAAACGATGGTGGCAATCTACTTTTTACTGAAGATGAAAAAAATGAGTTTTTGAAGCTGGAGCCAAAAGCCGACAAATGCATCAAACCGCTTATTTCCGCAAAAGAATATCTAAACGGCAAAAATAGATATTGCATTTGGCTCAAAGATTGTCCACCAAATGAACTAAAAGCGATGCCGAAAGTTTTGGAGAGAGTGGAAAATGTCAAAAAGTTAAGAAGCGAAAGCAATCGTGAGGCTACGAAAAAACTAGCCAAAACTCCAATGTTGTTTGGCGAAGATAGGCAGCCAGACAGCGATTATGTGTTCATTCCACTTACATCATCTGAAAATCGAGACTATATTCCGATGGGATTTTTTACAAAAGATAGTATTTCTAATAATACAGCTTCAATAATTCCAAATGCTACGCTTTATCATTTTGGTATTTTGACTTCAAAAATACACATGGATTGGATGAGATATGTTTGCGGACGACTAAAAAGCGATTATCGCTACTCAAACGAAATCGTTTACAACAACTTCCCATTTCCGCTAGAGGTGAGCGAAAAACAAAAAGCCGACATCGAAGCATTAGCACAAAAAATACTAGACGCAAGAGCCGAATTCCCAGACTCCAGCCTAGTCGACTTATACAATCCTCTCACTATGCCGCCCCGTCTGCTAAAAGCCCACGAAACGATAGACAAAGCCGTAGACAAACTCTACCGCAAAGAGGGCTTCAAATCCGATGCCGAACGTGTCGCTCACCTCTTCGAGCTAAATCAAAAATTGACGAGCCTTGTTGTTGATAAGCCAAAAAAAAGGGACAAGAAAAAGTAAAAAGGGGACAAGCTGGTTTTATAAAAATAGCTTTTTAACAATCTCATCGAGTTTATTTTCTGTTATGTTTTCAAGTTCGCTTTTGTCATATATGTGCACGAGCCATATTTCCGATTCCATGACTTTTATGTAGCTTATTAGTCTGTAGCCTGCACTTTTGCCTTTGTTTTTGTCGGAGTTGGCAATTCTAGCTTTGTATAAGCCGCCACCCATGTCTACGCCCAGACTGCTTGCGTCTTCTATCGAATCTACGAATGCTTTACAATCTTTTTTGATATTTTTGTACTTTTTGGATAGTTTTTTTAGCTCCCTGGCAAAATGCTCACCTTCGTAAACATCGAAGCCACTGAAGTTCAAGCGATAGACCTCAGCTTTTTACCTTTTTTGTTTTTTGCATCTTCAATACCCGCTAAAATACTGTCGATATGGTATTTTGCCTCATCTTCGGCAGGTGTTTGTATCATTGCTATTATTTTGACGCTTTGACCGTTTTTTAGCTCAGATATGGACTTTGGAATAGGGATAAAACTATCCGCAATGGTAGTAGTGAACTCAACTGCTCTCATCTTATCGTCCCCTTGTTGTTTGTTGGTGGATTATAGCACAAGTGCAAAATGAAAATAAAAAAGACAGCCTACTTTTATTTTGATATTTACCTCAAACGGGGCACAATAGCGCAAAAAGATAAAAAAAGGTTGTCAAAATGAAGCTAGAAAATATTATATTGGCGGGTGGCTGCTTCTGGTGTATCGAGGCAGTGTATAGCGGTACGAGAGGGGTGGCAAGCGCAATAAGCGGATACGCCAACGGTAATACGCCAAATCCGACATACAAAGCAGTATGTGGAGGCGATACGGGATATGCCGAAGCCGTCAAAGTAGAGTTTGATGCCGATATTATTAGCTTGGAGCAAATACTTGAGGTGTTTTGGCATATCCATGACCCAACCTCGCTAAATCGTCAAGGTGCAGACGTGGGCACGCAGTATCGAAGTGGAATATACTATGAAGATGAAGCCCAAAAAGCACTCATCGAGGCTAGCAAAGCAAAGGTGCAAGATGGCTTATCTACAAAGATAGTCACGGAGATTTGCCCGTTAAAAAACTGGTTTGAGGCTGAAGACTACCACCAAAACTATTTTGAGAACAACCCATATCAAGGATACTGTATGGCGGTAGTAGCTCCAAAAGTTGTTAAATTTCGTGAAAATTTTAAAGGTTTGATTAAATAATTACGGAGTATGCTTGCCGTTGTCATTACTACTCTTCATATAAGTAGTTTTAATTCCATAAGTTTAAACTTGTATAAAAAGGTTAAATATGTCAAATAACGGCATCTACTCCAAGTCCGTGTGGATTTTTATATCCATGCTGGGCGCTTTTGCGATAGGCTACATAGCCCTCAACAGAGGCGAAACAATCAATGCAATGTGGATACTAACGGCGGCTACTTGTGTGTATGCGATAGGCTACCGCTTTTATAGCCTCTACATCGCCAATAAAGTTTTAGGAGTTGATTCTACGAGAATGACCCCCGCTTTTCGTCATAACGACGGGTTGGATTATATCCCGACAAACAAAGCAATACTTTTTGGACATCATTTTGCAGCTATCGCAGGAGCAGGCCCACTTGTAGGTCCTGTTTTGGCGGCGCAGCTTGGGTATTTACCTGGGATGTTATGGCTACTCGTTGGCGTCGTACTAGCTGGTGCCGTACAAGATTTTATGGTGTTGTTTGTCTCAACCCGTCGTGATGCTCGCTCGCTTGGAGAGCTTATCAAGTCGGAAATGGGCAGTGTAGCTGGTGTCATAATGCTTGTTGCTACTTTTATGATTATGATCATTATCCTTGCTGTTCTCGCAATGATTGTCGTAAAAGCTTTGACGCATAGCCCTTGGGGTACGTTTACGGTTGCGTTTACTATACCGCTTGCAGTGTTTATGGGTGTTTATCTCAGATTTATTAGACCGGGGAGGATTCTCGAAATATCTCTCATAGGGATGGTAGGTCTAGCCGCAGGTATTTTGCTTGGTGGAAATGTAGCCGCAAGCCCTGCCATAGCCTCTTATTTTGACCTTAGCGGCGTACAACTGACCATTGCGCTTGTTGTTTACGGGTTTATTGCCGCTGTTTTGCCTGTGTGGCTACTGCTTGCGCCTAGAGATTATCTATCTACGTTTTTGAAGCTTGGAGCAATAATAGCCCTAGCAATAGGTATAGTGGTCTTGATGCCTGTAATGCAGATGCCGGCGATAACAAAATACGCATTTGACAGTCATGGGCCAGTATGGTCTGGAAGCTTATTTCCGTTTTTGTTCATCACGATAGCTTGCGGTGCCGTATCAGGCTTTCACGCACTTATAGCATCTGGAACAACTCCAAAAATGCTTGCAAACGAAAATCAAGCCAGAATGATAGGTTATGGGGCGATGCTAGCAGAATCGTTTGTAGGTATGATGGCCCTTATATCCGCTTCTATCATAGACCCTGGCGTCTATTTTGCCATGAATGCACCTCTTGCAGCCCTAAATCCAACAGGACTTCCGGATGTTGTAGCGGCCGCTTCCGCCACGGTTAGTCACTGGGGTTTTGCCGTTACTCCCGATGTCCTTACAAAACTAGCCGCAGATGTCGGCGAAAAAAGCATCGTATCTCGTGCCGGTGGTGCGCCTACGCTTGCGGTTGGTATGGCGTATATCATACACAATGCGCTAAGCCAGCTAGGCTCTATGTCTTTTTGGTATCACTTCGCTATTTTGTTTGAGGCGCTATTTATCTTGACGGCGGTCGACGCCGGTACTCGTG
This sequence comes from Campylobacterales bacterium, assembly GCA_041915365.1. Taxonomy (GTDB): domain Bacteria; phylum Campylobacterota; class Campylobacteria; order Campylobacterales; family UBA6016; genus UBA6016. The sequence goes on along the minus strand of JAYSBP010000005.1, from coordinate 23,199 downwards.
CGGCTAGATTTATGCTTCAGGATTTACTAGGTCTTATCAACCCACACCTCAAAAAAACAGACTCACTTTTTGCAAATATGTTAGCTACGGCTCTTGTTGTTGTTTGCTGGGGATACTTCCTGTATGTCGGCGTTGTAGACCCTCTTGGCGGTATCAACACGCTTTGGCCGCTCTTTGGTATAACAAACCAAATGCTAGCCGCATTGGCTTTGATGCTTTGTACGGTTGTGCTATTCAAAATGAAAAGACAGGCATACGCTTGGGTTAGCGCACTTCCTGCCGTCTGGCTCATCATCTGCACGATGAGCGCCGCTTGGCTCAAGGCATTTAGCCCAGATCCAGCAATAGGCTTTTTCGCAAAAGCAACACAGCTAACAAATCTACTGGCTAGCGGTGAATTCAAACCGACAGCGGTGTTTAAAACAAGAGAAGCGGTTGAGAGAGTAATATTTAACAATCAAGTTGACGGCGTTTTGATTGTGTTTTTTATGTTTATAGTGGCCTCAATGGCTTACTTTACTGTCAAATCGTGCATGAAAGCTCTAAAATCAAACGAAATCACATCGAACGAAGTCCCGTATGAGCCGCTACCTGCAAATGCCGAACAGATAGTAAGCTGCGTGGAGCATTAATGTTCGACAAAATTGCCAAAGCCGGAAAGTATCTAGGCAAAGCCGCCCGCCAAATGGTGGGTGTCCCCGACTATGACCTATACGTACAGCATATGAAGCTTACCCATCCGGACGAAAAGCCGATGAGCTATGAAGAGTTTTATAAAAATAGAGTTGACGCCAGATATGGTGGGAACGGTGCGCCACGTTGTTGTTAGAAACAGAGCCTAGTATGCTACCCGCCACGATACTGACGGGCTTTCTTGGCTCTGGCAAAACAACGCTACTAAACAATCTCTTATCAACCTCAGGCCGAGAAAAAATAGCCATAATCGAAAATGAATTTGGCTCTGTCGGCGTAGATACAAAACTACTAAACAAAAGCGAAGATATACAAATCATAGAGCTAAGCAACGGCTGTATCTGCTGTAGTATCAGAGGTGAATTGACGGAATCAATCAAAAATTTGCTCGCAAAAATAGATGCAAACAAGCTTCAAATCGATAGATTAATCATAGAGACCACCGGACTAGCCGACCCTGCGCCCATCATCCAGACATTTTTTTTGGATGATGAAATAAAAGAGAGAGTTGCGCTTGACGCAGTAATAACGCTAGTGGATGCGCATCACATCTTAAAACAGCTAAACGAGCATGCCGTGGCGGCCTCCCAAATAGGCTTTGCCGACAAAATAATCCTAACAAAAAGCGACACCGTAACGGATGAGCAAAAATCGGCAGTCCTACTACGCATCCACGCTATCAACTCAAAAGCCGATATTTTGGAAGTGCTAAATGGCAAACTCCCAAAAGAGCAATGGATAGGCATAAAAGCTTTTGAGCTTGACGATACGATACAGATAAATGGCGGAAGTTACAAAAGCACGGCTAGCAATGTGTCGTTTACGAGTTTTTCAACGCAAAATCCTACAAAATCTTGGAATGACAGCATAAAATCGTACGTGTTTGAGGCGGCAGAGCTTGACATCAAAAAAATCGGCTCATTCATGGAAGAGCTAGTGGAAGAGTATGGCAACGATATGCTTAGATACAAAGGTGTTTTTGCTATTTATGATGAGCCAAATCCTATTATTGTGCAGGGCGTGCACAAGATAGTCGGGTTTGATTATAGCGACAAACCACAGGATGAAAGAAAATCGCTACTTGTGGTAATTGGCAGGAATTTACCGTATGAAAAATTACTTGAAGGTTTTTTGGGAGCGGCTACATAGCAAAACCCGCCAATAATAGGCGGGTGGAGCAACGTCTTATCAAACGCTGCAAGATTGGAGTTTTTCTACGATGCTTGGGTCTTCGAGTGTTGAAGTATCTTGCGTTACCTCTTGACCTGCGGCGATAGCTCTAAGGATTCTTCTCATTATCTTACCGCTTCTAGTTTTTGGTAGTCCCGGAGCGATTTTGATTTCGTCGCATTTTGCTATCGGTCCTATCTCTCTTACTATCGTGTCGTTGATTTCTTTGAATAGCTCGGCCTCTTGACCTGCATTTTCAGGGATAGATTTCGGCACGACAAAGGCAAATATACCCTCACCCTTAAGGTCGTCAGGCTTGCCTACTACTGCTACTTCCGCTACTTTGTCACACTTGGCTACTGCAGCTTCTATCTCGGCAGTACCCAGTCTATGGCCCGATACGTTGATAACGTCATCCACACGACCGGTAATCCAGATATAGCCGTCTTCGTCAAGTCTAGCGCCATCACCTGAGAAATAAATGCCTTTAACAGTTTCGAAATATCCGCTAACAAATCTCTCGTTGTCGCCCCAGATAGTTCTAATCATAGAAGGCCACGGCTTCATAACGCATAGTAGACCGTCATTTCCTCTCTCTACAGGCGTACCGTCAGGATTTACGACCTTTGCCATAATACCAGGGAGCGGGAATGTAGCAGAACCAGGCTTTGCAGGTGTAGCCGCAGGAAGTGGCGCTATCATATGCCCACCTGTCTCTGTTTGCCACCATGTATCGACTATCGAGCATTTACCGCCGCCGATTTCATTGTAATACCATAGCCACGCATCAGGGTTGATAGGCTCGCCAACCGTACCCAGTATTCTAAGGCTGCTTAGGTCATATTTCGCAGGCTCGTCCGCACCTACTTTGTGAAGTAGTCTAATAGCCGTTGGAGCCGTGTAGAATTGATTTACTTTATACTCTTCTATCATTCTCCACCATCTACCCGCATCTGGATAGATTGGCACGCCTTCATAGATAACTGACGTTGCACCGATAGCTAGAGGCCCATAAGTGATATATGTATGTCCGGTAATCCAACCAACGTCGGCAGTACACCAATAAGTGTCGTTTTCGTTGATGTCAAATACCCATTTCATAGTCATCTGAGCCCATAGTATATAGCCGGCAGATGAATGCTGAACACCTTTTGGTTTGCCTGTTGAGCCTGATGTGTAAAGAAGGAAAAGTGGGTCTTCGCTGTCCATAGCCTCAGCAGGGCAATGTGCGTTTTCAAGGTTTACAAGTTCGTTGTAGATATAGTCTCTACCAGCAACGTATGGTATTTCTTCATTATTTCTTTGAACTATGATGCAAGCTTCAATGCTTTTGCAACCTTTTGAAAGAGCGTCGTCAACAACTGGTTTTAGAAGATATGGTTTGCCTCTTCTGTAGCCGCCATCAGATGTTACGACTATTTTTGCTTGAGCGTCTTCGATTCTATCTCTAAGAGCCTCAGCAGAGAAACCGCCGAATACTACGGAGTGGATAGCACCTATTCTCGCACATGCAAGCATAAAAAATACGGCCTCAGGAATCATCGGCATATAGATAACTACTCTATCGCCTTTTTTGACGTGGAATTTATTTTTTAGCAGGTTTGCAGTTTTGCATACCTCATAATAAAGTTCTCTATAAGTTATAACTCTCTTATCGCCGGGTTCGCCTTCAAATATTATTGCAGCTTTATTTTTTCTAGTTTCTAGGTGTCTATCAAGGCATTGCTCGCTAACATTTAGCTTGCCGCCGCTAAACCATTTGTAGTTTGGTGCGCTAGATTCGTCGAGTGTTACGTCAAAAGGCTTTTGCCAGTCGATAAACTCTCTTGCGTGATGAGCCCAAAACCCCTCATAGTCTTTCTCAGCCCACTCTACAAGCTCTTCATACTCACACATATTTTTTATGTTTGGAGTCTTAAAAAGCTCTTTTTTTGGTTTAAAAACCATTCCGTGTAGTTCTTCCATTTTTATGTAACCTCTCCTTTACATCTAAGATTAAAAGTTTAACTATTTTTCAATTTGACAAATATTAACGCCGTCATTAAAGCGTCATAATATGCGCTATGTTGTCCAAAAAGTGGCAGTTTCAAATCTTTCATTATTGCTTCAAAACGTAAATCCACATTTTTACTGCCAAAAACATCGTTTTTTTTGTCAAAATAGAGGGCCGACACCTCTATCTGAGGATTTGGGAGCTTTGTCCCCAAAAATTCCTGCATATATTTGTTAATCATCGCCACGTCAAACTCAAGATAGTAGCCGACAAGCGGACGATTGCCTATAAACTCCAAAAAACCCTCCAGAGCCTCCTTCGCTGAGATACCGTTTTCTACGTCGCAATTTCTGATGTGATGTACCTTGATACTCTCCTTGTTTATCTGATTTTTCGGTCTTACTATTACTTCAAATTTTTCGCTCGTAAGTATCTTGTTGCCTTTTACCTTTACGGCCCCTATCGATATTATTTCGTCCTTTTTTGGGTTTAGCCCCGTAGTCTCACAGTCATATACCACATATTCATCAAAGCTTGGCTCTTCAAATACAAATTCGAATCTTCTGTCTTTTAGTTTTTTTGCTAAATATTTTCTTTTTAGAGCCGCAAACATTTACGAAATATACCCTAGCTTGAAATGGGCAAACAAAAACTTTTTTAGCTTATCCGCTATCTTGAATACGTCTTTTAAGAGGTCCCTCTCAAGCTTTGAAAGCCTCGAAGGATTGATATAATTGTCAGGCTTTTGCCCGGTTTGCACCTTGTAGAGTCTCTCTTTTAGCCTCGTTTCCAAAAGGAAGTTGTACGCCTCGATAAGCTCTTCGGCAAAGGCTCTGTCTATTAGCCCTATATTGTTTAACTCCTTTATCCGCTCAAACGTATTTACGGCAGATATGTTTTTCTCCACCGCCAAACATCTAATGCCGTTTACTATTGGAAAAATCGCCCCTTTTTTGATGTCAAGCTCGCCACTGTGCTCTTTTTTGTCAAGGACAAATCCACCAAGCATAGACAAAGGGGTCTCAAACGAAAGAGAACCGCCGGCCATTCTGGCTATTATCTGCTGATTTGAGCCTAGTTTTTTGCCAATATAAGCCGATATTTCCGCTTCAAGCGCCTTGTTGCCTGCGACAAAGCACATATCCATAAGGATTGGGAGATTTAAAAAACTATTTTGCGTCGGCGACATCACCATGTCATATATATCTTTTTTGTACTCTTCCACGCTTTTGCGATAATAAGCGTTATTTGCCATCACACCGCCGCTGCACTCTGGGTAGCCTAGCTCTATTAGCGTGGCGTTAAACTTCTCTGACGCATTTTTTACAAGCTCTTTGTCCACCGCTTCAGAGCGGATGATGCCGTTGTCTTGATCTGTTCTAAGTATTTGCTCGCCCCTGCCCTCGCTACCAAATATCACCAAAGCCACGTCATCTCGCAAACTAGGCTCAAACGACCATTCAAATACTTTTTGGAATACCTTTATGTTTAGCTCGCTTACTAGCTTTATTATGTGCTTGACTTTTACCCCTTCCGCAAGTAGGTTTTTTATAGATGCGTCTATGTCGGTTATCGCCGATTTGAGCTCTTCTATGCCAGTCGATGTCTCTATCTTGCGGGCGACGAACTGCGTATGCGACGAAAGAGCACCCAAAATATCAATATCCTGAAGTACACCTGATATTTCTGCTCCGTCTTTTACGACAAGCCTTTTGATGTTGTGCTTTGTCATGAGCAGCAAAGCGTTAAACAAAAAGTCGCTTTTTTCTATCGTTTTGATACCTTTTGTGGCTATTTGGCCTATCTTGTCGTCTACACTCATTCTATTTAGAAGTACTTTTTTGCGCAAGTCGGAGTCTGTCACTATCCCTATCTCATCGCCAAATCTAACAAGTATAAAAGTCTTTTTAGCATCTGTCATTTTTGTGACTGCTTCATATATCGAGCCGCTCTCGTCAACAAACAAAGGACTTTCATAAGCTATATCGCTAATTCTTTTTACCAGATAACTATCTGAGTTTTTGTGTTTAGCTTCTAGTTTTTTGGCGGCGGATAGGAAAAAGTAGTTTTCTATTTTTGTGTTTGAGTGGACGGCTTTTAGGAAATCTTCTTTGCTTAATACATAAAGCAACGCTTCTTGAGTCACAGAATACGTACTCACGTATGAACCACCGAGCAAGGATTCAAAGTCAAAAAAATCACCGGAAGAGTAATAAAACTCATCGTCGTTTTCTTCTTTTATTATCCCCTTAGCCACTATATAAAAACACGTCGCCTCATCCCCTTTTTTGAAAAAGAGCTCATTTTGTCTAAGGTACAAAACATCGGCCTTCGAGCATAGCTCACCCAAAGCGTACGATGTAAGCTCATCAAATGGATGGATATTTGATAAAAATGTTTTTATATCGAGACTACTCATATAACCCCTAATTTAAAAAAATACAAAAAGCGGGGAGCCGAAGCCCTCCGCAGTAAAAATATTAAACTTTAATGCTCGCTAGCAGCGTCAGCGCCGATACCGGTCTGAGCTCTAACGTACTGCGCTTCAAATCCAGCTTGATCTTCTGCCGCTCTAGCAGAATTATCCATTTTGGATACAAGCCAAGTCACGACAAACGTCAGTGTCATAGATATGATAGCTGGGTTTTTAAGGCCGATTAGAGCCTCTTTGTTACCAAGTACGTCTTTCCATACCGCAGGTCCCATGATTACTAGGATGATTGCAGACGCAAGACCGACAAAACCGCCAACGAATGCACCTTTTGTAGTTAGCTTGCTCCAGTAAATCGATAGAAGCAATATCGGGAAGTTAACCGATGCCGCAATAGCAAACGCTAGACCGACCATGAACGCAACATTTTGTTTTTCAAACGCAATACCAAGGAAAATCGCAAGGATACCAAGGACAAGCGTAGCTATTTTGGAAGCTCTCATCTCCGTAGCTTCATCGACTTTGCCTTTTCCAAAAACACTAGCGTACAAGTCGTGGCTAACCGCAGATGCGCCTGAAAGGGTAAGACCGGACACAACCGCAAGGATAGTCGCAAATGCAACGGCTGATATAAAGCCTAGGAACAAGTCCCCGCCAACAGCTTTTGATAGGTGGATAGCAACCATATTGTCGCCGCCTACGATAGCTTTTTTGTCACCTACTAGTACTTGAGTAGCGTTTGTATCGCTAACTATTGTTTGCAAGCCGTTGATTACGCTCGTAACACCGTGCTTGAAGTACGATGGGTCAAGAGCCAGAAGCGTGATAGCACCAAAACCGATGATAAAAGTAAGGATATAGAAATATCCGATTAGGCCCGTAGCATAGAAAACTGATTTTCTAGCCTCTTTAGCATCCGCAACCGTAAAGAATCTCATAAGAATGTGTGGAAGACCTGCCGTACCAAACATCAAGGCTAGACCCAGCGATATAGCATTCCAAGGGTCTGCGACCAAACCGCCCGGCTCCATTATTTTTGTATGAGATTTATGTATCTCTGTTGCACTATGGAACATATTTTCAAAGCTAAATCCAAAATAAGACATAACCATAAATGCTATAAACGTAGCGCCTGAAAGCAAAAGCACAGCTTTTATTATCTGAATCCAAGTTGTCGCAAGCATACCGCCAAATGCAACGTAAAGAATCATAAGTACGCCAACAAGGACAACTGCAGTCGAATAGCTAAGACCGAATAGAAGCTGAATAAGCTTACCTGCACCGACCATTTGCGCTATCAGATACAAAATAACTGTTACGATAGTGCCCGCCGCAGCGATAGTTCTGATATCTTTTTGTCTAAGTCTAAAAGACGCAACGTCCGCAAACGTATATTTACCTAGGTTTCTGAGAGGCTCGGCAATCAAAAATAGGATTATCGGCCAGCCGACTAGAAAGCCTATCGAATAGATAAGACCGTCAAAACCGCTCGTATAAACAAGACCGGAAATACCGAGAAATGAAGCCGCCGACATAAAGTCTCCAGCAATAGCTAGACCGTTTTGTCTACCGCTGATGCCGCCGCCAGCTGCATAAAAGTCTTTTGCGGTTTTTGTTTTGCTAGCCGCCCAGTATGTAATACCAAGAGTTGCGCCTACAAATATAAGAAACATTATGATGGCATTCATATTTAGCGCTTGTTTTTCAACAGGACCGTCAACGCCGCCAGCCGCAAAAGCAGCGGTAGCAAGAGAGAGAGCCGCTAGTATCGTCAGAAATCTTTTCATTCGCCCGCCTTTCTTACTTCTTCTTTTACTTTTTCGCTTAGTTCGTCGAATTCCGTATTTGCTCTTTTTGTATAAATACCAGTAAGAACAAACGAAATAATAATAATTCCGATACCAACGGGGATACCGACTGTTGTTACGCCGCCGCTTAGCGACATGCCAAGGAGTTTTTTGTCAAATGCGATAACAAGAATGAATGCGTAATACATAACAAGCATAATAGCCGCAAGCTTGAGGCTAAAAGAGGTTCTTTTAGCGACAAGTTCTTGATAGCTAGAGCTATTTTTTACTATTTCAACAAGGTTATTTTTCATGCGTGTACCCTCTCTCTTTCATTAAAAGTTGTAGTTGGCGATAACTCTATACTCTTTCCAGCTAGTGGTCTCAGCAGTAGTTAGATTTTTTCTAAAGTCATTCGGGAAATTACCTCTTAGTCTAAGCTGAAGGTTTTTAATTCCGGCATTGTTGTATGTTATATCAAAACCAGGCTCGGTAGTTGTAACTTTATCCGTATATCCGTTTGCAGAATTGACTTTAAAAGATGCATAGTATGCGCTAGCCGTAATATCTTGTCCGAGTATATCTTTTAGGTTGTACCCAGCAGATACTTTCCATGCAGTCGTATCTTTAAAGAACTGGTGTCTTGTCACCATACCTTGCGTAAACGCCGGCATGCCGCCCCATGGAGATATTACATTTCCACCAAAAGAGGCGCTATTGTTTTTTCCTGTCGCAGAGTAAGCCGCAGCAGCATTGAAGCTTCCCGCTTTAGTAGCAAGCTGTACCGCATAGTATGGCGCAGAAGATAGGTTAAGCGTATCGTGCATATCGCTCTCTTTGATATACTGCACAGAACCGGTCATTGTAGCGGCAGGGTTTAGTAGGCATTTCCAGCTGTAATCTGCCTGAGCGTAAATAGCGTTTAGGATTTCATGCGCATAATAATCCCATACTTGCACCGTCAGACCAGGAATACCCTTGTAAATTGCGGCAGCGGCGGTTACGCCAGAGTTTTTAGCACCATCACCCAGCGCAGCCTTCCCCATGCTTTGGAAAACGCCAACTTTATAATCGGTAACAAAATTTGTTCCCGTCGTTGTTTGAGTTCTATTACCATAACCGCTAACAAGTGCAAGCTCTGCCGTTGCCGTCTGTGCAGCAGCCGTTGTTCCAGAGCCAGCATATCCATTTGCAAACGTACCGTAAGCTATTCTTGTAACATGCGCACCGATAAGCGTGGTGTCTTTGATATCGCTATTGATAACAACGGCAGCTTCAAATAGTGTAGGTAGCATTCTAGCATCGTCGCTTCCAGCGAGAGGCGTATCAAGTTGTTGTCTACCAACTTTTACAAGCGTATTGCCAAGCTTAGCCTGCACATATGCCTGACCAAGATAAGTAGCATTTTTTCTGTTGCCTGCGGTATCTCTGTCAAAAAGCGTAGTATCGTTTTTTGCAACAGTTCCGCTAGATGCGTCCATCGCATTTGTTGTATAAAACACCGCTCCGGCAGATACACCATACACAGGCGCAGTCTCAAATCCAAGCTTACCACCCAGCGCAAGACCATCTCTGTCAAGGTCTTTATTTGACGTAACGGCTCCGGTAGAGTCCGCAAATGTGTAGTCTCTATTTATATAGAAAGCTCTAATTTGTCCACTAGCCTTACCTTCTTTGAAGGCGCTAGCCAAATCATCAGCCGCAAAAGAGCCGATGGATGCTACCGTAGAAGCAGCCACAACGCTCAGCACAATCTTTTTCATTTTCACAACACTCCTGTTTTGATTTACGAGTTGATTGTAAAAACTTTGTATAGCAGGAACGTAGCAATGAGTAAAAAGGGTAACAAAATGGAACAAAATTATTTTTTTTGAGTGTATTTTTGTAACACTATTGCGAAACTACTGCTTTTTTTCTAATTTGTATCCGAGCCCTTTGGCGTTTATGATTAGGTCTTCGTTTAGTATCTTGCGAAGTCTATTTATCTCCGTACGGATAGTGGCGTCATCAATGTCATCACGCTCCCAAACTCTCTGACGGAAAGTGTCAAAATCGAAAGTAAAATTGGTATTTGAGGCCAAAAGGTCGATAATATGCAGATGTCTACGGCTCAAAACCTGCTCTTTGTTCTCAAAATATAGTATTTTGTGTTTCCTATCGTAGCGGTATTTTGGACTTAGTATCAAAATATTAGAATTCTTACCCTCCATAAGCTTGAATATCTGATTGATTCTAAGCCATAACTCCTCAAGCCTAAAGGGTTTCTTGAGATAATCAGAACATCCTAGGTTATACGCTTTTGTTATATCATCTATATCTGTCATTGCGGTGATAAATATCACGGGGAGGCTTCTATCTTTTTGCCTAACATCTTCCAGCAGTTTATAGCCGTTTGTGCTTGGAACATTGATGTCTACAACAAGTACGTCAAAATTCTTTTTTGAAACAGCCGTAAGCGCCTCGGAGCCGTCAAAAAAATCCTCTACGTCGCTCCCGTGAGCCTCCAAAAACTCTTTTATGGAACTTCGTAGCATCGCTTCGTCTTCGAGTAGCAAAATATTCATATATCCTCCGTCTAAAATCCGTGCGAACTAAACGCATCCTCAAAATAATCCTCAAACGCATAGGCAAACCACACTCGCCCGTCCTCAAGCGCCGCACAGCAGATGCCGACACTGTTTTGAAGCGCTATTTGATACACAAGGCTAAGCCCAATCCCAAAGCCACCTCTAGCATCGACACCTCTGTAAAATCTATTGAAAATTATCTGCATATCGGGCTTATAAAGAGCTTCGTTGATTATCTCAAAAACTATTTTTCCACATTTGTCGGCAAAGACCGACACTTTGATGGCGTGCCCCTCTTTTGAGTATTTGATGGCGTTAAATATATTGTTATCTACAAGCCTTATAAGCTGTGTTTTGTCAAAAGATACAAAATACTGCTCTTTGGCGTCAAACTCTATCCATACGTTCGCACCCTGTGCGGCTTCCTTGAAATACTCTATCCGCTCGGAGAGAAACTGACTTAGGTTGATTACCTCTTTTTTTATCGTTAGCCTATCTTTTTTGATGAAGTAGCTTAGGTCCTCGTAAATATTCGTAACGATTTTGGAGGCGGCTTCTATTTTGACTAAGTGTCGGCTGTCGTTTCCTGTTAGCCGCATTAGTTCTATATTTGCTTGAATAACTGCTAGCGGGGTGTTGATTTCGTGGATTGAGTCTTTGATGAATTTATCTCTTGAGGCAAGGGCTTTTTCTACCTGTTTTTTTGCGGCATACAGCTCTTCGTTTTTTTTTGCGAGCGCCATTGTTTTTATCTGTACGCTTTGTTCCAAATTCTCGTTTAGCTCTTTTAGCGTATCGGCTTTTTCTTTTATTTCCTGCATCATATCGTTGATATTTGCGGCTATCAGACCAAATTCTGTTATCCGAAAGTCGTTGGCTCGAAGTGGGGTCGAAGCGTTATCGTGACGCTTCAAAAACTCGCTGATTGTTACTATTTCACTCGTAACACGGCTCACAAAAGAGCCCCAAAAAAAACCTATCCCGATAACTACGCAAAGGGCCATAATAATAAGCCAAAAAAGTATCTCCACCGAGGCCTCAGCAAAGCGGGCATACTCCGCATAAACGATATACAGCGTAAAAGCGGCGAACACGCCTACGACGCCGAGCGTCATCAAGAGGGCTGATTTGCCAATCGTCATAGATTTGCCCATATTTTTCCGTATTTTTATTAATTGTCAAAGTTTAGACATAAAGAGTTGTTACTTTACCAAAAAAATTTTTTGGAAGCGGTGGATGAAGCTTTTTTCGCACAAATACAAAAATATGGGGCAACTGCAAAAATTTTGCGAAGAGAACCTGCAAGAACGCCCTTTTGCCTGTGCGCTGGCAATCGTAACATACAAAAGCGATAGCCAAAAAGAGGCCGAGGCCGTATGTGAACTTATCCAAAAAAACAACAAAAAAGTAATCGTAATCTCTTTTGCGCTTGAAGCGGAATGTCTCAATGAAAGACTGCTGAGCAAGGGGGTACTGGTAACGCTTCTGCTAAGCGCAAAAGCAACCATAAAGGCAAAAGCGGTAGAGAGCTCAAAAATCACGGAAGGCTTTTTGGCTGATAATAAAAGCAAAGAGCTAAAAGCCGCAATAGTATTTTCATCAATACCGCATCTACCTCCACCGCAACTCTACACCGAACTAGCCTCCATAAACGCAAAAATAGTAGGGCTAAAACCATACTCAGACGATTCCAGAGCTACTATCAAACTAAACGGCAAAGAGATAAAAAACGGCGTCGTAATAGTGACACTTAGCGGCAAAAATCTCAACGCCAGTATATACGACAACTCGCAAATCAAGCCGATAAGCAAAAAACTAAAAGTAACGAGCGCAAAAAATGGTTTTGTGTATGAAATAGAAGGGCTAAAACTACTTGAAGCATACAAAAAACTACTCGGCGAAGATATAGTAATGGAAGACCCGCTACTTGCCGCTTGTAGGTTCCCCCTTATTTCGCAAGAGAGTGGGAAAGCGCTGTTTATCGATGAATTCAACTCTCACAAGGCGGTGATGCACGGGGAAATAAAAGAGGGTGATATGCTCCAAATAGGATATTCAAGCCCAAAAAATATGGGGTTAAAGTCTTATGAAAGTGCCAAAGCCTCAATGGATGAGCCACCCTCTGCGATGTTGATATTCTCAGACTACACTCTAAAAAAATTTTTCAAAAATAAAACCCCACTCGCAATCCCAGGTAGCCTATCTAGCGTATGCGACTGCGTGTCTTATTTTGGCGGTTCGGAGATATACGGTGAAAACGGTGAGATACCGTGTGAATACAACCACTCCAGTATCGTCCTAGCCCTAAGCGAAAAAGACGATGACAATACATCAAATCTCAAAGAGACAAAAGTACCCGCAACTCCGGCGGACGCTTTCGTAAATCTCGTAGACGATGCGCTAAAAGAGCAATTTGAAATCAACGCAAAACTAAAAAAAGCCCTAAGCACTCAAAAAATATTCATCTCCTCCATCTCCCACGACATCAGGACGCCACTCAACTCCATCATAGGATTTTTGGACCTTTTGGAGTGTACCGACCTCGATACGGAACAACAAGGCTATGTACACAAAAGCCTAGTCAGCTCAAAACACCTGCTCCGTCTAATCAGCGACGTACTTGACGTCTCAAAGATAGAGGCCGAGCAAATGGAGTTTTTTGAATCACCTTTTGACTATGGGCTTTTGCTTGACGACATCAAAAATATAGTCAGCTCCAGATGCGACAACAAAGTCGCTTTGGAGTTTGGCGACCCTATGCTGGAGCGGTATATCATAGGCGATGCGGATAGGCTCAAGCAAATACTCGTAAATTTGATTTCAAACTCGCTCAAGTTCACAAAGCAAGGATTTGTAAAAGTAAACACAACAGTAAAAAACAGGCGAAAACACAAGCTAGAGTTAGAGATAACGGTCAAAGACACAGGTATCGGAATAGAAAAAACAAAACTAACCGAAATATTTAAACCCTTCTACCAAACAAGAGAGACAGAGTCAAAGAACTTCGGTGGAACAGGCCTTGGACTATACATCTGCAAAAATATATGCGAAATTATGGGCGGCTCGATAAGATGCGAAAGTGAGTTTGGCAAAGGGTCTAAATTTTTTGTAAATCTTCCGCTTAAAATGGGGGATGCGATAGCCAAAAATCAAGGTACGCTGGAGTTCAAATACGACTTCGCCTCTGCCAATACAAAAGAACTTAGGCTACTTATCGTAGAGGATGTGGTATTCAACGCCGAGCTCATATCAGCAATGCTAAACAAGAAATTTGGGATACAAAATATCAAATTCGCAAAAGACGGCTTGGAAGCGCTGGAAATTATCAAAAAAGAGAGTTTCGACATCGTATTTATGGATGTTCAGATGCCACGTCTCGATGGGTTTAGCACAATACGACTCATAAGAGAGTTTGACAAGACCACGCCCATCGTCGTAATGAGCGCCAACGCTTTCAAAGAGGATGTCGAAAAAGCGTTGAAACTCGGAGCAAATGACTACGTAACAAAGCCGATAAGAACCGACAAGGTTGCCGAAGTGCTGAGCAAATACGCTCTAAGGCAAAAAATAGAAATCGCAAAACCGGAACCAAAAACAGCCGAGCAAGAGCATACAAAAATAAATATGCAACGTCAAATATTCGCCTACTACAAAAACAACCTAGGCCTAACGGGCAAGGATGCAAAAACTTTGTATGGCGTATGTATCGACTCCATCAAAAAGACGTTATCAAAAGCGGACGATGCGATTTCAACCGGCGATTTCAAAGAGCTTTACGGGACAATCCACAACCTAAAAGGGATACTTGCGAGCACGGGGCTAGATGAGCTTTTACACGCCACAAACACCCTCAATACGCAAGCAAAAAAATCTGCGGAGAGCGGCGAAGCGCCTAGCTCGGAATTTCACGAGAGCTTTACGCAACTCAAAAAAGCTCTCTTTATGCTATACGGGGAATAAAAATGATACGGCTAGATGAAAAATGGCAGCACGTCGTAGAAAAATCAGAGTTTTTATTTTTGCCGATAATCAGTCCGCAAACAGGGGATTTATTCGGCGTTGAGGCGTTGCTAAGAGGGCACGAAAAAAGCGGATACGCAAGCCTAGAAGATATGTTCGACGAGGCGTACAGAGACGGCGTGCTGTATGATATAGACTTAGAGCTTCGCAAGCTTGCGTTCAAAAAATTCGTAGAGCTACAGCATCAGCTAACAAGCGAAATATCAGATGCTTATAACGTCTCTTTGAAGCTGTTTTATAACCTAGATACGAGAATACTTGAGATGCTAGACTACAGCCCCGGCAATACAAAGCAACTGCTAAAAGAGTATTCAATCAGTCCGCAAAACATATATTTTGACATCTCGGAGCGGCATAAGTTCTCAACGTACGCAAGCACAAAAAATATCCTCAATACTTATAAGCTTCAGGGATTCAAGGTCGCCCTTGACGATTTTGGTAGCGGGCATAGCGGCTTTGAGCTGCTCTACCACTCCGAGCCCGACGCCGTCAAGATAGATAAATTTCTAGTGCGAAATATTAAACAATGTAGCAAAAATAGATTGTTTTGTACCGAAATCATCAAGTTAGCGCACATCAGAGGGGCAATGGTAATAGCCGAAGGGATTGAGACCAAAGAGGAGTTTTATACGTTAAAAGAGCTTGGGTGCGACCTTATGCAGGGTTTTTTTATCCAAAAGCCGTCAAAACCAAAAGATATAAAACTATACAACCCGATGATAAAAGAGCTGGCTGAAGAAGACAAAAGAAGCGGCGAATCTGACGTGACGCACATCTTAAATCAGCTTTTGTGGCTTGACACGGTGCTAAACACGGAGCCTATCAACAGCGTAGTAGAAAAGTTCCAAAAAGACGAGAGAGTGACTATGTTTCCGATAGTTGACGCCGATAGAAGCCCTATAGGACTCGTCACCGAAAAAAGCCTTCGCAAATACATCTACTCGCAATATGGATTACAAATCATCCAAAACCAACACACTGGCAAATACGCCACACCCTGCCCTATAGCGGACATCACCACGCCTCTTGAAGATATACTAGATATGTTCGCCAATCACGATGAACTAGAGGGTGTCATCATCACAAAAGCGTTCAAATACAAAGGCTTTTTGACCGCAAAATCGCTAATCAACGCACTAAACGAAAAAAATCTCAGAGTCGCAAGAGACCAAAACCCGCTCACAAAACTCCCCGGCAATGCGATAGTCTCGGAATTTATCCAAAAAGCGACTACCGATACTTCTGGCGAGTATCTACTGGCGTATCTCGACCTCGATAATTTCAAGCCATTCAATGACAAATTCGGCTTCAGGCAAGGGGATAGAGCGATACTGCTTTTTGCGGATACGATGAAGGAAGAGACGTCAAAATTCAAGCCGTTTTTGGGACATATCGGTGGCGATGACTTTTTTGTCGGCTATCAGGGGACGGAGGAGATGCCTATCACGGATTTTGAAACGACGCTAAAAGCGGCGCTAAAAAAATACGCCCAAAACGCAGAATCATTCTACTCAAAAGACGACCGAAAAGCCGGATTTATAACTGCAAAAGATAGGTTTGGGATAATGAGAAACTTCGACTTGCTAGCCGCAAGCTGCGCCGCTATCGTGATAGGAAAAGATAAAAAGGGAATTACGATGGAAGACATCATATACGCCACCGCAGAACTCAAAAAATCGGCAAAAAGCTCGCCTGAAAAATACGCTTCGTTAAGGTAATGTAACAAACTCTTTTTATAATTCAAACGTAATCTTCATAAACACTCCGCAAACCGGGCCGCCAAGCTCGGGGCGCAAAAAAAATCAAAAAACTTTTTTTATCGCCTCCAGCGCTCGCTCGACACGCTCTTTTTGCGTCGCAAAATTAAATCTAAAATACAAGCTCTCTCGGCCGCCAAAGAAAAAATCCCCACTGCTCAGAGCCACACCGACATCGATAAACTTCTCTCTCAGCTCTTGCTGTGATAGCCCAGTGGCCGAAAAATCAAGCCAATAAAGATAAGTCCCCTCCGGCGAAAATCCGCTCACAAAATCATTTTTTGATACAAACTCATCGAGTAGCGCCTTATTTTGCTCTAATAACGGCTTCAAATTGTCTAGCCACTCGTCACCGTCTTTGTACGCCGCCTTTAGCGCCTCTATCCCAAAGACATTCGGGAGAGTCTGATGAAGCCCTCTTGCGTAGTGCTCAAAGATTTTTTTGTTATTTTTTGACGGGATAAGCGCATAGGAGACATTTAGCCCTGGTATATTAAAAGTCTTCGTCGGAGCGGATAACAGTACAAGCCTTTCGTGTAGCTCCCCAAAGGTAAGAAGTAGTGTATGGGTCTTGAACACAAGGTCAAAATGTATCTCGTCGGATACGACAAACACACCGTATTTGACGCAAAGAGCGGCAAGCCTCGATAGCTCCTCTGCGCTCCACACTCGTCCGACAGGGTTGTGCGGAGAACAAAAAAGCAGTATTTTTGGCTTCTCCAGCTCAAATATCTCTTCCAATCCATCAAAATCAATCTCGTAGCCGCCTTCAGTCTTCAGTAGCGGATTTTCGATGAGCTTTCTATTTGCTCCTCGCACCACACCAAAGAACGGCCCGTACACAGGAGGCTGCACCACTACGCCGTCACCCTCTGTGCTAAAAGCAAGTACGGCCGTAAACATACTAGCCGCCACGCCAGTCATCGGAACTATCCATTCGCTTTTGACCTCTACTACAAATCTCTTTGCAAACCACATCGATACGGCGTCATAAAACCCACTATCAACCGTCGGATACCCGTAGACATTGTGCCCTGCTCTTGCGGCTATCGCTTCGCTCACGCATTGCGGCACCTCAAAGTCCATATCCGCCACCCAAAAAGGCTCCAAATCCCCCCGCCCAAATAATGGCTCCATCCCATCGTACTTGAGGGAGTTTGTGTTTTTTCTGTCAGCAAATATTGGAGTATTGTTGTTCATTTATTCCACTTACTATCTTATTTCAACGAATCGCAATGTATAGTTGTTAGCATTATCGGCTCTAAATTTTTCAAATCTTGTTATCATGGATATATTGGAATAGTTTTTTATAGATTTCTTATCCGCTTTACAACCGTATGCAATTGAGCAAATGTCCATTCCTAGATTGGATAAGTTAAACAAATAAAGTATTTTTGGATTATCCTTGGCTAATTCAGATAGAATTTGAGCACATACACATCTGACAATATCGCTGGCAATATTTTCTAAAAATACAAACAGTTTATCACCGTCAAAAGTAAAAAAATCGCCTTCTATCATATTTCTTTCAACGAAAATATTTTTAAACCAAGGACAACTTTCATAATCTTTGACGTCATCTATGACCACTCTATCTGCTTGTTCAAGCTTTAGAGTTACTCTGTGTTCTTTTTCATATATCCATTCATTACTTTTTTGCTGGAAAATTTCAAATAAAATTCTATTTCTACTCCATAAAAAATTGGAATAATCTCTGTCAAACGGGTCTATTTTATAAAGAGGCTGTTTTCTATAACTAACCGGCAAACATTTTCCAATAAAACAATTATGTTTATCGAGCGATAAGATAGCATCTGCAATAAAGACATTGGGCGTTGCATATCCATTCAAAAACCCAATGAGTGCCCCTTTGTGCTCATTGGCATAATGCGCCCACATCAGAAGGTCATCCTTGCTCTCGGAAAAGCTAATAACTCCGACCTTATACTTTTCTTTTTCAATGTAGTCTATAAGCCCATCATTATCCAAAATATCGCCCAATTCCCTACTAAGTTTTTTCAAACCAGCTTTACTATAATTTGCCTCAAAAGGGTCGTTAAGCGCACTGAGCTGGGCAGCTCTTATATAGCCATCCTGCATAATATAGCTCGGCTCGCTCACATATTTAAACAGCATCAAATTTTAAAACTCACAAACATACTACCTCTTCTTCCACATACTCACCTGCGACACCGTATGTTGATATTTTCTCGCACTCTCTCTGATGACAAGCTCGATATCAAGAGCCTCCGATATTCAATCATTAAGGCGCATCAATTTTAAAACACGGCAAATGCAAACGAAACCATGACAAAACTAGTGTGAAGTTTTATACGACCTACCCACATCAAGCCCACTATAAGGTAAATCTCCGATAAACCCAATAACTACGATACTAAAAAGTATTTCAGCCATCTTGCGTATCTTTCGCTAATTCTATTTTAGCGATAATTTTTGCGATGGGCTATGTAGCCCGCTTGCTATCAGCATTTTTGCCAAAGACTGGTATGGCACATCCATTGCGTTTGCCTTGATTTTTAGCTCTTCTATCATGCTCTCTGGGAGTCTTATGGATATTGTCTTTAGCGTCGGCTTTAGATTTGGAAATTTGGCTTTTTTGGCTTTGCTCCAATCTACATATTCGGTCGAGTCATTCGCCGCCCAAAACTCTCTTGCCTCTTGCTCATTTTCAAATTCCGGTATATCTTTATAGATTTTGGCTTTCATAGATACTCCTTTCTTTTTTATTCATGACTCTTGCAGATATTACTCTTATTTTGTCATCCCTTACGGTAAAAACCACAAACAGATATTTGCCTTCAAAAGTCTGTCCAAGCGCAAAACATCTACATTCATCTTTTGAATGCCCAAAATCTTGGGTCACCAAAAGCGGCTCGTTAAAAAATATCTCTTCAATAAGCGAGTGTGGCAAGCCGTGTTTATTGAGATTTTTGTCAATATTTCCATCGTCCCACTCAAATCCAACCAGCTTTTCGACATCCAAGCAATCAAAGTTCATTTAAAGCCTTTTTGTATATTGTTATTATATACCAAATTTCAAAAACTGCCTACTTTTTTCTTCCATGCACTCACCTGCGACACGGTATGCTGATATTTTCTCGCACTCTCTCTGATGACAAACTCAACATCTAAAGGTTTGCCAATAAGCGCAAAATGTTCGCTCAAAATATCCGAGATAACGGCAAAGGAGCCTCTCTCGTCACACAGCCATTTCTCTTTTGGTGTAAATCTCTCATCCCAGCTATACGGGCTCGCTAGCACGAGTATCCCGCACCCATTTAGCCTTTCGTGTATGGAGCCCAGAAACTTCATCGGGTCATATAGCCTATCTATCAGATTTGCCGCTACGATGAGGTCATACCCTGTAAAATGCTCTTTTAGATTACACGCATCCCCTTGCCAAAACTGCACCCTGTGCCTACACTCATCATCCACGCCAAGCTCGTCAATGCGGGCTTCTTTGTTTTGATAGCTTACCCCCTCGCTCCTTACCCTGTATCTTACGATGCCGTCGTCTCTCATCTGCACTGCATTTTTGACAAATCTAGCAGAGAAGTCTATGCCTGTCACATCCTCAAACACCCTTGACAGCTCAAAGCTACACCTACCGACTGAACACCCTATGTCAAGAGCTTTTTTTTGCTCCGTCCCCGCACTCATTGAGAGGGCTATACGGGCTATTTTAGCTGGAAAGTTGGGTACGCCCAGATATTCGTCTCCATAGTGAAACTCTAGATATTCACTAACCGCAGTATCGCTTTCATAGACACCAAGCTCATCTTTTAGGCTGTTGGCACTTTGGACATATCGAAATCCGGCGTGCTGAAAGAAGTGCCTACGAAATGCGTATCTGGATGTAAGCAATGTCTCGTTGCCGGTCGATATGAATGAGCCACCTTTTATTAGATTATGTCTGCCGTCAAAAGTAGGCGTACTGAAATCATCGTAGAGCGGATGAGTTTCAAATCCTTCATATCCAAATATCGGCGTCTCACTCCACTGCCACACATTACCCCATACGTCATACAGTTCACCGTGCTTGTGCCTATCCACTGGGCATGAGCTAGCGTATTCACTCAGATTTATATTTGCATTTTCAAGCTCGCTATTTGCTCCGCACACTTGCGCCATGCGGTACCACTCTGCTTCTGTCGGAAGTCGCAAGCTCTTACCGCTTTTGCCAGAGAGCCAATTACAATATGCTTTTGCCTCCAGATAGTTCACATCCACAGGCCAAAAAAGCGGCATATCCATCTCTTTTGTTATTGCACGGTAAGCGTATTTGCCATCTTTTGCCACCCAAAAAGGAGGGTGTTTTGGCTTTTTGTATTCAAGCCACGCTCTCCCCTCTTCACTCCAAAATTCAGGCTTTTCATATCCGCCATCATTTACAAACTCCAAAAAATCGGCATTGCTAACTAGATATTTGGAGGCCTCAAAGCTCTCAAGCTCACACTCAAAACGGCCATATTCATTATCCCAACCATAAAACTCATCACCCCTTTGCTTGCCAACTTCTACTGTACCGCCGGACACAGGCACAAGCTCGTTTTTGACTGCCCGCCCAAGGTCGTCACACACGGCAAAAAGTGGATGTTCTACGACTTTTGACGCATCAAGTTGCCTTATTAGCACAGAGCTGGTCTCTAGGTGTATTCTCTCGTGTTCGCACCCCATTAGTACCGCCCAAAAAGGCTCATTCCAACTTATCGGAAGACTAAGCGGCTCGTTTTGGATAAGCTCACTCACAGCGTCACGCACAACTCTTCTATACTCTCTAGCCTCACCCATCGTAGGCCACTCGTATCTTGCACAGTTTAAGTCATCCCAGCTCATCTCATCAACGCCTATCGCAAACATCGACTCAAGCTTTGGATTTATCCGCTCCATTTTTTTTGCAAGTACTAATTTGTTGACGTAAAACGCGGCGGTATGACCAAAATAAAATATCAAGGGGTGGCGCAAAAGCTCAGGTTGTTCGTAAAATACAGAGTCATCTGCAAGCGTCTCAAACAGCTTTTCGTACAGTTCATAAGTTTTCAAAAAATAATCCAAAACTTGCGCTCTTTTTTCCTGAACGCTCCCGCCACCCAACGGAATATTTTGTGTCGCATAATCTCCGAGCATCAAATTTCCTCGCATTTTATTGCTATATCAACTCTTTTTTATACATCTCTTCGTCAAAACCGACTATCACCTTGCCTTTGTACTCTATCACAGGGCGTTTTATCATTGTAGGTTCTGCGCTCAAAGCCGATAGCTTTTGTGCGACATCCATAGTCTTATAGTCAAGCCCGCTGCTTTTGTATTTTGTCCCTTTGGTATTAAACAATTTATCCATTGTCACAGCCCTTGCCCACGCTTCGACTTGCTGTGATGTAGGTTTTTGCTTCTTAAAATCGATAAATTCATACTCAATTCCAGATGCCTTCACATAATCAAGAGCTTTTTTGACGCTTCCACAATTTGGAATACCGTATATCTTCATCTATTTTTTCTCCAATCTATCAAATTCAGTGACGACTTCGACGTCTATAGCCCCGTCATCCATCTCTTTTTTGTACTCAAAATTCCTATTTTTTGCACCGATAAAATCAAAGTTAAACGGCCTAAATACAAAATAACCGAACACCAAAAACAAAACCCCGATTCCTGCGGCGTATATGTCTGAATTTTTTAGCGCTTCGCCCAGCAGATAAGAGCCAAGAAGCAAAACTACCCTATTGGCGAGAAGCGTCGCAAAAAACAATCCTGCCGCACCGGCGAAAAGCCCTCCAAAAAATGGTGAAACAGCGGCAAATCTAAGCCCTTTTTTGAGAGCTAAAAAAAGTAAAATCACGACAGACATCGTAAACGCACTAGTAAATACGAAATACGAAAACAGCATATCAACGGCAAACTGCGCCGCCGCCGTAGGGCTACCTTTAAAAACATACGAAAATGCAAAGCAAAAAAATGTGAAATAAAGGGCAAAAAATCTCATATTTTGTTCTCTCTAAAATACCTAGCAGTCTCATCTCTTACGACTTTTGAGAGGAGCACGAGAGCTATTAAGTTCGGTATCGCCATCAAGGCATTGGCGGCATCCGAGAAGTTCCATACGGCCTCAAGGGTACTTATGGCTCCGACTAGCACGAGCGATGAGAAAAATATGCGATACACCTTGACCGAGCGTTCACCAAACAAAAACTCGCACGCCTTCTCGCCATAAAAACTCCAGCCGATGATTGTCGAATAGGCAAAAAGAGCTATTGCGATAGTAACTATCATCCCGCCAAAATCGCCCAAAGTGTATGCAAAACTAACACTTGTAAGCTCCGCCGCAGATACACCCTCTTTCCAAGCCGGTGCGGTAAGTATAATGAGAGCAGTCATCGTACACACGACAAGCGTATCTATAAAAGTCTGCGTCATACCGACGAGGGCTTGTTTTACTGGATCTTTTGTCCTAGCCGCCGCACCCGCTATCGGAGCGGAACCGAGCCCTGATTCATTGGAGAATATACCCCTTGCCATACCGTATCTCATAGCTGCCGCTATGGTAGCTCCAAGGAAACCGCCAGTGGCGGCAGTACCGCTAAACGCACCCTCAAATATAAGAGCAAAAGCGGAAGGGAGTTTTTCCACATTCATCGTAAGCACGATTAGTGCGGCGCCGACATAAAAAACTATCATGAAAGGGACAAGAAAAGAGGTAAACTTCCCTATTGACTTTATACCGCCAAGTATCACAAGCATCGTCAAAATCATCAACAAAAAG
>JAYSBP010000004.1:0-151097 GCA_041915365.1 Campylobacterales bacterium | reverse complement strand
TTATATTCGGCGGTGTATGTTTTTTTCTTTTTGCTCATGATATTTTTCTCCAAAAATACAGTTTTTAAGTCTAGCATTTATGAAGATAAATTACTTTTTTTGTGTATTGATTTTTGGTGGCAGTATAACCTACATTAAGAGTGTAAGCTCTAAACACAGCATCTTGAAATTTAAAACCATCTTTAATATAGCCAGCCGTTACAAACATTGCAAGTTTCAATTTATCATCATCTATGCTGAATCCATCTCTTTGCAAGTTAGCTTTCAGAGCACTATTGAAGTTTTCCATATATGTTAAGTACTCTTTTGCATATTCATTATCTAGGTAATATCCTCCATTTTTAATTATATATGCACCCTTAACCAATCTCTCTTCTTGTGACGAGAGTTTTGTATTCTGTCCATACCTCTCTCTAGCCTGCTCTTCAGCGGTTCTTGTTTCAGCCCTATCAGTAAGTAGAAATATTATGAAAGGTAGAGCGATAATCCCACCGATAATTAATAAAACTTCCATACACCTAGCCTTATCTTGATTAATGTGTCTATTTGGACATTCCTAAAACAATTCTAGCATATTACAATCTAAATAAACTGTCTAATAGGTCATATTTGGATAATAAGTGTTTCACTCCTGTTGATTATTATAGGGTTATCGGGAACAATGTTAAGAAGCAAAGAGAGTTGAAAGGTCTTAGTCAGTTAGATTTAGCCTCAGAGTTAGGTCATAGCAGTCCAGCATTTGTCACCAAAGCAGAAAATACAACACTAGGTAAGCACTTTAATCTTGAGCATATTATTGAGATTGCCAAAATATTAGAGATTGATATATGTTTGCTGTTTGAGGGTATACAGTCTAAAAATTAGAAAAAAATGTAAGCGCTCTCTCTTGTGCTTGAAAGTTATTTAAAATCCCCCATAGTCCACCACTTCAAATTACTCTACATGAATTAACCAATAAATATCAATTAATTTAATAATATTTATTACACATGCTTACAAAAAAAGATACACAAAGTGCTACATAAAAGAGTTACATTTATGGTATAATTTGAGCTGAAATTAAATTTTGTATAAACTCAGTGAAGGCCTATAACTAAAGGGGTTTGAAGGGTTTTATATCTAGTACTGACTCCGGCTTATGAGACCAGCGCTCTAACCAGCTGAGCTACCTTGCCATTGCTACTAATAAAATGAGAGCGGGATTTTAACAAAACAAAGCTTAAGCGGACAATATGTCCGCCTGTGCCTAAGCTAACTTGCCTACTTTTGCCTTTAGGGCTTCAAGTTCTTTTAGGATTTGCTCTTTATCCATATCCGCTATGTTTTTAGAGTGGAGCATCTCTTTTATTTTTTCCATTGATGAATGCACGTTATCTGATACTTTTTGGTATACCTCTTTTGCTTTCTCAGCAGTCATACCTTTGCTTTTTAGCGTATCTTCCAATTTGCCTTCAAGCTCATCAAATTTTTCTACGATTTTATCTTTGTTTTTCATAACACCGTAAGTTGCCGCAGCACCGACAAGCGCTCCTACAAATATACATACAGCCGATTTATCCATCTTAAACTCCTTATTTGGATTTTTTGAAAAGAGAGAATATGTTTAGCATTCCGCTCATATCCGCAATATTTTGTGTTGTTTTGCGGATATTTGGAAGTATTTGAGATAG
Organism: Campylobacterales bacterium; assembly: GCA_041915365.1. GTDB lineage: Bacteria > Campylobacterota > Campylobacteria > Campylobacterales > UBA6016 > UBA6016. The sequence goes on along the minus strand of JAYSBP010000004.1, from coordinate 149,427 downwards.
CTCAAACACAAGCAGAGTAACTTTCTCATCCAGCGACTTCACGCTTCTTGATAAAGAAACCAAAAAACCTATGGTCACAACGGTCAAAATCACCATACAAAATGCGATAACACCGACGAAAAAAGTAATTGCATCCATATGTACTCTCCTTTACTTGATTGTACTACTTTTTGCCAAATCTTTTTCTGCTGTTTGCGTCAAGATATCTTTTTCTAATTCTGATGCTTACAGGCGTAACCTCGACAAGCTCATCATCTTCTATCCACTCAAGCGCTCTTTCAAGGTTCATCTCTCTAGGCGGTACAAGTTTGATAGCTTCATCCGCACCTGAAGAACGTACGTTTGATTGTTGTTTTTCTTTTGTTACGTTTACTTCAAGGTCGTTACTTCTTGAGTGCTCGCCTATTATCATTCCCTCGTAAACTTTTGTTTGTGGACCTAGGAACATAACACCTCTGTCTTGAAGGTTGAATATAGAATATCCAGTAGCAACACCGTTTTCCATAGAGATAAGCGCACCGTTCATTCTGCTTTCTACTTCACCGTTAAATGGTCTATACTCAAGGAATGAATGGTTCATAACACCTTCACCTTTTGTGCTCGTAAGGAAAAGCGTTCTAAGGCCGATAAGCGCACGTGCGGGGATTTCGAATTCCATTCTTGTTTGACCGATACCCATCGGTATCATAGATTTCATCTCAGCTTTTCTTTTTCCGAGGATTTCAATGATAGTACCGCTAAACTCATCAGGAACGTCAACAACAAGGTGCTCAAACGGCTCGCATTTTGCACCGTTTTCTATTTTTACGATAACTTGAGGTCTTGAAATACCAAACTCAAAACCTTCTCTTCTCATGTTCTCAGCCAAAATCGTGATTTGAAGCTCACCTCTTCCCGATACTTGGAACTTACCTTCGCCGTCTGCAGCTTCCAGCTTCATAGCGATGTTAGTGTTCATCTCAAACTCGAGTCTCTCTCTTAGTTTATTGCTTGTTACGTGCTTACCTTCTGTTCCCGCTAGCGGAGAGTCATTAACAGAGAATACAACGCTCATTGTAGGCTCTTCGATGTGCATAGGGTCAAGTGGCATTATATTGTTCGGGTCGCAAAGGCTGTCACCCACGTCGATAGTCTCAAAACCTGCGATTGCCACGATGTCACCAGCGCCAGCTTCATCTATCTCCATTCTAGCTAGACCCATAAATCCGATTAGTTTTGTTACCCTGCCGTTTACTTTTTCACCGTCAGATTTTACGAGAACTACCGATTGGTTTTTCTTGACAGTACCGTTGAATATACGGCTAATACCTATTTTTCCTACGTAGTTGTCGTAGTCAAGTGTAAATACTTGAAGCTGTAGTGGGTTTTCTGTCGTACCTGTAGGCTTTGGAGTATGCTCCAAAATCATATCGAATAGAGGAGTTAGGTCACCATCTGCATCTTCAAGATTTTTCTTAGACATACCGTTTCTTGCCGCTGCGTAAACAACAGGGAAATCAAGTTGTTCGTCAGATGCATCCATTTGAGCTAGAAGGTCGAATACTTCATCTTGGATTCTTAGAGGCTCGGCCGCAGGTTTGTCTATTTTGTTTACGACTAGAAGAATTTTTAGTCCTAGACCAACGGCTTTTTTTACAACGAATTTTGTTTGAGGCATAACGCCCTCTTGCGCATCGACAAGAAGAAGTACGGCGTCAACCATCTTAAGAACCCTTTCAACCTCGCCACCAAAGTCGGCGTGCCCCGGAGTGTCGATAATGTTGATTTTTTTACCTTTATAGTTGATAGCCGTGTTTTTGGAGAGAATCGTAATCCCTCTCTCTTTTTCAAGTTGGTTTGAGTCCATCACCCTTTCTTCAACCTGATCTCTTTCGTTGAAAGTTCCAGCTTGCTTCAAAAGGCCGTCGACTAGCGTCGTCTTACCGTGGTCAACGTGGGCGATGACCGCTATGTTTCTAATATCTTGCATAAATAACCCTATCTTAAAAATTTTTTGCGAATTATATTCAAAAGCCGCTTCACTTTTTTGTCTACTAATGGAACTTTATTTGCTTGTCTTTAAAAAACCATCCGAGGTCGGCAAAATGAGCGAGCAGATAACGACGCTAAAAGCAACCGCAAAAGGCAAAGGCAAAACCGATGCACTGGCAGGATTGCTCAGCGCCGGCAAGATAGACACTAAAGACAATAAAGAGTTTGTCAAAAAGCTACTTGAGATGACAAAAAAGGGCGAGATAGAGCTAGACAAAAACGGCTCTCTAAAGCTCAAAAATACTCAGGTAAAAGAAGACGAGATAGACCAAAGCGCACTTTTGAACATCAAAAGTCTTTTGTCACAAGTAAAACTAAACGACAAGCTAGCGATAGAAAAAAGCGTCAAAGAATTAAGAGACAACGCAACAAAGCACAGTGAAGACGGCAAAAAAAATGAGAAGTCGTCTCTAAAAAAACTACTTGAAAGCGCAAAGGACGGCGGTGTAGAAGTCAAAAAGATAGCCGTCGAAAAACTTGATGCAAAAGCGGAAAAAGAGCTGGAGCTAGCCGTAAAAGAAGCTGACACAAAAAAAACCGCCAAACAAAGCGACAAAAAACAACTGCAAGCGGAACAAAAAGCAGATGCAGCTCAAACTCAAATTGAGCAAAAAATAAAAAAAGAGGTGGCAAAAGACGACAAACAAGTCACTCAAAAAAATGATGCTCCCACTCTAGCCAATTTGTTGCAAGGCGGCCTAAAGCAAAAAGAAGCGGTTGAGGCGGTAGATAAATCGGTAGTTCAAAAAACCAAAGATATAAAAGACGGTAAAAAGGATGGAGAAAAACTATCCTCGAAAACAGAAAACACACTTGCTTCCGCTTTTAAAGAGCTAAGCCCAGAGGCAAAGGCTCAAGGCAAAGAGCTAGACAGCGAAGGTCTGCTTCTGAAAAAAGAGGCGGCAAAAGACGAGCTTTCAAACAAAAAAGAGCTTGTAAGTAGTGCTTTTATGGAAGCACCAAAGCAAACAGAGACAGACCTCAAGAGTAAAATGGCGGTCGCAAACGAAGCGCTAAAAAATTTCTCATCAGACATCAAAGAGACGGTGGACAACTACAAACCGCCGCTAATGAAGGTGTCAATGGAGCTAAATCCGCAAAATCTTGGCGCTGTAGACGTGACTCTAATAAGCAGAGGACAAAATCTGATAGTCAACGTCACTTCAAGCCAAGACACCATGCAGATGTTTATGCAAAATATTCAGGAGTTCAGACAAAATCTGATGGCGCAAGGGTTTGTTAGCTTGCAAATGAATTTTAATTTCTCAGACCAAAACAAAGAGCAAAGCAACAAAAACTGGCAAAAAGAAGCGGCAAAAAAATATCAAGTAAACAACGACGACATGGGCAAGATAGAGAGCCTAGATATCATCGTACCACACCCTAAATACGCGTAAGGAGCAAAAAATGGCATCAGCGGTATCAAACACTAATACGTCGGTCACAAGCGGCGCAAATACAACGGCAACAAATCCAAAAGCGGAGCTTGACTCTCAAGCCTTTATGAAGCTACTTTTAGTCGAATTGCAATATCAAGATCCGACAAGCCCTATGGATACGGACAAGATGCTAACTCAAACCAGCCAACTATCCGCCCTTGAAGCTCAAAACGCAACCAAAACCGCAATGGAAAATATGACCAATGCGTTTAAAACATCGGCAAACTATTCACTATCGTCGGCGATAGGCAAAATGGCCGATACTGGGCTAACGGCGCTAAACGTGAAAAATGGCAGTGGTGGAACATTTGACGTTTATTTGCCAAAAGATACCAAAAGCTCGACGGTTAGCATAGTAGACTCGACAGGCAACACGACATACAAAACGTTCACTTACGACGCAAAAGACAAGGGCGTATTCCAAGTGAAATGGGACGGCACAAATAATAGCGGCGGTACTGTTGCAGACGGCGCTTACTATGTAAAAGTAGAGTACACAGGAACAGACAGCACAACAGGCAAAACCACAATCGGAGCATATCCGATAGAATCGGTAAAAATAACCAATGGCACCCCTTACTTCAAGGTCGGTAGTCAATACGTAGAAGTATCAAGCATCAAAGAAATATACGAAGGCTAATCTCATGATGTCATCATTTTATACAGGTATTAGCGGGGTCAAGACTCAACAGTTCGGTCTTGACGTTTGGGGTAATAACATCTCAAACATCAATACGGTCGGCTTTCGCTCGTCAACACCTGAATTTTCAACATTAATATCTCAATATAAAAACGGGATAGCTATGACCGGGGCAGACGAAGTAGGTCTCGGTTCTACGGCGCAAACAACGGCTCTTAGCATGAAGCAGGGTAGCTTCCAGCCTACAGATAGAGCTCTCGATCTTGCGATAGGCGGCAATGGATTTTTCGGCGTCCAAAAAGCCGGCGACAACAGCGTGTACTATACAAGGGCCGGCGATTTTTACGTTGACGCAGACTCAAACGTCCTGAATGGAAACGGCAGCTTCCTGCTCGGTACATATTCGGGCAATATGACCATAAACAAGGATGGTACGGCAAGCGTCAGCGCTACGTCGGTGGCGCCAGCAAATATGCTCACAGACCCAAATAGGCAAGTGCCGCTCAAGCTTCCAAAAGAGCTTACACATCCCGGTATTCCAGGGACGGCGGCAGTGATGGCGACTATACCGAGCTATAACGTAGACTTGGTAAATTCAAGCGCAACCATCCCGTATACGTTGCCCAAGCAGACAACGGCACGTATAGAGATACTAGACTCTACGGGTACCGTGGTAAGGACTCTGCCGCAATCAACTCAAGGATCTGGGCAACACTCCGTAACATGGGACGGCAAAGACGAGAACGGTGCATTATTGGCTGACGGCACCTACACGGTAAGCGTAACATATACCGATACTCCGGCGAAGCCTACGATAGGGGTCGGCTATCTAAAAGACTATATGGTCGATTCCAATGGAATGGTAGTGGCTTCTTTTGATAACGGGCAAAGCTCTATCATAGCCCAAATACCTATTTTTCACTTCCAAAACGAGCAAGGGTTGGAAAAAATTGGTGATAGTGAGTTTCGCTCTACGGATAACAGCGGAGAGGCGATTTTTTATAAAGACGCAAACGGCAACACCATACAAAACTCAAAAATAGTCGGACAAACTCTTGAAATGAGCAACGTATCTGCCGCAGAGGCCATGACTAGCCTGATAATCACCGAAAAAGCATATAGCGCAAATGCCAAGGTCATAACAACAGCAGACCAGATGATACAAAAAGCGATTGCACTAAAAAGAGGCTAGGTAAATCGTAAGTAAATCGCACTTACTAGGAATAATACTTGCTTGTTAACAAAAAAATCTAAAAAAGGATCCAGTTATGATGAGATCTCTTTGGGCCGGCGTAAGCGGGCTCCAGGCACACCAAACGGCAATGGATGTTGAGGGCAACAACATAGCCAACGTTAATACAACCGGTTTTAAATACTCAAGAACAAACTTTGCGGATATGCTATCTCAAACATCAAAAATAGCAACGGCACCGCAAGATCCACTTGGCGGTAAAAACTCGCTACAAGTAGGGCTTGGTTCGAGCGTATCGACGGTTACACACGTATTCTCACAAGGGTCAAGACAAACTACGGACGTAAAAACCGATGTCGCGATAGAGGGTGACGGATTTTTCGTCGTAAGCCCGGATAACGGCATATCGTACAAATACACAAGAGCCGGAGATTTTACGTTTGATGCATACGGCAACTTCGTAAATTCAAACGGTCTAATAGTACAAGGCTGGAGCAAAGACGCAAATGACAAAATAGACTCAACTTTGCCTATAAAGAGTATACAAATCGACCCAGGCCTAACGATACCTGCGAAAGGGACTGAGAACGTAACGCTCAGAGCAAACTTGGTGTCGGGTACGACAACTAACGAAATGGGCGCTATCTATGCTCTCGACTCAGACTCGACTACTATCGCAGATCCTACCCTTGCAAATAGTAGTACGAACCAAAAGCCTGAGGACTTGGGCGCTCTATTTGACGCAAACGGCAAAGCGTTTAGCCTACAAAACGGGCAAGGTATCTGGATGGGCTTTACCCCAGCGCAAGCATCGGGAACAGTCACGGCCACTGGCGTAACGGCCGTAGACCTTACAATTAACGGTATAAACGTCACTGGCTCCATAGGATATGCGGGACCTCCTGCGTCAACGGCATCTTACAACGCTACTCAAATAGCGTCGCTAATCAATAGCTTTACGTCACAAACGGGTGTTAGTGCATCAGCGTCAGGTGCGACAATTACATATACAAATCCAAATACCTTGGACGGGGATACGACCAAAAACATACTTTTGACGGATAATACGGGTACAACGGGTCTTGCCAACGTCACGGCTGCCACAGCCGGCGCTACAACTGCCTATAAATACCAATATACATCTGGCTCGGCAAATCCGGCCACAGACTCAACGTCAATAGGGCAAACTAAGAATTTTCACACAACCGAAGATTTGAGAGCCTATCTACAGTGGCAAGCAAAAGCTACATCAGCCGGCGCCCTTGTAAGTGTAAACTCTGACGGTAAATATGTATTGTCAAACCCATCCGGCTCTACGCTAACGATGGCGGTAACATCTATAGACAATAGCTCGGTAAACCCTAGCCCGTTGTTTACACAGACGTTTAACGCAATGGAAGGAACACTTCCAGCTGGTTCAGCGACAAAAATATCACAGGCGATAAACGCCGCAACGCACTCGTCAAGTATCGACATATATGACTCTTTGGGCTCTAAGCATACGATAACTTACGCCTTTAGAAAAGAGTCTCAAAGCGTTTGGTCGTGGACTGCTACCGTTCCACAGCCAGGAGATCTCGGTGGTATATCACCGGATCAAAATGTATTTACCGGCGGAACGGTGCAGTTTAACACCAATGGCTCGCTAGCTAGCGTAAACCCGCAAAGTTTGAACATCACTTGGAATAATGGTTCAACGGCTGGGCAACAAATAAATCTTGGATTTGGTACGGCAAACGCGTTTGACGGCCTTACAAGCTTTGACCAAAAATCAGCTACTTCGCTAATAAGCCAAGACGGCTATACCGGCGGTGACCTCGATGGCGTAAGGATAGACCAAAACGGCGTGCTAATAGGTAGCTTTACAAACGGCAGATCGCTTGGGCTCGCTCAAATAGCGATGGCAAAATTTGCCAACAACGAAGGTCTTATGGCGGATGGCGGAAATCTATTCACCCAAAGTGCAAACAGCGGCGACCCTACCATAGGAGCGGCTGGAACAGGCGGCAGGGGGGCTATATTCTCATCAGCACTTGAGATGAGTAACGTAGACTTGTCAAAATCTCTAACGGAGCTTATCGTTATCCAAAGGGGTTATCAGGCAAACTCAAAAACAATTACGACATCAGACCAGATGTTGCAAGTTCTACTGCAAATCAAACAATAATCAAAGGGGCTTTTGGCCCCCTCCCTTTAACTTCTTAGTAAAGCTCCCTATAAAGCCTAGTTGCGCTTCTATCCGAAAGAGACGACACGAAATCGGCGATTACTCTATTTTTATTTGTGCCCAAAAGCCTCTCTCTATACTCTGGCGGCAGCATATCTGTTTCATCAGAAAAAGCCTTGAAAAGCCCTTTTATGCACTGCTTTGCCATGTGCATTTTTCGCATTATCGACTCATGTCTGTATACTTTTTTGTACATTAGACTCTTTAGCTCTTTTATTTCTACCCACATCTGCTCGTCAAAGAGTATAAGCGGTTTTTCTGTCGCATTAAACACACCGCATGCAGGCTCACCAAAAGAGTCAAAAACGGCCTTATTGACAAATGAGTTTTCTATGATATTTGAGATTAACTCCGTAATGATATGCGTTGAGAGTCTATGGCGGAACAGCAGCTCATTGCGTGTTATTTTTTCTTCGTGCTCTATTTTCTCCACAATTCTTTTCACCAGAGCCGAGCCCTCTTTTAGCTCTTCAACGCTTATTAACGAATATTTGAGCGCATCGTCTATATCTGCCGATATGTATGCTATCCCGTCCGAATTATCAACGACTATCGCCTCAAAAGATGGGTGTTTTTCTAGGGCAAATATTCCGTCAAAAGAGTGCGGCAAAAAACTTTTTTTATAAGGAGCGGAATGCTTTAGCACACCCTCCAGCGTTGCAAACGTAAGGTTGAGCCCGTCAAACCCTTTGTATCTTTTCTCCAACTTTGTAAGCACCCTAAAAGACTGAAAATTATGCTCAAAGCCATTGACACTTCCAGCGTCTTTTAGGCACTCATCTAGCGTATCGCCTCCAATATGACCAAATGGCGTATGACCTATATCATGGGCAAGAGCTATCGCCTCGGCTAGTGACTCGTTTAGCCCTAGATTTTTGGCTATTGTTCTAGATATTTGACTAGCTTCGATGGAATGGGTGAGACGTGTGCGAAAATAATCACCCTCGGAGTTCAAAAATACCTGTGTTTTGTACTCCAAATTTCGAAACGAATGACAGTGGATTATCCTATCTCTGTCTCTGTCAAACGCCCCCCGAAAATCGTCTTTCGTCTCAAAAAACCTATCCGATGGTCTCATTCGTTGATTTGCTCTTTTATTATCTTGGCAAGCTCTGCACATTTTGCTATCTTTTGAGCGTTATTTAGGCTCTCATCGACGACTATTTTTGTGAATGCGCTTCCGACTATGACCCCATCGGCCCCAAGAACTCTTGATTTTGCCGTTTTTTCATTTACTCCAAAGCCAACAAATACTTTTGTATCCGTCACACCCTTGACTTTTTGCAAAATAGGCTGCAAATCCTCACTCTTATCCGCCCCAGTAATACCAGCAAACGCCACTAGATAAATAAAATCTTTTGACGCTTTGGCAACCATTTCCACACGCTCATCAGCATGCGTAACGGCAAGAAAAGAGATATTAGAGAGGTTTTTTGTTTCCATCGTTTTTACATATCTCGCACTCTCTTCAAACGGCAAATCAGGGATAATAAATCCTCTCACGCCGCTAGCCGCCGCCTTTTCACAAAAAGAGCCAAAGCCCCCAGAAAAAAATGAGTTGAAATACCCCATGAAGTACAACGGGCCTTTTGTCGACAGAGACGAAGCTATTTCAAAAGCGTCTTTCGTTTTAAACCCAGCCTTTATCGCACTAAGGCTCGCCTTTTCTATGAGAGCACCGTCGGCAACAGGATCGGAAAATGGAATTCCAAGCTCCAATCTATCGCTTCCGGCCTCCAAAAGGGCTGCGCCAAGCTCTTTGCTAAACTCCTTATCCGTAAATCCGCACGTTATAAAACTTACTAATTCTTTCACTCTGTCCCCATTTTATCTTCTATAATCTCTACTATCGCCCTAGCAAAATCCTCATCGTCGTTTGGACAGCGAACCACTCTATAATCCTCTATTTTTAGCCCGCTTGCGACTTCTCTGTACTCAATATCCAGTTCATACACAGTCTCCACGTTGTCCACCGTAAAGGCTATCGGATAGAGTATTACCTTTTTATTTGAGGCAGAGATTTTCTCCAAAGTCTCGCCAAGGGAGGGTCCTATCCACTTCATAGGCCCTAACTTCGACTGATAGGCAAGGTGTGTTTTGCGAAAATGTACACCCTCGGAGTAAAGAAGCCCCTCCAGTATTTGAGCGTGCTCTTCTATCTCTTTTTGGTAGCCGTCCCCCGCATCTATTATCTTTTGCGGTAACGAATGAGCGCTAAACACGATATCAAACTCCTCCGCATCATTACCGTTTAGTGTTTGCTTGATTTTTTCCACGATTAACTCGTTGAACGCCCTTTTTTTGTAATATCTCTCAACAACACGCATCTTCGGATGGTAGCCACACTCAACCGCCGCCTTATAAAAATCCTCTATCGAAGATTTGGTGGTAGTCGTGGAGTAGTGAGGATACATAGGCATTAGTACCACTTCATCCACCCCATCCTCCATCATTTCTTGTGCCACATCTATCGCAAACGGTGGAACATACCGCATCGCTACATACACCTTTTCGTCCATCAAACTGGAGAGTTTGTTTGCTAGCTTCGTCGTTAGGGGTAGTAGCGGAGAGGAACCGCCTATCTCCTCGTAGTGGCTTTGTGCATTTTTTGTCCTTGTTAGCACTATCATATTACCGATAAACCATCTAAGAGCCGAGCTTTTAACAGTCAGTATATTTGGGTCTGCAAACATATTTTTTAAAAAAGTTCGCACTTCGCCTACATTTGACGGGCCACCCATATTTAATAACACAACAGCTTTTTTCATCAGAACTTCAGTATCTCTTTGGCTTGCGTCATATCCTTATCACCTCTGCCGGAGATGTTTACAATAATGAGCTTGTCCTTGACATCCATCTTTTTTAGCTGCGCTACGGCGTGAGAGCTCTCAAAAGCGGGAATAATCCCCTCAGTACGGCTTAACCATACGAAAGCGTCTAACGCCTCTTTGTCCGTCACCGCCTCATATTTTGCGGCACCACTCTCATATAGATATGCGTGTTCAGGCCCTATGCCGGGATAATCAAGTCCAGCCGATATGGAATACGCCTCCTCTATCTGCCCGTCTTCATCTTGAAGCAGGTAGCTCATCTGTCCGTGAAGTACACCGGCACGCCCTTTTTGCAGGCTTGCTCCGTGCTCTTTTGTCTCAACACCCATGCCACCAGCCTCTACGCCGATACAAGTCACACCGTCTTCTTCCAAAAAATGGCTAAAAAGCCCCATAGCATTGCTCCCGCCACCTATGCACGCTATAGCGTAGTCTGGGAGTCTACCTTCGAGCTTTAGTATTTGCGCTTTCGCCTCATATCCTATCACCGCCTGAAAATCTCGCACCATCATCGGATATGGATGAGGTCCCGCTACCGTTCCTATCATATAGTACGTATCTTTGGCATTTGTCACCCAGTGGCGAATAGCGTCATTCATAGCGTCTTTGAGAGTTTTGGAGCCAGACTCCACCGAATGCACTTTTGCCCCAAGAAGCTTCATGCGAAATACGTTTAGCTCCTGTCTTGCGACATCTTTCGCCCCCATAAACACTTCACACTCAAGCCCAAAAAGAGCGCAAGCCGTAGCCGTAGCCACACCGTGCTGTCCTGCCCCAGTCTCAGCTATTACTTTTGTCTTTCCAAGTCTCTTTGCTACTAGGGCTTGCAAGATGACGTTATTTATCTTGTGGCTTCCAGTGTGGTTAAGGTCTTCTCTTTTAAGGTATATTTTTGCGCCAAGCTGCTCAGATATATTTGCGGCGTAGGTCAGTAGCGACGGACGTCCTACGTATTCTTTGAGATAGTAGTCCGCCTCTTTCCAAAAATCCTCGTCAAATCTTATCTTCTGATACGCCTCGTTCAAATCTATCAAAAGGGGCATCAAAGTCTCAGGGACAAACCTCCCGCCAAACTCCCCAAAATGCCCGCTCTCATCTGGGTCAAACTTGCTTCTTCTCGGAATATACATAGTGTTTTCGCTTTATATTGTTTTTGTCTTATTTTACTGAAAGGCTTTTAAAAGGACAAATTGCAACCAAGCGGTAATAAATAAATTTTATAGTTGCGTTTAATATTTGGAGACAAAACAGAGATGGTAAACGTAAGAAACATACTTGCAGCTAAAAACCCTGCATTTTTCAAAAGATACCCGAAGTTCTTTACAGACTTTTCAACCGCCGCACTCGGAAAGCTACTGCGAGAGAGTGAAATCAACGATTTTTTATCAAAAAACCAAGAAGCAGAGGGATTTGACTTTATAGACGCCGTGCTTGAGCGACTAAGCTTTACTTACAAATTCTCAAGCCGCTCAAAGGCCAATATCCCATCATCAGGGAAGCTACTCATAATAGCAAACCATCCACTTGGCGCACTAGACGCTCTGAGCCTCATACGTTTTGTCCGTGAGGTGCGAAGCGACGTAAAAGTAGTAGCAAACGATATTTTGATGAGCATTCCAAACCTCCAAAGCCTCCTTCTAGGCCTTGACATTACTACCAAAAGCTCCGTTAGAGCGGATATGAAAAATATCTTGGCTTCGCTCAAAAACGAAGAGGCCGTCATCATCTTCCCAGCCGGAGAGGTGAGTCGTGCAAGACCTGCTGGTGTGCGTGATACGGCGTGGGAGAGCGGATTTTTGTTTTTGGCGGAAAAATCAAAGGCCCCCGTACTTCCGGTATACATCAAAGCAAAAAACTCATTTACGTTTTACGCCGCATCGACCGTTTATAAGCCTCTGGGGATGCTTTTGCTTCCGACGGAGATGATGAGACAGCGAGGCAAGAGCTTAGAATTTGTAGTCGGGGAGACGATTCCGGCCGCTAACATCACGGGGCTCAAAATATCAAAAGAGCACAAAATAAGACTTGTACGAAAACATCTCTATGCTCTAGCAAAAGGGAAAAGAGGGGTATTCGAGACTGAGCGCAACGTAGCACATCCAGAGGAGAGAAAACTCCTAAGAGATGAATTATCAGCCTCAGAGCCACTCGGTCGTACGGCTGACGATAAGATGATATATCTTTATGACTACGCCAAAAAATCGATTATTCTAAAAGAAGTAGGGCGTCTGCGAGAGATGACATTTCGCAAAGTCGGAGAGGGCACTGGTAGACAAAGAGATACGGATGATTATGACAAATACTACCGCCACATAGTGCTTTGGGACGACAAAGAGCTTGAGGTGGTCGGCTCATATCGTGTCGGACAAGGGCGAGAAATATACGATATATTCGGCGCAAGCGGGTTTTATACCAATTCGCTGTTTACTTTTTCGAAAGACTTTGAAGGGTTTTTGCCACACTCTATAGAATTAGGGCGAAGCTTCGTGCAGTCAAAGTATTGGGGTTCAAGGGCGCTTGATTATCTCTGGTACGGTATAGGCGCATATCTCAAAAAACACCAATTCGTCAAATACATGTTCGGCCCCGTCAGCCTCTCAAATAGCTATCCTGATGAGGCAAAAAAGCTACTCGTATATTTCTATTCTCGCTATTTTCCGGCACCAAAGAAGTATGCGACATCTAAAAATCCGTTTGTCATCAGCCGCCACGAAGAGGAGGAGTTTGCCTCGTATTTTGGATTTACCGACTACGACGAAGACTTCAGAAAGCTCAAAAACCTCCTCAAAAACTACGGATGCGCCGTCCCGACATTGTTCAAGCAATATTCGGAGCTATGCGAAGCGGGCGGGGTGTATTTCACCGACTTTGGCGTCGACCCAGACTTTGGTGACTGCGTGGATGGATTTATCATCGTCGAAATAGACAAAATCCTCCCTGCAAAACGAGAGAGATATATGGGAAACTTATCTTAATAAAAAGGGTTACTTATTATGAAATGTTATCTATGCGAAAGCACTAAAAATCTGAGTAAATATATGGTGGACGGCTCTACAACCGTATTCGTATGTGCCGACTGCGAAGAGGAATTACTTATTGAAAATCACATTGAGTTAGAAGACAAAATCATCGAAAAACCGATTTTCTGTGAAGAAAACACGGCCCTAGCGTACGCTTGCGCCTAAGGCTACTTAGCAAAAAATAGGCTTGGCGGCAAGCCAATATCAAAATATCGGCGTTTGTAATTTGAGGGCAGTACAACTAGAGCAAAGCCGCCGCTAGCAAACTCCCACATATCATAAAAATCTCTCTTTGATGCAATATAATCGCCTGAACTTGGGTCATATATGCTCACAAAATCCCCATCGTGATTGATAGCTACTACAAAATGCGGAAAATCAGCCTCTCTAACTACTAGCACAAGGAGCGGAATTTTTGTTTTTTCAAATACGCTTTTGGATATTTCGTACCCCTGCGCCTCATATCCCAGTGACTTTGCTATTCTTGCTAACTCGGCGAAGCTTAGCATATCGGTTTTGCTAGCCATTTCTAGTATCTGCGTTTCGTTCGTATCCATACCGTGAAATCCAAGCAACGTAGCAAGAGCCGCCGCCCCACAGGACTCCTCGTATGTTTGCTTGACTGTGTGTTTTGATTTGAGTTTGGATAGCGAGTTTACTACGAACACCTCTTGCTCCTGCGCCGCCACAAAGCTAGCACACAAAAGCAAAATAGCTAAAACTTTTGCCAAAGCGACAGAGAAAATATAGAGTCTGGAGCATCTGACGAGCCGCCTGCGGAGCCGGATATAGAAAACGATGTTTTTGGTGTTAGTACATACGTGGCGCCTAGGCTCATTGTAGGTATTGATTTGGAGTTGGATACCTTGTAGCCGTTTGTCTTGCTTTCCATCTGGTAGCGTTGTTCTAGTCCTATATCGAGGGATACTTTTGGACTCAGGATGATAGACATATCAAGACCAAAAAATATCTGATTTCCGTCTTCTACCTCATAGCCGCCTATTTTGTTTTTGGCGTTTATCGCCGTTCCTAGCGAAAATGTAGAAACTACAGGGTCAGAATAGTTTTTGAGCGAGCCTTTGATGATAAGTGATTTCGCCGATACGCTTTTTGTCTCTTCCAAATACCTCTTTTTTTGATACGCCGACATCTGCGCCGTAAGCTGAGGCTTGAAGTCGCCTATAGCGTCAAACGAGTATATACCGCCCAGCCACAACGAGTCAAAACCTGTAACATCGTCATGTTTATAGCCGCTAAAGTCTATATATTCTCTTCTATTTGAGCTACCGCTTGCGCTTGCCAAAAAGTCAAAGTTTTTACCAAGCCCATACAAAAAAGATTGGTTTAGTACCGCACTTTTTGTATCCATCCACACCCTACCGTCATTTTGAGTCATTAGCTCCGGATATATATTGTAAGTATTTGCACTGCCACTACTTACGAAGCTAAGAGTAGTGATGCTTCTAAGCCCATTTTGGGTTTTGAAAAGTGAATCTATAGTCACAGGGTCGGAGGCAAAAAGTGTGGAGGCTAGTAGCAGTGGTAAATATATGGTTTTTTTCACACGTTTCCTTGTTGTTTATCTTTTTGTAGTTCACTAAATACATAAGCAAGCCGTTTATTAGAGGCCGAACTTGGATCTAAAAATGATTTTTCATTTTCTTGTTTTAGGCTTTCCATGAGCCGTTCAAGTAAAAGTGTCATCGGGTCTTTCGCATTTGCCGACCCATCACTAGATAACATATCGTTCAAATTACTTATCTCTCCATGAAATGGATCCGAGTCCGGTATATCTGCCGTAAACTCTTGATAACCATTGCCCATATCTCTGACCTTATATTTTGTAGTAGAGTATGTATTCAAGGCGCCACTTAGACTTGTATCATCCCTATAAACAAACTTCAATTTATCAAGCAAGTTTTTTATTGAGCTTTTATTGTATTGACCATCCGTATGAATATTTGTAGCCGTAGAACCCTCTTCGTCTGCCTCATAGTGATATGAACAAGAGACTACACCGATAATATCATCGGATACATCTTCTGTGCTGCCACTGCTTTTATCGGCGGAGCTTTCCGGCAATATATGAACACTCACTGCGGATGCATCTTTTAGCTCGGGAATACTCGCTTGTACTTTATTTATATACCTATCAAGCTCCAAATCAACAGTAGTGTGTTCCTTTGAATCTTGTGACCTTTTGCAAAAATAATCATTTTTGACGTACACATCGTATAGTGTTCCATTCGCAGTAACATGCATTTTTATTCCCCTTAGTAGCATCCCTCCAAAAAAGGAGGAATGTAATTTATTTCAGTAAATAATTAGGCAAATTCCTAGCCGCCGTAATTGCATCGTTTTTATATAGAGTTGTTAGTCTCATAGCCTCTGTATTAAACGGCTGTTTCCAGACGCCATTTTCATAAAAAGCCAACCATGCGCTCCCAGACCCATTAGACACCATGTATCTTCCATATATTAGCGTTGGCTTGCCTTGGTAGTTTTCATTTGCGTCCAAGGTTCCATAAACCTGTTTGTAAACTATCGAGCCTTGATTTTTGACAAGCGTATCGCCATTTTTATCGTGGTGCCACATTCCACCCACAACTACTTTCATCTCATTTTCAGAGAGAGCTTGCGCATTAGCATTATTTGACATCACTAATGCGCCATCCGTAGCCTTTGATAGCAAATCACTGCCGCTAGCAAAAGCCGTAGAAGCAAAAACTGCTCCGATAAGAGCTATTTTAAGGAATCTTTTTTGCATGTGCACTCCTGTACATTTTGGGATGTATGTAAGGTATCGATAAGTTCTCAACAACAAAAGATACCTTACGAACTACATACTACAAAAAAAAAAATCACATAAGTCAAGCATATTTTTAATATTTGCAATATATTTGTCACTCAAAAATATCTTATTTAATTTTTTGTCGCTTTATATTTGATTACTACTTTGTGAATCTGTAGATACGGTTGTTTTGTCTGTGCTACTATCTTGTTGGGTATTGTCTATGTTGTCTGTATTGTCTGTTTGTTGTTTTGCCTGTGCCTCTTGAGATTTTTTGACTTCTTCCGTCTTTTTTTCTTCTGTTTTTTGCTTATCATCGCCGGTTAATGTCTCTTGTGTTTGTTTTGTTCTTTTGTTCTTTTCGGATTCTTGCACTTGTTTGGCGCTAGGCACATATTCTCTGTACGTTATAGTCTTGTTGCCGATACTAATCTCTTCATATAGAGCCAAGTTATCGTTGTTTGCAAATTCATTATACGCATTTTTTAAATAGTCTTTAGATACTGCTTCACCTATGTTTAGGTTGCCGTCGCTATTTTTGTCGTATTTTAGTAGTTGGTTAAAAAGTGTATCTACGCTAGTTGAGCCAAACTGCTCAGCCAATGTAGCTTTTGCATTTTGTGAAATCATTTTGTCTTCGTTCAAACTACGCAATTCTGTAAAAATAGCCTTCACTGTTTCTCTGCGTGTATCGACGCGACTATCATCACCAACATTCACCTTCACATCAAGCACCTCGCTACCCTCTATAATCCCATTACCGTCTTTATCGGCGCTTAGAATATTGCTCTGTGCTACTTTCCAAAACCCTGCCAGATACTCCTGTGCTTTACCTGATGCGTTTAGTGTATTACTATCCGTTGAAGTAAAGCTATCGTTGCCGAATTTTGAACTTAACTTATCAAGGGTAGAGTTATCTATATACACTTTGACATTGTTGCCGTCTTGGTTTGTGAAAGACACCAGCTTGCCGCTTTGGAGAGATAGATTGTCTATCTTTGAACCGTCATACTCCGTATTTCCGGTTGATGCTTTGATAGGCGCACCCTGTGTGGCTAGTATGGTATCGGATGGATTGTAGCCTGTTATTGTCGGCGTTATCATGTTCATGCGATTATCCTCTCACATCTATAAATTGAGTACTTTCTATTTTGTCTTTTAATTCTTGTTTGACGCTAGCTAAATCGTCTTTTAGCTCTAGTTGTTTTTTGATAGCTTTTAGCTCTGCGCCTAGAGCCTCTTTTTCTTCTGTGGTTAGCATGCTTTCATCGCCGTTTGCGGCTATTAGTTTTTGGAGAGCTTTTTGGGCTTCTTTGTTTTCTGATTTTTCGAGAAGTAGCCTCAAAGCATCTATCGTTTGATTGGCAAATGGGCTACTATTTTCTTCGACAGATAGCGCGGGGATTCCTGAAAAGCTCTTTAAAGCATTTTGTACTTGCTTATCATTGGGAAAAGCTTCCCTGACATGTTGTAAAATCACAGCCGTTGTATTTTTATACTCATTTTTTTCACTAGTTTTGTATGCTTCCGACAATGTCATTGTAGAATCAAAATTAGCGTCAACACGCAAAGTGCTATTTAATTCATCATCAATACTGTCAGGTCTTATTTTGTCGTATGTATAATTCACTATTTTAGAATCTGTAATTTCGGATAACTTTACATAAGAATTTGTAACCTGTTCCAGAATAGACACTATGTTATCGCCCGCTCCGGATAACTCTCCGTGACCGTTGAATTGGTTCCTCGTACCCTGATACTCCTCCTCGCTCAGCTTCCCATCCTTGTCCGCATCAGCTTTTAGAAACTCTCTTTTGTATGCTATATCCCCAAACCATCCCGATACATAAGCTTCTGCTTTACCGTTTAGTCTAAGAGTCCCGTCTTGCCTCTCGTAAAAGTTATTTTCATCTGTAAAGTGCTCTTTTAGCTTCTCTATATTTGCTTTTGAGAGATTTACTTTGACTAGATTGCCGTTTGTCGGATCCGCAAAAAGAACTGTTTGTTCATTATTGTTTGGAGATATTATCTTCTCTTGGGTTTTTGACGCTTCTGAGGTTTTAGAGAGATCGGACGATTGTCCGACACTCTCCTCTGCCTCAAGCTGTTGTTTGGTTTTTGTGTTTGTCTCTGTGGACATCGCCCAAAAGGCTGTACCAACGGCTCGAATGGTCGGCATTTTAATATCTCCTACCCCAGTAAGAAGAGCCAAAACTTCTAGCATAAATACTACTGCTACTAGTCGTAGATGTTGTGGCCCTAGTATTTGAATTCCAATAGCTACTACCTGCACCAGTATACCAGCTATACCAAGTAAGCCCACCCTTCACATCTCTCATCTCACCGTCTGAAAGAGCGACTACTTCAGCCTTAGCCGTAGTCACCGCTCCATCGGTAGCTTTTGATAGTAGGTCGCCCTCGGCAAACGCCGAACTAGAAACAAGCAGTGCGGCAAATACCGCTTTTTGGACTAACTTTTGCATGTGTACTCCTGTACATTTTAGGGATGTATGTAAGGTGTCAAGTCCTCAAAAACTAATAGATACCTTACGATTTAAATACTACAAAAAAAAAATCGGCTTTGTCAAGATATTTATTAATATTTTTTAATATAATTATTTGGTTTTGTTAATTATTTGTTAATTTTAGAAGATTATTGGTGTACGCTTGCGCTTGAATTACCGAGCGGTAAATTCTATTGTTTTTGTAATTCGTCAAAAATAGAAGAGAGTCTTTTTGATGCCTGAGTTGAGCTTAGGAGCGTATCGCTGTTTTCTTGTTTCATATCCTCGATTAGCTTTTCTAGCATCTCTTTTGTGCTAGCTCCATTTGTCAGCATTGCTGAATCCAATAGCTGCGATACATGCTTACCGTGTTTCAGCTCAGAATTTAGCTCTGCAATTTCATACTCAAAATTGGAAGCAAAATCATGTGTGATTCCATCTAATCCATCGGGCGTAGTTATGCTTTTTGTCTTTATTTTTACATCCGAAGAGTCGGCGTATTGATTTACGGTCGCTCCTAGCTCCTTATCTCCTGCATATATTTTCTTGATTTTATCGAGCAGATTGCTGACAGATGTTTTGTCAAATTGAATATCCGTTTTTGTGTTTATCCATTTGAATGCACCAACTTCATCGCCTTCAAAATGAAATCTGCTAGATGTTACGCCTATAATGTCGTCAGTCACATCCTCGGTACTTCCGCTACTCTTATCCGTAGAGCTTTCTGGCAATATATGGATACATACCTCACCTTTTGATATATCTTTTAGCTCCGGAATGCTCGCCTGCACTTTGTTTACATAATCATCAATACTCAAATCAAGCGTCGTGCTAGTTTCGTCTTCTTTGTTTTTTTTGTAAAAATAGTCGTTCTTGACATATATGTCATACATTATTCCGCTTTGGCTTACATGCATACCCGAACTCCTCGTCCACCAAAAATGTCATCTAGAAAAAGCAAGCAAAAATTACTCCGAATATTCTAGACATTGGTAGAAACTAGTTATTTTACGCTTGCGCCTAAGACTACTTAGCAAAAAATAGGCTTGGCGGCAAGCCAATGTCAAAATATCGGCGTTTGTAATTTGACGGCAACACAACAAGAGCAAACCCACCGCTAGCAAACTCCCACATAGCATAAAAATCCCTCTTTGAGGCGATATAGTCCCCGCTACTCGGGTCATATACGCTCACAAAGTCACCGTCGTGATTTATAGCCACCACAAAATGAGGAAACTCTGCCTCTCTAACCACCAGCACAAGTAGCGGAATTTTTGTTTTTTCAAAAACTTCTTTTGAGATTTTATACCCCTGGGCTTCATATCCAAAAGCTTTTGCTATTTTTGCAAGTTCCGCAAAGCTCAACATATCAGTCTTACTAGCTGCTTCCAGTATTTGGGTCTCATTTGTATCTTTGCCGTGTAGTTTTAGCAGCGTAGCGAGAGCCGCCGCCCCGCATGACTCTTCGTAAGCTTGCTTTATCGTGTGTTTTGTTTTGAGCTTTAAAAGCGGATTAACGGCAAATATATTCTGTTCCTCTTGCGTAAATGCAAAACTAGCACACAAGAGAAAAAGAATTAAAACTTTTGCCAAAGCGACAGAGAAAATATAGAGTCTGGAGCATCCGACGAGCCACCTGCGGAGCCAGATATAGACAGAGAAGATTTAGGAGTTAGTACATATGTGGCACCCAGGCTCATCGTGGGGATGGACTTTGAGTTTGATACTTTATAGCCGTCCGTTTTGCTCTCCATTTGATAGCGCTGGTCAAGCGCTATATCAAGAGAGACCTTAGGGCTTAGTATGACGGATAGGTCTAGCCCAAAAAATATCTGATTTCCATCCTCTATTTCGTGTCCACCTATCGTGTTTTTGGCATTTATCACCGTTCCTAGCGAAAAAGTAGAGACCACCGGGTCGGAGTAGTTTTTGAGGGAGCCTTTGAGTATGAACGATTTTGCCGATACGCCTTTTGTCTCTTCCAAATACCTCTTTTTTTGATACGCCGACATCTGTGCCGTTAGCTGAGGCTTGAAATCGCCAATTGAGTCAAAAGAGTATATGCCGCCTAGCCACAACGAGTCAAAGCCCGTAATATCGTCATGCTTGTAGCCGCTAAAGTCTACATATTCTCTTCTGTTTGAGCTACCGCTACCGCTCGCTAAAAAGTCAAAATTTTTATTTATTCCGTACAAAAAAGCTTGGTTCAGTACGACGCTTTTTGTATCCATCCATATTCTGCCCTCATTTTGAGTCATAAGCTCTGGATAAATAGCATATGTATTCGAGCTACCGCTACTGACAAAACTGAGATTTGTAATGCTTCTAAGTCCGTTTTGACTCTTAAAAAGCGAATCTATGGTGACGGGGTCAGAGGCAAAAAGTGTTGAGGAAAGTAGTAATAGTGGTAAGATGTAAGGTTTTTTCACACGATTCCTTGTTGTTGTGAATCTGCAGATACGGTTGTTTTGTCTGTATTGCTATTATCTATGTTGTCTGTTTGTTGTTTTGCCTGTACCTCTTGAGATTTTTTTACTTCTTCCGTCTTTTTTTCTTCTATTTTTTGCTTATCATCGTCAGTTAATGTCTCTTGTGTTTGTTTTGTTCTTTTGTTTTTTTCGGATTCTTGCACTTGTTTGGCACTTGGCATATATTCCTCATAGGTTACTGTTCTATCGCCGATTTTGACTTCTGCCTCTAGCGCCAATCCATCATTGCTATTGGCAAATTTATTATATATGCTATTCAGCTTATCTTGTGAAATTAATTCACCGGTATTTAACTTCCCATCACTATTTTTGTCATAGTTTAGCAATTGATTAAAAATTGTATCTATGCTCATTGGGCCTATTTGTCCTGCTATAGAATTTTTAGCTTGTTGTGAAAGACCACCATCTTCATTTATACTTCTCAATCCCGATATTGAAACATTCATCGTATTTGTGGCTGTGTTGATAGAGCCGTCTTCTCCTACATTTGTTTTCACATCAAGTACCTCGCTACCCTCTATAATCCCATTACCGTCTTTATCGGCGCTTAGAATATTGGTCTGCGCTACTTTCCAAAACCCTGCTAGATACTCCTGTGCTTTACCTGATGCGTTTAGTGTATTACTATCCGTTGAAGTGAAGCTATCATTTCCGAATTTTGAGCTTAACTTATCAAGAATAGAGTTGTCTATATATACTTTTACGTTGTTGCCGTCTTGATTTGTGAAAGATACTAGCTTACCGCTTTGGAGAGATAGATTGTCTATCTTTGAACCGTCATACTCTGTATTTCCGGTTGCTTGTTTTGCCTTTGTACTTTCGGTAGTTAGTATCGTATCGGATGGATTGTAGCCTGTTATTGTCGGTGTGATGGTGTTCATGCGGTTATCCTCTCACGTCTATAAACTGTGTGTTTTCTACTTTTGTTTTTATCTCTTCTTTTACGCTACTTAAGTCGTCTTTTGACTCTAGTTGTTTTTTGATAGCTTTCAGTTCTTCACCCAAAGCCTTTTTTTCTTCCATACTTAGTACACTTTCATTACCGTTTGCGGCTAGGAGTTTTTGAAGGGCTTTTTGGGTCTCTTTGTTGTTTGTTTTCTCTAGGAGTAGTTTTAGGGTTTCTATGGTTTTATCTATGAATGGGTTTTGACTTGGGTCTACATTGCCTAAGTGTTCCTTGGCATTATTTAAGATGACTGTTGCATAATTTTTTCCAGACCCAGTTAGCACCTCTTTGTATGTCAGGCTGGAGTCAAAGTTACTGTCTGCTTTTATGTCAAAATTTAATTCTGATTCAATTGATTCCGATTCAATCGGTCTGGATGCATGCGGTGCTGTGTATGTTTCAGTTACAGTTTCTGTAATGCCAAGTACCTTACTTCCAACGCCTTTTGCTTCACCCTGTATTGAATAGCCATTCCTTGTACTTTGATACTCATCTTCGCTTAGCTTTCCATCACCGTTTGCATCCGCCTTCAAAAACTCTCTTTTATATGCAATATCTCCAAACCATCCTGATACAAAAGCCTCAGCTTTTCCGTTTAGTCTAACAGAACCGTCTTTTCTATCATAAAAGTTATTCTCATCCGTAAAATGCTCTTTTAACTTTTGTATGTTTTCTTTTGATAGATTTATTTTTACGAGATTATTGTTTGTCGGATCTGCAAAGACTACGGTTTGTTCGTTATCGCTTGGCGACAATCCATAGTCATTTGTGACTGAGTTTGGTTTTGAAGTTTTAGAGGCATCGGACGTTTGTCCGATGTTCTCTTCTGCTTCAAGCTGTTGTTTGGTTTTTGTGTTTACCTCAGCTGACATCGCCCAATAAGCTGTGCCAATGGCTTGTATGCTTGCTTGAGAAAAGTCTAGTTTCATTATCTACCAGAGCCTGGATAAGTTCTGCCCCAATATGAACTACCGAATGCCCTAGCATAGATGGAGCTATTTGTGGTTACCGGCGTGTATACTGCTCTAGTATTGGCATTGTAGTATGTACTACCAACTCCTACATATATCGTACCACCCTTAACATCGCTCATCTCACCGTTAGATAGAGCTTTTGCTTCCGTAGCTTCGGCTTTAGCGGTAGTCACCGCTCCATCGGTAGCTTTTGATAGTAGGTCGCCCTCGGCAAACGCCGAACTAGAAACAAGCAGTGCGGTAAATACCGCTTTTTGGACTAACTTTTGCATGTGTACTCCTGTACATTTTGGGATGTATGTAAGGTATCAAGTCCTCAAAAACTAATAGATACCTTACGATTTAAATACTACAAAAAAAAAATCGGCTTTGTCAAGATATTTATTAATATTTTTTAATATAATTATTACGCTTTGTTAATTATTTGTTAAACTGCTTTTTAAATTTTGCAAAAGCTCGGCTAGTTTTCCGCTATTTTTAATATCCGGTAGCTTATTTATGCCGTCCGAGATAATGCGCCTAAGCTCGGTAGTTTCCATCTGCGCATTCTGTTGATTTTTTTTCTTTTTTTCCTCATCCTGCATACCTTCCGCAAGCCAAAGAAGCCATCTTAAAAACGCAACATCTTTTCCAGATGCCGCCAAATTGCTCATATCCGTAGCCATTCCCTCGGCAAGCTCATTTTTGCCGATGACCCCGTCAATATTTTTATCGTACTTCAACAAATTGTTAAAGTCCTCGTCAACGCTTATTTTCAAGTCGGCGCCGATCCCCCTATCTTCCAAATCCTTATCCGTAAGTCCGGAACTTATTTCGCTTGTAACCGGAGCTCCGTTTTTTTCATCATAGCCCACTAGGAGCGACTTGCTTTTTTTGTACTCCGCATACTCTATATAGCCGTTGTTATCGGCGTCCGGCTGCAACCCCCTGTAGTACTCCCAAAAAGCCCCCATATACCTCTCTGCTTTTCCGGCAAGAGCATAACGACCATTACCGTCCTCCGCAACTTCGCCACCAAAACGCTCTTTAAACCTCTCTATATTTTCAGCCGTCACGCTTATTTGAACAACAGCGTCATTTTGCAGATTTCGGAAAGAGACGACGGCGGCAGCCCCGTTAAATCCAATAGCTTGTTTTGTGGTTTTGATTTTGTTTTCATATGTATCTATTTTTGTTTTTGCATCTTCGCCGCCAATATCAATCTCTTGCGATTTTATATCTTGCGTTGGTTTTTTGATTTCTGCGGAACCGCAAGCGGCTCCGGTAGGGGATATTTTCATCTTCTGATTAAATTGCTATAGCCGTTTCCGAGCCCTCTGTTCCATACGCCCGTGTTGGCATTTATGTAGCCGCCGTATTGCCTAGTGAGTCCATTATATATTCGGTTTTGATACGCAAACCCGCCCTTAACATCCTTCATCTCATCGCTAGACAAAGTAGTAGCTTCGGCTTTAGCGGTAGTCACCGCTCCATCGGTAGCTTTTGATAGTAGGTCACCCTCGGCAAACGCCGAACTAGAAACAAGCAGTGCGGCAAATACCGCTTTTTGGACTAACTTTTGCATGTGTACTCCTGTACATTTTAGGGATGTATGTAAGGTGTCAAGTCCTCAAAAACTAATAGATACCTTACGATTTAAATACTACAAAAAAAAAATCGGCTTTGTCAAGATATTTATTAATATTTTTTAATATAATTATTACGCTTTGTTAATTTAGTGTTAATTTTAAAAGATTATTAGCGTACGCTTGCGCCTAAGACGAGAGCAATAATCGCAAAAAAAGTGACGGCTCCGTAGTAGTAGTGAACGCCCCCCTTGGGGAGTATCTTGACCACTCGCACCGAGACAAAAAACATCGCTATCGCCGTAGCGGCAAAAGCTATCTTCACCGAAATCACGGGCACGCTCCAAAACTTACCCACAATAAGCATATATACGCCGCTAAAGACTATTAATAATATAGAAAAATACAAAGAAGATTTGGCTTTTTCGTAGAACAGTATCTTTTTATCATGGCACTCGGAGTTCAAAAAATGACGCAAAACAATAGCGTCGAGGAGCAAAAACCCCAAAAAATACGCCACACCAATCAAGTGCAACGCTTTTGCAAAGCACATCAATACTCTCTTTTTAGCTCTTCAAAGCTTTTTTTCCATACCTTCACGCCACAAAATCTAGGCCCCTCCGGACAGGTCGGGAATATCCCGTTTTGAGACCTCAATGCACAAGGCGGCAATAGTTTATCGGCACCCCTGACACCCTCTTTTCTGAGCTCTGCCACCTGAGCGTAAATGATGTCATATATCTCTTCTTGAGCGTTAAAGCATAGTCTCATCTGCGCTTTGTGGTTGAAGCTCGCTATATCGCTTCGCTCGACTATCTCTATCAGATGGGCATTTGGCAACGCATATACCGCCTCGCCGAAACCTATTTTGGAGCGCTGTGACTCAAAAAACGTATACGCACCCTCCATCGCATCTTTGTAAATACTAACAAGCTCAGCATCCTTTGCGATAATAGGCGGAATGTAATACTCTTTTTTATATATCTTCTCCAAAGACGGCCTGACGGCAACGGAACGCCTGTGCCTTTGGTTTTGGGCATCGGCGGAGAGAGAGAGCTTCATATAAGATGTGAAACCGCCGAGACTTGCCCCGTCTATGCTCATATTTGAGAGCCTCAGTACATCGGAGTAATTGCTGTTTACCTCATACGGATAAGGGTTTACCACGTCAAATATCTTGACGCTTTCATCATCTTTGATGCCTTTGTCTTTTTTTAGCATATCTACATCAAATTCGGCAAAACCGGCCTTTGCCCCCTTGGCGTACTCTATGAGAGGAGCTAGAGACGGGTCTATCTCCAAAAGCGCATTTGAGAGTTGCGATACAAACTCCAAAGCCTCATCTCTAACCTCCGGAAGCTCCTTTATCACAGCTATATATCTCAGGGCTACCGTTAGGTTGATAGTGTGGTACAGATATGCCCCCATCCCCTGTGGCAGTACATATCTGGCGAACTCTTGAGCTTTTTTGATTGCCTCTTTTTTCTTGAATTTTGGCAAAATCTCTTCAAATTTGATTTTCAGTTTTTCGGTAAGAAGCTCATAGCTTTTGAACACACCCTCATAGTACGTACTCCACGCATCTTTGTCGCCTCCTTTCGGGTGAACAAAATTTTCGGCTTTCATCTTTGCGTATCGTTGGCTTATCTGCTCGGAGTTGTAGTATGGATGAGAGTGCAAAAGCCTCCAGATGAGATGTCGGCTCATCCCGTCTATCAGTATCGTAAAATGGGCATGCTGGAGGGTAGTATGATGCCCAGCCTCAAAAATAGAGGATAGCAAATTCTCTTTTGCCCCCCATCCCTCGCTTTTGGACGGCTCCACAAGCCCATTCGGAAAATAACACGTCCTAGCCGCCGATACGGCAATATTCGTTGGTTTGAACTCATCACCGTTTGGATATAAAATTTTCATGTTCATTTGGACTCTCTGTGTTGTTTCATTCGGATTCCAAGTGCCTTTGACTCGCTCAATTTTAGTTTTTTGGCTCAACTTAGAAACACTGTCTAAATAATTTTGTTTCACATGACTCATCGGACAATCGCAATCTAATCTCGTCATCTGTAAAATTAAAGACCTGCCCAATACCGCTTGTTTCAGACTCTATGATGGTTAAAATATATTGGATATTATATTCAGATACCACATTGCGAATATGTTGAATATATGTCTCTTTTTTACGAATATCCAGGCTATCCAATATTCCATCATGATAAACAAAACGATAAAAAGATTTATCGTTATAGTGTTGCAGCAATGCGACATCAAAAGCGGCACAAAGGATTTTTTTGTATGTAAATCCTTTGGATAAGTCTGTTATCGACAAATCTTCTTTATTCTGATAGTCTGCCTCAAAGTCAATACTGTTTGCTTTGTTTGTTTTGACCGATAGAATCGATGGGGCATTTAAAACCTTGATTGTAAAATCATTAAAAAGTTTTCTTATATGCCTGTGGTTTTGTGCATAAATTACTTTTTTTAATTCTGCTACTTTTAGTTTTATCTGCTCTTCTATTTCGCTAAGCTCTTTTTGAATCCTACTCATATTCCCAATTTGTTCAAGTTTATTTTCAAGATTTAGGATGTAGGCTTCAGTTTTAGCCAGTTGCTTTTGATATGTTTTAAATTTTTCATAGCTCGATTTGTTTGTAATTTCCATCAAAATTAACGATTTCTCTTGTTCTATCTTATATAGTTCAATTAATAAATTATCGAGTTCAATCTTGTAAGTCTCAAAATTTTCTTTAAGATATCTATTTCTTTCTTGTCCAATTTGCTTATTAAACTCAAGCACCTTTTGATACTCGTTCAAAATCGTGTCAGGGAAATTAATTTGGACTTCATCATAAATTGCCCGCAGTGCATCCAAATCAATATAGTCAATATCTGCCGATAATGACTTTTCAATTTTTTCAATCTCATATTTTAGGTAATAATGGCGTGCGTTGTAATCACTAATTCTTGCGTCCAGCTCGCTTACTAATTTATCTTTTTCAATATTATCTTTCTCAAAAAAATTAAAATCATCGATATTTTTTGCAAGATTGTCAAGGGTCTGCTTTTGAATATCGATTAAGCCTATAATCTTATCCTCATCTTCACTTCCCACCCCATTTTCTCGTTCTAGTGTTTGTAGTTCTTTTTTTTTCTCTTCAAACTGTTCGTTTAAATCAAGTCTCTTATGCAATAGACTTCCATCAAACCCCAAGAGCTCAAAAACCATTGGCTTCCAGTCTTTGTGAACGCCCTGAAACTTTCCTAATTTAAATACATCAACATAATCATTCTGATGACGCATAAAGTAATTGATTGTTTTTCGATATGGCCAATTAGTTAAGACATCAAATCCAACATACTCATTGAGTTTTTCTTTTGCTTCCTTGATAGGCAAATCAACATAATCCCATTCATCAATATCAACAATAAATCCATCCAATTTAGTATTCAGCAGTTTAAAAGATATTTTCGTATTGTTTTGAGTTGCTCGTCGCACAAGCAAAAATTGACCACTATTTAATTTTAACTCAGCAAAAAAAACATAATCAAAAAAAATCTTATGTCGTGTCAAAAAATACTTTGACTTATCATCAATACCTTTTAAAAGTAAAAAATCAATCACTTCTAAAAGCAGAGATTTGCCTATGTTGTGTGTATCAAGCTCCCTATCTTCCCTGTTAGATATTTTCCCAATGATTACATTCAAGCCGTCTTTAAACGAGACATTTCCAAAATCTTTATTGGCATATATTTTAGATAGTTGCATGAGTTAGCCTTATTGAATCAGTTTTTGAGCAGTATTCAATCTTGTTGTGTATATATAAGAAAGTTAAATTTGCAATAAATACTTCCCCAACTTCCTGACCAATTCTATCTTTTAGGACATCTAGCAGTTCATTAAACTCAACAATACTATTTTCTTTTAGAATTTTTAAAATATGTGCGGACACGTTTAAAGTTGAATATTGTAGGTTCGTATGTTTTGAAAGTTTTAGCAAACTCACTCTGAAATTCCTAGATCACATTGATTATACATATAATGCAGAAATAGTTTTATCAATTTCCTATCGCTTGCAATCTCAATTTTGTTATTGTACAAAACATAATCGTACAAATAGTCGAGTATTTCCTCAAAGGCGCCATATTCACTCCGCCTAATAATTATCTTGCTTTGCAACTCATCAATTGTATTATCGTACATACGGATATACTCTTTATTGATTGGATTTTTGAAAAAACTCTCGATTTTTGCAAAATCGTCGTACGATTTTTTGAACACATTATTAAAATACTCTTCACTCATTTTGTTGAGTAAATTCTTTTGTTCAATATTGGTTTTGCGGATTTTTCGCTGAAGCTCTTGAAGTTCTGATTTGTCAAATTTGGTTTTTGAAAAAGCCAATATTGTATTCTTTAAATCATCATCATAGAATTCAAACGGCAATAGATACTTTTTCAAATTATGCTTTTTGCTAATTATTGGGTAATCTTTTAGCCATTTTTGAATTCTCTCTTCGCCGATTATTTGGTTTGTCACACCAACCTCATCATCGATTAAATCTTCAATTTTTGCATCTTGAAGTCCTGACAATTTACGATTTGTAAACATAAGATAGTAGCTAACCTTATCTGCTTCAACTAGTGCCTTAATTGATGGTAGTTCATTTTTGAGTTTTCTCACAAAATCCCCATCGGAACAGCTTGCATTTTGTTTTTCAGTATGCTTTGCTTGAATAATAAATTTTCCATTCCATGGACTATTTGTACTAGGAAAACTATTGGCGGTTCCGGTAAATTTAGCATCTCTTCCGCCATCTTTACCTTTTGTAAAGTTGATGGTGGCAATCCCGAGTACTTCTTCACAAATAGAAACAATCAGGCTTTCAAATTCCTCATTATTTAAATCGTATAACGGATATTTCATACCTTTAAGCCTCTACTTATCTGCTTCATTATTCTGTATATCGACAATTTTATCAATCTCACCCATAACCCTCGTCGTCTCTCGTAGGCTTACGATGATTTTCATATAGTGAAGTAGTTCGTCGATAGTCAGCGTCGTATTTTTGCGGTCGGAGAGCCATTTGTCTAGGACTTGATAACCACCTATCATAAACTCAAATACTTCTTTATCTATGCCGCTGATATATGTTTTGGGATTGATGTAGATTTTGCCGTCACTGTAAATGTCAGCTTTGCGTGCGAACGATATGGTGAGATCGTCGCCTGATTTTGTGATACCCCACTCACTTGAATCCTCAAAAATCTCGTGAGTGAGCAGATGAAGCTGTGCCAACTCCTCTCCATAAGCCGAAATCTTGGCTATATCGTAGTCAAAGTCTATGCGCGGGAAATCGGTCTTCAAAAACTCGTTGTACCTCGTGCGATATGTCGGTGAGTACAATAGCCCGTAGATGTAGTAAAAGATTTGCTCATCGCTAAAACCTGCTAAATGCTCTGATTTGTAAGCCTTGAATGATTCTGTGAAATTTGTTGTTTTTTCGTCATCCAAGAGGGAGGTTTTGTCTTCGTTGTAGAGGTAGAGAGGAAAGTTATGAGCATTTGTAGCAGTTGTAGCTGATAAAAATATTGTTTCATTAATCAAATTGGCAACAAAACAATGAGCAAAGTCCTCACCCTTAATATTTTTTGACATTAATAGACCAATATTGTTTTTTTCAATATAGTTATGCATTACATCATTACGCCAACGCCACAATAGCCGATTATCATAGTACGTATATCTTGTATCAAAAGGTCGGTACATTATTGCCACAACTTTTGATTTATCAAAGCTAAGATTATATTTATTTTTATTTTCTATCGCCCATGATGAATAGTTTTTGCCAAGATTGAATTTAGATTTCAGTTCAACATCGGTTATATTACGCTCAAGTAGATATTTGATATTACTTACAATATCCTCTTTTTTGGAAGAAATAGAAAATTCATCGCAGGCTGTTACAATACCAGCATTTTGAATTTTGAAAACATCTTTTACGCTCCAAAACTTTTCATATTTTATATTTTCACTCTTTGGGATAAAATAGCTCATTTCACCGTTTGGCTCTAGTTTTATTTGGCATAGTTTTTTGAAATCGCCGTTTTCAAGAGCAAAAAACTTCTCCTCTCTTTTGCCGTACAAATCACCGTGATAGACTTCGCATAATTTTTGTTTTGGCTCTTTGACTAGCAAAACTATCGCTACGCCTTGCTTGATGTCAAATACATTTTCGTCTTTGTTGCCCTCTTTGTCGGTCTCATTTTTATTGTCGTTGCCGTGCAGGTCTAGGATGTATATTTTGGAAAAACTACTCATTAGTGATTTTCGCATATAGCGAAAAGTAGGATTGTCCAAAAAGCCATGAGGCACGATATAGCCGATAACTCCACTACCTGTCAAGTCTATCTGATATTGCGCAAAACGGATAAACTTTACATAGTCATCTTGTAACCAATGTTTCTTCTCTGCCAATCTTTTACCGTCGGCATATTTATAATACTCTATTTGTTCGCCTATCCAAGTTTTTTGAGCTACATACCCATCTTTGGAACGATTCTTTAATTCCTTGGTAAAACCAGTTAGTCTTTTTGTTTTGTCGAAAACTGGAAGATATTTAGAAATATAGCTTCCACTAGCTTGTATAAATTTGAGGTATTCATGTGGATTTTGACTACTGCCGCTATACGGCGGATTGCCAATTATGGCGATGATGTCTTTTTGATTTTTGGCAGCTTTTGCTTTTTTGGATTCTTCAGATATATGCTTGAAGCCAAAAAGATTGTTTGGTTCTTTTGAGGGATCGTCAAGAGTATTTGCTAGATATATTTTGAATCTATCGTTATCTGGGTCGTCGTCGTGCTTTGTCATCTCAAAATCAAAACCTAAAGTCTTGAGCAGAAGAGTTAGCTTGAGATGCGCCACCGTATAAGGCGCTATCATAAACTCAAAACCGTAGAAATTGTGCAATATGTGATTTGCTACTTCTGCTACGAACTTTTCTTTTTCTGCGCCTACGGCTTTAAATTTTTTGTCTATCTTAGATTTGACTAGCTCTATCGTGGATGCTAGAAATGTTCCCGTGCCCGTGGCTGGGTCTAGGAGTTTGACCTCGGGATTCATAAAGCCATCTTTGAGTCCAAAATTTTCAGTAAGCAAAGTATCCACGCTTCGAACGATGAAGTCCACTACGGGCTTTGGCGTGTAGTATGCTCCCCGTTTTTTCTTTGTTTCCTTGTCGTACTCTTTGAGAAATGTCTCATAAAAATACAGAGTCGGCTCTTGTGTGTTCCCCTCTTTATAAAAGCTATTGCGGATTTTTTCTATAGAGCAGTAGTTAAGCTCTTTTAGCACAAGCTCAACCGACTCTCTGATTTCCGGTATTTGCTTGCTGAGTCTCCCCGCCAAATCATAGAGGTCGTGAAGTACAGGAATAGTATGAGGTATGTAGTCGATAGCAGTCGTAAGTGTCAGCTCGTCTTGCTTGCCGCTCTCAAAATGCTCTAAGGTGGCTATAAAAAGCGAATATGTAAATGTCTCGGCAATGAGGTTTGTAAAGCTTTTGTCGTCAATGTCGTGAAGCAGAGCGTTTTTGAAGGCATCTTTTGTTTCTTTGAGAAGTTCGTTTTGGCCCTCATCTTCTAAAAGCTCTATTAGCATTGAAGAAAGCAGTTTGGTTCTTTTTGCTAGATTGACCGCAAGCTGTTTTGGTGTGCCAGCCTGCAAAGGAGTAAAGGATATAAAGAGGCCAAATAGCTTCTCAAAATCATCAATTTTTGGGTCTGTATAATCAAATATAACCTCTTTTACTTTTTTGCTGTTACCGTCTTTGTCCCATTGCCACAGTTGCCAGATTTTTAGATTTGTAAATATGATGTTTTCCAGCGAAGCCTTGTATCTGTCGAATTGGTCTTTGAATTTTTTGTCGTCTATGCTATCGGTTGGGAGTTTGACCTCGATATATCCTAGCGTAAAGCCTTTTTCTTTTATCGTGATGTCTGGAAAGCCTACACCTTTTTCGTAGTTCTTGCTTGATTGCTCCGCTACTGCGGCTATATCTTTTTTATGGGTATCTTTCGTATATGCCGCGAGAAAGTTGCAAAGGGGCGGATAAAGTGTGCGCTCCGTTCCATCTTTTAATCTCTCGGTAATTTGTGAGGAGTAATCTTCAAGTGCTGCCATATCTACCTAGCATATGTTTTGTTTTTTTGAAGATTATACAAAATAGAAAATATTTTTAGGTGTCTACATAAATGTGTTTTATTTTCTTAAGCCAACTCTTTGAGAATGTGTAATAGCTATCGCTATGGCATCCGTAATGTCTAGCGGTTTTATCTCTTCTTTTAATCCCAAAAGCATCTTTACCATATAAGCTACCTGCTCTTTTTGCGCTTTTGCCTTACCTGTTAGCGCTTTTTTGACCTGAAGCGGCGTGTATTCGTAGAAATTGCCTATTTCTTGTATGATTTTTAGAGCCAAAGCCCCCCGAAACTGTGCTAGCTTGAGAACCGTCTTTGGATTGTGCGCAAAAAACATATCCTCAATAGCCACTTCATCAATTTGTCTGTTTTTTAGCACCGTATCAATCCCCTCGACAAGCTCGGCTATTTGGTGTTGCAATTCTCTACTTTTTATTTTGATTAGTCCGGCTTCTACAAGAGAGATTTTGTTTTTTTCAAATCTCAAGATAGAGTAGCCGCAATTAATGGTACCAGGGTCTATTCCCAAAATCAGCAATATTTTGTCCCAAATCGCATTTTATTCACATAATGTTTCACGGGTGTGAATAACTTTGACCGTGAAAAGGCTCGAACCAAACAAATTCAATAGTTTTTCATAATTTTTCAGATACTATCTCAAACAGTTTTAACACCGTTATTCACAGGGCTCTTAATGATTTTTGATACTATCCGAAAACTTCTTAAAGCGGAACTCTCCGAGGTCGAATACGAAAACTATTTGGTCGGTCTTA
Organism: Campylobacterales bacterium; assembly: GCA_041915365.1. Taxonomy (GTDB): domain Bacteria; phylum Campylobacterota; class Campylobacteria; order Campylobacterales; family UBA6016; genus UBA6016. The sequence continues at coordinate 115,809 of JAYSBP010000004.1, read as the reverse complement.
TATTTGACGAAGACGCTTCCAAATCAGACCTCGTAGTGCTCAAAGCCGCAAACCCATTCGTAGCTAAATGGGTAGAGTCAAAATACGGTCCAAAAATCGCTCATCTTTTTGAACTCCAAACGGGGATAAAACCAGAGGTAAAAGTCTCTGTGGGTGCGGCAAAAAAAAGTAAAAAAGAGGCGGCAAAGTTTGACAACGCCGTATCTATAGCTCAAAAAAGTAAAAGCACAATACTCAATCCCTCATGGACTTTTGACAGCTTCGTCGTGGGCTCTTCAAACAAATTTGCACATACGGCCGCAATATCTGTAGCCGAAAAACCGGGAAAACTATATAATCCACTTTTTATCTACGGTGGCGTGGGTCTCGGTAAAACACACCTTTTGCAAGCTATCGGCAATAAAATCACCGGCGAGGGCAAAAATGTCATATACGCAACTATCGAACAGTTCATGAATGATTTTACCTCCCACCTTCGCAACCAAACAATGGATAGATTTCGTGAAAAATATAGAAATTGCGATGCCTTGCTAATAGACGACGTACAGTTCTTGTCAAACAAAGAAGGAACTCAAGAGGAGTTTTTTCATACGTTTAACGAGCTACAGTCAAACGGCAAACAAATAGTAATGACCTCCGACAAGCATCCAAAACAAATAGGCGGACTTGAGGCAAGACTAAAAAGCAGATTTGAATCGGGACTTATAGCAGACATCGCCCCTCCTGAGCTAGAAACCAAGATAGCCATCGTAAACAAAAAATGTGAGCTAAACGGCATACATCTAAACTCTGAAGTCGTAGGCTACATAGCGGCTACTTTGGGTGAAAGCATCAGAGAGATAGAGGGTGTCATCATCAAACTAAACGCATTTGCAAAAATGATGGGGCAAGAGATAAGCCTTGAGTTTGCAAAAAATGTCCTCAAAGACCAGCTCAGAGAGACAAGAGAAAACATAACAATAGACCATATCGTAGAGATAGTCTCGAAAGAGCTGAATATCAAGCCTAGTGAAATCCGCTCAAAATCAAGAAGTACATCGATAGTAAACGCAAGAAGAATAGTCATTTATCTAGCCAGAAACCTAACACCAAACTCTATGCCTATCATCGCTACTTATTTTGGGATGAAAGACCATACGGCAGTTAGTCACTCTATCAAAAAAATCAACGAAACTATCAAAAACGATAGAGATTTTGAAGTAAAACTAGAAGAACTAAAAAACAAAATAAAGATTAAAAACGAAGTTTAAGTGAATTAAGTGAAAAATAAGGATAATAAACAAATTGTTTTTAGGCTTTATTAAAACGGCGCTGACAAAAGTTTTTCACTTAAACACGCCATGCTAATACTACTACTAAAATTTCTTAAAAATAAGAAGGAGCGAAGATGAAAATTACGGTTAACAAAACAATCTTTGAACAGATGCTATCAAACATCATCCCATTTATCGAAAAAAAAGATAATAGCCAGATAACATCTCATGTTTACATAGAGGCAAAAGAAGGTGTTCTTACTCTGAGAGGAACAGATAATGAAATCGGCCTTAAGATAACAAACGAAGATGTAAATATCGTAGAGGAAGGTTTTGCTACAGCTAACGGTAAAAAAATAGCCGATTATGTTAGAAACCTAAAAGATGAAGATATAACCGTAGAATACTCCGAAAACAATATAACCGTAAAACAAAAAGGCTCTAAGCTCAAAATGCCTACGTTTGACGCAAAAGAGTTTCCTAAGTTTCCTGAATATGAGCATCTTCCAAAAATTGGTCTTAACTCTGTAAAACTAATCGGGGCTTTCAAAAAAATAACTCCCGCAATAGATAACAACAATCCAAAATACGAACTAAACGGTGCACTTCTTGATATAAAAACAGGTGGGGTTAACATAGTATCAACGGATACAAAAAGACTAGCCATAGTTCAACTAGATGAACAAAACAAAGAAGAACTATCTATAATAATTCCTAAAAAAGCTATTCAAGAGATAGGTAAACTGTTTTTTGATGATGTAGAGATGTTCTATAGCCAAAACTACCTAGTTATCAAAACAAAACAGTATCTATTCTTTACAAAACTAATTAACGGTAAATTCCCTGATTATCACAGAATTTTGCCAAAAGAACTGAAATACGTTCAAACTCTTCAAAAAGATAAAATCATAGAGGCTATCAAGCAAATTAGCAACATTTCAAATGAGATAAAAATGACTTTTATGAGAGATAAAATCATATTTGAAAGCTTATCTGAAGAGAACATGGAAGCTAAAACGGAGGTAGAGTTCATCTCTAGCGTAGAAAACGAATACCAAATAGCTTTCAATTCAAGATTTATACTTGATTTTCTATCTAGCATTGATTCAAAAGAGTTTACGGCTGGATTTAACGAACCGAATATGCCGTTTGAACTAAAAAGCGACAATTTTATAACTATAGTAATGCCTATATTTTTATAATTAATAACAACGAACAAGTAGCAACAAAGAAGTAAAAGAGGTTTCATGAGCGAATACGGCGCTGGTAATATTAAAGTTTTAAAAGGTTTGGAAGCGGTCAGAAAAAGACCGGGTATGTATATCGGCGACACAAGCGTAGGCGGTCTGCACCATCTTATTTATGAAGCGGTTGATAACTCTATCGACGAATCGATGGCAGGATACTGTGATACTATAGAAGTTACGCTAACAAAATCAGGTTCTGCAATCGTAAAAGATAACGGTAGGGGTATTCCTGTAGATATTCACCCAACAGAGGGTATATCTGCTGCTACAGTTGTTCTTACAGTACTTCACGCTGGTGGAAAATTTGACAAAGATACTTATAAAGTCTCTGGTGGTTTGCACGGCGTCGGTATCTCTGTCGTCAATGCCCTTTCTACAAAATTGCATGTAACAATCCATAAAAATGGAAAAATCCATGAGCAAGACTTTGAAAAAGGTATTCCTCAAAATCTTCTTGAAATTACCGGAGATACAAAGAAAAACGGTACGATAGTAGAGTTTTGGCCTGACGGTACTATATTTGAAACCGTAGAATTCCAATTTGAAATACTTGCAAAAAGATTTAAAGAACTTGCCTATCTAAATCCAAAAATATCTATTACTCTAAACGACGAGAGAAGCGGGACAAAAGAAGTCTATAAATTTGAAGGTGGTATTGCACAATTTGTTGAAGATATAAGCACGAGAACAGCCCTAACTAAGGTAGTTTCTTTTAGTGATAAGCTAGAAGATATTGAGGCCGACATCGCACTATTGTACAATGAAAGCTACGATGAAAAAGTTTTAAGCTTTGTCAATAATATCAAAACAGGTGATGGCGGTACGCATGAGAGCGGGTTTAGAGCCGGTCTAACGAGAGCTATCACAGCGTATGTTGAGGCCAATGCAAATGCTAGGGAAAAAGATACGAAAGTAACGGGTGACGACATCAGAGAAGGTCTTGTCGCTATAGTATCCGTACGTGTTCCTGAGCCACAATTTGAAGGTCAAACAAAAGGAAAACTAGGAAGCTCATACGTACGTCCTCTTGTTCAAAAACTAGCATATGAAAAACTTGTTAAGTATTTTGAAGAAAACCCGATAGAAGCAAGAGCTATCATGAATAAGGCTCTACTGGCGGCAAAAGGTAGAGAAGCAGCGAAAAAAGCTAGAGATTTGACCCGTAAAAAGGAGTCTATGACCGTAGGAACTCTACCGGGCAAGCTAGCAGATTGCCAAAGCAAAGACTCAGGGATAACTGAACTATATCTGGTGGAGGGCGACTCTGCGGGAGGAAGTGCGAAACAAGGTAGAAACAGGGTTTTTCAAGCGATACTTCCGCTAAAAGGTAAGATTCTAAACGTTGAAAAATCAGGGCTAGAGAAAATCCTAAAATCAGATGAAATCAAAAATATCATAACTGCTCTTGGTTGTGGGATAGGCGATGAGTTTGACCCTGAAAAACTAAGATACGGCAAACTAATCATAATGACGGATGCCGACGTAGACGGAAGCCATATCCAAACGCTTCTTTTGACGTTCTTTTATCGTTTCCTAAATCCGCTAATACACAATGGAAATGTTTATATAGCTCAGCCGCCTCTGTATAGGTATAAAAAGGGTAAAAAAGAGATATATCTTAAAGATTCAAATGCCCTTAGCGATTTTCTTATAGAAAATGGTATCGAGTCGCTCGGTGTTGACGAAAAAGACCACAAAGAGATAAAAGAGATACTTAGAGTCACGGCGTATTACAAAAATATATTAGAGGAGCTCAAAAAGAGATATTCACTAGTAAAAGTAGTACAAAGGCTTATAGAGCACGAGGAGCTTTTGGCTCTTGAAAATGATGCTCTATTTGCTGACCTTGAGGCTTATATCAAACAAATAGGTTTTAATATCCTTTCAAAAACTCTTGATGAAGAAAAAATACACTTATTTGTCCAAACAGATGCAGGTCTTGAAGAGATAATAGTCGATGACAATCTTTTTACGAATCATTTGTTTGCTGAAGCGATACATATATTCAATAAACTAAAAGAGAAAAATCTATCGCTTCTTGGCGGTAAAGATGTGTTTACCGTTCTTGACAATGTAGAAGATGCGGCAAAAAAAGGCGCATATATCCAAAGATACAAAGGTCTTGGTGAGATGAACCCTGAGCAGCTGTGGGAAACCACTATGAACCCACAAAATAGAAGACTTGTGAAGGTAATGGTAGAAAATATCAGCGATGCTGACGGTATATTCACACTATTCATGGGCGATGAGGTAGAGCCTAGAAGAAAATATATTGAAGAGCACGCAAAAGACGTTAAGCATTTGGACGTATAGTGAAATACGGAGAGAAAATAGTAGCCGATTTTGACGTCGACAAAGACCTCGAAATCTGGCCAAATGAACACACCAAAAACTATGTTATCAAAATAACATTGCCGGAATTTACGGCACTATGCCCTAGAAGTGGCTATCCTGATTTTGGAACTATATACCTTGAATATACGCCAAATAAGTCAGTAGTAGAATTAAAAGCTATCAAACTATACGTTAATTCGTTCAGAAATAGGCATATTTCGCACGAAAACGTAGCAAATGAGGTATTCGATACCCTTTACTCAAAACTAGCTCCAAAATGGATGAAACTTACGTTTGATTTTGAACCTCGCGGGAATGTCCATACTGTAATTGAAATAGACTCGGTTAATTTTACAAAAGAGAGTTAAACTTTTCTCTCTTTTTGTGCCGCTTCCAGCTCTTCGGCTGTCATAAACATATATTCAAAATCATTTTTGAACTCTACACACTTTGGACAAATCTCTTCGCCCTCTTTTGAAGCAAAGGCCATTTTACAAGACGTACATACTTTTAGATCGTGTTCTATCGCAGTTTTGGCTTTATCAAAGGCAAACATAGCCATATCGTGCTCGAAACCGTCTTCAAAAGCTTTTACTTCGCATATATCGTTGCATATAGAACAATCGGTGCATTTGCCGCTTTGGAAGTATATTTTTGAAAAATCATTGGAATAAAAAAGGGCATTTGTCGGGCAAAATTCAACGCAGCTTTTGCAGTTTGTGCACTCTTTGTTGATGGTTTTTGAGACGCTAAAAGAATAGTTGCCCTCCACAAATCTATTCGTATCCTCAAGTAGCTCTTTAACGGTATTTTTTAGAAGAATTCTCTTTAACGGTAGCTTTGTTTTTGGTTTTTGCGTGTCTTCTTTTATCTCTTCAACGGTTGATGCCGTTCGTTTGAATATCGTCTTAAAAAAATCTCTTCTATCGCTCTTTTTTTGTGCGTTTATCTCTATTTCTTTTGAAGCAAAAGCATTTAAAAAGCTGTTTGCCTCAGCGGTAGCGCCGTCTATTATCTGCTTTAATTTGTCTTGTTTGTTCAAGTCGCAATCTGCGCACGGACTCACATCGGCGGCTATTTTTCTACAGCTTTTTAGAGCCAGTGTTATTAGATGTTCGGATGAGAAGACGGACAGACACACGCCTATCTCTTTGCAAGATAGTGTCAGTTTGTCACTTATTAGCTTTTGTTTTAGCTCATTGGTTTCAAACGCTATCTCTTTGGCAATGAAGATATTTGGCTCAAATCTATCGGATTCTATCGCTTCCGTTGGACAAACTCCAACGCAGCCATGACAAGATGTGCATAAGTTTTCATCGATAGCTATTTTTGCCCTTTTAAGGTCTATGGCCTTTTCAGGGCATGCGTTTATACAGATATTACAGCTATTATAGGCATAGTCGTGGCGAAGACATTTGAGCGGGTCTATAGTAAAACTAGACATTTAACGCCTCATAGTCCGAGAGCAGAAAATCTGTTGCAAAATCTAAAAAGTCAGTATAAAAAGGTGTTTCAACTAAAGATTTTACCCCTACAAAATATGGAATCATCCATTTTAGAACGTGTTTTCGCATAAACTCTTTTTGTGTTTTTGCGTCTTCGCTTAGCGTTAGATTTTGCATAAAGCCAAGTTCAATCGCTATATGATCGGGCGTCAAAAGATTTGTGTTATTGAGGTTGACATCAAACCCACTCTCTATATAAAAAGTCATAACCGGATTTTCAAGTCCAGTGGATATTTGATGTTTTGCATCGGTTATAGAAGACTCGACAGGGTGTGAGTTGGCCAAAAATGCACTTGTGAAATCTACATTTAGCTCGTCGTCTAGCGTCCCTATATCATTTTCATCAAAGTAACGTCTTGCATTCTCTCCGATCAAGTCTAAAAGCGCTGGATTATTTTTTAAATCTTCTATGCTTTTTTTTGAGAGTTTATCGGAAAAAACGGTTGACATAAACGCATATATAAAAGCTCTTTGTTTGTTATCCATATTGATTGATGCCTTAGAGAAAAAGTGGATGTAAGAATATGGCAAAGAGGCTTAATGCCCCTTTGCTCAAAGATAATTAGAGGCAACCTTTGAAGAATGACTTGCCTTCCGGTGGTGGAGCTTTGTACGATCTGATTTTGATAACGTTGCCTTTTTCTAGCGTACCTATTACGGTTACGTTATTTTTGTTTAGACCTTCGTCAAGCTCATGCAAAGAAACTTCTGCCGGCTCTAGTTTGTACATCATACCCTCAGAGTGTACATATAGGGCAATCGGGCTATTTACCGTAGTATCTAGCTTGCAATCTTTAAACATCCCTTTTTTTATGCACTCCTCGGTAGCCAAGAACCCTTTTTTCTCAATCTCACCCGCTTTTGGCTTCGCATCCTCTGCGGAAGCTGTAGAAGCGTAAGACGATGTCGCCGCAATAGCCGCAAAACTAGCGGCAAGAATGATTTTTTTTAGCATTATTTTACCCCCGCTTTTAGAGTCTGTAGGAACGCTACTATATCGTCAATTTCGTTTGCTTTTAGATAGTCAAACGCAGGCATAGCAGAAGTTCTCACACCCTTGTCGTCTACGTTGTACCAAACGCCTGAAGGGTGTGCATTTTTGTTGTATCCAGGCACTATCGCCGCACTTGGGTTTAGGATAGACTCTTTTATGTATGCCGCATTAGCGTAGCCGCCGATGTTTGTAAGGTCAGGCGCCATATATGCCATAGGAGCTTTGATTTCTCCCATCGTGTGGCAAGATGAACAATTGTCTGTAGCTAGTTTTTTACCGTTAGCTACATTGCCTTTTGATTTTTCCGTGATTTTAGCTATGTCGGCTTTTGCTTTCGCACTTCCGGTTACGTTGATAGGAGTCCAGCCTGATAGCCATTTGTTACCGTTTCTGCCGTCTTTTGCACCGTCCCAAATAGCTATGGCCATTGGGGTTGCGTCACAAGATTTTGAGTACTCGTCGTTAAGCGGTTTTTTGAATACCGCAGTCCATTCGCCGCCTTTGTAGCTCATGGACATCTCATACCCTTTGGCATCTCTAACTTCAGTCATAGATCTAAAGCCCTCTGATACGAAAACTTTAGAGTATTTGCCGCCAAGAGCTTTTTGCGCAGCCTCTTTTTTCTTAAGTTCGTCGCCGAATAGGTTTAGGTTTTGTCTTACTTGTTGCGTTGTTATATCAGCTTTGTCGCTAGTAGGATATATTGCGTCTGTATTTTTTTGCAAAAGCACAGTTACTTGTCTTCCTTCGCTTCCCATACCGATGTAAGGTAGCTTGTCGGCCTCAGAACAAGCGGATGGGAATTGTATTGCCACGCCGTCGCCAAATAGTTTTGTGCTAGTAGAGCTTTGTTTTGAGTTTGTAGCGTCTTTCCATTTGATGACGACCATCATCTCATTTTTGCTCACAGCTACGCCGGCTCTTGCTTCAAGAGCTTTTAGCCCTTTCATTTTTGCAGTAGCCTCTTTGTCGTTGTTTCCGATTGTTGTCTGCGGATACAAGATTACGCTCTCAAGCTTTACCTTGCTAGCATCTAGCTTGTCCGCTTTTGCCGCTGTTAGCGACTCGGCAGCGGTGAGGCTAATGCCTGCAAGCGCCGTAAGTGTAAGTAGCTTAACAGTTTTATTCATTAGTGCACCGCCTTAAATGATGTGAATTTACCAGCATCGTATCTGTGGTCAACAGGTTTTAGCGAGCTGTTGTGATGCGCATAGTAACCTGCGTCAAGTCTAAACATATCAGAGTGTTTGTATGCGATTAGAAGGTCAAGAAGCTCAGATTTACCTGTAGCTTTTCTGTTTTCCATCTCATCTTTTATAGTTTTAATCGCCGTATGAACTTCTTTGCCAAAAAGCGCTTCAAGTTGCTCGGCAGGAATTCTGTCGCTTCCCTCGATTGGTTTGCCGTTTGCGTCAAACTTGAGCGGTCCAGATACAGGCGGTACATAATACACGTTCGCACCAGTGTTCGCATCCGGTCTTAGCGGAAGAGCTACTTTGTATTTTTTGACAAGTTTGTAGATTTGCCCCTCTTCGTCGTCAAGGAAACCTACAAATCTGATTCTACCTACACATTGTTGTGCGCAAGCGGTTGGAAGACCTTTTTCGATTCTTGGGAAACAGAAAATACATTTTTCTGATTTTGAGATTTTTGGGTTGAAATAGATTTTTTTGTATGGGCATCCAGCTATACAAAATCTATAACCTTGACATCTGTCTTGGTCCACAAGTACGACACCGTCTTGGCTTCTTTTAAATATCGCATCTCTAGGGCAAGATGCAAGACATCCAGGATTGTCGCAGTGGTTGCAAATCCTTGGGATATAAAAGAAATAATTGTCAGATGGGAAATTACCAGCACCTTGATCTTCATCCCAGTTTGGACCCCAGATAGGGGCTACGTTTGATTTGAATTCAACGCCCTTTGCTAGGTCTTCATGATTGAAGTCCCAAGGAGTGCCGTATCCAGTCTCTATTTCAGGGATAACGCCTTCCTTTACATTTCCTTCAGCATCGAAGCCGCCGCCTGATGTTTGCCAGTTTTTTGGATAACCAGCACCAGGGAACGTCTCGACGTTGTTCCAATACATATAATCTCTACCGTTTCTATTCGTCCATTGTGTTTTACAGGCAACGGTGCATGTTTGACAACCTATACATTTGTTTAGGTCCATGACCATTGCTAATTGTCTTTTTGATGTTTCTACATTAGCTGACATATATTATTCTCCGTTACGCTTTTTTAGCTTTTTCTATGTTAACGGCAGCGTCGTACGCATATTGGTTACCGTCCCATAGACCGCCGAATTTTAGGTGTCCCCAGTTGTCCGCCATTTCCAAAAGATTTAGCGAAGTAGGAACTACGTCGTTTGGCCCTCTTAGGCCTTTGAACATATTCGGTTCCCAGCCATCCTCTATCACTAGCGCATCCATTGGTGCAGAGTGCGATACTTTAGCCATGGCAAAGAACTGGCCAAGACCATTGTATACTCTTACGTCATCGCCGTCTTTGATTCCCTTGATTTGAGCAACTTTATCGTTGACTGCTATCCAAGGCTTACCTCTTTGGAGCCTCATAAGGAATTTAGAGTTTTTCCAGTTGGCGTGGATAGACCATCTAGCATGCGGCGTCAGCATTTTGAATGGAAACGCTTTGTTTACAGGTGCTATATTGTCTCTTGCGGTGTTCACATTTGCACCGAGTTTTAGCCACATTTCATGGTCAACATAGAATGTTTGTCTACCTGTCATAGTCTCAAATCTTTCAAATTTGAACATTTGATCTTCCCAGGAGTTAAACGGTCTATCTGCGTATAGTGGAGACGTTTTTGCCGCTTTTTCGTTAAGAACGAGGAAACCGCCTGATTTTCTCATTTTATCGATTGTATAAGGGGCATATTGCTCACATTTGTCAAGCGCCGCTTCTACAGCAAGCTTGTCATCACCAAGATACGGCTCTAGTAGACCCTCTGACTCTTCGTCGTGGTTTGTATACTCGTCATGGAACTTATCAAGCTCTCTTACGCCGTCTCTCGTGTATTTAGGGTCTTTTACTTTTTGAACAGGCCCTTTTTTGGCTATCTCTTGAAGTTTTTGAGATAGAAGTTCAAATATGCTCCATTCGTCTTTTGCCTCACCGACAGGTTTTAGATTTGCCACAGGGTATGCAAGGTTTGTAAATCTATGGTATCCAGGCGAGCTTCTAAGGTCGTATACTTCATAGTGTGATTTTGCAGGGAGAAGTATGTCCGCATATATTGCGGTTTCGCTCATTCTGTAATCTACATACGCAAAGTATTTTGTAAGCCTTAGGAATTCGGCTCTGTAGGTGCTACCTTTTGTTCTTCTAAATTTAGAATCGGCAACAAGAAGCGCTACTTCAGGTGTCCAGAAAGGTTTTGCTCTTTTTGCGTCTTTTGGATTTTCCGCATAGGCTTTACCGTCTTTTACCATTTGCTCGATAATAGCTTTGTACTCTTTTTTCTCGATACCTTGAGATTTTTTGAGGTCTGCATCAGAGAAGTATCTATCAAAGTCCTTCATACCGTTGCCCATCATAAATTCACCGAAGAATCCTGAGCCAAATCTAGCTTGGTATTTACCAGCGTGACCTGAAAGAGCCTCAAGACCTGAAAGTTGGAATTCATTTTCTGTGTTTAGACCGCCTCTTGGACCATATCTACCTGTTAGACCACAGATTGAAGCGATATTCCAGATATTCAAAATACCGTTAAAGTATTTGTTCAGCGCAAAGCCCGTAGTGATTTCAACTACTTTTTCTTTTGCTATATCACGTGCAAGTTCTTCAACGATTGAAGGGTGAACGCCTGTAATTTTTTGAGTTTCAGAAGCTGGGAATTTCGCCGCTTCAGCTTTTAGCATTTCAAAAACAGTTGTTACTTTTACAGCTTTACCATCGGATAGTTTTACTTCCCAAGTGCCCTCTATCGCTGGGTCTATGTCATAACCTTTGTCTTTTAGTCTCAGTGTCTTGACATCGCTTCCCTCTGAGCCAGGCATCAAAGCTACAGAATTTGTTTTTGTGTTCCATGCATAGAACTGCTCATCAAATTTGTGATGCTCTTTTGCATCTTTTGCGTGCTCGAAATCGCTTCTTCTAAGAAGTTTTTTGTTGTCTAGTCTTACAAGGAAAGGAAGATCCGTATAAGTTTTTATTGCTTGCGGCATATAAAGTTTTTTGCTGATTAGCTCGTTTATGATGCTGATAGCAAGGAAGTTATCCGTACCCGCTTTGATAGGTACCCATAGGTGTGCTCTTGAAGCTGATGCCGAAAATTCAGGGGTGATAACAACGATTTTTGCACCGTTGTATTTGCCTTCCCATACGAAGTGAGCATCAGGAATTCTAGTCGCAGATGGGTTTGCCCCCCACATGATAGCTAGGTTTACGCCATACATAAAGTCGTAAGTACAGCCCATATTACCTTCGCCGTATGCTACAGCGGCACCTGAGAACATATCCCCTAGGTATGAAGCAGGGTAAATTCTAACTGCTCCAAGTTGAGTAGAGAATCTAAGAGGACCACCTCTTCTACCTTCGGTTAGTAGACCTGTACCAGCGTGAACCGTAATTGCTCCCGGACCTTTTTTCGGGTCTATCATAGTGTCGTATAGCTTTTGCGCTACTTCTTGTGTAGCCTCATCCCAGCTTATTCTTTTCCATTTACCCTCGCCTCTGTTGCCAACTCTTTTCATTGGATAGAGGATTCTGTCTTTTTCGTACATTACTTGAGAGTGTTCAACGCCCTTATTACAGCCTCTAGGGTTAAAGTCAGGGACGCTAGGGTTTATTATCGGGTATCTTGCAGATTGGTTTTCTCTAGTTATTACGCCGTTGTTTGACCAAATTTCCCACGCACAGTTACCTTGACAGTTAACGCAGTGATATGCAAAACCATGCTCTTCTTTTTTGCCGTAAGTGAATTCAAATTCATTTCTATACAGATTTTCAGTCATGCTAGCGTTTGGATACGCTTCTTTTGCATTTTCAACTTTGGTTACGTTGGTTTTTGCGAACAACGAACCCTGACCGGCTACGAGCGCCGCTGTTAGACCGGAAGCTTTTAAAAAGTCTCTTCTATTTTTTACCATTATTACTTTCTCCCTCATCGTCTTATCGGCATGTTCCAGTCATTACCCCACTCATCCCAAGAGCCGGTATAGACTTTTACGTTTTTGTAGCCAAGTTTTTCAAGCACGGTAGCTATATACGAACCTCTACCCGCACCGACGTGGCAGTATGTGTATATAGTTTTGTCCTTATTGATGCCAAATTTTTCTAAAGCGGCTCTCATCTCGTCTTCAGACTTGTAAGAGAGTTTTTTTGCGGAGTCGCTGAAGTTTGTCCACTCCATAAACTTAGCGTTTGGAACGTGTCCGCCACGGGCAACGTTGTCAAGTTTTGTAGCACCTATTATCTCTTCAATTCTTCTTGAGTCAATAATCATATATTTTGAGTTGTCGCCGTTTACTTCTATGTCTTTAACGGCTTTTAGAACCTCTTCTTTGGAAGCTATTATGTCGTAGTTGATTTTTTTAGGATCGATTTTGAAGGTTTTTGCGGCTACTTTTGGCTCTGCGCCTTTTGCTATTTTTACGCCTTCGTTTTTAAGCTGCGTGATACCGCCGTTTACTATTTTTACTTTGTTGTGTCCGTAGCTTTTGAAAAAATGCCACACGCCTGAAGCGTTTGGACCTTTGAAGTCATCGTATGCTATTACTAGCGTATCGTTGTCGATACCTTTTGCACCGATAAACTTCTCAGCTTCGTCTATGCACATATAAAGCGGAGCACAGTGTAGATGTCCCGTTATATCAGAATGGTGAAGGTGGTGAGCATCCATATTCATAGAGCCTTCCACGTGGTTAAGTCCGTAAACGTCAGCATTATCGCCGCTTACAAACACAACTCCCGGTTTACCGATTAGCTCCTTAGCTTCTTTTGCCGATATGGTGATGTCATCGGCTAGAAGTGAGACGGCGGCAACGGAAGAAAATAGGCAAAGTGATGCCAGTAGCTTCTTCATAAACGCTCCTTTTATTACTCTTCTTGACTTTTGATTTTTGCTTTTTGCAAGGGAATAAATTTTAAGTAAAACTATCTTAATGAAGTCTTAATTGTATTAACTAAAGTTATTATTATTTTTATTTAAATAAGTATAAGTAACACCATAAAAAACGCTTTTGAAACTCTCCTCAAACAGCTTAAATCATAGTTATTCAATTGTATTTTCATAATCTTTTGGCTAAGATGAATTTCTATAAAAAATGTTAAACTGTAAGTGAGATTTATTATGAATATTTCTAATATTGATGATAATAAAAATTTAATTTCTAATTCTCTCGGTTTCTACTTATACGAGCTACTTGGCGTCGACTATAGCGGAATATATATATCAAATTTAGAACTTAGAGCGATGTCTGAACAAATGGGGTTTGAGATAAAACTTTCCGATAATCACAAAATGTTCGGCGAGTTACTAAAAGTAGCAAAAGACAACGGACGCTTGCCAGAGGCTCTTGAGGTGATCAAAAGGCTCATGGAAGGCAGACTTGAAGTATACGAAGAGCTCGCAAAGAGTTTCCCAAAGGCCGAGGACGCCACTAGCGAGTGGACTATCAAAGCGAAGCGGGCAATAAGAAAAATCGAGAGCGCCATCAAAGAGGTACAAAATGAATCCGTCTCCAGCTAAAAAACCGATTACTTACGGTACTTTTGAAAAACCAAACGACAGAGCAAAGTTTGCAAAGCACGTCATAGCTGTCACAAGCGGTAAGGGCGGTGTAGGCAAAAGCACTGTTAGCGCCAATCTAGCGGTAGCGCTTGCGCAACGAGGGAAAAAAGTAGGGATACTGGATGCGGACATATACGGTCCAGATATTCCACGACTTCTAAATATCAGACACGAGACGCTCAAATGGGGCTCAAATGACAAGATAATACCTAGCGAAAACTATGGGGTTAAGATAATGTCAGTCGGTATCACGACCCCTACCCCTGATACGCCGCTTGTCTGGAGGAGCTCCGTTGCCGTTAGTGCTCTAGTGCAACTCATCGAAGATGTGGAGTGGGGGGAACTTGATTATTTCGTTATAGATATGCCTCCAGGAACAGGAGATATTCAGCTCACTACGGCTCAAGAGATGAAAATATCGGCGGGGATACTCGTAACAACTCCGCAAGCGGTCGCCACGGACGATGTCAGTAGAGCCATCAGAATGTTCCAAGACATCAAAGTGCCGATAGCCGGCATTATTGAGAATATGAGTTATTTTGTAACGCCTGATACAAAAGCTAGATACGATATATTTGGTACGGGCGGAGGCGAAATGTTGGCGGCAAACTATGGTGTTAAGCTATTAGGCCAAATACCGCTGCTTATGCAAATAAGAGAGCTTAGTGACGAGGGGACACCGCCTGTGGCGCACGCAGATGAAGAATATAGAGCATACTACAAAAACATAGCCGAAGAGCTTATAAAGACGTTAGGCTAAGCCTGCACGTCTAGGGTTTTGCCACCCAGCTCTTCAATCTTTTGGTCTATTTTTGAGAGCGCTTTGTCTAGGGTATCATAGGATATATCAGGGAGCTTTTCGCCCCACAGCGCTTCCGCGTCTTTGAAGCCTTTTATTATCCCCTCTCTTCCTGATTTTAACTTATCGACATTGTCGCCGCCTCCGGCAATAACAAAGTCTGCAAGCCTATCCGATGTTTTTGAGACACCAAAAAACCCGTCCTCGCCGACAAGTTCTTTTGCTTCATCAGGTGTCAAATCACCTATGGGTTTGCCTTTGTAGCCAAGTTTGTCAAGCTCCAAATTTTTCGTTAGGCTCTTTACTTTATTGATATCAAATATGCCGTTTTGAGCCTCAAATGTGTTGCTAGAGTAGCTTTCGATGGTCATGCTAAACTCAAGTAGATATGAATTTGATAGTGACTTCGCAGATAGTTCGCCGTTTTTTATTTGCTCTTTTACTTCATCCGTCAGGCTACCATCATCATCGGTTACCGAACCGTTGCTCACGCCCAAAGAGGCTTTGATATTCATCATATATGATTGGTATTGGGATGTTTCTCTGACTTGCATATTGAATCCTTCACCTTTGGATAAAGCAAAATCGTCAATGTGGATGAAAAGTTGATTGATATAAGTCGCACTAGAAGTGCAACTTATTTTATTCTAGTATTCTAAATACCATAGCCGCCAGCTTTGTAAGTTTCAACAATGCCCTTTTTATTAAAAATTATATATAAGGTTTTAATCTCTGAATCTTTATCAAAGAAGTCCAAGGCAGTGCTGGCGTACTGTCCCATTGGTAGAGAAGATGCCATTGATGAGATATGTGATTTTGCATTCATTTTTAAGAGCTCATTTTTTACATTACCGTAAATCCATGTTTCTTTGCCCTTTGTTGGACTATCCAATAGCGTAGAGTTTGGTTGTCCCATTACATTCCTAACCTCTTCTTTAGAAGTAACCCCTTTTTTGATATTTTTGCTTAAAAAATCATGTGACATTTTATCGGCACACCCTGTAAACAGAAATATCAAGCCCGCCAATACGATAATATTTTTCATAGACAGCTCCTCCTACATAGTAATTACTATTTGATAGAAATATATTAACAAAGTATTCTTAAATAGTAATAGCTATTTGAGGAAATTTTGAAGAATATAGATGATATTGCCGAATCCGAGATTGATAGGCTATACCTAAAAATTGGCGCCAATGTTAAGAGATATAGAGAATCAAAGGGTGTTACTCAGCTGCAATTATCTCAGGCGCTTAATTTGAAGTCTGTTGGGCTAATTTCTCAGTCTGAGCTATATTTGAAAAAACAACATTTTAATATAAAACATTTATATCAAATAGCTTATATTTTAGATGTGGATATTAAAGATTTTTTTGATGGAATAGACACGATATTGCCTATTCAGAAAGGTGATTAGCATGTTAACATGCACTATCGTAGGTTGGTGGGCATAGCGGGATCGAACCGCTGACCTCAACGCCTGCTACTCGTAAACATCTTTGCGGTGCGATATTCTAACTACCAATATTATGAGCTTGTCCGCTTCTTTCGTGTAGATAACCCTATAAGTTCGGAGTTTGAGGCGATAAAATCCGTTCCAGTTGCCCTTGAGGGACTTTATCTTGCCTGTTTTGATGAGGTTGATTTCGTATTCGGTGTCAAAGTTTGCCTCAAACTCCGCAAGGCTTTTGAGCACAAAAGATTTTACTTGCCCATCAAGCGCATCAAGCTCTTTTTTTGAATTGCTGGTAAACTCTATCTTGTACAATTAAAGCCCATTTTCTTTTAGTACTTCGCTCAGCGGTATGGTTTTTTCTTTGCCACTTTTGACATCTTCATATCGTTTTTTGGCTATCTTCAAATCAAGGTTATCAAAATACATCTCCAAGGCCTCTGCTACGATATGGCTTTTTCGCTTGTGTAGCTCTTTTGCGACCGCATCTAGTTCGTTTGATATTACAGGTGGCAAAGAAAATAGGGCTTTTTTTGTATTTAGTTCCGGCATTGCTTGCATTGTAACAGCCTTTTTTATTTTTAGATATACGATATTATATCTTACATAAATTATATCGTCAAAAGCGGTTAATTTGCAAAATTTATCAACTGTTGCTGTTTGGCTATAAAACCTAAAAGACTTTTTTGGATTGTGTTAAATGATAGTATGGTGGAGCATAGCGGGATCGAACCGCTGACCTCAACGCTGCCAGCGTTGCGCTCTCCCAGCTGAGCTAATGCCCCACGATGTTTTGGGAGGCGAAAATTATAACAGAACTTTTTTAAACTTAATTTTTATTTACTGCCAAAGCCGCCTTAATATTGGCATTGCCGTCGTCATAAGGGTCTTGGTGGATATTGATTATCCAAGATTCACTTGGATGAATGCCTATTATCCTCTCTTCGATATGGTCGGCAAGCTCATGTGAGTCCCTGAGCAGTACCTTGTCGTTAAATACCAGATGCACATCTACGAAGTTTACCGAGCCGCTTTTGCGTGTTTTTAGTTGATGGTAGCCTGATATTATGCACTCTTTGGCGTCTATATGGCTTTGTATTATTGATTCTATCTTCTCTACCGTTTCGTGCTCCAGGGCTTTGTCTAGCAGCATCTCCAGCCCCTCTTTTACTATCCCTAGAGCAGAGTATATGATATAAAACGCAATTGCAATCGATACTATCGGGTCTATAAAATGCCAATTGCTAAAGTATATAAGTACCAAAGAGACTATGATGCCAAGGTTGGTATAGAGGTCGCTTTTGTAATGTAGGGCGTCTGATTTTATGATAAGGCTATTGGTTTTTTTGTAGACAGTATTTAGGAAAACAACAAGTGAGCTAGTTGCGGCAATAGAAACAGCCATAACGGCAAGAGAGAGGCCAAGTTGCGTAGTTGGCTCTCCGCCTATTAGTTTTTGTATGGCCGCATAGATGATAAAAATGCCTGAAGCGATAATGACAAGCCCTTCCGTCATCGAGGCCAGCCCCTCTATCTTCCCTCTTCCGTAGTTATACTCCGCATCCATCGGTTTTTGCGATTTTGTTACGGCATAAGAGTTAAAAAGGGAAATCAAAAAATCCAGAGCGGAGTCTATAGCTGAGGCGATGATTACCACGGTTCCGGTCATTATTCCGACGGTTAGTTTGATGATGATTAGGAAAAAGGCAGTTGCACTGGCTACTAACGTCGCTTTTTTTTGTAAAGTCATTTTATAGTTCATTCTCCGCAAATTCCGCTATTTTGCCCCTAACGACTTTGCTCAGTTTTACGGCGGCTATCATATTTGAGGTTTTTGCCTTTTTGAGCATTATTGCAAGCGCATTGTTGTATTTTGTTAGATGCGGGTGGTCTATTTGGTGCAAGTCGCCTAGTATTACCACTTTGCTACCGTCTACGACACGAGTTAGCATAAGCTTGTTTATCGCAGGCGAACTGTTTTGCCACTCGTCAAACACTAGATAACCCTCTAGGTTTACCCCTCTCATCTGGTTGATATTTATGGCTTCGATGTTGTATTTTTTTAGAAAATCCTCATTTGTTATGAAGTCCGCGGCTTTGCTTCTTTTTAGCCTATCATCCATCTCTATTCTCATATATCCGGATATTGCGTCGTAGAGTGGATATGTGAACACTCCTAGTTTTGCCGCTTCATCACCTTTCAAAAAGCCGAGTTGCGCCGCCGTATCGCCCGCTGTCACCGTATTACGACAATATTTTATCTCGTCCGTCGTCTCCTCTTGAAAGCTTTTTACTGCTCCTTGCATCGCAAGTAGGTTTTTACCGCTTCCGGTAACGCCGGCGCATACGACTATCGGCACGTCAGGGTCTATCAGCATATTTAGAAAAAACAGCTGTTCTTTATTCTTTGGTTTTACTACGAGTTTTCTTATTTCATCTTCGTCTATGATGTGAAATCCGGTCGGCTTATAAAATGCCAGTATATGTTCTCCCGTCTCTTCTACGACGAATTCTATATTTGTAAAATGCGACAGCTCAAGCCCATAATCGCTCGGATTTGAACTCTCTATAAACTCTTTTTGTGCGAGTTTTATCTCTATACGCTCGACAAACTCCAGCTTTTCTATGTCGTCTATGCGATTTGTCTTGAAGGGCTGAGATTTTAGCCCCATAGACAAAGCTCGAAGTTTCATGGCTATATCGTTTGTTACAACCTCGCTATCTTCGTAGTGGGAGGCTATTTCTAGTATTTTTCTATCGTTGATGATATTTGGGGCGTCGTGATTTAAAAGCGTTTTGTAAGAGCCTTTCGATACCAAGTCAAAAGTGCAGTTGCCGACCTTGACCGATACGACCCTGATGCTTTGTCCGTCTTTTGCCACGTCGTCCGATTCGCCCAGCACTACAGCTTCGTCCATGATGCGGTTAAATTCTCTGGCTTGAAAGTTTATATCCCCAAGACCGCTTTTTTTTGCATCTATTTCGTCTAGGACGGTCTCTGGTATGACGACTTTATTGCTTCCCTCTTGCGATAGGGCGAATATATTTGAGGCGTCGTCAAGGATAACGGAAGTGTCAACGATGTATGTTTTCAAATTGTGCTCCACTAAGTTTTAAGAAAATGAAAGGGGGTCCATATCGACCTCAAAGCTCTTGTCGTCAACGGCGTATATTGCGTCCAAAAGCCTCTTTGCCGAGCGGTCTCTCACAAGTATATCAAATCTATACTTTTCGGCTATTCTCCCCACCGCAGCCTCTCCGAAACCGACTATCTCTACCCCGTTTTGCTCTAGCATTTTGACGGTTTTTTGCATACTTGCCTCTGCCGATTGCTTGTTTTTTGACGAAAAAAGCAGTCTTGCCATTCTGATATTTGGCGGGTATAGCTCACCTCTCATTGCTAGCTCATCTTTCAAAAATAGCTCATAATCCCTGATATATTCCGAAAAAAACTCGCCGTTTAGGGTCTGTACTATTATTTTCGCATCCTCTTTTCGCCCTGCCCTGCCTGATATTTGGACAAGCAACGAAAGGGCTCTCTCTCTTGCCCTGAAGTCGTTTTGGGCGAGTATGCTATCGAGCCCCATGACAACGGCTAGGCTGACAGCGTGGTAGTCATGACCTTTTGAAAGCATTTGCGTTCCGACGAGAACAGATATTTTGCCGCTTTCAAACTCTTTTAGCGTGGCTTCAAGCTTGCTTTGCGTGGTTATCTCATCACGGTCAAATTTTTTGATGCTGATATTTGGCAATGCTTCCGCTATTTTTTCAACCGCCTCTTGTGTCCCCATCCGAAAAACTCCAAGCTCGCCGTGCCCGCAACTTCTGCATTTTAGGTCTAGTTTTTCGCCGTATCCGCAGTAATGGCATTTTGTCGTATTGCTATCTAGATGTAAGCTCATTGAGACGGAGCAAAATGGGCACTCTATCGTTTTTCCGCAGCTTTTGCACACCGCATATTTGAAGTTTGCTCTGGTTGGTAAAAAGACTATCGCTTGAGAGTTTTGTCTTACTGTTTTTTTGAGTGACGAGACTATTAACTCATCTATCACGGTCTCTTTTGGGGCAAATACAAACTCTTTTTTGCCACCCCAAAAACTGTTTTTTAGTCTAAAAAACGGGTAGTTTTTATAGCTGGAAAGTGACGGTGTGGCAGAGCCTAATATACACTTTGCCCCGCATATTTTGGCGTATGTGATAGCCATATCTTTTGCGTTGTATCTTGGCGATTGTCCCGACTTATATGAGTCATCATGCTCCTCGTCTACCACTATGAGCCCAATGTCAAAAAGCGGTAAAAATAGTGCTGAGCGAGGGCCGGCTATTATTTTTATCTTGCCGCTATATAGCCCCTCTAGCGTGGCGTTACGGTTTTTCTTGGTTTGTTTTGAGTGCCACACGCCTACTAGGTCGCCAAATTTTGCTTTTAGCCTTTTTAGCATCTGTGGGGTTAGGCTGATTTCAGGCATCAAAAATATTACGCTTTTGCTGCTGTTTACCGTATCTTCCATCGCTTTTATGTAGATTTCGGTTTTGCCGCTCCCCGTGTCGCCAAAGAGCAAAGAGACATCTTTTTGCGAGATGAATTTATAGGCCTCCATCTGCTCATCCGATAGGCAAACCTCGGTATCTATCTCGAAGTTTTCGCTTTCATTTTTTGCCCCACAAAAAGGCTCAAAAAGCGACGCTCCGATAGCCAGTTCGCACACATAATATGAGGAGACAAATCTTGCTAACTGCATTTGCTCTTTTGAGTAGTATTTATCCGTTAGCTCTTTGACGGCGCTTGTCTTAAAGCTGGGTTTTTCACATTTTTTGACTACCACGCCCTCTTTTTGCTTTCTTGCGACATCGACTGCGACTACCCTGCCCTCTTCTATCTCCTCTGCGCTTTCGTAAGTTAAAGAGGCTAGATTGTGCCCGATAATGGCTATTTCGTAGTAATTCAAGAGAGTCCCTTTAGCCTAGAGGCTATCAACTCTTTTTTATTTTTGTCTTTTGTATTTTTGTATAGCCATTCAAGCTCTTTTTTTAGTTCCGTTTTTTTTGCTTTTTCATCAGAGGCAAAAGCCAGTACGTCTACGAGAAAATCATCCACCTTCATAACCCCAAACGTGCCGTTAAACTCAGGATGGGCAAATACGTCCATCGCAAGGCTTTTTATCATCTCTTTATCTGGCGCTTCGCTTGTTATCTCTATTACCATTTTTAGGTACTTGAGCCGAAATTCGTTAGGGCGAAGGCTTAGCGCTCTATCTATCACTTGATACGAGGCGTTTTTGTCTTTTGCTATTGTACTTAGATACGACACTCCGTAGTTGATGGCGTGATAAAACGATGGGTCTAGGGACGCTATCGTAAGAAACGCCGCCCTCATCTCGTCTTTGTTCACGTTTTGGCTTCCATCACGCCCCATCTCGCCTATCTTTGTAGACTCTAACCATGCAATATCAGCTACAAAAGGGCTGAAAGAGCCTATTGCCGCTTTTGAGATTTGCGGATTGGAGTACAAAAAACTACTCTCTTTTTTTTGCTCTTTTGCCGTTGGATTGAATGCAAAATACAAAATCGCCAGAAGTATTGGGGCGAGCAATGCGGCCTTAGCCAACTTTTAACGCCTCTTTTTTGAATTTTGCGTATGAGATTAGATACAAAACAGTGCCGTAAATGGCAAAATAAAACACCGCAAAAACCGTTTTGTCGCCGTGAGCTTCAAAAGAGAGTGGGTCGAAAAATGAAAAATTAGGCAAAACATAATAAACAAAATAAGAAACTAACTTAAGAGTGCCGCCGGCTTCGCTCGCATATAGCATTAGCTCATCCGCCCCGCTACCTATAAAAAACAAGAAAATAGCGTATATGACGGCGTTTGTATTTGAGACGTATCTTGATAGGGAGAGTATGACAAACGATAAAAGAGTGGATGAGAGCGCTCCAAAAAATAGTTTTGTCAAAAACTCTTTGCCGACGCCGCTCGCAAAAATCGACAAAAAAGCAAAATCAAACGCCGCAAATATCACGAAAATCCCAAAAATCAAAACAAGCATCGATGCAAACAAAGAGAGTAGATACCCACCCCTTTCGTACCCCAAAAGCGTGAAGACAAATAGCCCGCCCTTTCTCTCTTTTTCCATCAATAAAAATGGATAAAACACTGCGGATAAAAGCAGAATAAATCCCTCCGAAGCCAGCAGAGCGTCTTCTAGCAGGCGGTATTTGACTGCGATATTGATGTCGCTAAGAGATAGTGACAAAACCAAAAATATGGCGGCAAGTACGACAAAAAGCCCAGTTGCTCGCTCCGCAAGGAGAGATTTGAGTATAAATTTTGTTGTGTTGACGATTTTCACGCTAGAGCCTTTGGGCGATTGGCAAAAAATATATTTTTTAGTTCTTCAAGCGATGACGGAGAGCCTCTGTAAACCACCTCTCCCTCTTTTAGTATCCATATCTCTTTTTGCATTTTGTAGGCAAATTCTAGCGAATGTGTAGAGATGATAAACTCCATATCGTCTTTGAGGCTGAGCAGATACTCCTCTATCTCATCCTTGCCAAAAGGGTCTAGTCCGCTTGTCGGCTCATCTAGTATCACACTCTTTGGAGAGCCAAAAAGCGCAAGGGCAAGCAAAAGCCTTTGCTTCATCCCTTTTGAGTATTTTTTGATTTTTTGTTTTGGGTCTGCCTTTAGTCCTACTTTTGTCATCTCTTTTTCGGTGCCGTACTCTTTTATCCGCTTATTTTTTGCCAGAAGCTCGAAGTAGTCATCGGCACACAACCCGCCATCTAGCAGAGCCGCCTCTGGGGCATATCCGACCGATGATAGCTCTATTTTTGGTGCACCTTGACTAAGAGTCGGCAAATACGGATGTGATGAAACGGATGGGTAAAACCCTAAAAGATAGTTGATGAGCGTGCTTTTGCCAGCCCCATTGTGTCCTAGTAGTATCATGATTGTATTTTATGGTAAGTTTTATGAAGGGGATGGTCGGCCTAGGGCCGGCCATAGTATTTTCATGATAGCCTTAGTATGCCGTTGCCTTTCTGTATGTTACACTACCTGATGACTGCAGATACAACCAGCTCCCAGCCTTATCGTACTTGAAGTTGTCATTTGTATCGTCTGTTAGTGAATTCGAAGCCGGCCCTACAAATTTAATACCTGTATCCACAGCCCCATCAGTCTTCCAATTTTTTCTATTCGCTGGGTCATCAAGAACTAGCCCCAGTGTCCCAGCCGTGCTTTCTTGCTTAACTATTATGGTATTTGAATCACCACTTAAACTCAACGAATTTGGATTCCCGCCTGTTACACCTTTTGCTGCGGTAGAGTCCGTGCTTGCTTTGCTTATGGCAGCTATGCCAGCTGTCCCATCACCAAGTGTGACTTGGACGTTTACGGTATCTGTTGCGGCCAATGCGATTTTGCCTTTTATACCAGCTATACCTGCTCTTATTGAACCAACACCAGCCTCTTCAGTTGCTATTACTGCATCATCTTGTACGCCTGCCAGTCTTGGCACGGCAACCGCTGCCAAAATACCTAAAATCACGATTACGAATACAAGTTCGATAAGTGTGAAGCCCGATCTTCTCATATTGGTTTCCTTTGTTGTTTATAAATCGGTCGATAATATCCCAAAATAGTGGCTTTTATGTGGTAAAAAATGAATTTCAACAGTTTATGGCTAATATTTTTAAAAATTGCTTAGGAATATCTCAAAAATGAACTTTTTGGATTATGTTGACGGCTTGCCGATACAAGAGGCGAAATCAGCTCTAAAAGATAGATTTGCAAAAAACGTTGAGTTTTTCAAAAAAACAAATCCAGATTTTGCAAAATACCTACATGACAAACCGTCTTTATTTGGGCTTGTGTTTGACGGTGGTGGCGCAAATGTGCTAAATCTATCTACAAACACCCTAGTCTATCCCGTAGATGAAAATGGGCGACACACAGCGATAGCAGCTTCGATAGAGATGGCAAAAAATCCGCTCTCTCATACAAAGTGGCGACGTGGGTTTGCCTCAAATCCTTTTTATATGGCGTCATCAACACTTGAGAATACGGCTGCGGTGTGCAAGGAGATGTTTGGATACGCTCAGATTTCGGGTATGTATCCACCCTCCCCCATTTTGGATGAAAGCTACATCCCATCGGCCGTAATCTATGGTCTCGGTGGAGGTTTTGCGCTTTGCGCCATGGCTGAAGAGTACGAGATGATAGATTCACTTTTTGTTTATGAGCCGTTTGCCGATTTTTTTGCTATTTCCGCTTATTTTGTTGATTATAAAGCTTTGTATGCAAAAACAAAAAATCTATTTTTGGCTGTAGGCGACGTGCCCGATGCGGCGCAAGTGAGAGAATTTTTTGCAAAAAACAAATTTTCGTCTCTTTATCCGAGGCTTGAGCTTACGATGTTTGAAGCCCCACAGATAAATGAACTCAAAAATATAGTAGAGATAGAGGCTGGAAGCTTGCTTCGCGGGATGGGGAGCTATGAAGACGAGATGACGGGGTGGCGAAACTCGCAAAAAAACTGCTCGTACAAAAATATAAAATATCCCGTGTTTATCCCAAATGGCAAAAAAATAGACGCTCCGATATGTGTCGTCGGCAATGGTGCAAGCCTCGATGATAGTCTAGAATTTTTGAGACAAAATAGCGAGAAAATGGTCATTTTCTCCTCCGGCACAGCTCTTAGAACGTTACTAAAAAACGGGATAAGGGCTGATTTTCAAATAGAGATAGAAAGAAGCGATTATCTAGGCGACATACTTAGAGAGGCAGGGGTGTCGGATATGGATATGATAGCCGCAAACGTCGTAGACCCCGACACTTTGGCTTCGACCTCTGGTGACAAGATGGTATTTTTCAGAGATTCTGCGGCGGTTAGTTTCCTTGATGCTCCAAAATTCATATTGCCGTTTTCGTCGCCTTTTGTCGGCAATGCCGCTTTCTCCATAGCTCTTAGCGTCTCAAAAAACGTTATTTTGTGCGGAATGGACGCAGGATACAAAAAAGGACGAAGAATCCACTCAAAAGACTCTATCTACGAAGAAAACGAGGCATTGCCGCAAGATTCCGTCAGGGTAAAGGCAAATTTTGAAGATAGTGAAATCTACTCAAACCACCTATATCGTATGTCAAAAAATATGATGGAATACGCCATTTACGAGAACAAAGGCGCAAATGTAGCCAACCTGTCGGATGGCGCTTTCATTGTCGGAGCGAAGCCGATGAGGAGTGTGGAGCTTGAAGAATCGGACAAAAAAACAGCCGTATCGGCGATAAAAAGTATGTTTTGCCATGAGAGAGAAAAGGTATTCGCAAAAGATGGCCTCTCGGATATGGCGGGCAAAATAGCCGTATTCAAAAGAGAGTTGTGCGATATATTTGGAGATGCGGCAAAGAACAGGGTGGAATTTTTTGAGGTTGTGCGAAAGTTTGAAACGTTTGCGGCGACAAAAGAGCAGGGCAGGGACGTGCTATTTTTGCTTTTTGGCGGCTCGTTAAAACATATAGTCTTTGGTTTTTGCGTTGCGGTGTGGCATACGAAGCCGCAAAATTTTGAAGATTTTTATTCGGCAATGGCGCTTAGAGTGCTTAGGGGGTTTGACGCTATTGCGGCAGATTTTGAAAAGGAGCTCGCAAAGGGCAAGGCGGCAGGTATCCTCGGAGGGCTTACTCTACCGTCTTAGTCGTGTTATTCGACGTTGTTTTTGAACGCCTCTTGTGTTACTTTGTAAGCGCAAAACTTCGGCCCGCACATAGAACAAAACTCCGCATCTTTGAACCCATCGGCAGGGAGTGTCTCGTCGTGATACTCTTTTGCCCTGTCTGGGTCGAGGGCTAGCTCGAACTGTTTATTCCAGTCAAACGCATATCTAGCGTCGCTCATGGCATTGTCTTTGGCTCTTGCGTTTTTGCGCCCTCTTGCTATGTCTGCGGCGTGAGCGGCTATTTTGTAGGCGATGATTCCCTCTCTTACATCCGCCATATTCGGTAGTCCCAAATGCTCTTTTGGCGTGACATAGCACAGCATAGACGCCCCGTGCCATCCGCCGACCGCAGCGCCTATCGCAGAGGCTATATGGTCATACCCTGCGGCGATGTCCGTGACTAGTGGGCCAAGAATATAAAAAGGCGCATCGTGGCAATACTCTCTTTCTATTTTCATATTGCGCTCTATCTGATTGAGCGGCACATGGCCTGGCCCTTCTATCATCACCTGAACATCTCTTTCCCAAGCCCTAAGCGTCAGTTCGCCTAGCACTTTTAGCTCGTTTAGCTGCGCGGCGTCGCTCGCATCAGCTAGACACCCAGGTCTTAGGCTATCTCCAAGAGACAAGGCTACATCGTGCTTTGCACAAATATCTAGTATCTTGTCAAAAGCTTCGTAAAAAGGATTTTCTTTGTGATTTTTTATCATCCAAGCCGCAATTAGCGAGCCGCCTCTTGAGACGATCCCCATCTTTCTTTTTGCCACTTCCGGCATAAATTGGAGCAAAAATCCCGCATGTATCGTGAAATAGCTAACACCTTGCTGCGCCTGTCTCTCTATGACGCTTAGCATCGTCTCTACGTTTAAGTTTTCGATGTCGTTACCGCACTCATAGATGATTTGATACATCGGCACGGTGCCTATTGGAACGCTTGAGCGCTTGATTAGCTCTGTTCTGATTTCATCCAGATTGCCGCCTGTTGAGAGGTCCATTACCGTGTCTGCTCCGTATTTGAGGCATATTTCCAGTTTTGCTACCTCTTCTTCGGCACAGCTTGAAAGCGAGCTTGCGCCTATGTTTGCATTGATTTTGCATTTTGCGCCAAGCCCTATCGCCATTGGCTGGAGGGTTAGATGGTTGACGTTAGCGGGGATTATCATCCTCCCTCTTGCTATCTCAGCCCTTACAAACTCAGGGTCGAGGTCTTCGACATTTGCGACGTATCGCATCTCTTCCGTGATTATCCCTTTTCTAGCGTAGTGCATTTGTGTTTTTGTCTTGTCTTCGGCTCTTGCCTTTACCCATTCGCTTCTAAGCATAAGGACTCCTAAGTGTTACGAATTTATACAGTCTAATTAAAGTATAATTTTTGAAAAAAAATATAACCACAAAAAACAAAAAAAAGGCTGAAATTGTCCGAAATATCTCTAATCCTTTTGGCGGCAGGAAGCTCCAGCCGTTTTGGACTC
This sequence comes from Campylobacterales bacterium, assembly GCA_041915365.1. Taxonomy (GTDB): domain Bacteria; phylum Campylobacterota; class Campylobacteria; order Campylobacterales; family UBA6016; genus UBA6016. Next base: position 88,278 of record JAYSBP010000004.1, on the reverse strand, counting down.
GGTACGAAAAAGCAATGGCTAAGATGCGGTGATGAGCCGCTGTGGCTTTTTGTAGCAAAGCAGTTTGAGAAGATATATGAATTTCACGAGATTATCGTGGTGGGCGATGAGAGTGAGCTAGGGTATATGCAAAATTTTGCTGATTATGTTTTTGTAGCAGGTGGCAAAGAGAGACAAGACTCCCTAAAAAATGCCATAGATGCGGCAAGCGGCGAATACGTGCTAAGCGCAGATGTAGCTAGGTGTTGCGTCGATGCGGAGTGCGTGGCAAGGGTAATTAGCGCAAAAGACTCTTATGACTGCGTAGCGCCTGCGATAAATGTGCCGGATACGGTTGTGTACGGTGGGGAGTATATAGATAGAAACAGTGTAAAGTTAATTCAAACTCCTCAGCTCTCAAAAAAGTCTCTGCTGCAAGATGCGCTTTCAAGACAGATAGTATTTACCGATGACTCCAGTGCCATGAAAGAAGCGGGGCATAGGGTAGGGCTGGTGGACGGCTCAAAAAAGCAAATCAAGCTCACAACAAAAGACGACCTAAGTCTAATTGCCTGCCTTCCGCATCCATCAAGTGATACGTTTTGTGGAATAGGTTTTGATACTCATGCTTTTGAAGACGGGAAGACCTGCATGCTAGGCGGCGTCAAAATAGAAGCAGACTATGGTTTTAAGGCCCATTCAGACGGCGATGTATTGATACACTCTATTATAGACGCACTTCTTGGCGCTGCGGGACTTGGCGATATAGGCGAGTTTTTCCCCGATACCGACCAAAAATACAAAGGGATCGACTCAACCGAGCTTCTTCGTTCGGCAGTATCAATGGTTCGTGGTGTCGGGTATGAAATATCCAATATAGATATGACGGTTGTCGCCGAAAAGCCAAAACTTTTTGCTATAAAAACCGAGATCAAGAAGAGCTTGGCGAATATAATGGGAATAGCTCCGTACAAAATATGCGTGAAGGCAACCACGTCTGAGAAAATGGGATTTGTCGGACGAGGGGAGGGTGCGCTTGTGATGAGCGTGGCAAGTATAAAATTTTTTAATTGGAAAAGCGCATGAGAATATTAATAGTCGAAAATGAGATATATCTGGCGCAGAGTATCGCAAATAAGCTGGTAGAGTGCGGCTATCACTGCGAGCTTGCCGCTAGTGGTAAAGATGCTATAAGGGACGAGTTTTTTGACGTTGTGCTTTTGTCTACGTCTATGGGCAGCCAAAACTTTATGCCAGTCATAGATAAGTATAAAAAATCAATTATTATTTTGATGGTCAACTATATCAATAACGATACGGTCTCTATACCGCTCAAAGCTGGAGCCAAAGACTATATACTAAAGCCTTTCATGATAGAGGAGTTAATCAAAAAAATTAATCACTATCTTGATTATGAGAGACTGACAAAAGAGAACGACTCTCTAAAAAAATACCTATCAACCTCTTTTTCGACAATGGATATTCCAGAGATTGGCAAAAAAACAGAGCTTCCGAAGGCACTTTATTCGTCCTCTCAAAAGAAAATGGATGCATACGCCTTCAAACTTGCGGCAATCAAAGGGATGAGGCTTGAGTTTGTGTGTTTGCAAAAAGATTTTAGTGAAAAACTGTTTTTGGAACACGATAACAAATCTATTATTTATGCCGTTGATTTTGAATCTTTAAAAAAAGCGGATAAAAAAATATTTCTTGATTCTATAGCTGGCAAGTATGTCGTTTTTTCTTCGACTGAAGCAATAGAGGATGGAGATATTGATATTGTTGAGCTACAAAGCGATGACGGATTTGTATCGGGCTCTGAGATATTTACCATTGAAGATTATGTCAAAAACATAGTAATTAGCTTTCAAGATAAATATCCAGACGTAGAGCTATCAAAAAAACTAGGTATCTCCAGAAAATCTCTATGGGAAAAAAGAAAGAAACATGGCATCTACAAAAAGAAATAAATCGCTATTTATAGACAAGGAAGCCGTCGCATCTTTGTCTCTCGTAAAAGAGGGGATACTGTCGCCGATAGAAGGACTAATGGGGAGTGCTGAAGCGAGAGGCGTGGATGCGAACTCGCTTTATAAGGGCAAGAGCTTTCCGTTTTCGTTTTTGCTTGCGCCCAGCGGCAAGAGAAACAAAGAGGTATTGGAGGGGCTACAAAAAGGGGAGACGATAAATCTCGTCGAAAACCACAACATAGTAGGAAGCTTGACTGTCGGCGAAGTATTTGAGATAGACCAGATGGCTAGGGTCGAAAAAATATACGGCACCTGCGATATGTCCCACCCAGGTGTTGTCAATACTATTTCTAGGCTTGGCAAATATGCGGTAAGCGGTGAGTATGAGATAGATTTTGAAGATGTGAAAAAAGCAAAACAAAAAATAGAGGAAGCAAAAAAAAGGATAGACGCCAAACATGTAGCCGGGATGGTTATGGCGGCAAGACCCCTAAACCGTGCGCATGAGAGGCTGATACGTCTGACTCTTGAAAAAAATGATCTTGTGGTTATATTTTTGTCAAAGCCTTATTCTGCGGATGAGCTATCATATTCGATTAGATATGAGGCACTAGAGCACCTCATAAATACATATCTACCATCCGATAGGGTTGTTGTCGTCCCTTTTGAAAATACATATCTTTTTGCCGGAACAAATGAACTTTTACTGGATGCCATAGCTATTCAGAATTTTGGTTGCGACAGCTTTGTAATAGGCGCAAATCATGCGGGGCTTGGGATGTTTTATGAAAGCCACGAGATAAAAAGTATTTTTGATTCTTTTGTTGGGATAGATCTGAAAATTGATATTTCTAGCTATTTTGTCTATTGCAATGTGTGCAAGACTCTTGTTACACAGCGTTCTTGTCCTCACGGGATGCATCACCATATAAGCTTTAATACGGAGTCGCTTTTGCAGCTTTTAAAGACGGGACTTTTGCCTCCCGCAATACTTATGAGAAAAGACGTATCTGCCATCTATCTTTCAAAGATATTTCCGAATCGTTTTAAAAACCTAGGCAAACTATATAACGACCTTACGACAAATAGTGGACTTATCGAGGAGCACTCCGAGAGAGAGTTTTATCATGAGTTGATGGCACTATATCAAACAACCTCGCTAAACTAGGAAGCATAGATGAATAAAAGACTTATATTTTTGTCATTTTTTGGAGCTGGATTATCAAAATATGCGCCTGGGACAATGGGAACGCTGGCTGCTTTGCCTTTTGGGTTTTTGATATTGCATTTTTTGGGCGCTACTACGTTGTTTTTGGTGGCCATACTTTTGACCGTTATATCCATCAAGGAAATCAATGCGTACGAGGCTGAGGGCGGAATACATGATGACTCCAGAATTGTGACGGATGAGGTTGTCGGGACTTTTATTGCGCTCTCGATGACCGTTCAAATAGACAATATATGGCTTCAAGCATTTTTAGTATTTGTATTTTTCAGGATTTTGGATATTAAAAAGCCGTCCGTCATAGGTCTCGCTGAGAGAAAATTCAAGGGCGGTAATGGTGTTATGTTTGATGATATTTTGGCGGGTATTTTTGCCGGAATACTAAGCTGGGTTGTCTTTCGAGGCTTACAGTTTATGGGCTTAAGCTTTTAACTGTTAAAATCACAAAACTACAAGGTTACACTTCATTTATGGCGCTTTTGTGCCTAAAAACTTCCTTTTAATAATCCAGATTAAGGGCTATATATGTCTTCCGAGTCTCAAAATTCCCAAACAAAAACTTCCAAAAAACGAACCCACATTCCTGTTGACGGCTACAAGATAGAAGACCTCAGAACAATGGGCCTTGATGACTTGGTTGCCATAGCCTCAGAGCTTGAGGTAGAAAATCCAAATGAGCTAAAACGTCAAGATTTGATGTTTGAAATACTCAAATCGCAAATATCAAGAGGCGGTTTCATGCTTTTCTCTGGAATGCTTGAGATTGCAGGAGACGGCTACGGCTTTTTGAGAGCTACTGATACAAATATCTCCGATAGCATCAATGATGTGTATGTTTCAAATACGCAAATAAGAAGATTTGGCCTTAGAAATGGGGATACGGTAACGGGGCAGGTGAGACCGCCAAAAGAGCAAGAGAGATATTTTGCTCTACTAAAAATTGAAGCTATCAATTACTTGCCGCCGGAAGAGAGCAAGAAGAGACCTCTTTTTGACAACCTAACCCCGCTTTACGCAAATTCTCAGCTCAAATTAGAGTACTCGCCGCTTAAGCTGACAGGCAGGACTATAGACCTATTCACGCCGATAGGCAAAGGTCAAAGAGGTCTTATAGTAGCCCCACCAAGAAGTGGTAAAACAGAAATTCTAAAAGAGATGGCGCACGGTATTAGTACAAATCATCCAGAAGTTGAGCTCATCGTATTGCTAATAGATGAAAGACCTGAAGAGGTTACCGATATGCAGCGTTGTGTAAAAGGCGAGGTATATAGCTCTACGTTTGACATGCCAGCCCTTAATCACGTTCGTGTGGCGGAGCTTGTGATAGAAAAAGCAAAAAGAGCAGTAGAAATGGGTAAGGATGTTGTGATATTGCTTGACTCAATTACGAGGCTTGCAAGAGCGTACAATACCGTTACTCCATCAAGTGGCAAGGTTTTGTCGGGTGGTGTTGATGCAAATGCGCTGCATAAGCCAAAAAGATTTTTTGGTGCGGCTAGAAATATTGAAGGAGGCGGAAGTCTTACAATCATAGCTACTGCTCTTATAGATACCGGAAGTAGAATGGATGAAGTGATCTTTGAAGAGTTTAAAGGTACAGGCAATATGGAGATTATCCTCAGCAGAAATCTTGCGGATAGAAGAATTTATCCAGCGATCGATCTTATCAAGTCCGGAACTAGAAAAGAAGAGCTTCTCCTTGCCCCTCAAACACTCCAGCGTGTATGGGCGCTAAGAACCGCAATGAATAGCGGCATGAAAGACGAAGCCGAAGCGCTCAAATTCATATTCTCTAAAATGCTTACGACAAAAAATAATGAAGAATTTCTTGCGATGATGAATAGCGAGTAAAATTTACTCGCTGATTATTTTTAGTGCGGTTTGTTTTGAATTTTTTGCGCATGCGTCTAGGCTTATGCCTTCAAGTGCACTAGAGTTTATGTAGAGACCGCCCAGCTTTCTTGCTCTGTCCAATATTTGCCCCACAAGTTCTTTATGCCCGACTTCATAATTTGGAATTGCCTTATGCCATCTGGTTATATGATTTAGCATTGGTTCTTCATACACGCCCATCATATCAGAGATGGCCCCTGTAGCTATGTCTATAAGCTCATTTTCTTGCTTTAATGGCAAGAATGGCTCTCTTTGCCCGCCGACTATGACTCTTATGAGTTTTTTGCCTTCAGGAGCACATCCACTATCTATCGAGCTATCCCAGACTATTCCCAGAGACTTAGCATTCGAGCGTTTGCTATTGACGATTCCAAAGCCGTTCATATTATGAGGTAAGTCATCATAAGCAAGCGAAACCACTGCAAGGGGTGAGTATTCTATGTTCTTTAAGAGTTCGCATAGTGTCTCGTCTTCATCCTTTAGTAGCCTTGATGAGACAAAAGATGGCGTACATAGCACCACTTTGTCAAATTCGCTACACTCACCATTAGCTTCTACGCTCCATTTTGAGCCTATTTTTTTGACTTTGCTAACCTCTGTATTTAGCTTTTTTTCAAAAGAAAAAGTGGATGAGAAATCTGCGATAAAAGCGGAGCTCCCGTCTTTGAATGTCAAAAGTGTATCTAGCTTTGTCAGCTCGTCAAAAATATCGGCTAAAATTTTTCCTTTTGTCTGTTCTGCAATATCCAGCCAAGTAAATGCGGCCTTCACGGATAGTTTATCGGCGCTAGAGGCAAAAAATGACGTTGCAAGCAAATCTCCAAAAATAGTGGCCGTGCTTTTGCCAAGTCTTCTGTTTAGAAAACTTTGTAAACTCTCGTCAGTTTCCGCCTTTTTTTTTGGTCTAGCAAAATCAGCAAAAGCGGATAGCTTTGCAAAAATTCCGATTGATTTTGTTTTGAATAGCTCTTTTTTGGATGTTGGTATGGTCTGTAGGATGCCGTTGTCAAAAAAGTATTTTATTTTTGAGTTTTCTGAGGTTTTAATTATGTGCTTGCTTAGTCCAATATCATTTATTAGTTCATTTATAAAAATGTCTTTTTCACTAAATACATGATTTGTAAGTTCTATGGAGAAGCCAAATTTTTCTACGGTTTTTAGTTTTCCGCCTAGCTGATTTTCTGCTTCATAGAGTGTTACATTATTTGAGCTAGAAAACCTTTTTAGGTAAAAAGCGGTTGCAAGCCCGCTTATTCCACCACCGATTACGGCTATTTTCAACCGATAATCTTTAGATAAACTTCTCTCTCTCTTGGGCCGTCAAAGTCTGCCAGATATACACCTTGCCATTTACCCATTATTATGTTTGCGTCTTCTATTATTAAAGACAGGCTACATCCTAGTGCCCCAGATTTCAAATGGGCATGAGCATTTTCTCCAATATGTGCGTATTTTGCTTCGGCTGGTGCGAATTCAGACATTTTTTTTAGGAAATCCCTAGATAGGTTCGGGTCATTATTTTCAAAAAGAAGTACGCTAGCCGTTGTGTGCGGGGTAAATACCACGGCAATGCCGTCTTTTATACCAGATTTTATGACGAGCTCTTTAATGTCGTTTGTTATCTGTATCATTTCGCTTTTATGTTTCGTTTTGTATTTTAGTTTTTTTAGCATCGAATCTCCTTTTATTTAATGAACTTTCTAAGCTCTCTATATTCTTCTTTGTTTAGATATCTAGTCTTTCCTGTCGGAAGTGCATTTAGATTTATAAACCCGTAAGACACCCTCTTTAGGTCAACAACATCTCTTTTAAAGTGGGCAAAAAATCTTCTAAGCTCCCTGTTTTGCCCCTCGGCAATTTTTACGCTTAGTTTTGAAAAAGTAGGTGAATTTTTGGTTATTTTGTATCCTATAAAAGGTTTGATAGTCATATCAACAGGTGCACTTTTTTCGTGCGCTCCAACTTTTGAATGTTTTAGCTCCACGCCGCTAAGCATTGCGTCTTCAAGCTGTCTTGTTATATCGCCTTTTATTTTAATGTTGTATGTTCGCTCCAGACTTGAATTCATAAGAGCTGTCGCCACCTTTGAGGAGTCTGTGAGTATTAGCACACCCTCGGAAGCGTAGTCCAGTCTGCCAACGGGGATAAATTTTTTAAACTCATTTTCAAGGGAGTCAAATATAGTTTTTCTTCCTCTGGGGTCACTTTTTGCGACAAGCTCCCCTTTTGGTTTATTGTATACAATCGCCGTAAAAAAATCGGTTGCAGGTTTTAGTCGTCTATTTTTGACAAAAATATCAGCGTTTTTATCAAAACTTTCAGCAGGGTTTGTTACTACCTCGCCATCAACTTTTACAGCCCCTTTTTGTATTAGCTCATCAGCTTCCCTTCTCGAATACTCACTTCTCTCCGCAACAAGTTTGTTTAGCCTGATTTTTTCTATTTTTTTCATTTTTTGATTCCAGCCTCAACTAGATCGTGTATGTGCAGTGCACCTTTGATAGTTCCAGATTTATCAGTTACCACCAGAAACTGAATCTTATTTTGCTCTATTATCCCTAAAGCATTGACCGCCAACATATCTTCATCGTCAATTATTTTCGGGTTTTTCGTAGCATATTCAAAAGCATTTTTGGAAACAGTAAATTCCTTATCAAGAAGAGCCCTTCTCAAATCTCCGTCGCTCAACACCCCTGCAAGTCTGCCATCTTTTTGAAAAACCACATTTCCAAGCTTGCCTTCTGTCATAACGATAATCGCATCCTGTAAAATTGTTTCACATGAAACAATTGGTAAATTATCTTTTCTCATTAAGTCCGATACTTTTACAAAGAGTCTTTTCCCAAGTGAGCCGCCTGGATGAAAGTATGCAAAATCCTCTTGCTTGAAATCTCTCTTTTCCATTAGTGCAACAGCTAGAGCATCGCCGATTGCCATTGTAAGCGTTGTTGAGCTTGTGGGTGCAGCGTTCAACGGGCAAGCCTCTTTTGTTACTTTGATATTAAGGTGAACATCTGAAAAGTTTGCCAAAGTGGAATTATCGTTTGAGCTCATTCCTATTATGGCTACTCCGTATCTCTTTAGATGTGGCAATATCGCAATAAGCTCATCGCTTTCACCGCTATAACTAATAGCCAACACGCTATCTTCCTTACCAATCATCCCAAGGTCCCCGTGCATCGCTTCGGTTGGGTGTATAAAAAAGCTAGGAGTACCTGTGCTTGCAAGGGTTGCCGCAATTTTTGCGCCGACAAGCCCAGATTTACCGACCCCGATTATTACTAGTTTTCCTTTTGTGGCATAGATATTTTCTACCGCATTATCAAAAGCGTCGGTTATTCTTTCCGCACACAGTAAAAGCTCATTTGCCTCTAGCCTCAAAACATCGGCGGCAATTTTTGAATACTGCATAGCTATTGCACAAAAATTGTCGGCACTATGACCGGATATTTTTTTAGAGCCCTAAAGATGTGTTTTTTGAGCACCTGTCTTATTTCATTCTCTAGCATTTTTTTGTTTTCTACTAGCTCTTTATTTGCGTTTTGTAGGAAACTAACAAGAACATTTTCCATCTCTTCTGAGAAGTTTCTATCGTCTCTATCCGATACTAAGCCAAAGCTGGAGACTTTTGGTTTTTCAAGCAATGTTTTGTCTTGCTTGTCAACAAAAGCGACAATAATAACGATACCATTTTCAGCAAGCTCTTGCCTATCCATGACGACATCTTCTTCTATCTGATTGTTTCGTTGATTGTCTATGTATACCTTGCCGCTTCTAACAGTTTTTATCTTTCTCATCCCTTTAGCGTTAAGCTCTATTTGGTCACCGTCTTCCATCAAAAGAACATTTCGCTCATCAACGCCACACGCAACAGCCGTTTCTTTGTGTTTTGCCACATGTTGATACTCGCCGTGAATAGGTAAGAAATATTTTGGTTTTACAAGGCGTAGCATTAGTTTTTGCTCCTCTTGTGCCCCGTGTCCTGATACGTGAATATCAGAGAAGTCTTTGTAGGCTACACTTGCACCTGCTTTTAGGATGTAGTTTAGGACGGTAGATACGCTTCCCTCGTTTCCCGGAATTGCACTTGATGATAGTATTACTGTGTCTGATGGTTTTAGCTTGATGTGTCTATGCTCGTTCACGGCCATTCTATATAGGGCACTCATTGTTTCACCTTGCGAGCCGGTAGTGATTATGAGCACTTCATTGTCTGGATATTTCGCCACTTCTGCGGCGTCTATGAATACGCCAAATGGAAGTTTGATATACCCTAGGTTCATCGCAACCTCTAGGTTTCTCTCCATTGAGCGACCTATTATTGCGACCTTCCTGTTGTACTTAATCCCTTTTTCTATCGCTTGATATACCCTGTGTATATTTGAGCTAAATGTAGACATAATGACTCTGCCCTTTGAGCGAGAGAATATAGTGTCAAATGTTGGTCCAACGCTACTTTCAGAAAGTGTTACACCAGGTCTCATAGAGTTTGTTGAGTCTGATAGTAGGCACAATACCCCCTTTTCTCCGTAATAAGCAAGCCTGTGAAGATCGGCAGGGTAGCCGTCTATCGGGGTGTGGTCTATCTTGAAGTCTCCAGTATGGATGATGGTGCCGGCTTCTGTTGTGATGGCTAGGCTTGAAGCGTCTATCACTGAGTGAGTCATGTGCATCCACTCAACCTCAAAATCCCCTATTTTTAGAACCCTTCTTTTTTCTACGGCACGGAAGTATTTTTTGTATTCCGTCATTTTGTGTTCATCAAATTTATTACCTATCATTCCAAGCGGCAAAGGTGTCCCATAGAGTGGAAACTGCATCTCTCTAAATAGGTACGGTACTGCCCCGATGTGGTCTTCGTGGGCGTGTGTGATAACAATTCCGGCTATTTTGTGCTTAATTTGTTTTAGGTATGAAAAGTCTGGGATTAATATATCCACACCGTGCATATCGTCATCAGGAAAGCTCATTCCGACATCGACAAGTATTGCACTATTTTGCGTTTCTATTACGGTTATATTGCCGCCTATCTCTTCTAGGCCGCCAAGAGGTGTAATCCTAATCGTAGATTTTGTGGCATGATTTAGTTTTGCATCCGTGTTTAGTCTATTGTGCTGTATTCTTTTATTTGCCTCGATAGAGTTTTTGATATTGGTATGCCATCCATGTTGGCCGTCACCATAAGGCATACCGTTTGATTCTCGGCTGTTGTCTCTTTCGCCCCTCTCTTCTCTTTCGCCCCTCTCTTCTCTGGGCCTTCTATTGCCGCTAAATCGCTGTTGTTTTCTGTTTTTGAAGTACTCTTCAGCTCTAGCAGACCGCTGTCTCTCTCCGCCCTCCGCCTGCTGTCCGGCAGCTTTATTGTTCTCGGCTACTTCAGCCGATTTGTTTATTTCTTGTTCGTTGTTTTGTTCTAAGTTTTCCATTCCAAGCCTTTTTAGCTAATTGAATGATTTAATGTCCGTAAAAAGCGAAGCAAAAACTTCGGTTGTAAGCTCGTGAGGTCTTATATTTAAAGATATTTCTAGTTTTTCAAAAACGGACGCCAATCGTTCTTTTTGATACCCGTTTGAAAGGTTTTTAAAAAGTGTTTTTCTCGGAGCCGAGAAAGCGTGCTTCAAAAAAAATTCAAAATCATCAAAAAGGGCTTTTTCTATTAGTGGTTTATCCCGCTTTGTTAGCTTTAAAACTGCGGAAAAAACCTTTGGCGCCGGTTCAAAAGCCGTTGGGGGAAGTTCGCATACGATTTCCCTTCGGCAGATACAATCGCAAATTACGGATATAGCGCCAAAGTCGGAAGACTTTGGAGTTGCGCAAAACTTCTGTGCAACCTCTTTTTGCACCATCACGATAATATTATCTATTCTATCGTCTCGGATGGCCCTAAGCACTATGTTCGTGGCGATATAATACGGTAGGTTTGCGACTATATCAAACCTTGGAGATAAGCCAAGCGCTTCATCCCAAATGCTTAATATGTCAGCATGGAGCAGGAAAAACCTACCGTTATCCATTTGATCTTTAAATTTAGACTTCAGATTTGAAATCAAATCCGTGTCAACCTCGACAGCAACTACCGCTTTTTTTGCTAAAAGCTTGCCGGTTAAATCACCTAGTCCAGGCCCGATTTCAAGAACTTTATTGTCGTTGTCGGGCATCGACTGGATGATTTGATCTAAATAAAAATCGTCTTTCAAGAAGTTTTGACCGAATTTTTTTTTGGCGACTACTTGCAAATTCCAACTTTTTAAAAGATTTTGTGTTCTATATTACTGAATTGCGGCTTAAAAAACATTGAGATATGCCAAATTGTCGCAAGCCAATCTTTGTTAATATTCAGACTAAAAAACGGTGGTATTTTGAGTGGATTTTTTGGCTAAAAGGATAATTCCTTGTCTTGATGTTAAGGACGGAAGAGTCGTTAAGGGTGTTAACTTTGTTGGGCTAAAAGATGCAGGTGATCCTGTAGAAATAGCGGCCAGATACAATGAAGAGGGTGCCGATGAACTCACTTTTCTTGATATTACCGCAAGCCACGAAAATAGAGATACTATAGTTCATATAGTGAAAGAGGTCGCAAAAACAGTATTTATTCCACTGACGGTAGGCGGTGGAATTAGAGTTCTTGACGATATCTATAGATTATTAAACGTTGGCTGCGATAAAGTCAGCATAAACTCCGCAGGTGTCAAAAATCCAGTTTTTTTTGATGAGGCATCCTTTAGGTTTGGTAGTTCCACAATAGTGGCCGCAATAGATGCAAAAAAAGTTGCACCAAGTAAATGGAATGTATTTATAAATGGTGGCAGGCTAGATACAGGCAAAGATGCTGTAGAGTGGGCAATGGAAGTCACGAGCAGAGGCGCTGGCGAAATACTACTTACAAGCATGGATGCTGATGGTACAAAAGCTGGGTTTGACTTGGCACTAACAAAGGCCGTCAGAGACGCCGTCAGAGTGCCTGTTATAGCAAGCGGAGGGGCTGGAAATAAAGAGCATTTTTCAGAACTTTTTACGAAGACAAATTGTGATGCTGGACTTGCCGCATCTATTTTTCATTTTAAAGAGGTTGAGATAAAAGATTTAAAAGCTGAGCTTGCAAAAAATGGGGTAAGCGTCAGACTATGATACTTTGCGCAGGGCAAACCGAGCTTTTTGATTTTGCCACGCCGATAGGCGTCGGTCTTATAGAAACGGCCTACAATCTTCCAATAATTTTGGCTGAGAAAAATCCAAAAACACTGTTGTTTGTGGGGAGTTGTGGTAGCTATGGCAAGTTGGGCATCCTTGACAATTTTTACTCTAGTTCGGCAGCCCAAATCGAATACTCATCGGTATTTGCAAGGTCCTACACGCCGTTAGAGAGTAAAATTCAAAATAATGTTTCACATGAAACAATTGTGAATTCGTCAAATTATATTACATCAGATGAAGAGGCAAGCAAAAAGTTTTTGGAGCTTGGTCTTGGGGCTGAGAATATGGAATTTTATTCCGTTCTTTGGGTTGCAAAGAAATTAGGCATTAAGGCAAAAGGTTTTTTTGTGGTTACAAATAATTGTTTTTGTGATGCAAAAACAGAATATATAAAAAATCTTAGCACAGCAAAAGATATAATTTATGACAGATATATAAAAGAGCTAAAAGAGTATGAGTAAGACAAACATCTACGACCTAGAACCATCTGAATTGCTTGCACTGCTGGATGGTCCATCTTTTCGCACAACTCAGGTGCTAAACTGGGTATATAAAAAGAATATACTAGATTTTAAGGAGATGAACAATCTTCCAAAAGACTATCGGGATGTGTTGGGTGAAAAATTTGTTGCAGGCTCTTTGGCACTTTTAAGAAAAGAGGTAAGCTCTGATGGAAGTGAAAAATATCTATTCGGCCTAGCAGATGGGAAAACAGTAGAGACCGTACTTCTTAAGATGAAAGAAGACGAGTTTGACGACGATGGGAAGAAAACTAGAGAGGCTAGATATACAGTCTGCATATCGTCACAAGTAGGGTGTAAAGTTGGATGTGCATTTTGCCTAACCGCAAAAGGTGGTTTTGAGCGTAATCTAACAGCAGGCGAGATAGTAGAGCAGGTTGCTTTTATAAAAAAAGACAAAGAGTTTGGCGAAGAAAAAAGTATAAATATAGTTTTTATGGGGATGGGCGAGCCACTCGACAATATGGATAATGTTGTCAAATCTATAAAAATTATCACACACAAAGATGCTTTGTGCATTGCGCCTCGCCGTATTACCATTTCTACAAGTGGACTTGCAACGAAGATACAAAAATTGGCAAACCTCGACCTAGGCGTAAATCTAGCTATCAGCCTTCACGCTGTTGATGACGAACTTAGAGAGAGATTGATGCCGATAAACAAGGCATACAATATAAAATCAGTAATAGATGCCGTCAGAGGTTTCAAAGCTGATAAGCGTAAAAAAGTCCTTTTTGAGTATTTGCTTTTAGGTGGCGTGAACGATGATATTGCGAGCGCAAAAAAGCTAGCAAGATTATTAAATGGATTGGATGCAAAGGTGAATTTGATATTGTTCAACTCTTATGACAACAGTGAATTCAAAAGACCTACGACAGAGGCGGCAGAGGCTTTTCGCGGATATATGGCAGGCAAGCGTTTTATCTGTACGATAAGAGAATCAAAAGGGATAGATATTTCAGCCGCATGTGGACAGCTCAAACAAAGGGATAAAGATGGAAAATAAGCTAATAGAAGGTGTTGTCCGCTTTAGAAATGAAGATTTTTTGGAATACCAAAAACTATTCTCCGAGCTTGGCGAAGCGCAAGATCCGCATACTCTTTTTATAGGATGTGCTGATTCCAGAATCGTTCCAAATCTCATTACAAATACACTGCCAGGGGAACTTTTTGTTGTCCGAAATATAGCAAACTTTGTCCCTCCGTACAGAGTCTCTGCGGAGTTTGCGGCTACTACAGCAGCTATTGAATATGCGGTTGTAGTATTAAACGTAGAAAATATAGTCGTATGCGGACATTCAAACTGCGGTGGATGCTCTGCTCTTTATTTACCGGAAGAGAAGCTAAATAAAATTCCAAACGTTAAAAAATGGTTGGAGCTAGCGGCGCCTATCAAAAAGCAGGTCCTTGAAGATTTGCAAGATGAAGATGAAAAGATAAGAAACTGGCATACCGAACTTCTTAACGTTGTCGAGCAGTTAAAGCATCTATTGTCATATCCGTTTATCAAAGAGAGATACGACAGGGGGGAGATAAAGCTGTACGGTTGGTATTATGTCATAGAAACAGGCGATGTTTATGATTATGATATAGAGGCAAAAGAGTTTAAGCTAATTAGATAGAAGATAAAAACTCGGAACGTATATCGGATAATGAGCTTATTTCAAAGCCTTTGCCTTTGTATTCAAATGCTATTTTTGATGAGTGCAGACAGATTCTTTTAGCCCCTGTGCGCTCTATTCGTTCCACCTCGCTCATTTTTTTATCTAGGTAATCCCTTGCCATATCGAGGTTCTTTCTATATATCGGCTCCCCAACTATCGGATGCCCTAGATGCACGGCGTGAAGTCTGATTTGATGCAATCTCCCAGTAAACGGTTTTGCTTGTACTAAAGTCATATCTAGATTAGCAAAATATTCAAGAGGCTCAAATAGCGTCAGAGAGTGTTTGCCTTGCTCGCTTGCCCCTTGCATGACTTTTTGCTCTAGCACCTTTATCTGCTCTAGCAGGCATTCAACTTCTGTTTTATGTTTTACATGTCCAAAAAGCAGGGCAGTATACTCTTTTTGCATCCCTCTCGTCTCAAAAGTCGTTTTAAGTATGGATTCCGCTGCTTTGTTTTTGCTAGCGACTATCAGCCCGCTTGTCTCGTAGTCGAGTCTGTGCGTAATATTTGCTCCATATCCGTATAGTTTTTTGATGCTATCTAGCAGACACTCTTGCGTTTCAAAACCGTTTGGGTGTGAGAGCATAAAGGAAGGTTTTTCAAAAACAGCAAAATCGTCTTCTTCAAATACTGGAATTAGCTGTGCCGAGGGGGTCGGTTCATAAAAAAGCACCTCTACTTTGCCAACTGCACGCACCCCTTTGTAGGCTACTACATCCCCATTTAGCTTCACTCTCCCCTTATCTATTAAGCGCTTCCCCGCTCTCTCGGTGATACCCAACTTTTCAATCATAAAATATAGGAGTTTTTCGCCGTTTATATCAAATTTCTTTATTTCGTAAGCCACAATTTTCAGCCCTATTTTCCTAAAATCTAAAAAACATTTTACACGAAAAAAGGTTCGGCAAGTATGGTAGAGAGATACGCTAGAGAAGAGATGAAAAGCCTGTGGGATATGCAGGCAAAATACGACGCTTGGCTGAAGGTGGAGATAGCCGCCGTTAAAGCTTGGTGCGAACTAGGGTTAATACCAAAAGAAGATGCTGAAAAAATAGAAAAAAATGCAAAATTTGACATTGCAGAAATAGATGAAATAGAAAAAACCACAAAGCATGACGTAATAGCTTTTTTGACGAGTGTTGCGAACAATCTTGGCGAAGAGAGTAGATGGGTTCATTATGGGATGACAAGCTCCGATACCATAGATACGGCTGTCGCACTTCAAATCAAAGACTCAATGGAAATTATCATCAAAGATGTTAAGAGCATCATGGAGTCAATCAAACAAAGAGCAATGGAGCACAAACATACGCTTTGCGTGGGCAGAAGCCACGGCATTCACGGAGAGCCTATAACTTTTGGATTGAAACTTGCTATTTGGCATGACGAGCTCAGACGTCACCTTGACAATCTGACGAGTTCTCTTGATGTTATTAGCGTCGGGATGGTGAGTGGGGCGATGGGAAATCTTGCGCATACACCGATAGAGCTTGAGGAACTTACTTGCAAATATTTAGGTCTTGGTGTGGCTAATGCTTCAAATCAAGTAATCCAAAGAGATAGATACGCAAGAGTGATAACTGCGCTTTCTTTGCTCGCTTCAAGTATTGAGAAGTTTGCCGTAGAGATAAGACATCTTCAAAGAACTGAGGTGTATGAGGCTGAAGAGTATTTTAGTCCTGGGCAAAAAGGCTCATCGGCCATGCCTCACAAAAGAAATCCGGTCCTAACCGAAAATATCACGGGGCTTGCTCGTGTGATACGAAGCTACGCTGTTCCTGCAATGGAAAATGTAGCCTTGTGGCATGAGAGAGATATATCTCACTCTTCTGTTGAAAGATTTATGCTTCCGGACGCATTTATCACTTGTGATTTTATGCTAAACAGATTTAACGGCGTTATATCAAAGCTTGTGGTTTATCCTGAAAATATGATGAAAAATCTAAACCTTACCGGTGGACTAGTATTTTCTCAAAGGGTACTTCTGGAGCTACCGCTAAAAGGTGTCTCAAGAGAAGATGGCTACAAAATAGTTCAAAGAAATGCCATGAAAGTCTGGGCAGACTTGCAGCAGGGTAAGGCCGCAATAAATACAGAAGGCGAATCGTTATTCTTGCAAAATCTTTTGAGCGATGAAGATTTGAGAGCAAAGTTGTCTGAGACAGAGATAAGAGAGTGCTTTGAGTACGGTTATTACACTAAGAATATAGATAAAATTTTTGAGAGGGTGTTTGGATGCTAACAGTCGTAAAGAGAGATGGAAGAACGGAAGAGCTTGACATCAAAAAAATACAAAAGTATACAAAAGACGCAGTAGATGGCCTTCGCAACGTATCTCAATCAGAGCTTGAGGTAGATGCTAAAATACAATTTCGCAATGGTATGAGCACGGCAGAAATCCAACAAACTCTTATCCAAACAGCAGTTGATAAGATAGATATTGACGCTCCGGATTGGTCGTTTGTTGCGGCTAGACTTTTTCTTTATGATTTGTATCACAGGGTGGGACTTACGATAGATTCTTGCAAGATACAGTCTTATTGCGACCTCGGAAGCTACTTTGAAGTTGGTGAGAGAGAGGGGAGGATAGTCCCTGGGCTAAAAGAGCTGTACGACCTAAAAGAACTAAACGCCTACATCAGGCCAGAACGTGACTTGCAGTTTAATTATCTTGGCATCAAAACGCTATATGACAGATACCTTCTAAAAGATAGAAACGGAGATCCGATAGAGCTTCCGCAGCAGATGTTTATGGCTATTGCGATGTTTCTTGCTCAAAATGAAAAAGACAGAATGAGATGGGCAAAAGAGTTTTATGACGTTCTATCAAAATTTGAAGTAATGGCCGCTACTCCTACTCTGTCAAATGCAAGAACGCCAAGACATCAGCTAAGTTCTTGTTATGTCGGAAGCACACCAGATAATATCGAGGGTATTTTTGATTCGTATAAAGAGATGGCACTACTTAGTAAATACGGCGGTGGTATTGGTTGGGATTATGCGAAGGTGCGAGCTGCAAATTCATTTATCGACGGACACAAAAATGCTGCAGGCGGAATAGTGCCTTTCCTGAAAATAACGAACGATATAGCCGTTGCGGTCGATCAGCTGGGCACGAGAAAAGGCGCTATTGCAGTATATATTGAGACTTGGCACAAAGACATCGAAGACTTCCTTGATCTACGAAAAAACTCAGGCGAGGAGAGAAGAAGAGCACACGATATATTCCCCGCTCTTTGGATGAATGATTTGTTTATGAAAAGAGTTGAAAATAATGAGCAATGGAGTCTTTTTGACCCATACTCTGTTCCAGAGCTCACAAATGCTTGGGGCGATGATTTTGATGCAAAATATGAAGCTTATGAGGCGGATAAAAACATCAAAAGAGAAACGGTAAATGCAAAAGATTTGTGGAAAAAAATACTTCTTTCGTATTTTGAGACAGGAAGCCCGTTTTTATGCTTCAAAGATACGTCAAACAAGGCAAATCCAAATTTTCACAAAGGTGTTATTAGAAGCAGCAACCTTTGTACGGAGATATTCCAAAATACGACACCAAATCACTACAAAGTCAAAATCAAATTTGAAGACGGCACGGAAGAGGTGCTTGACGAGCAAGTAGAGATAAAAATAGACAGCGGCATAGTCAAAAAAGCAAACAAAATAAGCTCTATAGACTCTATCGGCGGTAAAAAAGTATATATCGTAGAAAAAGTATCGGATGGTGGGCAAACTGCTGTGTGCAACCTTGCAAGTATTAATCTCTCAAAGATAAATTCGAGAGAGGATATAGAAAGGGTAACGCCTATCGCCGTTAGAATGCTCGATAACGTAATAGAGTTAAACTTTTATCCGGTTGAGAAAGTCAAAAATACAAACCTTCAAACAAGAGCCGTAGGACTTGGCGCAATGGGTGAGGCTGAAATGCTGGCTACAAAGGCGATAGAATGGGGCAGCGAAAGACACTTTGCTTTTATCGACGAGATATTTGAACTAATCTCATACAACGCAATCAAGACAAGCTCTGATTTGGCTGTTGAGAAGGGCGCATATCCACAATTCGCAGGTTCAAATTGGGCAAAAGGGATACTGCCGATAGACCATGCAAGCGAAGAGGCAAAAAAACTATCTGGAAGAGGGCTGTTTGACGAGGCATATGACTGGGATGCTTTGAGGGAGAAGGTAAAAAAAGACGGCATGAGAAACGGATATTTGATGGCTATCGCCCCTACATCGTCTATCTCTATCCTTGTCGGTACTACACAGACTATAGAGCCGATATATAAACGAAAATGGTTTGAAGAGAATTTGTCGGGACTTATTCCAGTCGTCGTACCAAATCTTACGCTTGATACTTATGAGTACTACAAATCGGCGTACGAAATAGATCAATCTTTGCTTGTTAAAGCTGCCGCCGTGAGACAAAAGTGGATAGACCAAGGACAAAGCCTAAATATCTTTATGAAGCTTGAAAACGCAAGCGGTAAAGTGCTAAACGATATTTATATGCTGGCTTGGAAGCTAGGTTTAAAGTCGACATATTATTTAAGAAGCCAAAGCCCAGACAACAATATAGACGAAGATACTATGGATAGAAGTATAGAATGCGAAGGTTGCCAGTAGGTTTTAGCTTTTTTGCGCATTGGGGGTAGACTAAAACTAAAATAGGTAAAATCTATCCCCCACAAAAAGTTTTCGGATGAGGTAAAATGGAACTAAATACCGGCAAAAAAATAATTTATAACCCAAACTCACTAGAGTCGGTACAGCAAAGAAGAACCATAGGCGGAAGCCCTACGGGACTTATAGAGCTTACCAAGGTTAAATACCAATGGGCTATCAGACTTTGGGATTTGATGCTGGCAAATACATGGTTCCCTAAAGAGGTCGACATGACCCAAGACGCCAAAGACTATAAAAACTTATCAGAACACGAAAAAAGAATGTATGACTTGGTGTTGAGCCAACTTATATTCATGGATTCAATCCAAACCAATAATCTAGCGGATAATATAAACCCATTTATTACGGCCCCCGAAGTGAATGTTTTGCTTGTGCGCCAAGCGTTTGAGGAGGCTCTGCACTCTAGCTCTTATGCTGTTATGGTGGAATCTATTTCTGAAAATACTAGTGAAATATATGACAAATGGAGAAGCGATAGTGAGCTTGCTCATAAAAACGCATATATTTATGAGGTATACAAAAAGCTAGAGGAAAATCCAACAGATACTCAAAAAGTACTTGCTATGTTTGCCAATCAGATTCTAGAAGGGCTTTATTTTTATAGTGGGTTTACTTGTATGTATATACTTGCTAGAAGCGGCAAAATGATGGGCAGTGCGCAAATGATAAGGTTTATCCAAAGAGATGAGATAAGCCATCTTCTTGTGTTTCAAAATCTTATTAATACGACAAGGAATGAGCGACCGGATTTATTTACGAAAGAGCTTGAAGAGGAAGTTAGGCACATGTTTAATGATGCCGTCAAGATAGAGGCTGGATGGGGTAAATATGTCACAAATGGGCAAATACTGGGCTTCAATGACGAGATAATAGACCAATATATCAAACATCTAGCGGATAACAGACTAAGGGCTGTGAAAATGAAGCCAATGTACAATGTGGAACATCCTATAAAATGGGTTGATAAATTTTCCAGCTTTAACGATCAAAAAGCGAACTTTTTTGAAGCAACCGTGAGTAACTACTCAAAAGGTACGCTCTCTTTTGACGATTTCTAATGTCAAACTTGCTCTCTTTGCGCCAAAAAAAGCTTTTAGAGGAACTTTTAAAGCGTGAAAATCTCGATGACTCCATATTGAATGCTTTTTTTGAGACGGACCGCTCTGTTTTTGTCCCGAGAGGATTCAAAAATGCCGCCAACTCACTAAATGCTCTTCCTTTACAGTCTGAACAATGGATTAGCTCTCCTCTTACTGTTGCCAAAATGACCAAAGCTTTGGAGCCAAAAGGTGCCGATAGCATACTTGAAATAGGATGCGGTAGCGGATATCAAGCGGCGATACTTTCAAAGCTTTTTCGTCGTGTTTTTACGGTTGAGCGGATAGAGGGGCTTCTCGTTGAAGCTAGGCAGACATTCAAAAATCTCGGCCTTGTGAATATAAACACAAAGCTTGACGACGGTATGCACGGCTGGGCAGAATTTGCAAAATTTGACAGGATATTGTTATCGGCATCGATAGATGAGATACCTGCAAATATTTTTGACCAACTAAGCGAAAATGACGGCATTTTGGTATCCCCAATAGTCAGGGGAAATAAACAAATTATCACAAAATACAAAAAAAATCGCTATATGATAGTAAAAGAAGAGATAGAAGAGTGCCTATTTGTTCCTATTCAAAGAGGGGTAAGCAAGATAAACTAGCCCTCAGTCACCAAAAAAACTTCAAAATCCAATATCATTAAAGTAAAAAACACCCTAGGAAAACTGTCGTGATAGTTTCTATATCAATATTTTTGTTCACTATGTCGCTTGTGATATTTCAGCCCAAAGGGCTAAAAATAGGGACATCGGCTGTGATAGGGGCTGCACTTGCATACGGATTTGGCGTTGTGAACTTCAAGGATATGCTGGAGGTTGGCTCAATAGTTTGGGACGCCACGCTTAGCTTTATCGGCATTATCATACTCTCTATGGTTTTGGATGAGATAGGTTTTTTTGAGTGGTGCGCTATTAAAATGGCAAAGTTTTCAAACGGCGATGGACACAAGATGTTTGTGTATTCGCTGTTTCTTGGAGCTTTTGTTAGCGCCCTTTTTGCTAATGACGGTGCAGCGTTGATTCTTACGCCGATACTTCTCTCAAAAATGAGACTATTACAGCTAAATGCGAAGACGATAGTGTCTTTTTTATTAGCAGGTGGCTTCATATCGGATAGCGCTTCGCTGCCTTTTGTTTTTTCCAATCTTACAAATATAGTTACGGCCGGATACTTTGGGATAGGATTTGCGGACTATATGTTGAATATGGCCATGCCTTTCTTTGTAAGCGTATCTATTTCAATTTTTGTACTTTGGATTGTGCTAAGGCGTGATATTCCGAAGACGGTTGATATAACACTCCTAAAAGAGCCAGACTCTGTTCTAAAAGACAAACCGCTTTTTTATTTTAGCTGGGTATTTTTGGCGCTACTTCTGTGCGGCTATTTTTTGGGAGATGTCTTGCATTTGCCTATTTCTATTTTTGCGCTTGGCGGGGCAATGATATTTTTACTCATCGCCTCTGGGCGCAAGGCGGCAAAGTTTTATTTGACTATCAAAAGTGCGCCTTGGCAGGTTGTTTGGTTTAGTATCGGGCTTTATATCGTCGTTTATGGGCTCAAAAACTCTGGGCTCACAAATGAAATATCGCTTGCGGTGGGCTGGCTCGCAAAGCTAGGAGAGCCTGTTTGCGTGATTGGAGTCGGATTTTTGGCAGCAATTCTTAGCGCTGTGATGAATAATATGCCGACAGTTATGGTGATGGATATAGCCTTAAAGCCGCATGCAAACGAGCTACTAGTGTATGCAAATATTATAGGGTGCAATTTGGGCCCCAAAATGACACCATTTGGCTCTTTGGCTACGCTTTTATGGCTTCACGTACTTGATAAAAAGGGAGTAAAGATAAGCTTTGCGGAGTACTCAAAGTTTGGACTTTTGGTTACTCCGCCGATACTACTTGCGGTGCTTTTGTCGTTACTGGCCTAAAAAGCTTAGACCTTAAAGCCTTTCATCTGTCTGTCTAGGTCGTCAGAGGCTCTTGAGAGCTCTTTTGCTATCTCTATTAGCTCGTCTGAGATATTTTGATTTTGGATAGTTACCGTCATCGTATCGTTCATCTTCGTGATGAGCGTTTTTGTCATATAACTTATCTCTACTGCTGCTTGAGAAGCTTTTTTACTTGTTTCTATCGTTGTTAGTATTTTCTGCTGAGTCTCATCTGCTATATCTTTAACCCCAAGTGCATCGCTCGATAGATTTTTTATATTTTCAGCATTTTTGTTCATATTTTCGCTGACATCGCCGACGCTTTGTACGACTACGCTGATTGTTGCATCAATTTCCGTTAAGCTTTTTTGCGTTCTCTCTGCTAGTTTTCGCACTTCATCCGCAACAACCGCAAATCCTCTACCGTGTTCCCCAGCTCTTGCCGCTTCTATAGCTGCATTTAGGGCAAGAAGGTTTGTTTGGTCGGCTATATCTTTTATCATCTCAAGAACATCTTTTATTTTTAGCGTTTCATTAGCTAGGGAGTTGATTCTTGTGCTCATGCCCACCTCTTCTTCGCTAGCCAAATAAATAGCGTCAACAACCTTATTCAAAGACGAACTCATTTGCGTTAGCACGTCAAGGTTTTCTTTCGTATCTTCCGTTGTTTGTATTGCAAGTTGCTCTGACAAGTCAATCTCTTTTTCCACTTTCGTTACGAGGTCTTTTGATTCTTGAACCATTTTTGTTTGCAAGTGTGCCGATTTTGATATTTCGTTTGCGTTCGCAAGTGTTTTTTCACTTATGGTTTTTGTCTCTGACGCTGTCTTGCCGACACCGATTACGGTTGTCTGTATTTTTTCGATAAATTTGTTGATATAAGCAGTTACACCACCTATTTCATCGTCATTTTTTGCTTTGAGCCTTTTTGTTAGGTCTCCCTCTCCCTCTGCGAGGTCTTTTGTGGTATCGCTTAGCGTTTGAAGAGGGCTAAATAGCGTCCCCTTGAAGAAAAACAGTACGCCTATAAGTGCAAATATAGATGCCACAACCATAGTGGCTGCTATCACATAGCTTGCCTTTGCTATATCTTTGTCTGATTCTTCAAGCGATATTTTGAGCTCCATTACGCCAAGTGCATCACCCTCTTTCGATGTTACGTGGCAGTTTAGACAGTCTTTTTCGGCAAGAAGTGGCTTTATTAGTCTTACTTGATGCTTGCCGTCAGTCAGTTCTATAAGCTTTGTCTCTTTTGTCTCAAATGTTTTTAGAATATCAGGATCTTTTATGGTTTCAGGCTGAAGGCCGAATGCCTCGATTACCTGTTTTGATTTTGTTACGCCAAGGGAGTCTATGCCGGGTATTTTTTTTGCCCTAGCTAGCGTCTCTTCCACTACCTTTGGGTCACCCATGGACATACTCACTCTAAGGGTCTGAAAAATTGACTCGCTTAGCATATGGAGTGACTTTTGAGATGTTTTATTGGCAAGGTCTTGAGAGTTTACGCTCATAAATATGATTATCCCTATGCCGCCCATTATAAGGCCGACAATCATTGCGCCGATAATCTTTGAGTGAATAGTTTTTAGCATACCAAAATCCCTTATCAAAACTTTATTTCAAACTTATTTCTCTTATTTTAGCTTGTATTTGTGATATTTGTGACATATTTGTTTCAAAAAAAATAATTTTTATAAAATTTATTTCCTAAGCGCCACCAAAACATCCTCAATTACATCATCTAAATCGCCGTCAAGTATCTCAAAAACATTTGAGTACGCCTGTTCGCTTCTTGTATCCTTGACCTGTTGATATGGAGCCAAGACATAGCTTCGTATTTGACTCCCCCAGCCTATGTTGCTTTTTTCGACGCCGGCAAGTTCTGCCTCTCTTTTTTCTAGTTCAAGCTCATATAATCTTGATTTTAGCATCTTGAACGCTTTGTCTTTATTTTTGTGTTGACTTCTGTCGTTTTGGCATTGGACGACTATATTTGTCGGGATATGAGTTATTCTGACGGCGGAGTCCGTCTTGTTTACGTGCTGACCGCCTGCTCCAGAGGCTCTGTAGTAGTCTATTCTAATATCTTTTTCATCTATATCTATTTCTATATCGTCGTCAATTTCTGGAGATACCAATACCGAACTAAAAGACGTATGTCGTCTAGCATTTGAATCGTATGGCGATATACGAACAAGCCTATGTATTCCGTTTTCTGCTTTTAGATAGCCGTATGCGTTTTCTCCGCTGATTAATACGGTGGCGTCCTTGATTCCAGCCTCTTCACCCTCTTGATAGTCCATAATTTCAGCTTTGAAACCCTTCCTCTCAGCCCATCTAATATACATACGGTATAGCATAGAGGCCCAGTCATTTGACTCAGTTCCACCGGCACCCGGATGGATAGATACGATTGCGTTGCGACCGTCATTTTCGCCGCTTAGCATTACTTCTATTTCCATTTTTTTGATTTTGCGCTCAAGCTCAGGTGCTTCCGCAAAGAGCATCTCGACCGTATCATTATCATTTTCTGAATTTGCTATCTCAAAAAGCTCTTTTGAGTCAGTCAGGGAGCTCCTTACATCCTGAAATTTGGTAAAAAGCGAGCTTAGTTTTGATTTTTGTTTTTGAACTTCTGACGCTTTTGCGGCATCGAGCCAAAATGACTCTTCTTGCTCTACTGCTTCTATCTCTTTTAATTTTTGGGCTACATCGTCCGGTTTTATTAGAGCTACTATGTTTGATAGTTTTGATTCTAGTGTTTTAATGAGTTCTGAGTATTCGTATGCGTCCAAGATTTCCTCTTTATTATTGTATAATTTTTATTCAGATTAACCGTTGATTATAGGAAAACAAGGCTTTAAATTGAAAATTTTTGAGAGTGCAAAAGAATTTAAAAACTACACGAAAAATCTGCATGGTAATATAGGTTTTGTCCCTACAATGGGGGCTTTGCACGACGGACATCTATCGCTTGTGAGAAAAGCAAAAAGCGAAAATGATTTTTGTATCGTATCTATTTTTGTTAATCCGGCTCAGTTTTTGGCGGGTGAGGATTTGTCTAAGTATCCAAGGAGAATTGAGGCGGATATAAAACTCTGCGAACTTGCAGGGGTTGATGCACTATTTTTGCCGACCGAGAGCGAGATGTATGAAGAAGATGAGCCAAGTATAAAGGCTCCCGCAAAGGCGGGATATGTTCTTGAAGGCTTTGTCCGTCCAGGGCATTTTGACGGTGTGCTAACAGTCGTAATGAAGCTTCTCAATATCTCAGGGGCAAGCAAAGCATATTTTGGACAAAAAGACGCCCAGCAGCTTATTTTGATAAAACAGATGGTCGATAGATATTTTATGGATGTGGAGATAATCGGCTGCCCGATAGTGAGAGAAAAAGAGGGGCTTGCTATGAGCAGCCGCAACGTATATCTAGATGACGAGCAAAAAAAAGCGTCTCTTGCAATTTCAAAGTCTCTTTTTGCGGCAGGTGCTGCGATAGGCGCAGGCGAACTAAGTACGGACAAAATCGAGGCAAAAATGATGGAAGAGCTAAGAGGGCTTGACGTTGAATACATAGCGTTTTGTGATAGAGAACTCAAAAAGATTGAAAAACTGGAGCTAAAAAACTCGATTATGCTCGTAGCAGCAAAGGTCGGCACGACGAGACTGATAGATAATATTTGGATTTAATGATGAAAAAAAAGAAGCTTTTTATGGTGAGCCTAGGGTGCTCAAAAAACCAAGTCGATAGCGAGGTGATGTTAGGCAGGTTAAAAGACTATGAGATGACTAACGACTCTGGCGAGGCGGATGCAATTATAGTCAACACATGTGGTTTTATAGATGCGGCAAAGCAGGAGAGTATAAATACCGTGCTTTCGCTTCATGGCGGACGAAAAGATGGCTCAAAGCTTGTAATGGCTGGGTGTCTATCGGAGAGATACAAAGATGAACTCCAAAAAGAGCTTAGTGAGGTTGATATTTTCACAGGTGTAGCTGACTATGCAAAGATAGATGAGCTGATAGATGGCAAAAAAAGCGAGTTTACCGAGGGAACTTTTCTTATTGATGAAGAGGAGAGAGTGGTAATAAACTCAAATTACCATGCCTATATCAAAATGGCGGAGGGGTGCAATCAAACATGCAGTTTTTGTGCCATTCCGTCATTCAAGGGCAAGCTCTTCTCTCGCTCACAAGAATCTATACTAAAAGAGATGGTGCCACTAAATAAGAAAGGGTATTTTGATTTTAGCCTTATAGCCCAGGATAGCTCGTCTTATATGCGAGATAGCGGCTCAAAGGACGGCCTCTCAGAGCTAATAAAAAAAGTGGATGCATTGGATGGGGATTTTTATGCGAGGGTTCTTTATCTATATCCGTCAACAACTGACGAGAAGCTAATAAGCGCAATTGCCAATGCCAAAAAATTTGTTAATTATTTTGATATGCCGGTGCAACATATCTCAGATAGGATGTTAAAGCTTATGAAACGTGGAGCCGGTAAGGACAAAACGGTTGGCTTGCTTGAAAAAATGAGAGCGGTGCCAAACAGCTTCGTTCGTACATCCGTAATAGTAGGACACCCTGGTGAGTCTGATGAGGATTTTGCTGAAATGCTTTCATTCGTCGAGGAATTTGACTTTGATGCCGTGACGGTCTTCGAATACTCTGACGAAGAGGGGACGGCGGCTTACGAGATGGCGAACAAAGTGGACAAAAAAACAGTCTCAAAAAGACTAACTGCCATGAAAAAAGCGATAGCAAAAAAGATGGCAAAAAAAGCGAAAGCGGCAATCGGTTCAAAATTTGAGGCAGTTTTCGAGGGGGTCAGCGATGAGCATGAGTATTTATTCAAGGCCAAAAAGAAAATTTGGGCACCAGAGATTGACGGTGAAATACTCGTAAATGAAAGCGAAATAGAAAATCCAATAGTCGGCAGGCTATACATGATGACCGTAACAACTGCCGCAAAGGATAAGATAATTGCAAGAATCGACGGCATTGCTTGACCGTGCTTCGCTTGAGGTGCTAAGGAAGGGGTGGAATCTCCTTGCATTCTCTGGCGGTGTAGACTCTACGGCGCTATTTTTTTTGTTGATGGATGGGGGTGTGGAGTTTGATATTGTAATAGTAAATTACAACACGAGAGAATCCTCAAAAGACGAGGAAGAGTATGCGAAAACACTGGCGAGAGAGTATGGCAAGCGGTGTTTTGCACTGAGTGTAGAGCCGCCGAAAAAAAACTTTGAGGCTGAAGCTAGACGGATAAGATACGATTTTTTTGAGGAAATAATCGCAAAACAAGGGTACCAAAATCTAATCACTGCGCATCAGCTAAACGACCGCTTGGAATGGCTCCTGATGAGACTTGCAAAGGGGGCTGGCATAACGGAGCTTGTCGGCGGAGAGAGTGTGCAACAAAGAGCCTTTGGCACACTCGTAAAACCGCTTTTTAACACTTCTAGAGCCGCTATATATGACTATCTCAAATCATCAAATATAAAATACTTTGAAGACTCAAGCAATATCGACCAAAAATACGAGCGTAACGCCATAAGAGCTGAGTTTGCGACCTCTTTTATGCAAAAATATGAGAGCGGAGTGAAGCGGAGCTTTGAGATATTGCAAAAAGAGGCAAAGTATTTTTCAACACAATTTTTTGAGCTTAGCTCATTGATTGTTTTTCGCTCTAATGGCGACGCTTTTAATGGCTCAAATATATCTCTCGCTCTCAAAAAATTAGGTTATCTAGTATCGGCAGAGCAAAGAGCGGAGATTTTAAAAAGCTACGATGCGGTAGTCGGAGGCGCTTTTGCAGTCTCAAAAAACAAAAATGGACTTATATTTATTTCACCGTTTCAAAAGGTTGCAATGGATGCAAAATTTAAAGATAGGTGCAGGGTTTTGAACATACCGCCCAAAAACAGAGGGTATCTATTTGCTAATGAGATTGATGTTTGCTCTCTTGGGGCTTCTCTGGAGTCGTTTTTTGAGGTTTAGCCTCTTTTGGGGTGTCCATATAATAAACCCTAAGGGCAAAATTTGAGATAAGCCCGCTATTTGTCCCAGCCATTACAAGCGGCGTTTGCACCTTAACTACGGCATTTTCTTCGCTTACCGCTTTCAAAAAACCAAATATCTCTTTTGGCGCTTTAAATGTTGACGTAACATTATAGTCTTCATAAAAAAATCCACCATCTCTCTCGAGGGCCCCTATTTTTTTGATGTCAGTTTTGACGAAATGATTTTTTGCTATCTGCAATAAGGAACCCTCATCCGTTTTTTTTGCAAGAGCGGCTATTATTTTGGAATTTGTAGTTTTAAGATTTTGTAATTTTGCATTCTCTTCGTCGTATCTCTCTTTTGCTTTTAGGTAAAGCGAATACTCTATTTTATAAATATCATTTTGTTTTTTGTAGTCTCTTATCGACGGTACCAGCATGGTTGTTAGCGAAATTACGCATATAGCGGTAAAGATAAGTAAAAATGTAAGTGCTTTTGCGAGGTCGAATTTTTTAGTGTCCGTCATTTTCACTCTTCTCACTCTCAAGTTTGTTTACGGAGATAAACTTCATTCCGCCATCCGGATTTTTCTTAAACGACGTGTCGCTAGTCGTAAAAATAGACTTTAAGGCCGGCGTCAAGTGTAGATTGTATAGCTCTTTTGAGGGTGTATTGCCGTAAAGAACCAGACAGTTTTCTGACACTTCGACCTTTGTTAGCGTAACTTGGTCTGGGATAATCGCAAATAAGTTTGAGATATTATCTTTTAGTAGCGTGTTTGAAGTCTTGATGTCTATGGCAAAAGCAAGCTCTTCTTTCAGCGTTTCGTGCGTTCCCTTTAATCTAACGGCCTCAGCGCTTAAAAACTTCCTATCAAGAGTAGCTTTTTTTGTTTTTTCTTTTGTATGCTCTATTTCAAACTCCAAAGCCGCATAGAGCGACATAAGTATGGCCGTGGAGATAAAAATAAACAAAAGCCAAAACTTTGTATCTCTTTTGAAAATACTTTTTGGTCTTGGCTTTATAAAGCTCGTTTTTGTTCGAAATAGCGCCATTAGGAAAGCACCTCTTCTACGGCTAAAGAGCCGACTACGCTGCATAGCTCAATTTGTTTGTGTACAACGGGAAGCATTAGTTCGTTTTCTAGTAGGTTTTTTATATCTGGAGATTCGAAATATGGATCGGCAATTGCAATTTTTTCGATAAAAGTCGACTCGTATATATTGCTTTTGTAAAATTGCGTCATTGCATTTTTGACAAATTCCAAAATATGCAAATCGCTTCCTAGCGATTCTATACTTGCCGTTGCCGAGCTCTCGTCCACGCTTGTCATAGGTTCAAAATCGAGCTCATTATCGTCTTTTAGCTCCAAGGCGATATCGTCAAGGTCAACTAACCTATCCTCATCAAGCCCCTCTTCGCCGAAGATTTTATCGTCTTTTTTTGTCTCTTCATCGCTGTTTTGCGATTCATTTTTTAAGATAGTGTAGCCGCTAAATAGTAATTTGTCTTTTGTGAGGACGGCTATCGTCGCTGATGTTTTTTGTTTTAATAGACAAAGCGTTGCGGTAGAGTCAAGGTCGTCGTTAAAAAATCTTTTTAATACGACAAGCGAGGAAAATAAAAAATCAAGTCCACCTAACTCTTCGTACTCTTTTTTTGCACTATCTATATCGTAGTTACTGGCAAATATCGACCAACTTTTATCTACACACACGACGCTCGCATTTGTAATATCTATTTCGTATTTTTGGAAGTTCTTTTTATCACAGCCTGGAACACCACCCTGATTTATAGAGTTTATTATTGAGGATGAGTAAACTATCTTGTATTTGTTGTATTTGTGCTCGATAAATTCGTATAGCAGTTTTGATGATTCTCTGGTATCAATAGAAAATCTCTTGCTCTCCGAAGCTATTTCTGCCTTATTTTTGTAGACTTTTACACATACGTCGCACGTGTCCCCATCTTTTATTATGGCTATATATGCCGTATTGACAAATTTTTTGATCAGTCCGCCAAACACCGTTTACTCTTTACACATTGGGTGAGCGTCGATATATGAAAACATTTTTTTATTCATACTTAGTTTAGTGTATATCTGGGTCGTAGTCACTTCTTTGTGTCCAAGCAGCTCAGATACGTCCACTATTCTTGCTCCCTTGTTAATTAAATCCGAGGCAAAAGAGTGTCTTAGTTGGTGTGGTGTGGCCTTAACACCGACCCTCTCAAAAATTTTAGTTAGCTTATATCTTAGACAATTTTGGCTTAACGGCTGAGCGTTGTCTTCGAATACGAAAGCTACGTTTTTTGTTGATTCTAAATGAGCATTTATCGCCTCTTTTACCTCTGGTAATAGTGGAATCATCCTGTCTTTGCCACCTTTTCCGCTTACTACTTTAACCCATTCTGGTGAGATGTCCCGTAGCTTTAGGTGCTCAAGCTCTGAGATACGAAGACCTAGTGAATACAGCATTGCCACAAGCAGTTTCTCATCTTCGGATACGCAAGCGTTTAACGCTTTTTGTATTATCTCTTTGTGTATTGGCTTTGGAAGACTCTTCGGGGTTTTGATTTGCTCGTCGCCCCTTGTGATTATCTTTACCCCCATAGAGCGTTTGTATTCAAAAAAAGAACGCAAAACAGATATTTTTTTGGCTATCGTCTTTTTTGCCAGCTTTGAGATGGAGACACGATAAGCCATTATGTCGTAGACAATTTTATCTTTTTCGTCGTACACCTCTACCTTGTCGGCCGCTTCAAAAAGCACCTTTTGGTATGTTGTCACGGTAGCTTCACTATATTTTCTAATATTTGCCAAAAAGTCCAAAAACTCTTTTATATCGTCATTTGACAGCATCTATTAGCATCTGCCCTTTTATAAACTCTTTTGCCTCTTCGCCGTTCATTTGCGAAATGTCGAGTACTTTATCGGCAAAAAAAGTTATTTTTGAAAAAGGTTTTGGAACGACGAACTTATCCCAGCTTTTTAACTGCCAAAAGCTTGATGCTTGATAATTGAAAACTACTATTTTTGAATTTGTTTTTTGAGCAAGAGCCACTATGCCGTCGGCGACAGAGTGTCTAGGTCCTTTCGGCCCATCTGGCGTTATAGCTATATCTTCGCCATCTTTTAGCGTTTTTATGGCCTCTATCAATACTCTTGCTCCACCTTTTGAGCTTGAGCCCCTCACTGTTGAAAACCCGAAAAATGAGATTATGCGTGCGATAATTTCGCCGTCAAAGTGTTCGCTTATCATTACAGATATTTTGTGGCGGCCTCTAAATTTTTTGTACAAAAAAGGCTGCATAAGTAGCTCACCATGCCAAAAAGCGACAATAAATGGCTCACTTGGATAGTTTTTTGCCAGTTTAAATTCTTTTTTGCAAGTCAGATATATAAGCCTGATTAGTAGATTTGCGATTGGCGGTATGACGGCGGCTATGATTTTTCTTTTTTGTTCTTTAGACAAGAGAACCACCTAGTGCATGCCTGCCCGCACTTGTGATTTTAACCTCTACGATTTGGCCCATTAGTTCTTTGTCGCTCTCAAATTTTACCCCAAAATTTGCGTCTGTCTTACCGAAATATACATTGCCGTCTTTGCCCTCTACGAGCACTTTTTCGGTTTTCCCTACTTGTCTTTTATGCGCTTCTTCTTGAATTTTGAGCTGTGCGCTTTGGAGCATCATAAGTCTCATTTTTTTGATTTCATCATCTATTTGATTTGGCATATCGGCGGCTTTTGTAAGTGGTCTAGGTGAATAAGCGAATGAAAACATCGCCTCGAAGCCAACCTTCTCAAGCACATCCATCGTATCCAAAAAATCCTCATCGCTCTCCCCTGGAAAACCGACTATAACATCCGTGCTGATTGTTGCATTTGGGCAAAGCTCTCTTATTTTTGCGGCTTTAGCAAGAAACCACTCTTTTGTGTATCCGCGTCGCATGTCTTTTAGCACCTTGCTGCTTCCGGCTTGAAGTGGAAAGTGCATATTTTTGCAGACCTTCGGATTTTTGGCGAACTCTTCTATGAATTCGTCATCCGCATGAAGAGGATGTGGCGAGGTAAATCTGATACGCTCTATCCCGTTCACCTTGCTAACTTCTTGAAGCAGTTTTGTGAAGTTGATTGATTTGTCTTTGAAGTTTTTGCCGTAGTTGTTAACGTTTTGGCCAAGAAGTATTAGTTCTTTTGCCCCTTTTGCTGCTGCTTTTGTGGCTTCGCTTACGATGAGCTCCGGCGGTACGGACACCTCGTCACCTCTGGTGTGCGGGACTATGCAGTAACTGCACTCCTTATCGCAACCGATTGAGATGTTGATAAGCGCCCTAAAGCCCTCGTTTCGGTATTCACCAAATTGGTATCCGGTGTCGTCGTAGTCTATGTCCGTAGCCACAAAACCGTTTGTGTCTATCGCATTTTTGATTTTTGAGACGTTTCTAGCACCCACTACGAAGCTCACCGCAGGGGCTTTTTTGATTATTTCTTCACCAAGATGGCTTGCCGTACAACCGCAAACACCTATTTTTGCACCGTCTTTTTTGATTTTTTTGTATGCGCCTATTTCGCTAAATAGTTTTTGGACTGGTTTTTCTCTGACTGAGCAAGTATTGATAATGATTAGGTCTGCATCTTTTGCCGAGGATGTGAGGGCGTAGTTATCTTTTTCGGTTAGCTCCGCAATGATATGTTCGGAATCCCGAACATTCATAGCGCACCCCAAAGTCTCTATGTAGAGGAGTTTTTGGGACATTAAATGATATGTACCTCGTACATATAGTCTTGCTCGTCAAGGCCGTATTTTACTTCTCTAAGGTATATGCTCGCACTTAGTTTTTCAACTTTTTCTACAAGAGCAATGAGGTCTTTATGAGAGTTTGATTTGTCAAAATAGTATATGCAAGGTCTTTTTGCGGCGACCTCTTCTAGTAATTTTTCTACCGTTATTGATTTTGGGTTAGAGTTTAAATCTTCCCTTGCGAGCTTAAGTTGCATCGTCGTTTCCTTGAAATTCGTGTATAAAAACCGAGGCGATTGTATCCAAAAAATACTTAAAGATTAATGTGATTTAAAGCTTTTTTTAAGTAATATTTTTGCCTTCAAAAAAACAAAAAATCCATTATTTTTTATGTTTTTGTCAAAAAAAGTAATCAAAAGGAAAGCTCTTTGGAAAAAATACTTGATATTGCGGACTCCATAGCGTATGAAAAAAGCATAAACCCAAAAGACGTAAAAGAGGCGATAAAAATAGCCCTTGTCAGGAGCGCATCGAAAATTATAGGTGATGAGCTTATGTTTGATGTTGAATTTGATGACGATAAGAGAAAAACGAGACTCTATCAAAAAGTGATTATCGTAGCCGATGATGATCCAAGAATAGCTGATGAGAGAAACTATATAGACGTTTCTGAGGCAAAAACGATAGACGATAGCCTAGATATAGGCGATGAACTAAGATATGACATAAATCTCGAAGAGTACGGCAGAAACTTTGTAAATATCATGCACAGAGAACTTGAAAACGAAATTCAAAAGCTGATAGAAAATGAAATCTACAAAAAATACTCAAAAAAAGAGGGCAAAATCGTTTCAGGGCAGGTTGTTCGTGTTGACACAGACGGCAATACATATATAGAAATAGACGAAATAAGAGCTTTGATGCCTAGAAAAAACCGTATAAAAGGTGAAAATTTCAAAGTAGGAAATGTCGTAAAAGCGGTATTGAAAACAATAAATACAAACTCAAAAAAAGGGATAGGCTTAGAACTTACCCGTACAAGTCCAAAATTTTTGGAAGAGCTAATGTCGCTTGAAGTGCCAGAGATTAGCGATGGAATAATTGAAATCAAAAAATGCGCAAGAATTCCCGGCGAGAGGGCAAAACTAGCCTTGCTGTCCAATAGCCCAAGAGTCGACCCGATAGGTACGGCGGTTGGCGTAAAAGGCGTGCGTATTAATGCGGTCTCAAAAGAGCTAAAAAACGAGAATATAGATGTTATCGAATACTCAGACGTCCCTGAACTATTTGTATCAAGAGCTATGAGCCCAGCGGCAGTCAAAAGCGTCGTAATTAAGGGTGAAAAAGCGATAGTTAGCGTCTTTGAGGGTCAAAAGTCGAAA
This sequence comes from Campylobacterales bacterium, assembly GCA_041915365.1. GTDB lineage: Bacteria > Campylobacterota > Campylobacteria > Campylobacterales > UBA6016 > UBA6016. Next base: position 53,991 of record JAYSBP010000004.1, on the reverse strand, counting down.
GCTATTGGTAAATCTGGCATCAATATCAGACTTGCTTCCATGCTTACCGGATTTGAGATAGAGCTTATCGAAGAAGGCGGCGAGGCCGGCGCAAGTGTTGACGCAAAAGGCGAAGATGTAAAAACAGTATCTTCAAAAGCGGCTCTTGAGGCACTATTTAGTTAGTTTTGACGTTTTACAAAAGGGTTTAGCTTCATTAGCGCAACATCCGCTAGGATGTTGCCAAGAAGCGTCAAAAACGCCCCTATCATCGTGACTCCCAAAATAACCGGATAATCCCTGCTAATTACACTTTGATAAAAGAAAAGCCCCATACCGTTAATGGCAAAAATACTCTCTAAAATCACGCTCCCACCGATAATTCCAGGGAGCGACAATCCAAGCATAGTTACTATCGGATTTAGAAGATTTGGCAGTATATAAAGCGTTATTAGCTTTATTCGGCTGACACCTCTTGAAATTGCGAAAAATACATAGTCGCTTTTTAGTATCTCAACCGTAAGTGACCTAATGTATAACGCTAAAGAACCAAAAGAAGTGATGACGATGACCGCTATTGGTAAAAATAGATGATGCGAGACATTACGGTAGTACTCGACCGTACCTACCTCTTCTTTGCTTGCAGATGATACGCCAGATATTGGGAACCATCCAAGCGCTAAGGAAAAAAACATGATAAATAAAAGTGCCAGGTAAAAAGACGGCATAGCGTAACTTGCAAGAGAAGAGATTGTTATTGTTTTGTCTGTTTTTTGCGATTGTTTGATTGCGGCGTAAACCCCAAGCCAAATTCCCAAAATAAAAATAAAGAACATTGAAATAAGGTTGATAGCTAACGTAATCGGAAGGCGAGATAGTATCTCATCTTTTACACTTTTTCCGGTAGAAAAAGATATGCCAAACTCCAAAGAGGCCATGCTCTTAACCCAACCCGTATACTGCTCTAGCGGCGGCTTATCCAGTCCATACACCTCTTTTAGTGTCTTGATGGATTCTTCTGTAATGTTCGGATTTAGCTCCCCTGCAGCCAAGAAATTATTTGGGGCGGCTTTGACGGCAATAAAAGATATGACAGAGATAAGTAACAACATCAAAAAAGCGTAGGCAATTTTTGACGCTAATATTTTCATGCGAGTCGCCTAAATAAATAGCGAGCATAGATGCCAACAGCCAAAATTGCAAATAATGTGGCGTATGAGCCAGCTGAGCCATAAAAAGAGAGTTTGGAGAGCGCCATTAATACTCCCCAACCGATAAGTGCGGTAAAAATCCAAAAAGCTGCAAATCTAGCCTGCATAAAGCTTCTTGAGGCAATCGGCGTATAATAACCAAGAATGACGATAAAAAACGGGGCAAAAAGCGGTAGGGATATTGCGCTAAAAAGAGCTGATTTAATTTTGTCAAGGCTTAGTTTTTGGTCTTTTAGTAGCCAAAGAGCCTTAATGGCGTCTATGATGTTTAGTCCCTGTCCGCTTTGGGATATATTGTCTAGGATTTTTGGTTTGAATCCATCTAGGGTTTTTAGTTTTTCATCTATTTTTTTTGTGATATGAGGTTCATTTTCCTCATCTATAGTTATTGTTTCTGCATTTTTTAGCTCCCACTCGTTGTCCTCAAAAACTGCTTCTTTTGCTTTGATTGAGTATGAGACGCTATTACCGTCAACACCTATAATTTGTATATTTTTTGCCGTTTTCGAGAGCGGTTCTATCTCTTTTATGTATATAAATTCATCTTTGTATCTAAAAAACAAATCCTCGGAACGCTCTTTTGAGTCTTTTTTTTGCAAAATAGCTTGCGCATCGTCGTAATAGTAGCCCACCTTTGTAAAGCCGAGCATAATATACAAAATCGCAATGGCGAGAGATATAAAGAAAAAAGGCTTCAAAGCCTCTTTTTTTGACACCCCGACGCTTTCTATGGCGGTCAGCTCATTGCTTTTTACAAGATATAAAAAGCTCCAAAGTGCTCCAAAAACAAGAGACAACGCAAGCGTAATTTTGAGTGCTGCAAATGATTGGTAGTAAAAATAAAGGATTATCAAATTGGCTGATGAAGGTATATTTTTTTGATTTTGTAAAAAGTCTATAAGAAGGAAAAATAGCTCTAGCCCAAGTAACGTAATCAAGAAATTTTTAGCGTATAGTTTTGCGAGATATGCTTTGATAAGACTCATTTTATTGCGCCTTTATGTTTTTCGTATATTTACCGGATACGGTGGCTAAATCATTTTTTGTCAGCTCCAAGGAACCTTCCGCTGCAATGTCCAATATCTCTTCAATTATCTCTTTTTCTTGCTTTGTGAAGTCGCTTAGGCAATAATCAGCCACTTGCCCTTTGTATTCGGGCTTGCCTATGCCAACTCTTGCTCTGTAATAATCGGCGCCAATGTGTTTGTCGATTGAGCGAAGACCGTTGTGTCCGGCATGTCCACCGCCTTTTTTGAATCTAATAGCCCCGATAGGAAGCTCTATCTCATCGTGAATTGCTATGACGTTTTCTATTTTAAAGTAGTTTTTAACGACCTCTACACTCTCCCCCGATAGGTTCATAAAAGTTGTTGGTTTTAGTAGATATATGTCGCCAGCTCGCCAAAGCTCGCCTTTAAAATCTTTTTTGGTGATATTTGTAGTTGATAATTTGTTTAGTAGTTTGTCAATCGCCATAAAGCCGGCATTATGGCGATTGTGAAGATATTTATTTCCGGGATTTCCCAGTCCGACTATTAGCCACAAGGCTTATTATTTTGCCTTCATAACGCCGACTACAGCGTCAGAACCAGGATGTCTTACGGTTACACCCTCAAGCGCAGGAAGTTCTCTTACAAGAACAGTATTGCCAACATCAAGAGCAGATACATCAACAGTTATTGACTCTGGAAGATTTTCAGGTTTACATTTAACCTTGATTCTTCTTTTGCTCATAATAAGAACGCCTTTGTTTTTTAGACCGATAGGTGTTCCAGTTGTTTTTACAGGTACTAAGAATATTGAAGCTTCGCCGTAGTTTAGGATTCTAAGGTCTACGTGAAGAAGATCGCTAGTTACCGGATCTTTTTGATAATCTTGAATGATTACTTCGTGCTCTTTTCCGCCTACTTTTACTTTGAATTTCAAAGACGGTTTATTTTTGATGAATTTTACGAATTCAGTTTTTTTGAATGCACAATGGGTATTTTCAGCGCCTTTACCGTAGATATTAGCGATTAGATAACCATCTCGTCTCAAGCTTTTTACTGTTTGCTTGTCGATACTCTCTCTAAGTATGCCTTCTAGCATTGTGTTTTCCTTAAAAATAAAAATGGGCTGAAATTATACACAACTTAAGATAAGCCCCAATTTAAATTTTTAGTTTTATTTGTAATTCTTCTTGCTCACTGTCTAGTTTTGAGCCTCTGACCTTATCGCCTACGCCGCTGACGCCGTGGATGGTTAGTTTGAGGTTATCTGGGCTCGTTGCGTTTCTGATTGCTTCGTCTTCGCTTATCGCATCCTCATAATACAAATCAAGCAAGGCTTGGTCGAAAGTCTGCGTTCCGTATATCTCTTTGCCTTCCGCTAGAGCCTCTTTTATCTCTCCGTCCCTATTTTCCCTTATCATGTCCGCAATTCTTGGAGTTTTGAGTAGTATCTCTACCGCCGCCCTTCTCTTGCCCGTTTTTGTTCTGACAAGTCGTTGCGACAAAACCCCGTGAAGTACGCTTGAAAGCGCGCCCCTGATACGATTTTGCTCATTTGTGGGAAACATCCCGACTATTCTATTTACAGTCTCTTTGGTGTCCGCGGTATGGAGCGTAGAAAGCACAAGGTGCCCAGTCTCTGCGGCGTGCAATGCTATTTCCACAGTTTCAAGGTCTCTCATCTCGCCGACTAGTATTACGTCTGGGTCTTCACGGAGTGCACTTCTCAGGGCATTGCCAAAAGAGAGGCTGTCCTCACCGATACTTCTTTGGTTTAGGATAGACATTTTATCTTTATGGATAAACTCTATCGGGTCTTCTATCGTAATTATGTGCTTTTTTTTGTGGGAATTTATCATATCGATGATTGCAGCAAGTGTTGTAGATTTACCGCTTCCAGTAACGCCAGTCACGAGTAAGAGACCCCTTTCCGCCTCCTTAAAGCCTTTGACGCTCTCCGGTAGTTGCAACTCGTCGACCGTCAATATTTTTACTGGAATAGTTCTAAACACCATTCCGACACCATCTTTTTGGAAAAACATATTAACCCTGAAACGATAGTCGTCGCTCAGGCGAAACGTGAGGTCTATCTCTTTTGTTTGGACAAATTCGCCAAACCTACCCCTTAGCATCTCTTTTGCTAGCGTCATCATATCGTCTCTGCCGAGTACGTCCTCACTTATCGGGTTCATCTCGCCGTTGACCCTCGCAAACGGTCTGCCGAGCGCCTTTAGATGCAGGTCGCTCCCCCCTAGCTCTATTAATTTGTTTAGATGTGTTTTTAGTATAGGTATCTGTTTGTCATCAAATTGAGAGTTTTGTTGTTGCTCCATTGTTGCCCCTTATGCTAGTTCGTCCATTATCTCTTTGAATGCCACTTCAAACTGCTTTAGCCCATCTGCCAAAAGTTCGTCACATGTTTTTTCAAAATCGGCCCCAGCCGCTTTTAGCTCGCTGAAAAACATATCAATTTCACTTTGTGCTATCGGAAGTTTGGCTTTTCTTGCGCTATTGGCCATTGCTGCCGCCACCGTGTCAAGAGGCGCCGTATTTACAGAATTTGGAGCTATTAATTCATCCACATAATAATGAGCCGCAAGGTCATCCCCTTTGACTCCCGTGCTTGCAAAGAGAGTTTTGACGTTTGGCAAATTGTAGCTCTCCACTAGGTTGTAGTGAGCGGCCGCACCCATTATGCCTACTCTATTTTTTAGATTATTCGGAAGAGATGGATTTAACGTCCTGTCAAAACGGCTTACGAATACGGAGATTACAAATTTTGCTTTTTTTGCCCCACTTGCTTTGATGGCATCCATCACCCCTCTTGTCTGTTCAAGCCCAAATATCAGCGTTGCATTGACGTTTATCTCTCTTTTTGCTAGTTCTTCAATGACTTTGTATCCCTCTTTTGTTGCGGGCACTTTTATCATGACATTTGGCTCATTTATCTCTTCAAACAACCTGACTCCCTCGGCTACGCTATCCTCGACCGATGCCGACAAGAAAGGGTCTATCTCTATGCTTACAAATCCGTCATCGCCGTTGTCGTATAGCGGTCTTAGGGCCTGTGCCGCTGCCTTAATATCCTCTTTTGCCAATGTCTCGTATTTTTCTTTTGCGCTTTTGCCATCTAGCTCGACAAGTCTGCTTTTGTATGCTGGACTTGTCAGTATTGCGTTTTTAAAAATCGCAGGATTGCTTGTTGCGCCGTTGACTTCGCCGTTTTTTATCAGTTTTCTAAACTCGTTTTTGATGTAGTCTCTCTCGATAAAATCAAGCCAAAGTGAGAAGTTTATATCTTTTACGAACATAATAAATTGCCTTTTTTGTTTTCATTTTAGCAAAAAAGTTTTTTTATTTTTAGCGAGACAAAATTTTTTAAAAATTGATACCTTTCAGAAACTATTGCTATTTATAATTTTCACATCTTCCAAAATTTTAATGACCAACAGTGTTGTGAGGAGCATCCAAATGGTAGTCGAATATCGTAATAGCGATTGGGACGATGCTTATGCCAAAGCTAATGTCTTGCTTTTAGAGGGTAATTTTGGTGAAGCGAAAACGCTTTTAAAAAAGTTTGATAGTTTTCCGTACTATAAAAAAATTTCTGATACGACCCTGCGAAACTACGTTCACTATAAAAGTTTTAGGCTTGCATATGAAAACTCAGATTATAAGGCTGTTTATCATATGGCTGGAAAATACGAAGTGTTTAAGCGCTCAGATTATTATTTGGCTGCTGAGAAAATATGGAAAAAAAATATATCCTCCATATTGTCCAAGTTGTCATCCGGGCAGGCTTCGAAAACAGTTGTTTTGGAACTTTTGAAACCGTTTGCGGGGATACCTGAGAAAGTGCCGATGACACAGTTGATACTAAAACATCCTGATGTTTTATTGAGATTCAAGAATGCTTTAACCAAGAGGGACTTCGCATCTTTTTTTGACATTGCAAGCAAATTCCCAGCACTTGTAAACAGCGAAGAGTATTCAACGGCCGAGAATATGGCCCAAAATATAATTAAAAGTTGTGAAAAAGAGATAGATGGAGAACGCGTAGATAAAGCCAAGCAATTAATGGATGTTCTTGCTAAATTTCCAACAAAGAAAAAAGAGTATAGCGTCATAAAAGGAAAACTTCACATATTGGAGACATTTCATATTCTTGCTAGTACTGGAGATTATAAATATTTTTATGAGCTTGCGGATAAGCATCTAGCCCCTAAAATACAGATAAATACCCAGTTGGCAGTTATAAGATAAAAAGGAAAGTTGCGGTGAAAATATCTATTATGATTATGAGTTTGGTATTGTGTGTATTTGGTGCCGAACCCGTTGCTTTTGTTAAAAGTATTAAAGGTAGTGCAACCGTAAAAAGGGATAGTTCACTTCAGGCGGTTAAGCAGGGCGACTATCTTTTCAACGGCGATAAGATTGAGACTGATAAAAATACAAATATCGGGGTTTCATTCAATGATGGAACACGGATATCCATTGGCCCAGAGAGTCTTTTTTCAATAGATGATTTTTTATTTGAGCCGTCGCAAAAAAATTTTCATTTCGATATTGCCCTCCAAAAAGGAAGAGCCGTATTTGAATCTGGAAAAATTGGAAAGTTGGCGCCAAAAAAAGTGCACATAAAAGTCCCGCAGGGGATTATTGGAATCCGTGGCACTAAATTTATTATAGAGGCTGATTAGAAATGGGAGTATTTTTTGTTTGGACTGGAGTTCTTTTGATACTCCCTTTCTTGTATTCGCAGCCAAAAACAACGGTCATCTTGCTGGATAATAATTCGAGCAGTAATGCTGTCGTTGTTGAAACCAAGGCAGGGGCAGTAACCGTAGATAAGCCATATGAATATACCACAATGGCTGCACCAGACAAACAGCCGTCAGCGGCAAAAAAAGCCGATTCGGACGAGATATTAAAAAGATATGCGGATCAGCTCAATATACTTCCTGCAAAGCCAATATCTATGCTGTTTTATTTTGAATCGGCTACGGCAGAGCTTACGGATGAGTCAAAAAATCAAATTGACGAGCTAATTCGAGTGATTAAATCTAGAGAGCCGGCTGCGGTTGACATAATAGGTCATTCTGATAGCGTTGGCGACGCAGATAAAAATTATATTTTGGGTTTAGATAGAGCTGAGGCTGTTAAAAAATATCTTCTAGAGCGTAATGTTACGCTAAAGAGAAGCTCTATCGTATCATACGGCAAAAATGACCCATTAGTTCCGGAAAAAGACGGTGTGCCTGAGCCTAAAAATCGTCGTGTTGAAGTGATTGTACGCTGACATTTATGAAAAAAAAGTGGGTTGTAATTCTCGGGTCGTTATTTTTTACGACCTCGTTGTATTTTTTATGGTGGAGCAGCCCGCTACTCGCATATCTGGATTATAAGTTTTACGACCGTTTTACTCAAATACTTCCATCTTCTAGTGCTCCTATGTCAACAGTGGTTGTCGAAATTGACGATAAAAGTCTTAGAGAGCTTGGGCAATGGCCTTGGCCCAGAATGATTACCGCAAAACTGATTGATAGTATCGCATCAAATAAGCCAAAAGCAATCGCTTTGGATATGGTTTTTTCTGAGCCCGATAGAACGTCCCCGTCAACTCTTCGAGGTTTTTACGACACTGTGTTAAATCATAAGATTACAATCAGCGGACTACCGCAAGAGCTGCAAGACAACGACTCTATCTTGTCTGATGTGATTCATCACTCGCCGGTCGTATTGCCAGTATTTTCAAACAAGGATATACGTGGTAGCGCATGCATTCTACCAAACACCGTAACGGTTGCAGACGAGCTCAAAAATGCAAGCTTATATGCACTTGATGATATGGTATGTAGTCTGCGTATTTTTCAAGATAAATCTCAGAGTATAGGACATATACATGCTGAAGCTGACGAAGACGGGATATTGAGACGTTTGCCGATGGCGCTAAAACATCAAGAGATATGGATTCCAACGCTCGGCATCGCTGCCATTACATCATCTGGCCTTGGTATGCACTCTGATACAACATCCGCTTTTTTCGGAGGTATGGAGTTGGGTATAGACAAGCACCGTTTTTTTGTGGATAAGCATGCGGAAGCGCTTTTGAATTTTTATCCGTTTGAGAAGCACGAAAGAATCTCAGCGGTTGATATTTTGAATGGAGTCGTTGACGGCGGTAGACTGAGAGACAAATATGTTCTGATAGGCTCTACGGCGCTCGGACTTGATAGTACCTACACGTTGAGTGACGGTTCAGTTCGATCGGGTGTCTTTATACATACCACTTTGCTTGAAAATATTCTAAATAACGACCTCGGTGTTCAACCGCTTTTATATAGAACGTTAAATTTTATATTATCGTTTGCGGTAGGATTGTTTTTGCTTTTGCAGATGATTAGAAAACGATATCTTAGTGTCGTAATTGTTTACATTATAGCTTGCTCATTGACACTGCTTGTAACTTATGCTGCTTGGCAGTACCACATTTATTTATCGATAGGATTTTTTATCATTCCTCTTTCCACATTACTGTTTGTTTTGGCTCTTCTGATGTTTGTTATCGATTACCGTAATAAGAAAGTTTTTATCGATAGGCTGCAACGTTCAGATATGCAAAAACAGCATTTGCAAACAGCTTTGAGTCAAAGCGAGAACGAAATTGAATACCAAAAGGCAATGCTATACCAGCAGTCAAAACTTGCGGCGATGGGGGAGATGATTGATAATATTGCGCATCAGTGGCGTCAACCGCTTAATCTGCTGGGAATGATTGTGCAGGATGCGGAGGTTGCGTTTTACAAAAAAAAATTAGATGCGCCATATATGGGTAAAATGAGTTCGGAAGCAATGGAGCAAATCTTGTTTATGTCCCAAACTATTGACGATTTTAGAAACTTTCTTAAGCCAGATAGAAAAAATATACCGTTCGATCTTAATAGCTCCGTAAAAGAGTCGTTAAGTCTTTTGAAGGCCATGCTTGGTTCCAACGGGATTATCGTTGACGTAATCTATGCCAAAGTAGCGTTGACGGTAATGGGATCGCCGAGCGAGTTCAAGCAGGTAGTGGTCAATCTGCTTCAAAATGCCCGTGATGCACTGATGGAAAACAATAGAATGAATCCAATAATTCAGATTCGGCTTTCTATGGATGTAAATAATGCAGTATTGACCATGACAGATAACGGCGGCGGCATTGCAGATGATGAGATGGGGCGAATTTTTGAGCCTCATTTCACCACAAAAGCCGAAGGAAAAGGGAGCGGGGTCGGTCTTTATATATCAAAAGCAATCATACAAACCAAGATGGCCGGAAAAATAGAAGTATTCAATGCGGAATATGGGGCGATGTTTGTAGTGTCGATTCCGCTTTTAGCAAACAATGACAAAACATGCCGTCGAATTGATGAAGTATGAAACAGACAAAGGTTTTGATTTATGATTGATGAACAAAGTATTTGCAAGGAAACAAAGCGTCTATCCATTTTGATTGTCGAAGATGATGATGGGTTGCGTACGCGTATGGTGGATTTATTGGAGGATTATTTTTATCGTGTAGATTATGCCGTCGATGGAATAGATGCCATCGAAAAGTTCGAACAATACCATAAACTTCGAAATTCTTACTACGACATAGTGATGTCTGACATACAGATGCCAAGAATGGACGGGATAGGACTAACTACGGCTCTCTATGCTTTGCGTGAGAGTCAACCAATTGTTATCCTATCGGCGTATACCGATACCGAGTATCTTCTTGCGCTCATAAACTGCGGGGTTGCACAGTTTATCACCAAGCCCGTGCAGTATCAAGAGATGCTTAATACACTTTATTTGGTATCAAAAAAAATAAATGCTATGCCAAAACCAATCGTATCGAAACCAACTCATGTATATCAATTCAGTGAAAACGTAGTATGGGATAAAGAGAAAAAGCTTCTCACGAACGATGGTGCTACAGTTTCCTTGAGTAAATATGAAATATATCTGCTTGACATACTTAGTTTAAAGTTTGAACAAGTTTGTAGCAATGATGAGATAATCAATCATTTTTATATTCAAGGTGCAGATATAAACTATGAAAATATCAAAGGAATGATGATGCGTCTTCGCAAGAAACTCCCAGATGGTGCCGTAACTAGCATTTATGGCATTGGATATCGATTGTCTCCCGTGCTTTAAAAACGTATTAATAGTATTTTGAGGTTAATATCTTCGAATGTGGCAATAAATTTTGATATATAGTCATTCTTACGATAAAATTACCGAATAAAAGCTTGAATTAGGATATGTTTTGACGCTACAAAAAGGTAAAAAATTCACGGTCATCACGGCTTATGATGCCTTGTTTGCAAGGTTGATCGCCCCATATGCGGATATGATACTGGTTGGTGATAGCCTTGCTATGAGCTTTGGTGGGCAGAGCGATACGCTCTCTATCGGTATGGATGAGATGATATACCACACAAAAGCGGTCGGCATGGGTGCTCCAAGCGCAAAAATAATATTTGATATGCCGTTTGGCTCCGAGACAGACAAAGAGACAGCGCTAAAAAATGCTGTAAGGGTTTACAAAGAGACAAAAGCATTTGCCGTTAAGATAGAGGGCGGCACAGAGAAGGCTGAGATAATAGAACATCTAGTAAAAAACAAGGTTGCTGTCGTGGGACATATAGGGCTTATGCCACAAGTCGCTAGAGCGGAGGGTGGATACAAGGTAAAAGGCAAGGATGGAGCAGATACAGCAAGGCTCGTTCAAGATGCAAAAGCTATCGAGGCGGCAGGAGCTTTGGCTATTGTGGTAGAGGGTGTGAAATCTAGCGCCGCAAAGAGAATAACAGAGTCTGTTGGTATCCCGATAATAGGCATAGGGGCTGGAGCTGATTGTGATGCTCAGGTGCTTGTCTGGTCGGATATGCTTGGGTTTTTCGAGGAGTTTACGCCAAAATTTGTCAGAAAATATATGGATGGGGCAGCTCTTGCCAAGGGCGCTTTTGAGAAGTTTGCAAACGACGTAAGAAGCGGTGATTTTCCGAATAAAAAAGAGAGTTACTGAATTATGTTATGCGTTTATGCAAGCAAAGCCCACATAAACGGCAGGGGCATAAATGCCCCTTGCATCCCCCTAAAGCTACCTGCTTGTGCGGTAGAGCTACGCAAAATATGTAAAGCGAGCCAATAATGGAGCGAATCGTAGAGGTTGAAAAATTTGAGTTTGAAAACGAACTCGAAAAAAGCCTCAGACCTTCGGCGTGGGATGAGTATATTGGACAAGAAAAAATAAAAAAAGTCCTCAATATATCCATCGAAGCGTCAAAAAAACGTTCGGAGCCACTTGATCACGCCCTGTTTTTCGGCCCTCCCGGGCTTGGTAAGACCACGATGGCAGGGCTCATAGCCACAAGGATGGAGGCAAACCTCAAAGTCACAGCGGGGCCGATGATAGAAAAAAGCGGAGACCTTGCGGCGATACTTACAAATCTTAGCGAGGGAGATGTGCTTTTTATTGACGAGATACATAGGCTCTCCTCCGCCATAGAGGAGGTGCTGTACTCGGCGATGGAAGATTTCCGTTTGGATATCGTGATAGGCAGTGGCCCTGCGGCGCAAACGGTCAAAATAGACATACCTAGATTTACGCTCATTGGGGCGACGACGAGGGCGGGTATGCTGAGCTCCCCTCTTAGAGATAGGTTTGGGATGCACTTTCGGATGCAGTTTTATGACCATTCGGAGTTATCAAAGATAGTACAAAACGCAGGAGCCAAGCTTGGCAAACCGTGTGACGGTAAGGCAGCTCTGGAAATCGCGTCTCGATCGAGAGGTACGCCCAGAATTGCTCTGCGACTGTTGAAGCGTGTTAGAGATTTTTCGGACTATAAAAATGAAGACACCGTAACGCCAAAAACAGCAAAAGAGGCACTTGATGAACTGGGTGTCAATGAGCATGGGTTTGACGAGATGGATATGAAGCTGTTATCTCTTTTGGCGGAGTCTGGCGGCAAACCAATCGGACTAAATACGTTATCGGCGGCTCTTAGTGAAGATGCCGATACGATAGAGGACGTATACGAGCCATATTTACTTGCCAATGGCTTTTTAGAGCGGACGGCCAGAGGACGAATGGCGACACACAAGACCTTTGACGCACTCGGCAGAGCCAGAGTGCAAACGCAAAACATATTTGATTTGGATTAGATAGATGATTAGCCCTATTAACTTTTTGCATATTGTTTTTTTTATCGCTATTTACTGGATAGGGGTACTGTATCACTCGTTTTTACTAGATATTGTCATAGCCGGACTTTTATCTATCGCTACGTCTGCGACAAACTATAAGCTCACGCTTAGATTTCATAGCTCTATGCTTGCTTCGCTATTTTTGACGGTGCTTCTTGCGGCGTTTGTCCTTATTCCGATGGTCTACTTTGTATTCAAAATTGCGGCGATTTTGCAGAGTGTTGATATGGCATTTTTTGAGCGGATAAAAAATCTATTTGTCCTTAACATACAAACGCTAGATATGCTCCCGCTTCAATACAAAGATATGATAATTAGCTATCTACACGGCGTAAAATATGACGATTATATAGCCAGAGGCTTTGAGATGTTGGAGCGTGTCGGACAAGGGAGCCTTAGATTTTTGTCCAATATGCTTCTTATTTTGATTTTTTACTTTTTTGCAAATCTTTACGGCAAGCAGATATTGCTATTTTTTAAGCGTGTATTGCCTCTTAAGGGTGAAGATAGCCAGATGATATTTGACGAGATGGGGCAGACGATGAGCGTCGTCCTTTACTCCACACTGTTTAACGCCGTATTTCAGGGTATATTGTTTTCTCTTGTGGCGTGGTATCTAGGTTATGATCCATTTTTTATGGGGATAGCGTATAGTTTTGCCTCTCTTGTTCCGGTGATAGGCGGTGCTATTATGTGGGTGCCTGTCGCAATATATGAGTTTTCAATAGGTAATACCGCAAACGCCGTTATAGTGGCATTATATACCGTGATAGTTATTTCTCTGGTCGCCGATACTTTTATCAAGCCGATTATTATTGATTTTATCAGTAAGTATCTAGTCCGTACGCAGACAAAACCGAACTCCCTGCTTATATTTTTTGCCATTTTGGCGGGTATGTCAACCTATGGTTTTTGGGGAATTATTTTGGGGCCTGCGGTTACGGCCCTGTTCATTTCGCTACTTAAGATTTATGACACGCTAAAAAGAAACAAGCAAGGTGACTTTGACGGGCTCAAACCCTAGCTGTTTAAACGGTTTTTCGTAATAATTTCGTAATAAATTTACCAATTTTTTTGCATCAAAAGAGGATATTATGGATTTTTCAACACTTGCCGCAACGTATGGTACACCGCTGTATGTATATGATTTTGACTATATGAAAAGCAGATATGAAGAGCTAAAAGAGGCTTTTGCCGCTAGAAAATCACTAATTTGCTACGCAGTAAAAGCAAATTCAAACCTAAGCGTAATAAAACTATTTGCTGACCTAGGGGCTGGGGCAGACTGTGTATCGATAGGCGAGGTAAAAAGAGCATTGATGGCTGGAGTGCCAAAATACAAAATAATTTATTCCGGTGTTGGAAAAAGAGATGATGAAATAAAAGAAGCGCTCGAGTGTGATATTTTGTTTATTAATCTTGAAAGCGAAGCGGAGATGCTTCGTGTAGAGATGATAGCTAAAGATATGAGGATAAAGGCTCGCATCAGCATCCGTGTAAATCCTGATATTGACCCAAAAACTCACCCATATATCTCGACGGGACTTACAGAAAATAAATTTGGCGTTGATATAGAAGTCGCCAAAAAAATGTATACATACGCTGCAAAAAGTGGACATTTGGAGCCTGTGGGCGTGCATTTTCACATAGGGAGTCAGCTAACCGACCTCGAGCCTATCTATGAGGCGGCGCAAAAAGTATCAGAACTTCTAAAAGCGCTTTTGGCTCTAAAAATAAATATCAAGTTTTTTGATGTCGGCGGCGGACTTGGTGTCGTATATGACAACGAAGAGACTATACCTCCGTACAACTATGCGCAGGTTATCCTCTCCACGCTGACGGGCACTGATGTGACTATCGTATGCGAACCTGGGAGATTTATGACGGCAAATGGCGGATACTTCCTAACGAAAGTGTTGTACGAAAAATATAGCAAAGAAAAAAGATTTGTCGTTGTAGACGGTGCTATGAATGACCTTATCCGCCCTACTTTGTATGAGGCGTTTCACGGTGTAGAGGTTGTGGGCAAAAGCACGGTCAAATCAAAAGCGGACATAGTTGGTCCAGTGTGCGAGAGCGGCGATTTTTTTGCCAAAGATGAAGAGATAGCGGAGACGGCGCACGGTGACCTCGTGGTTATAAAAAGTGCTGGTTCGTATGGGTTTTCGATGAGTTCAAACTACAATAGTCGTCCAAGAACGGCTGAAATTGCGGTAGAAGACGGCAGGCAGAGGATTATAAGGCAAAGAGAGAGCTTTGAAGACCTCATAGCTTTGGAAAAAGATTTTTTGAAATAAGCGAGAGAAGTTGTACCTGATAGATATCCAAGGAACATTGATAGATGATAAAAAAAGAGAGCCGATACCTGGGGCAATAGAGTTTATCGATGGACTGAACAAAAAAGAAATTCCGTATACGCTTATAACGAACAATACAAAATTCTCATCGGATGAGTTTAGGAGCTATCTTAGAGGGCTTGGGTTTAGCTTTGATGATAGGGCATACATAGACCCGTTGATGTGTCTAAAAAGTCATGTCGGCAATAAAACAATAGCGGCGATAGGAAATGATAATTTTATAGATGCGCTTCAAGCTCAGGGATATGTTTTTAGCGAAAATCCGGATTTTTTGGTAATATCGCTCAAAGAAAATCTAACCTATGATGATATGGCGACGGCCGTTGAGACTATCCAAAATGGGGCAAAGCTGATTGCGATGCACGCTACGGCAATATATGCAAAAAACGGACGCAAATATCCAGGGCTTGGCGCTATAGCAAAAGCCATAGAGTTTGCGACTGGCGTAAAGGCAAAAACGGTCGGAAAGCCAAGTGCTGATTTTTATAAAAAAGCGTTGTCGATGCTCGGCTCAAAAAACAAAGAAGAGGTTACCGTTATTAGCGACGATGCCATAGGTGACCTAATCGGGGCAAAACAGATGGGGATGAAAACGGTGCTTGTACTAAGCGGTAAATACGATAAAAAAGAGCAGATTCTGCCTTTCTTGAAAAGCTGTGAAATGCCGGATATCGTATATCAAAGCGTGGCAGACATAAGGATAGGCGCATGAGCGGACTTGGTGAGATAAGAATAAAAATAGACGGCATAGACGATAAGCTTCTAATGCTTTTGAATGAACGGATGGAGCTTGTCAAAGAGGTTGGCAGAATCAAACATGCCAGCGACGACAAGAGTATATATAGACCTGAGCGTGAAAAAGAGATATTAACTAGACTTTCAAAACAGAGTAGAGACGGTGGCGGAGCACTGACTCCCGAAGCTATCGAAGCGATATTTTTGGAGATTTTTGCGGTATCTAGAAATATAGAAAAGCCAGAAACTGTAGCTTATCTTGGGCCGGAGGGGACTTTTACACATCAAGCTGCTGAGAGTAGATTTGGTCAAATATCGGAATACCTTCCTATGTCAACGATAGCTTCCGTATTTCGTGCTGTCGAGAGCAAAAAAGCAAAATACGGCGTCATACCGATAGAAAATAACATAGAGGGGATAGTGGGGGAGTCTATCGATCTTTTGGGGCGTAGCTATCTTAGGATAGTGGCTGAGATGTCAATGAAAATCAGTCATTCTCTGGCCTCAAGAGCATCACATCTTTCGCAGATAAAAAAGATATACTCAAAAGACGTAGCATTTGGGCAGTGCGGAGAGTTTTTGCGTGAGAGCGGGCTTGACGGCGTGCAATTAATTCCGACCGCCTCAACAGCCAAAGCTGCGCAACTTGCAAGCGCAGACGAGAGTAGTGCGGCGATTTGCTCTCATATAGCGGCAAAGTTATATAACTTGCCGGTAATGTATGAGCATATAGAAGACAATGCACATAATGAAACAAGATTTGTGATAATTAGCGATTTTGAAAATGCGGCTAGCGGCAATGACAAGACATCTGTTTTGGTTCACCTTGATAATACGCCAGGAGCTCTCGCAAAATTCTTATCATCGTTTGAAAAAGCGGACATCAATCTATCAAAAATAGAGTCTAGACCCGCAAAAGACGAAGGGTTTAGCTATATTTTTTATATAGATTTTGACGGGCATATCAAAGACGAAAAAGTCAAAAAAGCGCTAGAGGGATTTGAGGATAAAATCAAATGGCTCGGTAGCTTCGTAAAGGGAATATGATGAAATTTAATGAAAATTTGGAAAATCTAAAAGTATATGAGGCGGGCAAGCCCATAGAGCTTGTGGTTAGAGAGTTTGGGATAGAGCCAAAAGACGTAGTTAAGCTTGCGAGCAATGAAAACCCAAACGGTACTTCTCCAAAAGTTGTAGAAGCGGTGAGAGATTTTGCGACAAAGATGTGTCTTTATCCTGATGATAGTTATTTTGAGCTCAAAGATGCTTTATCGACAAAATTTGGCGTAAATAGCAAAAATATCATACTCGGAGCTGGAAGCGACCAAGTGCTTGAATTTGCCACAAAAGCAAAGTTAAAAGATGGTGACACCGTTCTTATGAACAAGGTCACTTTTGCGATGTATGAGATATATGCAAAGATGTGCGGAGCCCAGATTGTAAGAACTGACGGGCTGCTTCACGATGTCCAACAATTTAAAACAACTTATGATAAATTGAGACCTGCTATTGTGTTTATTTGTGTCCCAAATAACCCTCTCGGCGAGTGTATAACCAGAGCCGAAGTTTACGATATTTTGTCGCATATCGATAAGGATACTTTGGCGGTTGTTGACTGTGCATATATGGAGTACGCCGCATACAAAGACGATGCGGTCAAAATAGAGCCAAAAGAGCTAATAGAGAAATTTCCAAATGCCGTATATTTGGGCACTTTTTCGAAAGCGTACGGACTTGGCGGCATGAGAGTTGGATATGGTATTGGCGAAGAAAGTGTTATTAAGGCTTTTTATAAAGTTCGACCTCCTTTTAACGTAGCGAATTTGTCGGCATGCGCCGCACTTGCCGCCATAAAAGATGAAGAGTTTGTGCAAAAAAGCATATCTTTGAACTTTGAGCAGATGAAGAGATATGAAGAGTTTGCGGTAGAAAACGGTATTGAAACGATAGATAGTTACACAAATTTTATTACCTACTTTTTTAAGGAGAAATCCTCCAAAGAGATTGCCGATAAACTTTTGAGAAAAGGTGTGATAGTGAGAGATCTTACCAGCTATGCACTAAACGGCATCAGGATAACAATAGGTACAAAAGAACAAAACGATAGATTCTTTGACGAATTCAAAAAGGTTTACTGTTAACAGATGGATATTCAAGCCCTAGTAGCGCAGATTAGTGAGCTCTTAAAAAAGCTCAATACGAAGCAAAAAATTATCATTGCCTCTACGCTAGTAGCTGTAATTGCGCTTGTGATGTTCCTTGTGCTTTTCAATGTAAACGCCAAAAAAACAGATGACGGCTATAGGGTAATGTTTGAAAATATTGCTCCAAAAGATGCCGGTCTTATCGTAGCAGAGTTAGACAAGCAAAAAATCCCATACAGAATACCAAGGGACGGTGTGATAGAAGTACCTGAGGATAAGGTCAACAAGCTTCGACTTGATGTAGCCGCAATGGGACTTCCAAAAGATTCCAGGGTTGGTTTTGAGCTTTTTGATAAGCAAGAGTTCGGTGCAACCGACTTTGACCAGCAGGTTAAGTACAACAGGGCATTAGAGGGCGAACTGTCAAAGACGGTTGAGAGTATAAGTGCCGTGCAAAAAGCGGTTGTTCACATAGCGAGGCCAAAAGAGTCGCTTTTTGCCGAAAAAGATACCCCTCCTACAGGCTCCGTCGTAGTTACACTAAAACCGAATATGGTGCTTACTCCAAAACAGATAATGGGCGTTAAAAATCTAGTTGCCGCAAGTGTTACTAAGATGACTCCAGAAAACGTAAAAATAGTCAATGAAAATGGTGATTTGCTAGGTAGCGAGGATGAGGATACGGTGGCTGGGGAAGCAGCCAAGCAGCAGATGAAGTACAAAAAAGACTTTGAGAAGTTGTATGAAGAGAAAATAACCAATATGCTAGCTCCCGTAATAGGCGGTTCTGATAGGGTTGTTGCCAAAATCACAGTTGATTTTGATTTTTCAAAAAAAGAGACTACAAGCGAGAGTTTTGATCCAAATAGCGTCGTAAGAAGTGAGCAGACAAGCGAAGAAAAAAGAGAAGGGTTTAAACAGCCAGAAATCGGCGGTGTACCGGGCGCCGTTAGCAATATCGGCCCCGTACAGGGGATAGAGAGCGGTAACGCAACAGAAAAATATAGCAAGTCTACCGGAACGACAAACTATGAAATATCAAAAACGGTATCAAACGTCAAAGGCGAGTATGCGACTATCAAAAGAATAACTGCGGCTGTAGTTGTGGATGGCAGATATGTTGCGGATGAGCAAAAAGGTGGAGAGCTTGCATATAAAGCTCTCGATAACGCTGAGCTTGATAAGATTAATGCACTTGTAAAACAAGCAGTCGGGTATGAGCAAAAAAGGGGGGATGAGGTTAGTGTCTCCAACTTTAGATTTAACCCTGGGACTAGCGGTAAAACCGGTGGAATCAAAGGAGTTATGGAGGAGTATGGCTTTATTATAGGTCCAGCGACAAATGTTTTGAAGTATATCATAGCTGCCGTTGTGCTATTCGTGTTGTACAAAAAAGTCATTGCCCCTTTTGCGGAGAGGATGATGGAAATCCCAACCGAAGAGGCAATGCAAAAGCCAAAAGAGTTTGTCTTTGATGAAGAGGAGTTGGAGGATACCCACGGCAAACTTGCTGAGATGAGAAAGCGTGTCGAGCAGCAGCTCGGGATATCCGGACCGCTTAATGAAGAGTCCCTCAAATACGATGTTCTACTTGAAAAAATTAAAACCGCAGCAGAGGAGCATACAGAGGATATATCCAATCTTCTTGAAACCTTGGTTGTTGACGAGACTGCCGCCCAAAATGCCGGTGGCTCAATGAAAAAGGATGTATAGATGAATCTACCGCCGCAGCTTCAGTCGCAGTATGATGAACTTTCGATGTCAGAAAAGGTTGCGATATTTCTCAACCTTCTCGGCGAGGATATAACAGCACAACTTTTTTCTCATATGAGCATAGACGCCATTACCCAAATATCAAAATATATAGCCAGAAGCTCCACCGTAGACAAACAAGTGGCTACCGCAATACTCGAAGAGTTTCATGCAATTATGCAGTCAAATCAGTACATTTCATCCGGTGGTATGGAGTACGCCAAAGAGATACTATTTAAGGCTCTCGGGCCCGAAGAGGCAAAAAAAGTTCTGGATAAACTTGCGAAAAGTATGCAAAGCGGGCAAAACTTTGCATTTCTTTCAAAAATTAAACCTCAACAGCTTGCCGACTTTATCGTTAATGAGCATCCGCAAACGGTTGCGCTTATTTTGGCCCACATGGATGCTACCGGCGCAGCCGAGACGCTAAGTCGTTTTCCAGATGACCTTAGGGCTGAGGTGGCTATGAGAATGGCAAATCTAGGCGATATATCGCCGACGATTATAAAAAGGGTTTCTGCGATACTAGAAAACAAGCTAGAGAGCCTTACCTCTTACAAAGTCGAAGTTGGTGGACCAAGAGCCGTTGCCGACATCTTTAATAGATTGTCGCAGAAAAATGCGAAAGCGACTATCTCGTATATCGAACAGGCGGATGAGAGCCTTGCCAATGCTATTAAAGATATGATGTTTACATTTGAGGATATTTCAAAACTCGATACAAAAGCGATACAGGAAATCCTAAAAGGGGTCGACAAAAAAGACCTTGTGCTTGCGCTCAAAACGGCGTCGGAAGAGATGAAAGAAAAAGTGATGACGAATATGTCAAAAAAGGCTGCGGAGGCATTGCTAGAAGAGCTCCAATTCCTCGGTGCGGTGAAGCTAAAAGAGGTAGAGGGAGCTCAAAGAAGAGTTGTCGAAGCCGTGCAAAAGCTGGTAGAGCAGGGTGCTATTCAGCTAGGCGAAGCGGAAGAGACGGTGGTGTAGGTTGACCGAAAAAGTGATACACGGTAGCAACGGTGGGAAATACGCTATAAATAAGTATCAATACCGGGCTTTTGATAACGACGATGTGGATATATCACAAACCGTGGTTGCTCACAAAAGCAAACAAATGGAGATTGGCTCTCCAGTACAACAAATGCAGCAATCATACAGTCCTGAACCTGTGCAAGAAGAGAGCGTAATTAGCAATACTCACGCAGAGACATTTTTACAAAAAATAGATGAGCTCTCATCTAGTCTCATTAAGATGGAAATGCAGATGGAGCGCCAACAAGCCGATTTTAACGCTAGGCTTGAAGAGGAGAAAAAAAGAGCCTATGATGATGGTGTTGCGGCGGCAACTTCAGAGCTTGAGGCCTCTTACCGTGCAAAATTTGAAGAGAGCGAAAAAGTGCTTGTCTCATCGGTTAAAAAATTGGAAGAGACTGTGGGCGTATATGAAGGCAAACTATCGGATATAGAAAGAGAGCTTGGCAAGACGGCCGTTTCCATAGCTGAACAAGTGATAAAAAAAGAGGTAAATGAAAACTCATCAAAAGTTGCTCTAGCTTTGGTACGAGAGCTTTTGTCAAAGCTAAAAGATGCGTCAAAAATAAAAATTAAAGTTAGCAAGCAAGACGCCGAGTATCTAAAAAGTGCGCTAGCCGGAGAGTCAAAAGTTACCATTGAAGAGGACGACGCTATTCAAAGAGGTGGAATTGTTGTGCTTAGCGACATAGGCAACTTGGATGGGAATATAAATGCTAGATTTTTGAAAGTCAAAGAGGATTTGCTTGGCGACCATGAATGATATAAAAAATGTAAGTATAGACGAACTGGATGCGGTAGCGGCTTCTCTTAGGGACAGGATTCTTGAGGTTGTTAGCCGCAATGGAGGGCATCTAACAAGCTCTCTTGGGGCGGTGGAGATAATACTTGCGATGCACCATGTTTTTGACGTTTCAAAAGACCCATTCATATTCGATGTTAGCCATCAAGCCTATGCTCACAAGCTTCTTACTGGAAGATGGGATAGATTTGATACATTAAGACAGTTTGGCGGAGTATGCGGCTTTACAAAGCCTAGCGAATCCGAGTTTGATTATTTTGTTGCGGGACATAGCTCTACGTCTATATCTGCCGCTGTTGGAGCCGCCAAGGCGATAGCGCTTAAGGGCGAAGATAGAATCCCTGTTGTTTTGATAGGAGACGGCTCCATGACCTCCGGAATGGTGTATGAGGCATTAAATGAGCTGGGCCATCACAAGTATCCTATGGTTATTATCCTTAATGACAATGAGATGAGCATAGCCAAACCTATAGGGGCTATTAGCGAGTATCTAAGTAAGGCTCTCTCGTCAAAAACATATCAGGGGTTTAAAAAACGTGTCGAGGGGGCGCTAGAGAGATTGCCCTCCTCTGTTGATTATGTTATGAGGCGCTTTGAGAGAGGCTTTAAGCTTATTACCCCGGGGATTATATTTGAAGAGCTTGGGCTTGATTATATAGGTCCGGCAGATGGCCACAATATCAAAGACTTAATAGAGACTTTTAAGATTGCAAAATCGATGAAAAAGCCCGTTGTGGTTCATGTGCAAACTATGAAAGGCAAGGGATATGCCCCAGCTGAGGGCAAGCACGAACACTGGCATGGCGTCGCTCCATTTGACAAAGAAAAAGGGGAGCTATCAAAATCAAAAGCCAGAAGTGCTACATCAATATTTAGTGAGGCTCTTTTTGAACTCGCCGCAAAAGATGACAAGATAGTAGGCGTTACGGCCGCTATGCCTAGTGGAACGGGACTCGACAATTTACTTGAGGCTTACCCGACTAGATTTTGGGATGTGGCTATTTGCGAGCAACATGCGGTTACGTCTATGGCGGCGATGGCAAAAGAGGGTTTTAAGCCTTTTGTGGCGATATACTCTACATTTCTTCAAAGGGCGTATGACCAAATAGTCCATGACGTAGCCTTGCAAAATCTACCGGTAACATTTGCCATTGATAGAGCCGGAATAGTAGGAGAGGATGGCGAAACACATCAGGGTGTTTTTGATATTTCATATCTTAGAAGCATTCCAAATATGGAAATCTTTGCCCCTAGGGATGAAAAAATGCTTATTGCTAGCGTTAATTATGCCGCAAATTTGGAAGGGCCGTGTGCATTTAGATACCCTCGAGGGGCATTTTTACTGCAAGATGAATTTGAGAGCATTCAGCTAAAAGAGAAAAAATCACAGCTTTTAGTATATGCACCAAGCGATGTTTTGTTTATAGGATATGGAAACGGCGTCGGCAGAGCTTACAAAACCGCAAAAGTGCTTGCTGATGGCGGTATATTGTGCGGCTTATTGGATTTGGTATTTATAAAGCCGCTTGACAAAAAAACACTTCTAGAGCTATCCGTAAAGTATAAAAAATGGTTTATATTTAGCGATTCGTCGAAGATGGGCGGCATAGGTGAAATATTATCGCTGTTCTTGCAAGAAGAAGGGATTGCCGATGTTAGATTGGAGAGTTTTGAGTACGAGGATAGTTTCATTACTCATGGCAAAACCGCAGAGGTTGAAGAGTCGCTCGGGCTTTTGCCGACACAGCTTGCAGATAGAGTGGGGGATACGCTAAAAATAGGTAGGCGGTTTTATTCGCCTACCGTGAAATAATTATAGTTTACCAGCATTTTCCGCTAGATATTCCGCAACGCCTTCTGTAGAAGCTTTCATACCTTTTTCGCCTTTATTCCAGCCAGCAGGGCAAACTTCGCCATACTCATTTGTAAACAGCATAGCGTCAACCACTCTTATCATCTCATCGATATTTCTTCCGAGTGGAAGGTCGTTAATTACGGCGTGTCTTACAGTCCCGTCTTTGTCAAGAAGGAATGAGCCTCTAAGTGCAATTCCTGCGTCAAGAAGTACGCCGAAGCTTGTAGCTATAGATTTATCAAGGTCTGCAACAAGCGGGTAGCCAACTTTGCCGATACCGCCTTTTTCCACTGGAGTGTTTTTCCATGCAAGGTGTGTAAAGTGTGAATCTATAGAGACACCTATTACGTTTATTCCTCTATCTTTAAATTCTTTAAGTCTGTGATCAAAAGCGATTAGCTCCGATGGGCATACAAAAGTAAAATCCAGTGGATAAAAGAATATTACCGCACCTTTATCGCCTATATTTTGGTAAAGATTGAAGTTATCAACTATAGAGTTATCGCCAAGAACTGCATTTGCTGTGAAATCAGGGGCTTTTTTTGTAACAAGAGTGCACATGTGAATCTCCTACTTTTAAATTAATAGTAAATTTTACTATTTAAGAAATTAAATAAATATTAAAATAATGCTTGTTAAGGGGTTGATTAGTAGAATTAAAGAAAATTTTACAATAAGGCTTTTTGATGTCAAAAAACTTTCTATTTACGTCTGAATCTGTATCGGAGGGGCATCCAGACAAGATGGCTGACCAAATTAGTGATGCAGTCTTGGACTACATTCTAACACACTCAAAAAATCCATCTCTTGCTAGAGTTGCATGTGAAACGCTTGTCTCAAACGGTTTTTGCGTTGTTGCTGGCGAGATGAAAATAGAAAATGAAATGAGACTACCCATACAAGACATAGTTAGGGAGACCGTTAGAGAGATAGGTTATACTGATTCCGACTTTGGATTTGATTATAAGAGCGCTGCGGTACTTGACGGGCTAGGTAAACAATCAAGTGATATAAATCAGGGTGTTGACAGGGCTGACGGCGAAATAGGGGCTGGAGATCAGGGGCTTATGTTTGGTTATGCGTGTCGTGAGACTTCTACGCTAATGCCTCTACCTATTTATTTATCGCATAGACTTACGGAGAGACTTGCCGAGTGTAGAAAAAATGGAACCATACCATATCTAAGACCGGATGCAAAATCACAAGTGTCAGTTAGATACATTGACGATAAGCCGACAAAGGTAGAGGCCGTGGTCGTATCTACGCAACACCATGACGATATAAGCCAAGAGCAAATCAAGCAAGATGTTATCAAAGAGGTAATAGAAAAAATAATTCCTACCGAGCTTAGGGATGAAAATATCAAGTACTATATCAATCCAACGGGCAAATTTGTTATAGGTGGCCCACAAGGCGATGCCGGTCTTACCGGTAGAAAAATTATAGTTGACACATATGGCGGCGCATGTCCGCACGGTGGCGGTGCATTCAGCGGTAAAGACCCTACCAAAGTCGATAGAAGTGCGGCATATATGGCAAGGTACGTAGCAAAAAATCTTGTAGCTTCAGGTGTGTGCGATAAAGCCACAGTTCAGATAGCTTATGCGATAGGCGTTGTTGAGCCAGTGTCTTTAATGGTTGAAACGCACGGCACGTCGAAAGTTGATGAAAATAAATTGGAAGAGTGCGTAAGAAGTGTATTTAGACTAACACCAAAAGGTATTATAGAGTCACTTGATTTACATAGACCTATATACAAAAAAACTGCAGCTTATGGACATTTTGGGAGAGAGCTTCCAGAGTTTACATGGGAAAAGACGGACAAAGCTGACGCCATTAAAGCGTTTTTTGGACTTTAAAAAAAATGCTTAATTTGTGTTTTATTTTTAGTTGGCTATAGTTATCCTCTTTTAGCTTTTAATATAGGAGATTTAAAATGGCTGTTAAAATTCTAGATACTTGTATTTCTTGCGGCGCTTGTATAGATGAGTGCCCGGTTGAGGCGATAGTTGACGATGAGGATAATCCGACTGGTGAGTCTATCTATTATGTATACCCAGACAAATGCGTAGAGTGCGATAGCTACCATGATGTTCCTGCTTGTGCAGCTGCTTGTCCTACTGAAGGTTGCATTGTTTGGGATGAAGGTAACAAAAAAGGCAAAGCTGCCGGCTCAAACGTTGTAGACTAATCAAGTCTAGAGCGTTTCTACTGCTAAAGGAGGGTGTTTGCCCTCCCAACTTCGACAACAATCATTTCTTTGATTTATGACTTAAAAAAACTTTTTGGTATAATTTCACCCCTGATTTATTTTTAGATTTTTAGAGGATTACATATGCAAAGGACTTTGTCCATTATAAAACCGGATGCGGTTGCAAAAAACGTTATAGGTAAAATAGTAGATAGATTTGAATCAAACGGCCTAAAAATCGCCGCTATGAAAAAAATCAAGCTATCAGAAGAGGTTGCTGCAGGCTTTTACGCAGAGCACAAAGAGAGGGGTTTTTTTAAAGACCTAGTGTCTTTTATGACAAGCGGACCGGTTGTTGTTATGGTTCTTGAGGGTGAAAATGCAATAGCTAAAAATAGAGAGCTAATGGGTGCAACTAATCCAAAAGAAGCTGCCGCAGGCACTATCAGAGCTGATTTTGCAGAAAGTATTGATGCCAATGCTGTTCACGGTAGCGACTCTGAAACTAGTGCGGCAAGGGAAATATCTTATTTCTTTAGTCAAATAGAGATAAACTAAAATCCTGAATGAAAGTTGACCTTAGAAAACTACCGAAAGAGCAAAAAGATTTTTCGTTTGAATATAAAAATGGAGATGATTTTGCCAAATTTCAAGGAAGTTTTTTTGGTAAACCCCCTTTTTTAGTAATAACAGGGAATATTCAAGGTAAAACAAAAGTAGCATGTGATATTAGCGGCGAAGAGTTTTTTGATACGCTTAATGAGGATATCAAAATAAAAATTGTCGAGGGTATCCATAAGGGTTTTGACGAAGAGTACGACATAGTTGAAAACGACGATTCGATGTTCGATTTTGAGTCGTTTTTGATCGGTGAAATCGAACTTTTTAGAAATGATTACCACAAAAAAGAAGAGACAGACGAAAAAGAGTTTGTCTTTGAAAATCTATAAGGAGTAGAAAATGGCAGTACCTAAGCGAAGAGTGAGCCACACAAGAGCAGCAAAAAGAAGAACACACTACAAAGTTACACTTCCTATGCCTGTAAAATGTGAAGATGGCTCGTACAGACTTCCTCATAGAGCAAGTCCTACTACCGGCGCACTTAAATAGTCTTTGATGATTAGAGTAGCTATTGACGCTATGGGCGGAGACTTCGGTCCCGCTCCAATTGTTTCTGGTGTTTTGGATGCCCTAAAGGCTGTCAAATTTGAGGCTATTTTGGTTGGCGATAAAGATATTATTGAGGGCCTGTTGCCTCAAAATGTGAAGTCATCTATAACGATAGTTCATGCTGATGACGTAATATCTATGCACGACCACGCTACGGATGCTCTGAAAAAAAAGAACAGTTCTATCTATGTTGCCACCGAACTAGTAAGAGAAGGGAAAGCTGATGCAGTTGTGTCTGCTGGCCACAGCGGGGCTACGATGAGCCTAGCGACTCTCAGAATAGGGCGAATAGACGGTATAGCTAGACCTGCAATAGCGACGTTGATGCCAACGGTTATAGACGGGCAAAAAAGCCTTGTGCTTGATGTTGGTGCAAATGTTGATTGTAAGCCCGAGCATTTGTATCAGTTTGGCGTAATGGGGCTTGCGTATGCCAAAGATATTATGGGTATCAAAAAAGTAAAAGTAGGGATACTTACAAACGGCGAAGAGGATACTAAGGGCAATGAGGTTACCAAAGAGGCTTCGGCACTACTTAAGAGTATGCCTGAGTTTATAGGCAACGTAGAAGGCAATAATATCTTTGATGGCTCTGTTCATGTGGTTGTGTGCGATGGTTTTGTTGGAAATATTGTCCTAAAGACGAGCGAGGGCGTTGCCGACACGATAGGCAAATTTATGAAGCATCATATTAAAAAGTCAGCTTTTGCATCTTTTGGTTCCGTTTTTATGAAGAAAGTATTTTCAAGCCTAAAGCAACAAATAGACTATGCCGAGTACGGCGGTGCTCCACTGCTTGGTGTGAATGGGGCTGCGATAGTTAGCCACGGTAAGAGTAATCCAAAGGCGATTAAGAATGCTATTTTCCAAGCTATAAACTTTGTAAAGTCTGATGTAAACAAACATATAAAAGCTTCGCTTGAGGCAAAAAATTGAACTATGCCGTATTCAAGTCTATAGGAGCCTATGTACCTGAGAGGGTTCTAAGCAATGAAGATTTGGAGAAAATGGTCGATACGACCGATGAGTGGATATATAAGCGCACTGGTATAAAAGAGAGGCACATTGCCTCAGATGGTGAGATGACATCTGATTTGGCTCTTAAGGCCTCAATCAAGGCAATAGATAGAGCCGGAATTAGTAAAGACGATATTGACTTAGTGGTTTTCGCCACCATTACTCCAGACTTTCTTTGCATGCCTTCAACGGCTTGTATTTTGGCCGATAAGCTTGGCCTAAAAAATATTCCAGCATTTGATGTTAGCGCCGCTTGTAGCGGATTTATATATGCCCTTAGCGTGGCAAAGGCCTATATAGAGTCCGGTATGAAAAAAACGGTTCTTGTTGTTGGTGCAGAGACGCTTAGCCGAGTCGTAGATTATACCGACAGAGGTACTTGTATACTTTTCGGAGATGGTGCTGGTGCTGCGATAATTGGGACATCTGATTCAAAAGATAGTGCAATACTCGATATACATACTAGCGCAGATGGCGGATATTGGGACTTTCTTGTTACCCCTTTCGCAAAAAATAGTGAGCACGGCGGTATTCGCGGCTCTTTTATTCAGATGAAGGGGAATGAAACGTTCAAGCTTGCCGTAAAGACTCTCTCTTCCGATTGTATTAATATTCTTGAAAACAATGGGATGGACTCGTCAAATATAGACCATTTTATACCGCATCAAGCCAATTATCGTATCATTAAGGCTGTTGGCGAGAGTGTTGGATTGCCGGATGAAAAGGTTGTTCTCACTGTGGAAAAATATGGAAACACCTCTGCCGCATCCATACCTATGGCGATAAATGATATGTATGAATCAAAAAAGTTAAAAAAAGGCGAACTGATGCTTTTAGACGCATTTGGTGGCGGGCTCACATGGGGAAGCTGCCTAGCTTATTTCGACGGCAATTAAGAGCTATTTTGCCCCGCTACGGGGCTATAATTAGTTTTGCGTTGCGTATTTGTCCCAAACCATTGTGGCTTTATCATTTTCTTCTTCTACTGCGCACATACCCATTATGTTGTATCCTGCATCAACATAGTGTATTTCGCCACTAACGCCGCTTGATAGGTCGCTTAGTAAATACATTGAACTATTGCCGACTTCTTCTATGGTTACATTTTTTCTTAGAGGGGAGTTTGCCTCATTCCATTTTAGGATAAATCTGAAATCACCTATTCCGGAAGCCGCAAGAGTTTTGATTGGGCCTGCGCTTATAGCATTTACCCTTATGCCTTTTGTTCCTAAGTCAACGGCAAGGTATCTAACAGACATCTCAAGAGCTGCTTTTGCAACACCCATAACATTATAATGCGGAACATATTTTACGCCACCCAGGTAGCTTAGTGTCAAAATTGAGCCACCTTCATTCATGACGGGAGACAGTGCCTTTGTTAGTTCCACAAGGCTAAATACAGACACATTCATAGCTATCTCAAAAGCCGCCTTTGTGGTATCCATAAAGGCACCGTCAAGAGCATCTTTTGGAGCAAATGCCACTGCATGCACAAAAAAGTCAATCTTTCCAAAATCTTTCTCAATTGATTTCGCCAGAGCATCTATGTGCAATGGGTTTTGTACGTCAAGTTCATAAACGTGCTCAGAACCGAATTCTTCGGCTATAGGGCGAACTCTTTTTTCAAGCTGCTCATTTAGATATGTAAAAGCAAGTTCAGCGCCTTGCTCTTTGCATGCCTTCGCTATCCCGTAAGCTATCGATTTATTATTGGCAACGCCTATGATTAAGCCTTTTTTGCCCTTCATTACCATATATATTCTCCTATTTTATTAAATATTTGCAGATGTGTTTATAATTTTATAAAATTCTTCCGCTACAAGGCTCGCTCCACCGACAAGTACCCCATCGACAAACGAACTCTCCAGAATTTCTTTCGCATTTGCCGCATTTACGCTTCCGCCGTAAAGTATTTTTGAATCAAGTCTCTCTCTGATCGATCTATGCACCTCTTCTATATCCTCTACGCTTGCGGTAAGCCCAGTCCCTATGGCCCACACCGGCTCATAAGCCACTACTAAATTTGCATACGATAAATCTATATTTTCAAGCTGCTTATCTATGTAGTTCATCACGCTTTCAATGCCTTTTTGTCGAACCTCAATCGGCTCGCCGACGCAATAAAATATATCAAAGTTATTTCGTTTAAAAAACTCGTATTTTCTGGCAATGAAATCTTGAGGCTCCTTTAGTATATGCCTTCTCTCGGAATGACCTATAAGTATGCTATCTATACCAAATTCAGACAGAGCTTCAAGGCATATCTCTCCAGTGTAAGAGCCTTTATCGGCAGGATAACCGTTTTGCGCCCCTATTTTGATATTTTGTAAATTGTAGTTATCAAGAGCCGTAAAAGGTGGAAATATTACAACCGAATCATTTGCACTTTTTTGTTTACACATCTCATCAAGGGTTTTTAAATATTCTTCTGCCGTCGCTCTCGTATGATTTGCCTTGAAGTTGCCGGCTATTATCATATTTTAGCCTCTACCGATTTTACGCCAGGGAGTTCTTTACCTTCCAGTAGCTCAAGGCTTGCGCCACCGCCGGTAGAGATAAATGTCATCCCCTCTGTATCGCTTGCTCTTTGAACGAGGTCCGCCGTATCGCCACCACCTATGATTGTTGTTGCGCTACCTTGCGCTAGAAAATGTGATAGTTTGAAGCTACCTTTTGAAAATTTATCCATTTCATACACACCCATAGGACCATTCCATAACACCGTTCTTGCGTCTTTTAGGGCAAGTTTGAATAGCTCTATCGAAGCGTCACCTATATCAAGACCCATCCAGCCATCAGGTATTTCTTGCGCCGTACATTGGTCTACTTTTGCATCCTCTGCAAATTTATCGGCTATGGTGATGTCTACAGGAAGATATATTTTTACACCAAGTTCTTGAGCTTTTTGCATTATTTTTTTTGCTTCATCTAAAAGGTCGTTTTCTACAAGAGAATTACCAACATTGTAACCCTGTGCCTTTAGGAATGTAAATGCCATCCCACCACCTATAACCAGCTTATCAACCTTCGGAAGAAGACTTGTAAGAGCCTCCAGCTTACCAGATACC
Organism: Campylobacterales bacterium; assembly: GCA_041915365.1. GTDB lineage: Bacteria > Campylobacterota > Campylobacteria > Campylobacterales > UBA6016 > UBA6016. The sequence continues at coordinate 23,447 of JAYSBP010000004.1, read as the reverse complement.
TTGCTTCCACCTACCACTGCGGCAAAAGGTCTTGTCGGGGTTGCAAGAGCATCTCTCAGATATGCCACCTCTTTTTGAAGCAAGAAGCCAGCGCTTTTTTTATCATCAGCAAAAAGAGAAGGAAGTGCATCGACTGATGCGTGAGCTCTATGGCTTGCGCCAAATGCGTCGTTGATGTATATGTCTACGCCATTTGCCAGCTTTTTGGCAAAATCAATATCGTTTTTAGTTTCACCCTCTTCGAATCTGAGGTTTTCTAGCAGGACTATATCTCCGGCTTTCATATTTGCGATTTTATCTTTAGCATCGTCTCCGCATACGTCTTTGGCCAAAGTAATCTCTCTTTTTAGAAGAGTATGGAGTCTTTTTGCCACAGGTTTTAGAGAGTTCTTTTCATCAAAAGTTCCAGCTTTTGGTCTTCCAAAGTGGCTCGCCAGTATAACTCTGCAGTCGTGGTCTATGCAGTAATTTATTGTAGGCAGTGTAGAATAGACCCTTCTATCGTCGGCTATGTTGCCGTAATCATCGGTCGGAACGTTGAAATCACACCTAATAAAAACGGTTTTGCTGGCAATGTCTAGTTCTTTTATAGATTTTAGTTTCAAACAAACTCCTTCTTGGCGTTAATTTAGCTTTGCAAACATCCTTGTGTATTATCTCAAATAGGGCTTTAAAATAATATTTAAAAGAATCCTTTGCCACAATAGCATAAACGGATTTGGTGCTTTAAATTTGAAAAAATATGCGATATTTGGCGGTAGTTTTGACCCGCCCCACATTTGTCATCAAAAAATAGTGAAGCTTTGCCTCGAAGAGCTCGGTGTTTGTAGGGTTTTTATAGTGCCGACTTTTTTAAGCCCGTTTAAGCGTTATTTTTCGGCTCCACCACAGATGAGATATAAATGGCTTTGTAGGGTTTTTGCCCCTTTTTTCCCAAATGTCGAAGTCTTAGATATTGAAATCAGAAAGCATAAAAGCGTTTACACAATCGAGACGGTCGAAGAGCTGAGCGCAAAACTCGGCAAGCAAAGCTATGATAAAATCTACCTTATTATCGGCTCTGATAACCTAAAAGATTTTGCTAAGTGGCATAGGTATGAGGAGCTTATCTCGTTGGTTGAGCCAGTTGTGGTTAGCAGGGACGGGGTGTCGTCTGATAAGTTTAAAACCTTAGCGTTAGATTGCGACGCATCTTCGAGTGATTTTAGAGTCGGCTTTGACGAAGAGATGATTCCCATTTGCATTAGGGATGAGGTAGTTAATTTTTATAAAGGGAAAGTTTAAATGAGCATTAGCGAGCGATGTAAAAAAATAGCAGATCTGTTGGATGAAAAAAAGGCAGAGAATATAGAGATTTTTGATTTGACTGATAGCGGTTATTTTGTTGACGCCGTTGTCGTGGCTACTTCTATTGCTTCAAAGCACGCCATGATGCTTGTAGATGAGATGAAAAAAACTCTCAAAAAAGATGGCGAAAACATCTTAAATGTTGATGATAGCGACGATTGGACTATTGTAGATATGGGTGATATTTTGGTTCATCTTATGAGCAGTGAGTATCGTACAAGATATAATCTAGAAGAGTTCCTAAAAGAGTTTGAGGCAAAAAAAAGAGGATAGAGTAAGAGGGGGTTCATCCCTCTCTTTGCATTTTTTCTTTAGCAGTTATGCCAAGCAAGCCGAGCGCAGTTTTTATGCTGAGGGCGACGACAGCAAAAATCTTCAAGTATACATCTTCTCTCTCTGAACCCAAAATCCTGTTTTCGGTGTAAAATCTATGCAGCTTATTTGCAAGGCCTTTTAGATATTCTGTTATTTTTTGAGCGTCTCTTGTTGCAAAGGCATCCTCCAACACATCACCTAAAAGCATTGCGGTGAACAATAGCTCCTTCTCGTCGTCCGTCAAATGAGGAAGTTTGATGCCTTTTGCATATTCAAACGTCACTCCCTTCTTCTCAAACAAAGAGCATATACGAGCATGTGCATAGTTGATGTAAAATACTGGATTTGTGCTGTCTTCTTTGTTTAAATCAGAGACATCAAATTCCAAGTGTGTATCTGATTTTTTTGATAAAAACACAAACCGAAGAGCATCGGAGCCTATATCATCAACGACATCCTTCATGAGAATAAAATTCCCAGCTCTTTTACTCATTTTGTATGGTTCACCGTCTTTTAACAAGGCAACCATTTGCGATAGGAGCACCTCTAGTTTTGTTGAGTCGTAGCCTAAAAATTCTATCGCAGATTTTACTCTTGATATATACCCGTGATGGTCTGCGCCCCAAATATTTATATATCTATCAAAGCCACGTTCAAACTTATCTTTGTGATATGTAATATCTCCGGCAAGGTATGTAGGTTCGCCGTTTTCTCTGACAACAACCCTGTCTTTTTCATCTTTGTGCTCTGTAGTTCTAAGCCAGATTTTCCCCTCGTTTTCATACAGCGCTTTATGCTCATCCAACTTCGCTTTTGCCTTATCCCACGCCGAAAAAACCTCTTTTTCGCTTATGAAGTTATCGAACTTGATTCCAACCATAGATAGATTCTGGCGAATTTCTATCATCATTTTATCTTTACCCCAAACAGATAATTTTGGGATAATGTTTTCGTTTGCAAAGACTTCTTTGCCAAATTCATTTACGGCTTCGGCTGCCAGTTCATATATATATTCACCCCTATAAAACTCTTCCGGATACTCGACGTTTTCTTTTAGAATATCTTCTTTTGCCCTGAGGTATATTGATACGCCTAGAAGGTAAACCTGTCTTCCGGCATCATTAATGTAATATTCACTTACTATGTCGTGCCCGAGATATTTGCCAATTTGAAGCAATGCATCTCCATAGATGGCGCCTCTAGCATGACCTATATGGAGTGGGCCAGTAGGATTGGCGCTTACAAATTCAAGCAGTATTTTTTCTTTGTCAAGTTCTTTTGGTTTTGCAAAGGAAGAGCCTAGCTCTAGCGCTTTTGTTGCAAATTTATCAAGAAATTCTGATGAGAGTTTGAAGTTTATGAAACCGCCGACGGCTTCAACGCTGTCAAAATGCTCTGGGTCATGAAGGACTTGTGCAAGTTCAGAGGCAATTTCGTTCGGTGATTTTTTTAGCTCTTTGGCTACCGCAAAAGCAACCGGCGAGGCAAAATGCCCGAAGCTGATATCTTTTGGTTTTTGTAGCTCCGGGATTTTGTGGTCTGAAAGCTTTGTGGATATGTGATGTTTGACGCTTTTTTTCATTGAATGCGATTAAGCTTTATTCGTGTCTGTGTTTGTCGGTTTTTGCTCAGAAGCTTGCGCTGTCGTAGATGTTGCCGTTGTCTCTACAGGTTTGCTTTCAGCTGTTTTGACCGCTTCATTCTCATCTTCTTTGACTGCGTTTTTAAAATTTTTAATACCGCTGCCAAGCCCTTTTGCTAGCTCAGGTATTCTTTTTGCTCCAAAAAGCAGTAGTACGATAAGTAAAACTACCACCCAGTGCCATATACTAAATGAACCCATATAAAGACCCCTATGTTAAATTGTCAAAGTATACAAAAACTTATTTTATATCTTCCAGTGTTTGATGAAGGCTTCGTTATCTGTTAGACTTCGTTTGTATCTTGATGCTATGGCTATTGCCGTTAGTGCCTCAAGCGACTCGTTAAAATCATCATTTACAAAAAAATAGTCATACTCCGCTATTTGCCTCATTTCGCTAATAGCATTTATTACTCTTTGCTCTAGTATTTCTGCCGTTTCGGTTCCCCTTGAGGCAAGTCTTTCTTTAAGTACATCCATATTTTTTGTTGTAACAAAAACAGACGTTACGAGTTTTGGAAATTTATCTCTAATTGCCTTGTGCCCTTGTACATCTATATCAAGCACGACTACTTTATTTTCTGACAATGCTGCCTCAATAGGCTTAAATGCAGTTCCATAAAAATTTCCGTGCACCTCAGCCCACTCCAAAAAACCGCCTTCGTCTATCTCTGATAAAAATTCGTCTTTGCCTATAAAGTGATAGTCGACACCGTTTTGCTCGTTTTCACGCTGTTTTCTTGTTGTCGTAGATATAGAAAAATAACTGTTTGGAACAATATCAAGAAGTTTTTTTGCAAGGCTTGTTTTGCCGGAGCCGCTAGGCCCCGATACTACGAGAATAGAACCGCTCATTGTTTTTTGCTAAGCGTTATGTTTATTGTTACGTCAGCCATATTTAGTAGCTCTTTGAGCGCATCAAGCGAAATCGTAATGCTTTGATTTGGGTTGAGCTGTATCGCATTGGCAGGAATGTTTGTGGAGGCTGCTGCCGACATTTCTGTTTCGCTAGGTACGGTATCAGGTAGAGATAGCGTATCGGCAATGCCGGTTTCGTCCAAATCGCTAGATGTATCTTCTATTTTGGTTGGTTTTGTGTCTATATTTACGCCTAGTGCCTCAGCCAAAGATTCTTCAGTCAGCGAACCAAGTTCATCGTTTTGTATCTTGATATTGTCCATATCGAAATCTTCGTTTTCCACCTTTTCCTCTTCTGTCTCATCAAGTAGATTTTTTAGCTTGTTTACTTCATCTTCATCAAATATCTGAGGCTCCTCCTCAACGGCTGGCTCCTCATCTTCTATTGTACTCAAACCCTCTAGCTCAAGCCCATCATCCTCAAGCGTCTCATCGGTATCAATTGCCGGCTCTTCATCGCCAAGAGCTATCTCGTCTTCCGTAGCCTCAGGCTCATCGGCCGCTAGCTCATCTAGCTGCAATTCGTCTGTATCGGAGCTAAAGTCTATTTCGTCAACCTCGCTAGCTATGTCTCCAACCTGCTCATCCAGATTTATCTGAGGCTCTTCATCTTCATCTATGGTTGTTGTTTCGTCAATGTCAAGGTTTAATTCCGGCTCGTCCACCGACAAATCATCGTCAAGGCTTAGTTCTAAATCGCCGAGCTCTTCGCTATCGCCTAAATCTTCAAGTTCATTTTCAATTGGGGCAATATCATCTAGTGGTTTATCATCATCGATTGATAGGTCGTCCAGAGAATCCAAGTCGTCCAAAGTATCGTCAAGTATGCTTTCTGCGCCATCTCCAAACACGGCTTCTTCGCTTGGCTCTTCTTGTGTACTACCAAAGTCGGCATTATCAAAAATAGAGCTCTCATCTTGTGAAACTCCAGAAGATAGCGAGCTTAGTATATCGACAAGCTCCGTAGGTAAAAACGGTTTTTCGACATACACGTCAAAACCATCCGGTCTATCGCTCCCTTTGGTTACTATTAGTATATATTTTGAGGCGCTAAATTTTTGTTTTAAAGCCGTAAACTCTTCTTCGTTATAAAGGTCGCTATCTATGATTATGAAATCATATACTCCGTTTTCAACTTCAAGAATATCTTTGGCGCTTACGAGTTCGTAGCCCAATTTTCCAGAGCTGAGCTTTACTAGTCTCTCTATCGTTGCGTTTTGGTTTATCAGGAGTACTTGCATATTTTTTTGACCTTGACTTTATTAAATGGCTATTAATTTTATATTTTTAAACATTTATTTTTGCTTTTACAATAAAAGCAACATGTGGTTTAATATTTCAAAAAATCTAGCCTTAAAAATTAACGCTACCGAGCCTAGTATGGCCATCAGTACCGCAATACCCAAAATGACTTTTATAGGCATCCCCACAACTAGTAGATTAAAAGATGGCATAGTCTTCATTATCATTCCAAAGATAATGTCTGATAACAAAGAGAGAGCCATTAGCGGGAAAGCTATAGTAAAACCTATTATAAAAATATTTTTGACCGTTAGTATTGCATATTCAAAGTAGGCTTTTGTGATTACAAACTGCCCAATAGGCACTTCTTTGAGTGAATATTCTATGTATTTTATAATGAGATGATGACCGTCTGCGGCCAAAAGTATCATAAGGGTAAAAAAGCTTAGTATCGTGCTCAAAACCTGTGAGCTTTGTTGTGTTTGCGGGTCGTACGCGCTCGCCATAGAAAGCCCCATGACCATACTTATCTGCTCGCCGGCAAAACCAACTGCACCAAAAAGTGTAGATACAAAAAAGCCGGCAATAAAACCAAAAGCCCCCTCCATTATGATGGCACCAATTAGTGTTCCGGCATCAAGCTCTATCGCAACCGCCGGCGTGACAGAATAGAAGATGACTGTAAAATATAAAGCCAGTACGCCCTTGATGGACATTGGGACTGCCGTGTGCGCAAAAAACGGCATAAAGGCAAAAAGTGCGGAAAATCTAATAAAAAGAAGCATAAAAGTCACAACTGACTCTTGCGATAAAAATGGAAGAAGTTGGCTCATTTGATTTTTTTGAGAATACGATTTTCTAGTCTGTAGACTGCGCTGCATGAAAATGCTAGTCCTTCGTCGTGCGTTACACACATCATTGCGGCTTGATTGTGCTTGATGTAGTCAAATATTGTTTGCATTACTTCTGCGGCGCTATCTTTATCGAGATTTCCGGTCGGTTCGTCCGCAAATATTAGTTTTGGTTTTTTGGTGAGAACCCTAAGCATTGAAATTCTTTGTTGCTGACCACCAGATAGAGTAGAAATAGGCTGCGACAAAACGTGAGAGACTCCAAATTTATGAGCAAGCTCTTCGTCTATCGGCTTGTCTGTGAGTATGGATGCAACCTCGAGATTTTCTTTTGCGCTAAAACCTCTGAAAAGATAGTGAGATTGAAATATTATGCCTATGTCATTTTTGCGCAACTCTACAAGCTCTTTATTGCTCAGATTATAGATATTTTTGCCCTCATATACCACCTCACCGCTTTTTGGTTTTAAAAAAGAAGATAATATGTGCAAAAGCGTTGACTTTCCGCTGCCGCTAACACCCAATATGGCTGTAGAAGTACCGGAGTTTAAATCTATGTTGATATTATCAAATAAGTCATAATCAAAGGAGTGTGAGAGATTTTTGGCGCTTAGCAAATTAGAGCCTTTTTGTGAAAGTTTCCCCGCAAGAGGCGGGGAAATTATAGGGGAAAATTATTTAGCCAGTTGAGCCGCAACTTCGCTTGCAAAGTCACAAGCTTTTTTCTCAAGACCTTCGCCAACCTCAAATCTAACATAGGCAGTTAGTTTTGCTGTGCCGCCAGCAGCTTTTGCCGCAGCTTCAAGAGCTTCTTTAACTGTTTTTTTGTCGTCTTTTACGAATGGTTGGTCTACAAGGCAGTTATCTTTTTTGAATCTTACTAGTTTACCAGGCAGGATTTTGTCCCACATAGCTTCAGGCTTACCCTCTTTTTCTAGTTGAGCTTTTGCAACTTCCGTTTCTCTCTCTAGGTCTTCAGCAGGGATTTGCGTGTCATCCATATAGTTTGGATTCATAGCTGCAGCGTGCATTGCGATGTCTTTTAGTACTCCAGCTATACCCTCTGCAGTTTTTGCGCTATCGCACTCGGCACCAACAAGTACGCCAATTTTACCGTTAGCGTGTTTGTATGCACTTACTGCACCGTTTGCACCCACCGCTACTTCGGCAAATCTTCTAACGACGATGTTTTCACCGATTTTACCTATTGTGATGCTTAGATGATCCGCAAAAGACGTGCCGTTAACAGATGATGCAAGCAGGTCATCAACATTTTTAATACCGTTTGAATGAATATGAGAAGTCGTGCTTGCGCAGAACTCTATGAAGTTTTCATTTTGACCGACAAAGTCAGTTTCACAGTTTACTTCAGAGATTGTTGCCTTTTTTGTATCGCTTGCAACTTCGATAGTTATTGTACCCTCAGTCGCAGTTCTACCACTTTTTTTAGCTGCGGCAGAAAGCCCTTTTTTTCTTAGCCAATCTATGGCTTCGTCAAGATTTCCATCACACTCAGTAAGGGCTTTTTTGCAGTCAAGCATACCAGCCGCAGTTCTGTCTCTAAGTTCTTTTATTAGTTCGCTAGTTACCGCTGCCATTACTCTGCCGCCTCCTCTGCTTTTGCTTCTTCTTTAACCTCAGCAACTACTTCCGCAACTTCAGCTTCAGTTACTTCTTCAACAACCTCTTCAGCTTTATCGTTAGCACTTCTACCTTCGATTATTGCATCTGCCATCTCTTTACAGAATAGCTCGATTGCTCTGATAGCGTCGTCATTTCCAGGGATTGGGTAAGTGATTAGATCTGGATCGCAGTTTGTATCAAGTGGAGCAACAACTGGGATGTGTAGTCTGTTTGCTTCTTGAACGGCGATTTTTTCTTTTTGTGCGTCAAGTACGAATATCATATCTGGCGCAGATTTCATATGTCTGATACCACCGATATAGTTTTCTAGTTTCTCTTTTTTTCTGTTTAGGATAAGAGCTTCTTTTTTTGTAAGAAGGTTGATTTGACCTGATTTGATCATATCTTCGATAATTTCTAGTTTTCTAATTGATTGTCTAACAGTTTTGAAGTTTGTTAGCATACCGCCTAGCCATCTGTAGTTTACGTATGGGCAGTTTGCTCTGATTGCGTGCTCTTTTATCATTTGGCTAGCTTGTTTTTTCGTACCAACGAAAAGAACTGTTTTGCCTTCAGCAGCAGCGTCTCTAACGATGTTGTATGTGTATTTGAAATATCTTAGTGTTTTTTGAAGGTCGATAATATGGATGTTTTTTCTAACACCAAATATGAATTTCTTCATTTTTGGATTCCATCTTCTTGTTTGGTGACCGAAGTGAACGCCGCACTCCAATAAATCTTTCATTGTAACCATGTAAGTAATGCTCCTTGCATAAAAATAAAATGTTGGTTTGTTCCTCCGCAAGCATCAACGAGACTCTGCCTCGCAACCTTTTCAAGGATTCTTGCGTGTGGGTTATGGATAGCCCTCTCGTAAAACGAGGGCTAAATTCTATCTTTTTGTTGCTGAAGTTATTTCTGTAGTTTTTTGATTTGCTCTTTTACTTTTTCGGCGTGCCCTTTGGCTTTTACGTTATCCCAATAAAACGCCACCTCGCCTTTAGGGCTTATAAGAACGGTCGAGCGGACTATCCCCATATATTTTTTGCCGCACATATTTTTCTCTCTCCATGCGCCGTAAGCCTCTATCATTTTATGCTCAGTATCGGATAATAAAGTTACGGCAAGTGAATGTTTGTCGGCAAATTTTTTGTGTTTTTCGACAGTATCGGCGCTTACACCTAGCACTACCGCATCCATATCTATAAAATTTGGAAATTCGGCGGTAAATTCGCACGCCTCAGTCGTGCACCCCGGGGTATCGTCTTTTGGGTAAAAATATATAACTACCCATTTATTTTTAAAATCTCTGCTACATACTTCTACACCGTCTTGGTTTTTGAGACAAAATTCCGGAGCTTTTGTACCTATCTGCATCTCTTTTCCTTATTCAAAATTTATGACTATCATGCCGCAAAAATTTTTGCCTTTGTATATCTCTGCCCTGTATAGCTTGCCAGACTTATCAAGAGAATAGTTTTTATCAAAAGCGGTTTTTGCAACCTCTATGCCGCTTTCGTTATCCACGCCTTTTTTGCTATACCCTATCAGGTTTAGTCTATAACCTTGAGGTACTGTTATTTTGGCGCTATTTTTTGCCTTTATATACGAGCCTATAGCCACTTTGGCGTTTTTCCCGTCAGCCGTTACGTCGGCCTCCTTGAGTGAATCGTCAAACGTGTACGTTTGCGTTGACAGGGATGTTATTTTTATATTTCCATTGTAGATATCGTAGCCGTTTTTGCTTTTGGCAGCAGCCACTATAGGGTTTTGGCTTTTATAGGTCACCCCTTTTGTGTCGACCGGAAAGTATTTTATTGATGGGCGCAAGTCGCCTAGCGGAAGTTTTATTTTTAGCGGCGGTATTTCTATCTCGCCGTAATCTTTTAAAAGCTTTGCAACCTCTTTTTGATTTAACTCAAAATCCCTTTTGTATTTTATATTCATTATCTGCATAAACTCTTCAAAGCTTTTTAGCTGATAAAGGACTTTTGTAGGTAGGTCGGAGATATTTTTACTGGTTTCTACAGCAAATGCCGGTTTTTTGTTTTTGATAGCAAAGTAAGTCAGACTCTGCCTCATAGCTTCGTCTTTGTCTTTTGTTTCGGTGTTTTTGACGTTAAATTCGTGGACATCCTCTTGTAATACAACCCTATTTTTTTGAGCAACTTTTGATGCTATTTCATCTAGTTTGCCGTATTTGGTTCCTGCAAGCGCTTGTTGATCTATAATAAAAGCCTGCCCCCATGCCTTTGGATTGAATAGATTGTTTTTGTGCTCTTTCCTATAAAATCCATGTCCATCATGTAGATTTAGTATCAAATCTACTTTTGGTTCCAAAATAAGCTTTTTAATGTCGGCTACTATCTGCTTATCTTTGTCGTCGTTTTTGATTACGGCGAATTTGCGGTTCATATCTCCGTAAATGCCACGTTGGTTTTGAGTGAGGCTGTCGAAGTTTAGATTTGGGACAACCCAGACGTTGCCATCAATAATTTTGTAGTGATTTATGAAAAGTGCAGGAGCGAAATAGCTGCCTGGTTCATTTCCGTGGATACCGCCTATGATGAATAGCGTATCCCCTTTGCCGCTTTCCATTTTATGTAGACTGAAGTGTAGGTTGGCGGCATTAAGCGAGAGTGCCGCTAAAGCGGCAATAAGAAACTTTTTCACAATACTATCTTTCCGCCATTATGGTCATTTTGCCGTTTTCTACTTTTACGAATAAATCTTTTACGCCGTTAAATTTGTAAGAAGGAGCCCAATATTCTTCATAAAATTTAACTTTGAAAATCTTTTCATTCTTGCTTGTCGGATTCGGTGTTACTTCAAACTCTCTAAATACTATTTTTTTTGCCTCTTTTTTTGCAAAAATCCTCTGTTTGTAATTGCTAAACGCTTTTTTTTCCATTCCGTCAAATCTTCGGAAATTATTGTCATAGAAGCCTAGATAGCCATTGAGATCATTTCTTTCCCATGCCTTTTTCCATTGAAACATAGAAGAAAGTATGGTCGCTATATCGTCTTTTGATGTTTTTGGAAGCGGTTTGTCGTCTATGATAAGGACAGTTTTTTGGTATGTGATTTTTTTATCTAGGTTTAATAGATAGTCGTTGTTTACTACGACACACCCTCTTGTAGATGGCGTTCTATTGCCGTCAAGTGGCATACCGTGCAGCCAAATACCGTAACCGTCTTTTTTGTTTACTACGTCATATAGGTTTGGATAGTCGGTGGCAAATGCAAATGGACCATAAAGAGGCGGCAGTTTCCCTAGTTTGTTGACAAAATCGTAGGAGCCGGTCGGGGTTTTGTAATCGCCTCGCCTTTCTTTGTCCCCTTTTTGGCCGCCGACTCTAGCGGCTGATTTGTTTACTTGAACTAGCTTGTGGTCTTTGTAGGTATAAAGGGTGACTTCGGGCTTTGATTTGTCTGTTACGATGATGTATTTGTCGGTTTCGTAAAATCCAAGCGACGTATCGTGATTTTTTAGATAACCCTGCCAATAATCTTTTGTAGCAAGCTCTTTTTCTATTTCGGCAATGGCCGCATCGACCCCCTTTTTTCTATACATTTCTATAATGTCGGGCGCGCCGAATGCAAACGAAGCTCCGCACAGTAAAATCAAACCCTTTTTAAGCATAGACCAAAAACTCCATAATATCTCATTTTTTAAAGCCGAAATTATATTTAAAGCCGTTTAAAGTAACCGCCTCATTAATTTACTATGCAGTATAATTTTTGCAAATTGTAGTTATAGGTAAGGGGCGGATGCAACATATCCGTCTTTTTTTGGCTGTATACTCCAACAAAAATATACAAGGATTTCATTTGATGAAAAAGTTTCTTTTCTCTGTTTGTGCCGCCGCTGTTCTTGCGGGTAGTGTTTTGGCTGCTGAAACCGTGGCTACCGTTAACGACAAAAGCATAACAATGGACGATGTGAATGCGTTTTTGAGGGCTATTCCGGGGGCTAGCGATTATGCTTCTATGCCTAAAGAGGTAAAAGAAAAAGTAATCAACCAGCTAATAGACAATCAGCTTTTGCTTGAAGAGGCAACCAAAGAGGGCATCCAAGGGGCTGAAGAATACAAAAAAGAACTTGATAGGGTAAGTAGAGAATTAGCTCTTAATATCTGGCTAAGCAAACAATTTGACAAAGTTGCCGTAAGTGATGAAGAGGCAAAAAAATTCTACGATGCAAACGGAGAGAAATTCAATCAGCCTGAACTTTTTAACGCTAGACACATAATAGTAAAAACAGAAGCTGAGGCCTCTAAAATTCTAAAAGAACTGCAAGCTACTCCTAAAGCCAAGCTTGAAGATGCCTTTGCTGCTGCTGCCGCAAAATATTCGATAGACGGAACAAAAGAGAATGGCGGAAGACTAGGATGGCTTGCCGAGGGCAGAATAGTAAAAGAGTTTTACACTGCCGCAAAAGCTTTGAAAAAAGGCGAAATGAGCAAAAAACCAGTTAAAACTCAGTTCGGATACCACATAATATTTATATCCGACTACAAGCCTGCTGGAAAAGTGTCTTTTGAAGCTGCTAAAGAGCAAATCAAGCAACAAGTAATCAAACCGGAAAAATACAAAGAGGCAATGATTGCAAAAGCTAAGTTGCTAAGAGAAAAAGCGAAAGTAGAAATAAAAAAGTAAGGAGAGAAGCGTATGTCTAAAGTGTTTGATGTAGTAAAGCCGGGTGTCGTAACTGGAGATGACGTAACAAAGCTTTTCAATCTTGCGAAAGAAAACGGCTTTGCTATTCCAGCCGTTAACTGTGTTGGTACCGATAGTATAAATGCGGTTATAGAGGCGGCGGCGGCTGTAAAATCACCTGTTATCGTACAGTTTAGCAACGGCGGCGGTATTTTTATTGCCGGTAAAGGGCTAAAAAATGAGAATGAGAAGGCTGCAATATTAGGCTCAATCTCTGGCGCTATGCACATACACAACGTAGCTGAAGCGTATGGCGTGCCTGTCATTATCCATACTGACCATGCGGCAAAAAAACTACTCCCTTGGATAGACGGACTTCTTGATGCAAGTGAAAAATACTTTAAAGAGCACGGCAAACCGCTTTTCTCGTCACATATGCTAGACCTATCAGAAGAGCCTTTACATGAAAATATCGAAATCTGTGAAAAATACCTAACAAGAATGGCCAAAATGGGTATGACTATTGAGATAGAACTGGGTTGCACCGGTGGCGAGGAAGACGGCGTAGATAATACAAACATCGATAACTCAAAACTTTACACGCAACCAGAAGATGTAGACTATGCGTATGAGAGGCTGTCTGCTATAAGTCCGAACTTCACTATAGCGGCATCTTTTGGAAACGTACATGGCGTATACGCTCCTGGCAATGTCAAACTAAGCCCTGCTATTTTGGATAACTCCCAAAAATATATCAGCGAAAAAAGAGGACTTGGCGCAAAACCTGTAAACTTCGTATTTCACGGCGGCAGCGGCTCTGACCCGAAAGATATCAAAGACGCTATCGGCTACGGCGTTATCAAGATGAATATCGACACAGATACCCAATGGGCATTTTGGGATGGCGTGAGGGCTTATGAGGCCAAAAATCACGCGTATCTTCAAGGGCAAATAGGCAATCCTGAGGGTGCCGAAAAACCTAACAAAAAATATTATGATCCTCGTGTCGTAATCAGAGAGGGTCAAAAAAGTATGGTAGAGAGGCTAAAACAAGCTTTTACCGACCTAAACTGCATAGAACGAAACTAAAACCAGCCCCCTTTGTGGGGCATTTTCTACTTTCTACTTTTACGCTATAATTCCACAAAAATTAAACATTTAGAGCAATTTAAGATGATTAAAATAGTAAAAACTACAGATAAAGACTTCAAAGAACAGCTACAAGCTACACTGCACAGAGGTGAGACGCAAGGCGAAAAAGTAGAGGCAATAGTAAAATCTATCATAGCCGATGTCAAAAGAGACAAAGACAAAGCACTGACGGATGCGGTGGCGAAGTTTGACGGATGGAACCCGACTAGCGGAGCCGAACTTGCGGTAAATGAGGCCGATATGAAGGCGGCGTATGACGCTCTTGAGTCCAAACTAAAAGAGGCTTTGCATACGGCTTATGGCAGAATAGCGGCGTACCACAAAGAGCTAAAGCCGAAAAGCTGGATAACAACCGAGGCGAACGGCACAATACTCGGTCAAAAAGTAACCCCCGTAGATAGAGCCGGACTATATATCCCAGGGGGTAAAGCGGTATATCCCAGTTCGCTTCTGATGAACGCTATTCCGGCTATTGTGGCAGGAGTTCAGGAGATAGTGGTCTGCACCCCAACCCCTGGCGGCGAGCCAAATCCGCTACTGATGGCGGCGGCGCACCTATGCGGCATCAAAAAAATGTACAAAATAGGCGGCGCTAGCGCCGTGGCGGCTATGGCCTACGGTACTGAGACGATAGGTAAAGTAGATGTCATCACGGGACCGGGAAATATATTTGTGGCGACTGCCAAAAAGCTGGTATTCGGGGATGTGAATATCGATATGATAGCGGGCCCTAGTGAAATAGGGATTTTGGCGGATGAGAGTGCAAATCCCTCTTGGCTTGCGGTAGATATGCTATCTCAAGCAGAACACGACGAACTTGCCGGCTCATATCTGGTAACCACAAGCGAAAAAATCGCAAACGATACGGCAAAAGAGATAGATAGATACCTAGCCGAACTACCCCGAAACGAAATAAGCTCCGTATCTATAGCAAATAACGGCATTATTGTAGTGTGTGAGGATATGAAAGAGGCGATAGATATTATGAACGATATAGCGCCGGAACACCTTGAGGTGTGTGTCACAAACGCCCTTGAGCTACTCCCGTTCATTAAGCATGCTGGCGCAATATTTTTGGGTCATTATACCCCCGAGGCGATAGGGGATTATCTGGCGGGGCCAAACCATACGCTACCTACAGGGGCAAGTGCGAGATTTTTCTCTCCGCTATCGACTGAGCATTTTATGAAAAAATCGTCAATCATATCGTTTTCAAAAGAGGCGATAAAACAGCTGGGCGTACAGTGCGCAACAATTGCGGACGTGGAGGGACTTTTTGCTCATAAAGAGAGTGTGCTGGCAAGGGTAAACGGGGAGCTGTAGGCCACCCCGTTTTTTTAAGTTTTAATATAATCCTACTTTACCGTCTTTTCTTCTGTACATAACCCTTGTTTTTTTGGCCTTGTCTTCAAAAATCATAAACATACAACCCTTGTTTTTAAAGATTTCTAAGGCTTCGCCTATTTCGACTGGCTTATCTACATCTAGCTCGGCAGGGACTATTTCATCCTCATTCTCATCTGGATCAAAGGCTACGAGCGGAACGGACATTTTGGCATTTGCTTTATGGCTAGACACTTTGTCGTGATGACGTCTTAGGACTTTTTTTGCCCTCTCTTCCGCTAGGTCTATTGCAGCATATAGGTCTTTGTCAGTTTGTCTTATGACTACCGTATCCTTGCCTGCTAGCTGGATGATAAATTCTATACTAAAGCCTTTTCTTCCATTTTTTTCTGCGCTGGAAGCGATAGCTTTAACCGCAATAACATCTAAGTGGAATTTGTCAAATGAAGATAGCTTATCCTCAATATGCGCTCTTATGGCATCGGTCATTTCTATTTGTTTTGCAACTATACTTAGATTCATCGGGTCCTCCTAATATACGAAAGTACGATTATTGTAACCCCTGTAAGTTAAAAAATGTTTAAAATTTTGAAAGTTTTTGTTGTTTTGCCCCATAAAATGGGGCTTGAGGAGAAGATTAGAAGCCCGAGCTTCTTAAGATTGCCCCATAGGTGTTTAGAAGTTCGTTTACTATAAAGATAGAAAATACGGAAAATAATGCCGCAATTGCCAATATAAATTTAAAAGGCATTGTTGCGTTGTGCATATATATTGTCCTGTTGGCATACGAAGGCTCTCTTAAGAACATATAAACAACAAGCTTAATGTAGTAGTAAACAGCTATCGCACTATTAAGAACCATAACTATCGCAAGACCTACATATCCGGCAGACATTGCCGCACTAATCAAATAAAACTTACCCCAAAATAGGGCAAACGGCGGCACGCCAGCAAGACTGAGCATAAAAATAGCCATAATAACCGCAGGAATAGGTGCTATATGAACCATGCCGCTGAATTTTGTATATGGATGGTCAAATCTATTATGGAAAATTTTGCTTTTGTGTCTTGAAATCCATAGCATAGTAAATGCACCTAGATTTGCAAACATAAATAGTGTCCAATACATAAACAAGGATGTATTTGCCTCGTTTGTCGATACGAGGATTGCGACAAGTCCAAAGCCGGCATGGCTGATTGAGCTAAACGCAAGCATCCTTTTGACGGATTCTTGTACGAGTGCTAGGATATTCCCAACCGTCATTGTAGCGACGGCCGCTATCCATAGCATAGTTTTGATCCACTCTAAGTCTGATGCGACAAGGAATTCAAAGATTCTCATAGCAACGACAAATGCCGCTATTTTTGGAACTATCGACATATAGCCCGCAAGAGGTGCACTAGCTCCCTCGTAAACGTCTGGCGTCCAAGTGTGTAAAGGAACCATTGACAGTTTAAAGCCTATCGCACCCATCATAAACGCTAGAGAGACAAGTAATATCTCAAAGTTTTTTGTACCCATGTTTTCAAGTGCAAAAAACGATTTCTCAAGCTCTACGCTTCCCGTGGCAAGATAGAATAGTGCGCCACCGAATGCGAAAAAGCCAGCAGCTAGCGCACCCATTGTAAAGTATTTGATAGCTGCCTCAATAGACCTATCTCTATTGTGCATCGCAATAATCGTATAAAGAGCGAGTGATGCTGCTTCAAGCGCTATGAACATAAGGATTATATTGTCCGTTGAAACCATCACTTGAAAGCTTGAGAGCATAAACAAAAATAGTGCAAAAAACTCAGAGTATTCAAACTCGTGAAACCTCTGTGACGTGAGCGACAGAGGAAGAAAAAGAGCGGACGCTACAAGTATAATACCTTGCCCTATTATCGCAACGCCATCCATTGATATGGCTCCAAAAAATCCAACCTGATTAATCTCGGTTCCAAGTAGCGCCATTAAAGCTAAAAGTACTACGGCCACAGAGAACATAGTGTTGAAAGTTTTTGTCATAGGCTTGATAAGGTCTATGATTAATACCAAAAGCGCACCTATTGTCGTAATAAATACGGGATAGAGTGTAGGCAGATTGAGGTCTGCGAAATTGATAGAAATAGGCGTCATTTCGCACCTCCTACGATAGAGTTATAATCTAAGATGCTTAGCTTAGCATCAAAGCTTTGTGATTTTTTGAACATCAATTCAACAAGTTTTTTGGCGCTTGTCTCTGCCGGTTCCAAAATAGGTTTTGGATAAATACCCAAAATTATCACAAGAAGAGTCAAAGGTATAAGCCCTGCAAGCTCCCGTTTTGTCAAATCTTTTAGCTCAAATATTTTTTGATTTGTCACTTGCCCGAAGAACGACCTTCTAAAGACATTTAGCATATATATTGCGCCGAGAATTATGGTTGTTCCTGCTATTAGCGTCATTATCGGTGACACCTTGAAGAAGCCAAGAAGCGCCAAGAACTCGCCCACAAAACCGATGGTAAGTGGAAGGCCGACAGAGCCCATAAGTACGATACCGAATATCACCCCATATTTTGGCATCACGCTAGTAATGCCGCCAAACTCGCTCATTTCCTTGGTGTGAAGTCTCTCATAGATGACCCCGACAAGCATGAACAGCGCACCAGACACGATACCGTGGCTAATCATCAAAAATACGGAACCGCCTATACCCTCTACGTTTAGTGCAAACATACCGAGCATAATAACGCCCATGTGTGAAACAGAACTATACGCTACGACTTGTTTCATATCCGTTTGCGCAAAAGCAATCATGGCTGTATAAACAACCATTATTAGTGACAAAATTGCTATAGGTGTCACAAAATAAAGGGTTGCGTCAGGCATAATCGGAAAGTTAAGTCGCAAAAAGCCGTATGTACCCATCTTTAGAAGCACTGCCGCTAGTATGACAGAGCCGACCGTAGGAGCCTGGCCGTGTGCATACGGAAGCCAAGTGTGAAATGGAAACATTGGCACTTTGACCGCAAGACCCGCAAAAAATGCAAGGAATACCCAAATTTGTACGTCCATAGGCAAAATGAGTAGATGCCAGTGCGGAAGTGCGAAGCTCCACACTCCTGTTGCCTCATGAAACGCATAGCCAAGATAGATAACGCCAAGAAGCATAATGAGTGAGCCGGTAAACGTGTATAGAAAAAATTTGATAGCGGCATACACTCTTTTGTGTGAACCCCAAGAACCAATGATATACATCATAGGCACAAGAGAGAGCTCAAAGAATATATAGAACACTATGGCGTCCAAAGCTATAAAAAAGCCTACCATCGTAACTTCCATAAATAAAAGCGTTATGATGAGGTTTTTCATATTCTTTAGCTCTTCTAGTGCCACTATAGCTATAAAAGATATGAACGTAGAGAGGGCAAGCAGATAGATAGAAAAACCGTCTATACCTACATAATAGAATATTCCGTAGTCAGGTATTAGCGGTAGTTTTTCAGTAAACTGAAAGCCTGCGTTTTTTGGGTCGAAGCCTATAATAACAGGAATTGTGAGCAAAAACTCCAAACCAGTTACGGCCATACCGTACGTCTTTATGTTTTGTTTTGAGATGAATGCCCCGACTATTGCGGCGAGAGCCGGAAACAATAGCAGTAGCGATAAAATATTTTCCATCTGCTCTCCTTACTTAATCGGGCTATAAAGAGCCGCAAAAATTATTAGTATTAAAATTCCGGCTACCATCCATCTAAGCATTGAAGATAGATTACCGCTTTGGATATGTCTTGATTTCTCACCGCTTTTGTAAATAACGAGAGCTATTGTGTCGACGACAAAGTCTATGATTTTTAGGTCTATCTTTTTCCATGCAAACTCTGAAAGCTTTGTATATGGAATAACCAGAAATTTGTTGTAAAACTCTGGAATATAGTATTGATTGTAAAACAGCTTATAGAAAAACCCGTCTTCTAGTTTTTTATCGAAGCCGCCTTTGTTGTATTTATATACCGTAAACGCTATTGAGCAAACTACGGCAACCGTTGTAACGGCTATAAGCCCCATAACGGTGCTCTCTTCCATATGCGGATGAAGTATAGGCATAATCTTATGCAAAAGCTCAGTCAATGAATGCTCAAAAAAGCCCGCTATCATCGCAAGAATCGCCAAAGGAGCCATTGCTGCTAGCATATACCAATACGCTTCGTGTGGATGAAGACTAGGGAAATGCTCTTTGTAATTCTCTTTCCCGAAAAACACAAGCATAATAAGTCTAAAGCTGTAAAATGCCGTAAGAACAGCCGTCATCAAAAGAATAGCCCATAAAATATAGTGATGCGTACCAAAAGCCACTTCTAGGATTTTGTCTTTAGAGAAGAAGCCCGCAAATGGATAGATACCGGCAAGAGCCACGGAGGCCAGTATCATCATGATAGCTGTCCCCCTCATCGGCTTGTATAGTCCACCCATTTTTTTGATATCAAGTTCATCGTGCATTGCGTGCATAACGTTACCTGCGCCAAGGAACAAAAGCGCTTTAAAAAATGCGTGCGTCATCAGGTGAAATAAGGCGACCCAATACGCTCCAAGGCCAGCGGCAACAAACATATAGCCTAGCTGTGAAAGAGTTGAGTAGGCGATAATTCTTTTTAGGTCTCGGTTGACGAGGCCCATCGTGGCAGCAAAAGCGGCGACGAATGCCCCAAGGCAAGCCACAAAGAAGCTAACATCTGGTGTAAGCGCAAATAGTTCGTGGCTTCTAACCATCAGGTATACGCCTGCGGTAACCATCGTAGCGGCGTGGATAAGCGCAGAAACCGGAGTAGGGCCTTCCATTGCGTCTGCTAGCCAAGTATGAAACGGAAACTGGGCTGACTTACCCATTGCGCCGATGAACAAAAACACCGCCGCTACCGATAGCACTGTAGAGTCAATTCCCTTGACTGCCGCAAATACTTCCGTATATTTAAGGCTTCCTGTTTGCCAAAAGATAATAAACAAACCGACAAGCATACCGAGGTCGGCTACTCGGTTCATAATAAACGCTTCGTTTGCTGCCCATGTGGCAAAAGGTTTTTTGTACCAAAAGCCGATAAGTAGCCAAGAGCAAAGACCAACCCCTTCCCAGCCTATGAAAAGACCTAGAAAGTTATCACTCATAACAAGAACTAGCATCGAGAACACAAACAACGAGAGGTAACTGAAAAATCTATTAAAGCCTTCATCGTGGCTCATGTAGCCAATAGAGTAGATATGAACAAGCGTAGAAACTATAGTAACTACGCACATCATAACGATAGAGATTTGGTCGGCCGTAAAGCCAAAATCAACTCTAAAATTGCCAGAAGCTATCCACTCAAACAGTGTTGCGCTGATTACTTGACCGTCAATCACAGCGCTAAGCTGAATAAGGGCAGATATAGTACCGGCAAAAAGAAGCGCGCTCGGTACGATACCGGCTAAAATATTTTTTTTGTAACCGCCGAGAGCGCCGGCAAACAATGAACCGACAAGCGGAGCGAAAAGAGTTATATAAAGCAAGTTTTCCATATCGGCTACCCTTTCATAATCTGTAGATTGTCAAGATCGAGCGAGCCCATTCTTTTGTACATAAGTATTAAAAATCCGAGTCCGACTGCAACTTCGCTGGCTGCAATCGCTATAATGAAAAACGCAAAAATTTGGCCCGTCAAATCGTGCATAAAATAACCTATTGCCGCAAGAGCAACATTGACCGCATTTAGCATAATTTCAGTCGCAAAAAACAGCATTAATAGATTTTTTCTTCTGATGACGCCAAATAAGCCTATACAAAAAAGGAGAGCCGCCAAAATAAGATATTGATTTAAAGTAATCATTTGTGTCCCTCCGTACCGCCGTCAAGTCTAAATTCCTTGAAGGTTTCCATATTGTCATCTTCGTCGTTATCGGTGGTTGCACTAACATCCATTCTTCTACCCGCTAGGATAATTCCGGCTATCATTGCTATCAAAAGCATCAGTGACGCAAGCTCGAAAGGAATTAGATATTTTGTAAATAGCACAACGCCTATTGCCTGAGGGTTTTGCATTCCTTGAACGCTATCCATCATTACGTCAGGTTTTCCGGCAACGACCGGAGCGCTTAGCATTAGTACCACCAAGACTGCAATAACTACCGACATAATTAAAACTTTTTTAGGGTTTTTTATTTTTTCAGTAGTCTCTTTGGCGCTGTCAAAAAACATCATTCCAAACGCATATAGGGCCATCACGGCGCCAGCGTAAACAACTATTTGAACCACGCCCAAAAAGTCCGCATCCAAAATAAAGAAAAAGCCGGAGATAAATATCATACCTGCCGCAAGAGCAGTCATGGAATACAATATATTTTTGCTCGTGACAGTTATTAAAAACATTGCTGCCGTAAGGCCTGCAAACGTATAAAAAGCTATTTGTTCAAACATTCCTATCCTTCTTAGTACGCTAGAGGCGTTTGTTTGATATTTTTGTCGGCGTCTGCGCTAATGGCGCCAAAACCTTCAAACTCTTTTTGTTTTCCGGCTTTGAGGAAGTCGATAGGGGTTAACATATCGTCTTTCATAACGAAGTGCGCTCTCTGTTCGCCAGCATTTTCATATCTTGGGCCGTGTACGATAGCAAGTTCTGGGCACACGTCGGCGCAATATCCGCAAAATATACATCTGCCGAGATTTATCGTGTATTCGCCTATAGCTTTTCTGCCGTTTTCATCTTGGAAAGTGTCCATTCTGATACATTTAGATATACAGATTTTCTCGCAAAGTCCGCAACCGATACATCTTTCGTTGCCGCTTTCTAGCAACCTAAGAAGCTCATGTACCGCTCTATATCTAGGACCTATAGGGAGTTTCTCTTTTGGATACTGTACGGTGTGGATGTCAAATTTAATCATCTCTTTTAGGACTATCCAAAGACCGACGAATAGCTCTATTTTGAGAGAGCGTTTGACTACCCGCGCAAACCTAGCGAGAGGCTTGGTAGGGTATTGTTCTACTTCTATAATTTTATAACCCATCACAAACCCTTAAATCAGAATAAATAAACCGGTAACCAGTATGTTTACAACCGCAAGTGGCATAAGCACTTTCCAGCATAGCCACATAAGTTGATCCGGTCTAACGTGTGGCCAAGCTGCCCTAGCCCATAAAAACAAGAATATAAAAAACGACGCTTTAAGTATTACCGCTATTCCACCAGGGATGAACCACATAGGGTTGAAGCCGCCAAAAAATACGATAGACACCAAGAATGCAACCGTGAACATGTTGGCATATTCACCAATAAAAAACATACCCCATCTCATACCGGAGTACTCTGTGGCGTAACCTGATACGATTTCGGCTTCATGCTCGAGAAGGTCGAAAGGCGTTCTATTGGTCTCTGCGTATCCGGCAATAGCAAAAAGTACAAACGCAACCGGTTGATACCATATTAGCCAACTTGAAACGCCGCCTGATTGGTAGTTGTTGATGTCTACAAGAGAAAGAGAGCCAATCATCATAAGGGGGGCTAACAACGCAAAGCCAGACACAACCTCAAAGCTTAGCATTTGAATAACTGTTCTGGCGCCACCTAGGAGTGCCCATTTACTCCTTGATGATACGCCTGCCAAAAGTGGGCCATACATACCAGCAGCCATAACGGACAAGACAAACAATATACCGATATTAACATCAGAGATGATGGGTCTTACCGTATGTCCAAAAAGCTCAAATTCTGGTAAGAACGGAATCGCCGCCATTGCTATAAAGGCTGTTGCCGCAGTTATTACAGGGGCTATAATAAATATAGGTTTGATGGCATTTTGAGGGATGATATCCTCTTTGGTAAACAGCTTTATGCCGTCCGCCGCTATTTGTAGCAAGCCGTAAGGGCCGACGTGCATAGGCCCAAGCCTTCTTTGCATAAACGCAAGTACTTTCCTCTCTACATAAGTGGCAAAGCCAGCTAGTGCGGAAAATACTGCTACGACGGTAATTATTTTGACTATCGTTTCAATTATGTAAGTTTCCATTATTACCCCTTGGTGATCTCGGTTGGTCTAAATTTGTACCCATTTTTGATGGTTTCAAATCCAGGGTTGTTTGGTTCGTATGCCGGTGCCAAAACAATATTTGATGATATTTTGGTGTCTATTTTTACCTCATATGCACTGTTTTTGAGGTTGACTTTATCTCCATTTTGAAGTGAAGTAGCCTCTGCTGCCCCTTTACCAACATACAAAGTATTCGCCATCTCTCTTAGTTGTGAGCATTTGGCTGTGTATGCGTTAAACTGCCCCACGGGCATAGAAACATACACAAGAGTACCGTTCATCTCTTCAAGGTCCGCTACTTCTTCTATTGTTCCATCTACGGCTACATCTTG
>JAYSBP010000003.1:0-160407 GCA_041915365.1 Campylobacterales bacterium | reverse complement strand
TTATATTCGGCGGTGTATGTTTTTTTCTTTTTGCTCATGATATTTTTCTCCAAAAATACAGTTTTTAAGTCTAGCATTTATGAAGATAAATTACTTTTTTTGTGTATTGATTTTTGGTGGCAGTATAGGTGCGTTCAAAAATAATGGACGATGCGGTGGTGCATATAGATTCGTTTTGCTCTCGCGATATATATTCAAGAGTTTTGAATATCAGAATGGATGCATTTCCAAAAAGCGTTGGAACGCTATCTGGACAACTCCAAAGCTATACGTCTATCCGCTCACTTATCACCTCTGCCTCAGTTTATATATTGGTTGATATTCCTTTTGCGATTTTGTTTTTTATAACCGTCATAGCAATCGGCAATTTGGCGATGGGTGCGGTCGTGGCGATTTTTTTTGTTGTATCCTTTTTGTCTGGAATCTTTTTTAAAAACAAAACCGACTCGCTTATCAGAAAAACGACAGATGCTTCAAATCAAAAAACAGGACTGCTTGTTGAGACGATAGATAAGATAGAGACTATCAAGGCGACAAGTGCTGAGTGGAGTTTTTTGAACAAGTGGAATATGTTGACAAAAGAGGCTATAGTAAACGACATAAAAATCAAACACTACACAGAGCTATCCTCTCATATCTCTACATTTTTACAGCAGGCAAGCTACATCTGCATAGTGGCGGTAGGTGCATACGCAATCACAATGAGTACGACCATGACTGTCGGTAGCCTCATCGCTTGCACGATACTTTCCGGTAGAATGCTCCAGCCTGTTACTATGCTTCCGGGGCTTATACTGCAAATAGGAAAGGCAAAAACGGCTTTGGAAGATATACAAAAAGTATACTCGCTAAAACAAGACAACCACGATATAGACAGGCCTCTCGACCCGCTTTTTCATACGCACGATCTCAGGTGTCGGAATATAGAGTTCAAATATGGCGAAAAAACGGTATTTGAGGCAAAGAAACTAAGTATAGGTCATGGCGAAAAAGTAGCAGTACTAGGCTCTATCGGCTCCGGCAAGAGTGTAATGCTAAAGATTTTATCAGGGCTTATGAAGCCCTCAAACGGCGAATTATTGGTAGGCGGACTGCAAACACAACATATAGCAAAAGATGCAATTGGAAAAGTGATCGGCTATATGCCCCAAGATACCAAGCTCATATCTGGAACCATCCGTGACAACATCGCTCTAGGGTGCACTTTTGTGGATGACAAAGAGATTATAGAGGCTTGTTCAAAATCAGGGCTAATCCACATCATAAAAACACTCCCGCTAGGTCTTGATACAAATATTTCGGAAAGCGGGAACAACGTATCCGGTGGTCAAAAACAACTCATAGCCATCACCAGACTTTTTGTCCAAAAACCGAAAATATGGATACTGGACGAGCCTACATCTGGGATGGATGATGCTACGGAAAACATGGTGCTTTGCGCGATTATGGGGGAACTTGAGAGTGACAGTATCCTTGTCATCGCTACACACAAACAGCAGGTGTTAAATATCGCCTCAAGAATTATGGTAGTTGCTAACGGGGCAATTGTAACGGATGGGGCAAAAGACGAAATCGTCAACAGACTAACTAGAAAATAGAGAGGTTAAAATGAAAAATTTTTTGATACATGCTAAAAGTAAAAAAATATATCTAATTCCGATAGTTTCGCTACTGGCCTTTTGCATATTGATACTTTGGGCCTCCGTCGCAAATTTAGACCAGCTATCAAGAGCTTCGGGGCAGATAATAGCCCAAAGCAGAACGCAGATAATCCAAAGTGCAAACGATGGCGTCGTTGAAAAAGTACACAAGCAGGAGGGTACTAGAGTATCAAAAGGGGAGCTGTTAGCGTCGCTAGTAAAGTCTCAAGCCGACGCCGCCTACAAGGACTCTCTATCGAAAGTCGCCGCACTCAAAGCCGCTTTGGTCAGGCTAAGAGCAGAGGTGTATGGCAAACAGCCTGAATTTGGCTCAGAGCTTGCACAGTATCCAGAGTTTGTTTCAAACCAAAAACAGCTTTTTGAGAGAAGACAAAAGGCATTGAAAGAAGAGGTGTCGGCTCTTGATGAAAATCTAAGACTGGCAAAACAGGAGCTATCAATTAGCGAGCCCCTACTGGCGTATGGCGATATAGGGAAAAGCGATATTATCAAACTCAAGAGGCAGATATCGGAGATAAACGGGCAAATATCAAAAGCAAAAAATAAATACTTTCAAGACGCCCAAGCCGAGATGACAAAAGCGGAAGAAGAGCTGGCAACTAAAGAGCAAGAGCTGGCCGATAGGAGCGTGACGCTTGAGCGGACAGAGATACGCGCTCCAATGGATGGAATAGTCAAAAATATAGTCGTTACGACTAGTGGAGCCAGAGTAAGAGCCGGGGATACGGTAATGGAGCTTGTTCCTTTGGGGGATGAGCTGATTTTTGAGGCAAAGCTAAATCCATCTGAGCTGTCTTTTGTCAAGATAGGAGATAAAACGTCTATCAAGCTTGACGCTTATGACTATTCTATATACGGTACTTTCAAGGGAATGGTAAGCTACATAAGCCCCGATTCTTTGATAGAAAAAACGTCGCAAGGGGATAAGCCGTATTTTCGGATACAAATCAAAATAGACAAAAACTCTCTCGCCAAAAATAGCAAAAATATAAAATTAGAGCCTGGGGCTACGGGAACTGTTGAGATAAAAACTGATGAAAGAAGTGTTCTTGGATTTATACTAAAGCCTTTGATAAAGACTTTCTCTGAAGCTTTCCACGAAAGATAAGGGGTAGGAGATAAAAAACGGGGCGAAAGCCCCGATGTGAAAGCAAGGAAAATAGATAAAAGATTATCTTTTTGAGAACTGCGGGCTTCTTCTCGCTTTTCTTTTTCCGTATTTTTTTCTCTCAACAACTCTTGAGTCACGAGTAAGAAGACCAAGAGGTTTGATAGTTTCTCTAAATGTAGGTTCAAATACACAAAGAGCTTTTGATATACCGTGTCTAAGAGCTTCTGCTTGACCAGCTATACCACCGCCAAGAGTTGTAGCTTTGATGTCCACGCTTGTAGTTTGTTTTGTAGCTACTATTGGTTGAGTAACTTTCATTTTAAGCACTTCAAGACCACCTAGCCAACCGTCAAGGTCTTTGCCGTTTATCTCGATTTTACCTGTTCCTGGAGTAAGCCATACTCTAGCAATAGCAGTTTTTCTTTTGCCTGTAGCGTAAATAATTTTTTTCGCCATTAGTTAGCCTTTAGTTGTGCTGTATGAGGATGCTCTGCACCTTCGTACACTTTTAGTTTTTTTAGCATCGCTCTACCAAGAGTAGTCTTTGGAAGCATGCCTCTTGTCGCAAGTTTAAATAGTTTTTCAGGGTTTTTTTCCATTAGTTCGCCAAGCTTTTCGCTTTTTACGCCACCAAAGTATCCTGTATGTCTGTGATAAACTTTTTGTTCTTTTTTGTTTGTACCTGTGAAGATAACATCTTTAGCGTTTATAACGACTACATAGTCGCCGCAATCGACATTTGGAGTAAATGACGGCTTGTGTTTGCCTCTAAGGATAGTAGCTATTTCAGTTACTATTCTACCGAAAGGTTTAGAAGAAGCGTCGATTAGTATCCAATCTCTTTTGACTTCGCTAGAATTTACCATGTGAGTGGTTTTCATAAAGCGTCCTTTTTTATAAGTGAGCCGGAATTGTAATGTAGATAAGCTTAAAAATTAATTAAATTAAGTATTATTTAAGGGGTTTGAAAATGCCGACACTTTTGTCTTTGTATATTTGTTCGTGTGGTAGGACAAGCGAGTGCATCGAGATATATATGCCGTTTTGTGGTTTAGCCCTCAGAAAACCGACTGCGCACGCAAAGTTAAATATCGCTTCATCTTTTTCTATTGAGTAAGGCTTCATCGCTCCGACAAATACGACTTTTTTATCTTTGACGCTTTCACTCAAAACTTTGGCGGACTTGCCCATCGTATCGGTACCGTGCAGGATTATGACACTCTCCTCATCCGCCTCTTTTACGGTGTCGGCAAGTAGCACTCTGTCCTCGTCCGTCATATCAAGAGAGTCTTTGCCGATAATGGAAATCTCTTTTACGCTCAGGTTTCCTCTTGCTAATGAGTAGATATTCTCAGCGACACTCTGGCCTATTTCTAGTTCACCTGTTAACTCATTATAAAGCTTGTTTATTGTGCCGCCCGTGGATATGATGAGAATATTCAAGGTAGTGTGCCTATGAGCATTTTGGCAAGCTCCAGTGCCCTACCTCTATGTGAAATCTTGTTTTTTATATCATCGTCTAGTTCACCCAGCGTATTCTCAAAGCCCTCAGGGATGAACATCGGGTCGTAACCAAATCCTTTGTCGCCCCTAGGTGTAGTGATGGCCGTGCCATACATATGACCGTGTACCGTAAATACACCGTCTTTTGTGGCTATGGCTATCGCCGCCGTATAATGTGCGGGTGAGCTTTCAAAACCGGCTTCTTTGATAGAGGTGACAAGCTTTTCTAGGTTGTCTTTGTCACTTGCGCCGATGCCGGCATATCTAGCGCTGTATATTCCCGGTGCGCCGTCTAGCACGTCTACGCATATTCCGCTATCGTCTGAGAGCACTATTGCCTCATTGTCATTTAGCGCCTCAAACACTGCTTTTGCCTTGATGATTGCATTATCCTTGAAGGTTTCGCCATCTTCTTCTATGTGAAAAGCCGGAATAATGTCTGTGTAGTTTATGACCTCGTAGCCGTCCATCATATTTTTAATTTCTACGACTTTGCCCTTATTAGAGGTCGCCAGCACTATTTTTTTACTCACCGCTATCCCTTTTTTTGCGAAGCTCGACAAATCTGACAAATAGATACAGGCATAGCCCCACGAAAAGTAGTGCTCCAATCTCTGTTGCTATTGTTTCCATCAAGCGTTCTTTTTGTTAAAGTCTATAAAAAAGCGGTTTAATCCAAACTCTTCGTCATATGAGTAGTCAAGCTCTAGGCCATGTTTTCTGACGATTTTTGAGACTATTGACAATCCAAGCCCGTATCCGCCCGATAGTCTCGCCTCATCGCCTTTTGTGAATGCGCCAAGATAGTAGGATATATCTTTTTGGAGTTTTTCGCCTTTGTTTAGCACTGATACCACACCGTCTTTTGCCTCAAACATAGCTGTTTTATCGGGCGAGTATTTGATTGCGTTTTCAAGTAGATTTTTTAGTGCCATTGTGAAGTATCTCGTATCCACCGCAATTTCAAAATCTTCGCTTCCGACATCTACACATTCGGCGTTGTCGGCCATAGAAGCAACCGTTTTTTTATAAAGCTCTACCACGCTTTGACTTTCTATTTTGAGGGTTGAAAAGCTCATCTCCTCGTTTTGGAGCAGCATCGTCGTTAGACTGTCCATCGACTCTATGGCTCTTTGGATACTATCTTTGTATTTGCTAGCCTCCACAAACCCAAGCGCTAGTTTGATTTTCATAATAGGGGTGCGAAGTTCGTGGCTTATATTCGCCAGCAGCTCCTCTTTGTCGGCCAGCAGTTCCTCTTTGTCTTTTAGTAGCCTCTCCATCTTGTCGGCTACGGAGTTAAACTGCGTGGCAAGCTCCCCTATCTCTCCCTCGTCGCCAACCCTTGCTCTGGCCGATAAGTCCCCTTGCCCAAATTCCTCCATCTTTGCTTTGAGTCTTCTAATCGGCGAAAAAAGATTCATAACGACAAGATACAAAAGGACGTTTGAGACTATAGCTCCCGTAAATAGGAGCAATACTCCGTGTCTTTCAAAAAATCCTTGTCTTAGAAGATTATCCTTGATGACTAGCTGACGACCCAATACGCCGATGCGTATGAATGTGTGGCTTTCATCGTCTTTGTATATTTCTACGGTGTCGAAGTTTCTAGTTACTGCGCCTACGAGCTGCATGGAGGTGAGATTGACGTCGCATTGCTCTGAAAGGCAAAGTAGCTCCAAAGAATTGCTTTTTAGCTCCCTTTCCAGCTCCTCAATGTCTTCTTCAAGTATATTTTTTTTGATTGCCGAGGCTAGCTGTATGTAGCGTTTTGTGGTGAGGGTCTCCAGCCGTACGGCGTTTTGCTTGATAACGTCGTAGGCTATGAATGAGAGAAAAAATATTGCCGTCAAAAACAGCAATGTGACTTTGGCAAAAAGTGAGTTTTGGTTCATTGGCCTATAAATTTATAGCCGTGTCCCCATACCGACTTGATGTATTTTGGATTTTTCGGGTCGTCGCCTAGTTTTGCTCTTAGCTTGCTTACCAGTACGTCAACGTTTCTGCTTGTAGAATCCCAGTTCAAAAACTCTATTGCATTTGCTATATCATCTCTGTTTAACGCCTTGCCTTTCGAGTTCAAAAATAGTCTCATAAGCTCGTACTCTGAGTTTGTCAGGGCCAGCGACTCACCTCTGAATTTGATAGTCATGGCACGCTCATCGACGGTAAATTCAGCCACGCCTTCCTTTTCAGCTTTTTTGTAGCGTCTTAATACGGCTTCTATTCTTTTTACAAGTTCAATAGGCTCATACCCTTTTGTTAGGTAATCGTCTGCGCCTAGGTCTAAGCCTAGAACTTTATCGCTCGTATTGCCTCTTGCCGAGGAGATGATTATCGGTAGGTCATACTCGGCTTTTATTTTTTTGCACACCTCAAACCCATTCATCTCTGGGAGCATAAGGTCTAGTACTACAAGGTCGAAATCACCACTTTTTAATGCGTCAAAAGCATCCGATGGTTTTTCGGCGCACACAACAGTCATACCGTAGCCGCTAAGATGCTCGCTCAGGAGTTCGCCTATCTCTTTGTCATCTTCAATAAGTAATATTTTGCTCAATCTATCATTCCTTGGAATTTTTTTATGAACTGCTCTCGTTGCTTGGGTGTCAGGACTTTGTGAATGCCGCTTAGCAGTGAAGCTTTGGCATTCGTATCGGATTTGCTGCTCTCGGCGGCTATGGCTCTAATTGATTCTTGCCTTATATCGTCTGATTGGAATTTTTTTACATTTTGGGCGCTTTGTTTGTCTTTTTGG
The DNA here is from genome assembly GCA_041915365.1 of Campylobacterales bacterium. Lineage (GTDB taxonomy): Bacteria > Campylobacterota > Campylobacteria > Campylobacterales > UBA6016 > UBA6016. Next base: position 153,374 of record JAYSBP010000003.1, on the reverse strand, counting down.
GCTTGAAATTCCTTCAATACTTGATTTATGGACTCTTTTTGTTGTGGCGTTAGCCCCTCTGTTTTTTCGAGACCATAATATAGTTTTTTCTCAAAACTACTTTTTCTTGCATCGTTTTTATCAAAGAAATCACTATCGGTAGCCGCAAAATCCGCCGAAATCAAAACGCATAAAACAAGTGCGGACTTTGTTATTTTATCCATAGCCGTTACCCTATATTTGGAAATTTAGCATATCATAAAACTAAACCGTTAAAAAAATATTCCCTATTTGTAAAAAATGGAACTTTATTTTTTAAAGATAATTTATTTTAGGAATTTTTACTATCTAAAAATTTTTTGTGATATAATTTCGCTCATGGAAACTTTTAAGACACTACTAAAACAAAAGGGGCTAAAGGCCACCGAGCAACGGGCGGTAATGCTCAAAACGATAGAGGAGCACGGACATATAGATTTGGACAATTTGAGAGATAAGATGAAGGAGGTCTCTCCAAATATATCCCTAAATACTATATATCTAAATCTAGAACAACTATCAAACGAAGGGGTTATATCAAAAGTGGCGCTCAATAACCAAAAAAATGTTTACGAGATAACAAAGTATACGCACGCCCATCTAGTCTGCAAGGTTTGCGGCTGTGTCGAGGATGAGAATATAGAAAGCGGTGTTTTGGCAGCTATGAAAGAGAGTGCAAAGTGTTCTTCTTTTGAACCATCGTTTGTTGCGGTGAATATATATGGAATATGCAAAAGGTGTGCAAACGCACGTAAAACTTCAATTAATTAAAGGGGAAGCAATGAGAAAATACGAATCATACAAATGTAATAAATGCGGCAATGAGGTAGAGGTGCAAAACGTTGGCGGCGGCAAGCTAGTATGTTGCGGTGAGCCTATGGAGTGCATTACAAAAGATTTGACAGCCGTAAACCTTATGAAAGCTTTTGCCGGTGAATCTCAAGCGAGAAACAAATATGACCTTTTTGCTGATATAGCCGAAGAGGAGGGTTGGCACGCTGTCGCAAGACATTTTAGAGAGGCTGCCGAGAATGAAAAATGGCATGCAAGAGCTGAATTCAAAGCGTATCATAAGCTAGTTGACGGAGCTGAAACAGAGATAACTCTAAAAAATCTTGATAGCGCAATGGCTGGGGAAAACTACGAGCATACGACTATGTATCCTGAATTTGCCGCTATTGCTGAAGCCGAGGGACACAAAGAGCTAGCACGTCTATTTAACGCTATCGCAAAAGTAGAAGTTGAACATGAAAGAGAATATAAAGCGCTTCAAGATGCAATGAAAGAAGATGGCTTTTTCTCTGATGAGAACGAAGAAATTTGGGTTTGCGAAGTATGCGGACACATCCATAGGGGTAAAAAAGCACCAGGTGCGTGCCCTCTTTGCAAAGTTCCAAAAGAGTACTTCAAAAGAGAAAGCCTAGGTATATAGCTATATAAATGTTCACCAATGCAGAGCTCTTGTGGGCATTTTCTCTTACGCTTCTAGCCGGTCTCTCCACTGGCTTAGGGGCTCTCATTATTCTTACGATTAAAAATCCATCGAAAGTATTTTTGTCCATCGGGCTTGGCTTTTCGGCAGGCGTAATGCTGTATGTATCTTTTATGGAGATACTTCCGTCTGCAATAATCGAGCTTGCCAAAAGCTCTTCTCACAAAGAGGCTCAGATATTGGGGGTTTTTGCATTTTTCGTGGGAATAGGGATAAGTGCCCTTATTGACAAGCTCGTGCCAAACGAGATAAATCCACATGAATTGCACGACAATAGGGCGATAGATGCCAAAAATGCGGCCTTTCTCAAAAAAACAGGGATTTTCACCGCAGTTGCCATATCTATTCACAATTTTCCTGAGGGGTTTGCGACTTTTTTGTTTGCTTTGTCTGAGCCTAATGCGGGTATTGTGGTGGCAACAGCAATAGCGATACACAATATCCCAGAGGGTATTGCGGTCGCACTCCCAATTTATATGGCCACAAAGAGCCGCTCGAAGGCATTTTGGCTTTCTTTTGCTTCTGGTTTTGCTGAGCCACTTGGCGGACTTATCGGTTTTTTCATTTTGTCGGCGATGCTTGTCGGCGGGAGTTTTATAGGTGTTTGTATGGCTGGCGTAGCCGGAATCATGGTGTACGTATGCCTAGACGAGTTGTTACCGGCAAGTAGTGTGTATGGAAATGAGCATTTAGCGATACTGGGCGTCACGGCCGGAATGGCCGTTATGGCAGTCTCCCTAATAGCCCTTAGTTAACAAATACTATATTTTTGGTTTTACGGTGGCTCTTCTCTCTGAAAGCCAGTTAACCATTCCGTATTTGTAGTTATATACGTTTTTATACCCTTCTCGCTCGAGAATTCCGGATACCAGCTTGCTTCTAAAGCCTGTTCTGCAAACAAGTAGTACGGGTTTTGTTTTGTCGCCTTTTGTGTATCCTTGCAGTTTTTTGATGAAGTCATCTTTTAGCGGCCTAGCTTGAGCGTCAAAATAAGTTATGAGTATGGAGTTTTGGATTACTCCGCTCTCGATCCACTCCTCTTTTGTCCTTACGTCCACAACGACTACGTCCTGCGAAGCTGCCATCATAGAAACTTCATCGCTCTCAACGTCTTTAAAACCAAAAGCCAATGATACAAGTATTGAAAGTAAAAAAATCTGCTTTTTCATATCACTAATCTCAATTATAATTTTTATAGTGATGTATTATAAGGCTTAAATATAAAGAATGTGTGAACAAAAAATAATATTATTGTAAAAGAGGGACCGCCATAGACGCGGTCTTTTGGTAGCTAGGCGGTGAGTGATTTGTCCATTGCGGCAAACATTTTATCGCAGTATGTTTCCATATCGACATAGTATTCGTAAATGCTTTCTGATTTGTTGTAATAGCCATCTTCTTTTATGCAGTCAAGAGCGTGGACTATGCTTTCGTGTAGAAGTTTGTGATTTTCCCTCAGCTCTGCTGAGACGTCTTGTTTGTCTGCTATTCTGATACCTAGTTTGCACTGTGTATCTGACGGTATCTCTTTGTTTATGTTGCCTTGTATTATGAAGCCGTAAGTGTCATATTTGAAGATGATATGCTCTATTTTCGCCAGAGCCATAAATATTTGCTTCTCCATAATCTTTGAAGACATTGACAGACGGCCGGACTCCTCTTTTATTTTTGAGAAGATTTCGACAAATGACATTACTTTATTATTTGATGCATCTGATAGTTCGGCTATCGTGTTTGAGTCATCTATGATGTCTGACATCTCTTGTTTGATGACGGCGATACTTGATGTGATTTCAGATGTTGCTTTTTGCGTTTTTTCTGCTAGTTTTCGTACTTCGTCAGCCACGACGGCAAAACCTCTGCCGTGCTCACCGGCTCTTGCCGCCTCTATCGCCGCATTTAGAGCCAGTAGATTGGTTTGTTCCGCAATATCTTTGATGATACCCACGACGTTTGATACCTCTCCGATTCTATGCGAGAAGTTGTTGATTGCTTCGTCGGTTTTTGATACGGATTGTATTAACTGACCCATATCGTTCGTTATTGTTTTGATATTTTCCATCCCTACACTCGACTCTGTGCTTATCCCGTCGGCGTCTTTCGAGATACCCTGTATCATGCTCGTATTTCTGCTGAGGTCGTCTTGCATTCCTGATAGATTTTTGTTGAGGCTGTTTGAGCTTAGTTTTGAAAGTGAGCTAATCAGGGCGTTTCTTTTGTGAAATTCGTGGTTTTCCTTCATTGAGCCTATGACTTTGTTTATATCTTCCATGTTGGTTGCAAAAAGCCCTTTTAGCCCTTTTGAAAGCGCAGGCCTAAAGAATTTTGAGTTGTTGGCGTATTCTACGGCCGTATCAACCTCCCTCATGAAAGCTTCGAGTTGGTCTAGCATATTGTTGATACTCCAACATAGCTGACCCATCTGTCCTTTGTCTTTGATATTGGTGATTCTATCTTCCAAAAACCCGTCCGATACCGCATTGCAAACTCTTAGGGCATCCGTTGTTAGTTTGGAGCTTGGCGAGGAGTTTAGCATGCCAAACAATGCTAGCCCTATGAAAAACAAGGCGGCTAGGATAGATACGGGGATAAGGTTTTGCGCCTGTGTTGCCGCATAAATGGCAAAAATCACTCCGACCGCCCCCATGGCCGCAAATTGCACTTTGACTATTTTTGCGTTCATTTGAACCTCTTTAGTAAGATCTTGCGTTAAGGATTTCTGCGAGTGATAGTCCGGATAGTGAGTCGACAAGCTCAGCTTTTTTTGCCAGCAGCTCTATCTCTATTTTTTCTATCTCTTTGTATCGTAGTAGAGCCCCTATTATTGCGGATGGAAGTGCATAGGCATCTTGTATTAACACAGAGATTTTTGACGGCATATTTTTCGAGACCATGGCCGCAAGCTGTTTTTTGAAGTCCATTGCATTTTGCATCGATAGGCTCTCGCCGCCTATCGTAAGTTTCAAAGTATCCCTTATCTGTTCTATCGAAAGCTCCACGACTCTACTCCTCTATAAATTTAATCATATAGGCTTCATTGCCTTTTTCATTGTAAAACAGAGCGTCTAGGATGTTGTCGCTCATCAAAATGCCTCTGCCGTTAAAGCGTATATTCTTGTCGAACGACAGCGCCTTAAGCGTTGTAGAGACATCAAACCCACGCCCATTATCAGATATTCTTATTATAACCGCTTTAGCCTCGTTTATCAAAATTTCCTCAAAACAAATGGTTATTTTGTTCTCATCAGTAACTTTTAGTTTGCTTAATGCGTCCTCTAAGAACTCTTCATAGATGTACAGCTCCACAAGAGCGTTTTTTTGCTGAGACGTAATCCCAAGCACCCCATGCTCTATTGCATTCATGAGCATCTCGTTGATGGCGCATTCAAGCTGTATTAGATTTTTTCCGTCAAAATATTTTTTGATGGCTTTGCTCGAGCTCGTATCCACAAATTCCGTCATATCTGCTATCGTCGGGGCAATAGAAAATGTCTGCTTTGCAAGCATTTTTGGTTTGTATCTTGAGATAAAAATTAGCGTTAAGTCGTCTTCTGGATTTAACGCTTTTGAGAAAAGTCTTTTTAGAAAAATATTTTTTGTGTTGCTGGCCGCAAAATCGCTGTTTACTACGTCTTTATAGACTCCGCCGTCACTTAGTCTAATATCTCTTAGGCCGTCGGATGATATTAGTATTTTTTGTATCTCTTTGAGCGGTATTTTGTCTACGTGCACGCCGCAAAAATATGACGTTATCGGGTGATTGTTAGCTCTTATTGTTTTTAATTTGCCGTTTTGTACATAGGTTATCTCTGGCATGGAGAAATTGGCTATCTCTAAAGCGTCATTATCCTCGTCCATAAGGACAAACATGGCGGACACTATCTCGTCTTCGTTTATTTGTTTTTGGATGAAAGATTGATACTCTTTTACCGTACCCGTGAACTCAAAAGAGTCGTTTGCTTTGGCTTTTCCAACGTAGTCGTTTATAAATGAGGCTGATATTACTGCTGTTACTGATGCGCTGAGCCCCTTTCCCATTGCGTCTATGATGTATATAAAAGCTTTTGTGTCAGATACCTTGACGAGCCCGTATATGTCGCCGCTTAGTATATCTATGGGTTTATACAGCGTCTCAAACAAAAAACCGGCCTCGACCTTGTGCGACAAGTCGTCTTTTAGGATTTTTATCTGTTTGCGGTATGCGTCGTCTTGCTGGAGGAGATGGTATTTCTCTTTTACTTTGAAGAGCTCTCTTTCTTTTTGCAGGTTTTCCTGCTCTATTTTTAGCTTATCCTCTATCGCTTTCGCCGCCGCCGCTTCTAGGTTTTGATTGATGCACAAAAGCTCTAGCTTGATGTCGTCTAGCTGTTTTGCAACAAAAAATTTATCGACAGCTGAAGATATATTTTTTGCGATTATCTCAAGCGCTTTTTTACTCCATTTATTTGGATGTTTTTTATCTTTTGCGTAGCCTAGCGTAAGCAGTCCCCATAGATTCTCTTTTATAAAAAGTGGATAAATTAGGAAGTGGTCTACGCCTTGACATTGCAGAGCGGCTAGGTTTGGTGTTAGAGTACTATCTGATTCAAAAAAACCAAAATCTATCAAATCTTGCATAATAGGCCTTAGGCACTCTTTGCAGTTAACAAACTCGTAGCAATCATAATCCTGAGCCGTTATGTGGCTATCCTCGGCGCTAAAAGATGCTAATTGAAGCATTCTGTCTTCTATATACCCTTGCGTCAAGCCTTTGCCATATATCATACATTTATCTGCGTCAAATTTTTTGCCGACCGTTTTTGCGACACTCTCTAGTGCGCTTCTAATATCTTCTTTGTTAAAAAGATGTCCGCTAGCTTTTACTACCGCATGGAGTGCTTCTTTTTGGCGCTTTATCGCAGATGTTGTTATGCTTGGCATTGTTTAAAACATATCTTTGTATGCGAGGGCATTTTTTTTCACGTTTTTACTCCAGAGTGAGTTGATGACCGCCAGCATATCCGCACCGCAATTTATCAACTCTTTTGCGTTTGATAGCTCTATGCCGCCTATCGCGCACACGGGAACACCGAGCCTTTTCGCCTCAATCAGTATGGACTTATCGACTACTTTTGCATGAGGCTTTGTCTTTGACGGAAAGAATGAGCCAAACGCCACGTAGTCCGCACCTTTTTTTACCGCTTCTTTGGCTCTATCTATGTCGCCATAGCAAGACACCCCGATTATTTTTTTTGATCCCAATATCTCTCTAGCTAACTCAATAGGAGTGTCATCGCCGCCTATATGTACCCCGTCTGCGTTGAGAGCTTTTGCTAGTACGACCCTGTCGTCCAAGACAAAGATGACTTTATTTTTTTTGCATATCTTTTTTATTTTTTTTGCGACACCGTATAGCTCTTCATCGCTTTTGGTTTTGTCCCTTAGTTGGACTATTGCCGCTCCGCCCTTTATTGCGGAGGCGATGTACTCTTGTATGTGCTTGTACGGCGTTAGCTTCTCATCGGTTATGGCATATAGACCTTCTAGCTTCATCTGCGCTCCACCGTATTTTTCTTTCAATTTTCGCCAAAAAATTATTAAGTTAGCCAGAAAGAAAAAATTAAGTATAAAAAATATACTATATATAAATCTAATTAGGAGGCTCTATGGAAACAAAAACCGGGTTATCGATGGATTATAAAACTTTCAAAGAACGCTTGTATCTCATAGATTATAACCTTGAATCGTTCTGCCGGACTATAGGAATAGCGGCTATCACTGCCAAAAAGTGGAAAAGTAGCGTAGTACCTTATAGATACGTGCTTTTACTAGAATATATGGAAATGATAGACGATATGAACAAAAAGTATAAATATTATACTAATAAATTAATAACTAAAGAGATAAAAAGAAGCAGAAAGATTAGTGCATAGCAAACGGTTGTTTGTTGTGTGATTTTTTGTTTTTGATTGTGGATTTAGAAGGTTGCGACCGGAGGCTTAAGAGGCCTTTTGGTCGTTTGCTAGGCGGCTTAGATACCGCTGTTTTCTCAACTTTTTATCGTCTTTTGAGGCTTTGCAGAGATTTGTCCCCGCTTCATACATCAAAAGCCCGCTTGTGAGCGAATATACCCTTTTTTTGGAATCCCCAAAAGTCACCTCTACAGTCTCGTTGTCCAGCGATACTTTTTTCACGCCGTTGTATTCATTGAGCGGTATTTTTAGGATTTTTGTGTCGTTTTTGAAGATTTGAAGGAAAGCGTTTGTGGTTTTGTAGCTGATTTCGCATTCACTCATTGCCTAGGCTCCTCGTGTGTAAAACATCCAAATATTACAGTAACGATTTTTAAATAGCAATATTTATTCCTGTCTAAAAACCGTCATATTTTTGATTTACAATCGTCCACATGAACTACAAATCTGTTTTTATCTCCGACGTGCATTTGGGAACTAACGACTGTCAAGCCGAGAGGCTTCTCGATTTTATCCGTGACGTAGAGTGCGAAAATCTTTTTTTGGTCGGCGACATCATTGACGGTTGGGAGCTAAGACGCTCTTTTAGATGGAAACAAAGTCACTCCGATGTCCTTCAAAAACTTCTTAGAAAAGCCAGAAAAGGGACAAAAATCTACTACATTTTAGGCAATCACGACGATTTTTTGGAAAATTTTTTGCCGATTACTATGGGCGAGCACATTAGCGTTCATCGAGATATGGTATACAAGGGCATCAACGGGAAAGATTATCTTGTGACGCACGGGGATATGTTTGACGCCGTAACGATGACGAAGAAATGGCTAGCGCTCGTCGGAGATAAAAGCTATCTTTTCTTACTTAAGGTCAATCGCCCGCTCAATTTTGTAAGAAAAAAGATGGGAATGGGACACTGGTCTCTATCGAAATATATGAAAAAAAATGTCAAAAAAGCAGTTAGCTACATCTGCGATTATGAGCAAGTGCTTGTGCGATATGCTAGGGCGCAAGGAGTTTGCGGAGTGGTGTGCGGACATATTCATGAGCCTGAGATAAAAGAGATTGACGGGATAGAATACCTCAACTGCGGCGACTGGGTGGAGTCTTGCACGGCTGTTGTGGAGCATTTTGACGGAAGGTTTGAGATTTACGATGCGACTCGTTAGACTCTCTCTTATTTTCTACAAAGGCAAAGGGACGGCAGTCGATAAAATAATCCGTTTTTGGACGAAAAGTCCCGTGTCGCACAGTGAGATAGAGACTATCGGTGGATATTATTGTTCCAATGACCCAAAAACAAAGGTGATGAGGCTAAAAAAAATAACGCCGATTGAAGATGAATGGGATGTGCGTCAGATAGTATTGCCCCTCGAAATAGCCAGAACGCTACACTCTTATCAGCTTGGAAAATGCGGCACTAAATACGACTGGGAGGGGATAGTCTTTTCGCAGTTTTTTAAATTTGGATATAGCGCAAAAAATAGGTGGTTTTGTTCAAAAAGCAATCTTGATGATTTGCAAACTGCGGTGAAACTACTGAAAAGTGAAAATAGAGGCGGCAGGTATGATAGGTTTATAAGGGCTTACGAGCCTTTTGTATTGCATCCCGCTCATAGCGTCTCTCCCGCAAAACTTCATTCGCTGGCAAGAGAGTGCGAGAGACGACTAAGAGGCTACAATCTCCTCGATTAGCAGTTCGATAGAGCCGCCCATGTAGTCGTTTTTGAAGAGAGAAAAACGGAAGTTTATATATTCATTCTCTTTTGGAAACGAGTTTGCTCGAAAGCAAACGGCTTTTAGTTTTTTGTCATTGCATTCAAGCGTAGCCTTAAAGCCGGTTTCTTGGCTTATGGTTTTTAGTTGCGCTACCCTCTTGTTTTTTCCAATAAAAACAGGCCTTTCATTGGCCTCTCCATAAGGCTCGAACTCATCCAAAATACAAAACAGCTCTTCATCTATTTCACAAAAGTCTATCTCGCCAAGACACTCTTTCGGACAGCCTCTATCTTTTTGTTCTGTTTTGTCGTATGAGCTATTTAACGCCTCTCTGAAAGCATCGATATTTTCGGCATTTAGAGATACTCCGGCCGCCATTTTGTGGCCTCCGAAGCTTGTCAGCAACGATGAGTTTTGCAAAATGATTTCGAAGATATTTATATCCATTGCGCTTCTAGCGCTCCCCTTTGCGTGGTTGCCGTCTATGCTAAATACGAGAGCCGGTTTTTTGAGCGCTTGAGCAAGGCGTGAAGCCACTATGCCAACGACCCCTTCGTGCCACCCTTCTTTGGCGACTACGATTATTTTTGCATCTTTGTCTGCCATCTGCATAGCTTCGTTCGTTACTAATGTTTCTATTTTTTTTCTCTCTTCGTTCAACGAGTCTAGCTGGTCAAATAGCGCCAAAGCCTCCGCTACGCTTTTTGCTCTCAAAAATGAAAATGCCTCTTTGGCAAGCACGAGCCTTCCGGCGCTATTTAGCCTCGGGCTTATCTTGTATGCTATGTCCGTGGATGTGAACTCCTCTTTTGCAAGCCGTTGTTTTAGGGCCAATATTGATGGTCTGTTTGAGTGTTTTATTGTCTCTATTCCGGCTTTTACGATTGCCCTATTAATGTCTTTTAACGGCATTACATCGGCTATCGTTGCGATAGCTACGAGGTCGAGATACTCTCTCATATTTTCTGAGCTTTCAAGCTCTATCTTGAGAGCCGCCATAAAGTACCATACAACAGCCGCAGCACATATCTCGCCAAAAGCAAAACCTTCATCTATGCGTGGGTGAACTATCGCATGAGCCATCGGGAGTTCGTCGCCTATAGTATGATGGTCTATTATGACCAGCTCTATCCCTCTCTCTTTGCATATTTGTGACGCCTCTAATGCCGCAATGCCATTATCTACCGTGATGACAAATTTTGTCTCTATCCGCTCAACCACTGACGTCCCAAGGCCGTATCCGTCGTTAAACCTGCAAGGGATTATCGTCTGCACCGATGCGCCGTGTTTGGTCAAAAACTCTTCTAGTATCGCCGCACTTACTACGCCGTCAACGTCATAGTCTCCGACTATGGTTATTCTCTCGTTGTTTAATATCGCTTGTTTAACCCTTTGCGCCGCCTTATGGCTATTTGGCATTGTGTGAGGGTGCGGTAGCTTTGAGAGGGAGGTTATATTGTCGTTTTCAAATCTTGATTTTAGTATGGCTAAAACATCTTGTTTTGTGAGCGGCCTACTTTCCATCTTTTACACATCTAACAAAGCTTTTATTGTCTTTTGCACTGCTTGCTACGCTGGCTCTCATGAAGCCAACCACTATTGCGGTATTAGAGAAGTCGTCGTTAGCATCGACGCTCCAGTGATATTTTGGGTATGTCTGCCCGTATTTGGCTACAAATGCTTTTTCGTCAGAGAGTTTTTCAAGCGCTAAGGCAAAAAGTTCCTTTGAGCTAGGCAGTCTTTCGCCTTTTGCCTCGCAAAAAGCTTTTGCCTCTTTGTATTCCATTCTATTACGCTCTTCTTTGCTCCATACCAGTTTTTTATCCGTAGCTTTTGCCGCTTTTTTGAAACATACGAGATATAAATTTTCTTTTTGGGCTACTATATTTACATCACGGTTTTCAAACGAGTGATAATATATCTCGTCGCCGTTTTGCGGATTTTGAGTGGAGCTTGCGTATAGTGATTTTTCCGCTTTCTCTCTTAGCTCGTCAGGTACGTTGAATAGTTCATTTATGCTTGGAACCGAATATCCTTCGCCAAAAGCTTTACAGACCTCGTCTCTTTTTTCTTTTGAAGAGTAAGTTTTTTGCGGAGAGGGGAGTTTGTAGGTTCCAAACTCATTTGTAACCTCTGTGCCGTATATGTTAGCAGCCGCAAAAACCGCCAATACGGCTATTTTAGTTTTTGTTTGCATCGCTCTGCTTTTTGGCTTCTTTTGTAAACGCCAAAATTATTTTGTTTGGACTTTGAAGACGGCTAGTAAATTCAGGGTGGAACTGAACCGCCACGAACCAAGGGTGATCTTTTAGCTCTACCGCTTCGACAAGTCCTTTTGACTCGCCGCACACTATCATTCCGGCTTCTTCAAGAGCTTTTCTGTACTTGCCGTTTGCCTCGTATCTGTGTCTGTGTCTTTCGACTATTCTTTTTTCTCCGTCATACGCTTTTTGCAGTTTTGAGCCGTCTAGTGTATCGCACTCGTATTCGCCGAGTCTCATCGTGCCGCCCATCGGAGTCTGGTGAGTTCTGATTTGTTTGTTGCCGCCTTGGTCCAAAAAGGAGTCTATCAGGTATATCAGCGGCTCTTGCGTTTCGGCGTCAAACTCTACGGAGTTTGCTTCTTTTATACCAAGCACGTTTCTGGCAAATTCTATTACGCTCAACTGCATTCCAAGGCATATTCCAAGGAACGGTATTTTGTTCTCTCTAGCGTATTTGATGGCAACCATCTTGCCCTCTACTCCTCTTGAGCCAAAGCCACCAGGTATAAGCACTCCGTCACATCCGTCAAGTTCGCTGACGTCGCCGTTTTCTAGAGCTTCGGCGTCAACCCATTTTAGATTGATTTTTGCGTCTATCCAAGCCCCACAATGTATAAATGTCTCCGTTAGAGACTTGTAGGATTCTTTGAGATCTAAGTATTTGCCGACAAAAGCTATCGTAACGTCGTATTTTGGTTCCAAAATTCGTTTTGTAAGCTTTTTCCACTCTTTCATATCGGGCTCAAGCTCGCCAAGATCAAGATGTTTTGAAATTGCTTTTAAGACACCCTCTTTAAGAAAGTTTAGCGGTACCTGATAGATGGACTCACTATCCATGACCTCTATGACAGACTCGGCTTCAACGTCGCAAAAAAGCGCTATTTTTTTTCTTATCTCTTTTGGGAGCGGTTGCTCAGTTCTGCACATTAGCATTTGCGGGCTAATGCCGATACGTCTTAGCTCTTGTACTGAGTGTTGCGTCGGTTTTGTTTTTAGCTCGCCAGCCGCTTTGATATAAAACACAGGGGTTACGTGAATATTCATAACATCGTTTTTGAGTTCATGCTTTAGTTGACGTACCGCCTCCATAAACGGCTGACTCTCTATGTCGCCTATTGTGCCGCCTATTTCTACTATTAGTACGTCTTTGCCTTTTGCAGCCGCTTTTATTCTCTTTTTGATTTCGTCAGTTATGTGTGGGACTACCTGTATCGTCTTTCCTAGATATTCGCCTTTTCTTTCTCTTTCAATTACCGTTTTATAGATTTGTCCGGCTGTGAAGTTGTTTTTGCGAGATACGCTTTCGTCCAAAAATCTCTCATAATGTCCAAGGTCAAGGTCTGTCTCGCCGCCGTCGAATGTGACGAATACTTCACCGTGTTCTAGCGGGCTCATTGTGCCCGGGTCTACATTGAGATAAGGGTCCATTTTGAGGATTGTTACGTTGAGGCCACAGTGTTTTAGAAGTGTTCCTACGCTTGCAGAGCTAATTCCTTTGCCAAGTGATGACAAAACGCCGCCGGTTACGAATATAAATTTAGTGCTTTTAGTCATTTTCGATAGGTCCCGTAGTTTTAGCTGGAATTTTACAAAATCTTGCTAAAATACCAGCTTTGTTGTCAGCAAGTTCATCCCGAAACTTGTGAAATATGACCGGAAAGGGCGGTGATTTTTAATGCCGGGAACAATACTAAGAGAAAATGAAAGCTTCGAAGAAGCGTACAGAAAATTCAAAAAACAGTGCGATAGAAACCTTATCGTTACTGAATCAAAAGCTAGAAGATTTTTTGAGACTAACGTCGAGATAAAGAAAAAAGAAAAAATAGCTGCGAGAAAAAAGATTCTAAAAAAACTCTACATGATGAGAAGATACGAGTCAAGACTGTAATCATAATCCCCCTTATGGGGGTTTTATTATTTTTCGTCTCCGCCGTTAAACATCTCCGAAATCAGACCTTTATCGCTTGTAAGTTCAGCCTTGATGACACCAGCAATATGACCTACGATAAACAGCGCAAAAAACCAAAATGCCCATTCGTGAAGTTCTTTTACAAAATGTAAACTCTCTTTATCTATACCGAGACTCTCTCTAAAGTACATCAAAAGACCGCTAATCGACATATATACGGCTACGACGTAAAAAGCGGCGTGAGCATACTTTACTCTTTTAAACTCGGCATTACCTGACTCTTTTGCCTTACAGGCTGGAAATTTATCTGATTTTGATGCAAATGCATAAAGCCTAAAAAGTAAAAGTGCTATAAACAAAAAGCCAAGATAGTAATGCCATTGCCACATATTGTCACGAAAGATTTTTGCTATCTCTTTGGCCTTGTCGTCTGCTAGCATCAGTCCGACTTCCGATAGTTTTGTCTGAATGATTTGAGCGTTGTCTTTGTAGTTAAACCACGTTTTTCTAAGTATGTATGTAAACATTAGTCCAATCATGGCAAATGCGCTAAGCCAGTGCCAAACTCTAATATTTACGCTCCTTTTTTCGCGAAAAGTTCCCATTTTTTGCTCCTTTTTGTCTATCTGCTGTAAAATCACATTTTAATAGAGCTAAATTAATCTAATGTTAATACGGAATAAAAAATGACTCATAAATATGATTTGATAGTTGTAGGCGCAGGACATGCCGGCATAGAAGCGGCCCTCGCATCCGCAAAAATGGGATTAAATACCCTTATGCTTACTATTTTAGTTGATAGAATAGGGGCTACAAGCTGCAATCCAGCAATAGGCGGACTAGCCAAAGGGCATCTGGTAAAAGAGGTTGATGCGCTGGGTGGTTTTATGGGCGAAGCAACCGATAAAAGCGGCATACAATATAGAATACTCAATGATACAAAGGGGCCGGCCGTAAGAGGCTCAAGGGCACAAATAGATATGGACGAGTACAACAATTTTGCAAAAACGGTGTGTCTAAATACTGAAAATTTGGAAGTCAAACAAGATTTAGTTGTTGACCTTGTTGTAGAGGGCGATGTCGTAAACGGTGTAATAACGGAGCTTGGTAATAGATATTTAGCGGATGCAGTAGTGCTTACTACTGGGACGTTTTTAAATGGTCTTATACATATAGGGGAGTTCAAAAAAGAGGCTGGAAGATTTGGCGAATTTGCGGCAAAAGGACTTTCCGACAAACTAAGGGAACTTGGGCTCGAAGTGGGGCGGCTAAAGACAGGAACTTGCCCTAGAATAGACGCAAAAAGTATAGATTTTTCACGTCTTGAGATGCAAGGTGGGGACGAAAAGCCGATACCTTTTAGCTTTAGAACCGACAAAGCGACATTTACCCCAAATCAACTCCCTTGCTATATAGCTCACACAAATCAAAATACACATGAAATTATCAGAAGTAATTTCTATAGGGCGCCGTTGTTTTCAGGGCAAATTCAAGGTGTAGGGCCGAGATATTGTCCTAGCGTAGAGGATAAAATCAATAGATTTGCGGACAAGGACAGACATCATCTGTTTATCGAGCCACAAACCAAAGAAGCGGACGAGTACTACATCAATGGTATGTCAACCAGTCTTCCGATAGACGTGCAGGTGGATATGATAAGAAGTGTAGAAGGTCTTGAAAATGCTGTGATTACTAGGTATGGATATGCTATTGAATATGACTTTGTTCAGCCAACGGAACTTTATCATACGCTTGAGAGCAAAAAAATAAATGGTCTATATCTGGCAGGGCAAATCAACGGCACGACAGGCTATGAAGAGGCGGCGGCACAAGGATTGATGGCCGGAATAAATGCCGTACTAAAAATCAAAGGCAAAGAGCCTTTCGTGATAGGAAGGGAAGAGGGGTATATAGGTGTACTCATAGACGATTTGGTGACGAAGGGGACAAATGAACCTTACCGTATGTTTACCTCTCGCGCCGAATACAGGCTACTTCTCAGGGAGGATAATGCGGATATGAGACTAAGTGGATATGGGCACGCTTTTGGACTTGTGTCTGAAGGGCAGTATGCAAAGATGCTGAAAAAGAAAGAGGGTGTTTCAAAACTGCTTTTAGAGCTTGAAGAGATGTATTTTACGTCGGCAAAAGAAAATCTTGCATTCCTAGAGAGCATAGATGAGCAGCCGGTGAGCGATAAGGTTTTGTATATAAATCTGGTTGGTAGAAGTAGCTTTGATACGGACAAGCTTCAAAAGTTACTCCCGCAAACAAAAGAGATGGATGAAGAGACGAGAGAGCTCGTACTTACCGAGTGCAAATATTATCACTACATTAAAAAACAACAAAAACAAATAGAAAAAATGAATAGTTATATAAATGTAAAAATTCCTGACGAGTTTGTATATGACGGGCTTCCAGGGCTTAGCTTCGAAATAGTGGAAAAACTCAAAAAAACGAAGCCGCCTACTTTGTTTGCGGCAAGTCAAATAAGTGGTGTCACGCCAGCCGCTATAGATGTGATCTTGATGTATGTCAAACTGCTTAAAAAATAGGACAAAAACAGCTTATATTAAATTATAAATTTATAAATTTGAGATATAATTAACGGCTTTACAATTTGACTATATTTTTTGTCAAATAGGCTATTTTTTATTTTTTCAAGGAGCAAACTTATGGCTGTTGATGAGTCAAAGAGGGATTTTATCCTTACGGCCCTCGGAACATTTGCTGGCATCGGCGGAGCCGCAGCGGCATACAGCATGGTAAAAACGTGGGATCCACTTCCTAGCGTTGTTGCTGCCGGTGTAACAAAAGTAGACGTATCGTCTATGCAGGCCGGAGAGATTAGAACTGTAGAATTCAGGGGAAAACCTGTCTATATACTCAAAAAAACACCGGAAATGGTTGCGGATAAAAACCATACAAACGTAAAAGTTGGAAGCGACCAGTATACGGTAGTTGTAGCTATCTGTACGCACCTTGGTTGTATACCTGCGTTTGAAGCTGAGAACAAAAGATTTAAATGCGCTTGTCACGGCGGCGAGTTCGATGTAAACGGCGTAAATACTTTTGGACCTCCTCCAAAACCTCTTGCAGTTCCTCCATACAAAGTTGATGGTAATACTATTATGCTTGGCGAAGAGGGTGAAGAGTTTAAAAAACTAGCGCCTGAGCTAAGAGCGTAAGGGAGAGATAGATGGCAATAGATAAAAATAAAAGCTGGATAGACGCTAGACTAAACACTACCGCTCTAACCAAAGTAATGATGACGGAATATTGGATTCCAAAAAATATAAACTTCCTATGGAGCTTCGGTGTTGTACTTGCGACGCTGTTTACTCTTCTTGTTGTCTCTGGTATGTTCTTGCTTATGTACTACAAACCAGATACTATGCTTGCTTTTGATAGCGTAAATAAAGTTATCATGCAAGAAGTTGCGTACGGATGGCTATTTAGACATATCCATGCGGTTGCTGCATCTGTCGTATTCCTAGTTATCTACATTCACATGTTTGTAGCTATTTACTACGGTTCTTACAAGGGCGGTAGAGAGATGATATGGATAAGCGGTATGCTTTTGTTTGTTACTTTCTCTGCTGAAGGTTTCTCTGGCTACATGCTTCCATGGGGTCAAATGAGCTACTGGGCTGCGCAAGTTATCACAAACCTATTCGGCGGTATCCCATTTATAGGCGCTGACCTTGTTATTTGGATTAGAGGTAACTATGTTGTTGCTGACGCCACTCTTACAAGATTCTTTGCGTTGCATGTATTGATACTTCCTCTAGTGATTATGGGAATTATCGGCCTTCATATGTATTCTCTTAGAATTCCTCACGTTAACAACCAAGACGCTGAAGAGATAGATTTTGAAGCTGAAGCTGCAAAATTCCAAGCTGGTGACAAAAAAGGTTCAAAGGTTATGCCTTTCTGGCCTACATTCCTTGCCGAAGACTTCTTTATCCTCTCTGGATTCATGATTTTCTTCTTCTATCTTGTATTCTTCCATTTCGGTTTTGCTATGGATCCAATCAACTTTATGCCAGCCGATAGCATGAAAACTCCTCCACATATTTATCCGGAGTGGTATTTCCTATGGTCTTACGAAGTTCTTAGAGGCTTCTTCTTTAGCGCAAACCTTGGCCTTATAGCTTTTGGTATCGCTAACGTTATATTCTTCCTTCTTCCTTGGCTAGATAGAGATGCAAGCGTAAAACCTGCTCACAAAAGACCTCTATTTAGAATATGGTTTTGGGTACTCCTATTTGTTATGATAGGTCTAACAGTTTACGGCAAGCTTCCTCCTACCGGCATCAATGCATGGATCGGTTTCGTATTTTCAGTATCGTTCCTAGTGCTTCTTTTGGTGGTGCTTCCATTAATTTCTAAAATCGAAAGCAAGAGGAGCTAGGATATGAGAGAACTAAAGATACTAGCCGTACTAATATTCTTTGTTGGGCTTACATATTGGGGTGTTGAGCCTTATGCTCACCATATAATGCATCCAGAAGTTACGCCTGCTGACTTCACATTTAAAGATTTGCCTGCACAACCTGCAAACGGTGACGTTGCAAAAGGTAAAGAGCTTGTAGCTGCTCAGTGTACATCTTGCCACTCTGTTAACAAAGAGGGTCTAAAGCTTGCAATGAGCGAAGCTGACGCTGCAAACACTTATGGTGTAGTTCCGCCGGATCTTTCAAATGTTGCGGCTATCTATGACCGCAATTTCCTTACAAACTTTATCCAAAATCCTGAGGCTACAGTAAAAGCTAAGCCAGGTAAATACGCTATGCCTGCTCTTGGAATAACTCCAGAAGACGCTGCAAGCATAGTTGCTTATCTAAGCTCTATAGCAGCTAAAGATATGAGCGCAAAACAAGTAACTGAAGAGGCGTGTGTAAGATGCCACTCTATCAAATACGAAGGCGTATCAAGACTTGCCGCTACTGATGCTAGAATCAAAGAATACATGGGTTCAACACCACCGGATTTATCTCAAATGATAAAATCAAAAGGTGAGCATTACCTTGACGGATTCCTTAACGATCCTCAAAAACTTCTTCATGGCACAGCGATGCCAAGGGTTGGTCTAACAAAAGAAGCTCAAGCTAAGGTAATAGAGCACCTTGAAAAAGTCGGCGATCCTAAAAAAGGCGAGAGAAACTCTCTAGCGCTTTGGATACTTGGATACTTCGCAATCCTTACGGTAATAACATACCTATGGAAAGTTTCCAAATTTAAAGAAGTACACTAAGGGGTCTATGATGATTAAAAAAATACTAACTATATCAGCCGCAGCAATTATGTTGCCGGCTGTCCTTTTTGCCGAGGATAAAGCGGCTTTGATGAAAGATATGGCTGCTCAAGAGGCAGCTCTATGGCTTCAATCCAAAAAGCTCTTCTTTATAGCTCGAAATCAGGTGTTGTTGAGGGCGTAGCCGCTCTTAAAGCAGCAAATAAAGTAGCTACACTAAAAGATGGTCTTGTTAACTATCTTCCAAACGAGAAAAAAGCTCTTTATAAAACTGCCCTAAAAGAGGGTGAAAAAGTCAACAAGTACGCCGATGAAATGGTTAAAAAACTAGAAGCTGGTAAATACGAAGAGGCCTTTACTGCTTATGGTAAAGCTTTGAATTCTTGTAATACTTGTCACGTAATTATTAGAAGCTGGAAGTAAGAACCCAGCTTTTTTCCTGACCTCGAGAGAGGTCGGATTTTTATTTCTCTTCGAACCTACCGAGCGCCATTAGTTTGGCATATCTCTTCTCTAATTTCTTATCAGAGCCAAGTTTTTCAAGTTTTTGTACATTCGATATAAAGTAGTTTTTTATTGCCTCAGCCGCACCCTCTTTATCCCTGTGCGCACCGATTATAGGCTCGTCTACTATATCATCGATTAGATTTAGTGATTTCAGATCGTCAGGTGTTATTTTGAGCGCACTTGTCGCTGTCTCCACTTTTGCTGGGTCACTCCACAGTATTGCGGCGCAACCTTCTGGAGATATAACACTAAATACACTGTATCTCATCATGGCAAGTTTATCGGCGACACCTATGGCAAGAGCACCGCCACTGCCACCTTCCCCTATTACTACTGATATCGTTGTAGTCTCAAGCTGGCTTAGCTCTAGTAGATTTCTTGCTATCGCTTCCGATTGTCCTCTCTCTTCCGCACCAAGGCCAGGGTATGCCCCTGGAGTATCTATTAGCATCAATACTGGAAGATTGAATTTTTCTGCTAGTTTTGCGGCACGAAGAGCTTTTCTGTAGCCCTCCGGATGAGGCATACCAAAGTTTCTTTGGATTTTATTTTTTGTCCCACGGCCTTTTTCTTCGCCTATGACGACGCATTTAATGTCGCCTATTTTACCGATGAAGCACACTATGGAAGTGTCGTCTTTAAAATGCCTATCGCCGTGTATTTCATATGCGTCAGTCATTAATAGTTCAATATAATCTAGTGCATAAGGTCTGTCTTGGTGTCTAGCAAGCTGAAGCTTTTGATAGTCGCTAAGATTTTTATAAGTTTTAACAACCTCTTTATCAAGCTCTTGCTTTAGTATCTCGGCGGCATGCAAGTCCTTCTTGACTGTACTAAGCTCTATCTCTTCTTGGAGTTGCTGTATTTTTTTTTCAAAATCTAAGTAAAAAGCCAACTTTTTACACCTTTTTGAATATTACAACGCCGTTTGTACCGCCAAAGCCAAATGAGTTGCTCATCGCTATCTCAATTTTACCGTCTCTAGCGCCATTTGGGATGTAGTCTAGGTCACAGTCGGCATCCGGTGTTGTATAGTTCAGAGTTTGCGGCATTATACCGTCTCTCATCGCCATTAGCGTAACGGCAGCCTCTATAGCACCAGCTGCTCCTAGGCAGTGGCCCGTTGCACCTTTTGTCGAGCTAACAGGTGGACAGTTGTCTTTGCCGCCAAATAGCTTTTTAAGGGCCATTGTCTCATACCAGTCGTTATATTTTGTGCTTGTACCGTGTGCGTTTACGTAGTCGATTTTGAAATCGCCGATTCTGTCTTTCGCAAATTCTACGGCGGCTTTCATTGCCCTAAATGCTCCCTCGCCTTCTGGCGCTGGAGTTGTGATATGGTTTGCGTCACCGCTTTCACCAAATCCTATTATCTCTCCGTATATTTTCGCCCCTCTTTTTTTGGCCGCTTCATATTCTTCCAATATTAGTGTAGCTGCGCCTTCGCCCATGACGAAGCCATCTCTATCTGTATCAAAAGGTCTTGATGCGTGTTGTGGGTCATCATTTCTCGTAGATAGGGCTTTCATTGCCGCAAATCCAGACATCCCTATCGGGCATATAGCGGCTTCTGCGCCAACTACTAGCATTGCATCTGCTTGACCAAGAAGTATTGATTTTACACCTTCGTTTACCGCATGTGTACCGGCTGCACAAGCTGTTACGGCACATAGGTTTGGACCTTTAAGGCCTAGTTCTATACTTACGATACCGCCGAGTAGATTTGCAAGAGCCGACGGTATGAAAAAAGGAGAAACTCTCCTGTGCCCCTGCTCAAACAAAATAACGGAGTTTTTTTCTATGGTAGGTAGGCCGCCAATACCGCTTGCCGCCGATACGCCAAATCTTTCGGCATTTATTGTGTTTTTGTCGAGGCCGGAGTCGGCAAAAGCCTCTACAGCACTTTTGAGACCGAGTTGTATAAATCTATCGGATTTTTTTACTTCTTTGGCGTCCATTACGACTGTCGGGTCGAAGCCTTTTACTTCTCCCGCTATTTGAACCGGAAAGTTTTCCGGATCAAATAGTGAAATCCTTTCGATGCCACACTTGCCATTTAGTATAGCCTCAAAAGAACTTTTTGCGTCGTGGCCCAAAGACGATATTATTCCTATACCTGTTACTACTACTCTTTTCACTGGTCTTATCTCCGAAGAATTTGAAGTGGGGGTCGAAAGCTCCAAGAGATTCGGAGCTTTCATCAATTATTTTTTTATGTTTTCTATGAAATCTACTGCATTTTGTACAGTTTGGATTTTTTCTGCTTGATCGTCTGGAATTTCAACATCAAATTTTTCTTCCAAAGCCATTACTAGCTCAACTACGTCAAGGCTGTCCGCACCAAGGTCTTCTACAAATTTAGATTCAGGTTTTACCTCGTCAGCACCTACATTTAGCTGCTCAACAACAACCGCTTTTACATCATCAAAAATAGCCATAAACTTCTCCTAACGGAATTTTTAAACCATACATTATATCAAAGCAAGTGTTAAATTGGATTTTTGGCTTTACATTAACATTCCGCCGTTTACTTTTAGCGTCTCTCCTGTGATATATGATGCCTCGTCGGATAATAAAAATGCAACCGCACTTGCTATCTCTTCAGGTTTGCCAAATCTTTTTAGAGGGATTTTGTCTATGTAATAGCTCTTAACCTCCTCTTTTAATTCGTTTGTCATATCGGTTTGTATGAAACCAGGGGTCACGGAGTTATATCTAATAGCTCTTGCGGCACCCTCTGCAGCGAAGCTTTTTGTCATCGCTATCATACCGCCTTTGCTTGCAGAGTAATTGGTTTGTCCCGCGTTGCCGGTTTCACCAACTATTGAAGCTATGTTTACCACACTACCAAACTTGCTTTTACTCATGGCTTTTAGCGCCTCCCTGCAACCTATAAAAGTTGATGTAAGGTTTGCTTTTATTACGCTATCAAAGTCTTCCACTTTCATTCTGAGTGCGAGTTTATCATTTGTAATTCCGGCGTTATTAACAAGATAATCTATGCTGCCATCGCTATCTACTATCGTTTTTATAGCGTTTACAAATGCCTCTTCATCGCTTGCGTCAAAGCCTATGACTGCCGCTTTCCCACCGTTCTCTTCTATTTCTATTTTTAGCTTATCCGCCTCTGCTGCGCCACTTCTGTAGTTTATCCACACTTTTAGTCCGGCTTTTGCGAGGTATCTAGCTATTTCAGAGCCTATCCCTCTGCTTGCGCCAGTTATTAATACATTTTTTCCAGTAAACGTCATTTTCATCCTTTTAGTTCAATTAGAGCTTTATCCATCTCTGAAGGTATCTCTAGGCCCATCAAAGTTAGTACGGTCGGCGCTATATTGTTAAGTCCCCCTTCTTGTACGCTAGATACCTCGCTATCTTTTATGAAGCAAAATACGGAACCTACGGTATGGTTTGTTAAGGTATGCCCTTCGTCATCCCGCATCTCTTCGCAGTTGCCATGGTCGGAGGTAAGCACGATTGAGTAGTCCTTCTCATCTGATTTGTCAAATATTTTACCGAGGCACTCATCCACGGCTTCTACCGCCTTTATTCCAGCCTCAAATACGCCAGTATGCCCGACCATATCGCCGTTTGCAAAGTTGACTACTACAAATTCATAATCCTCGTCCATTGCTTTTAACACTGCCTCGCATACTTCATAAGCGCTCATCTGCGGCATTTCATCGTATGTCTTTACTTTCGGGCTAGGTATTAGCGCTCTTGATTCGTTGAGATACGGAGTCTCTACTCCGCCATTAAAGAAGAACGTTACGTGTGCATATTTTTCCGTCTCGGCCGTGTGAAATTGTTTCAGACCTGCCGCCGATATGACCTCTGCAAGCGTATTTTTTGGCTCGTCTTTTTCAAAAAGCACAGGGTAACTAAACTCTTTGGAGTACTCTGTCATTGTGGCTATGTTTATTTTTTTGTACGCTCTTTCAAAGCCGCCAAAGTCTTCTTTTCCAAGAGCCGTTACTATCTCTCTGGCTCTATCTGACCTGAAGTTTGCAAAAACAAAGCCGTCTCCGTCTTTGATTCCTTCAAAACCACCAAATGCCGCTGGTTCCAAAAACTCGTCCGTTATCTCTTTTTGGTACTCTGAGTCTATATATTCCAATGGAGTTATCGATGCTTTCGGCGTGGCATTTGTCATGGCGTTATAGGCCTTTTCTACCCTATCCCATCTATTGTCTCTATCCATGGCATAAAATCTACCGGCAATAGTTGCAAGTTTCACACTGTCGGTTTCTATCTCAAGTAGTTCTTTTATAAACTTTTTGGATGATGTAGGGCTGACATCTCTACCATCGGTTATTGCATGTAGCCACACTTTTTTTCCTGTTTTTTCAGCTATTTTTGCAAGTCCTATGATATGCGATAGGTGTGAATGAACCCCACCGTCAGAGACGAGTCCCGCTATGTGTATCTCTTTTGAATTATCAAAAAGTGCTTTTAATTTTGGATGTGTAGCTAGCGAGCCGTCTTCTAGTGCCAAAGATATTTTGACTAGGTCTTGATATAGGATGCGGCCGCTTCCTATCGTCATGTGTCCGACCTCCGAGTTGCCCATTTGGCCCTCCGGAAGCCCGACGCTTAGGCCGTGTGTTTTGACTAGCGAGTATGGGACGTTTTGGAATAATTTATCGTATGTCGGTTTTTTTGCCGCCAAAAAAGCGTTGTATTCTTTTTCCGGCGAATAGCCTATTCCGTCGGTTATTATTAAAACTGTTTTTTTTCTCATTCCCTTGCCGCCTTGTATTTATTGGCTTTTGAGGTAAAGTTTACTAAAATTTGGCTTTGGAACTCTTTGCTTATCCTTTGTGGAGGCTATACAAAGAGTTCTTCACAACTGCAAGGGATTTCTCAATGTTTTATTGGCTTTATAGCTTTTACGGCGTAAATATTTTCCACTATATCACCGTTCGTTCCCTCATAGGTTTTTTTATCGCTTTTGCGCTGACAATCATAATGATGCCTAGTTTTATTAGATGGGCCAAAGCCAAAAAAATGAAACAGCCGATATATTCTCTTGCACCCGAATCGCATCAGGGTAAGAAGAATACGCCTACTATGGGTGGACTTGTATTTATGTGCTCCACGCTGCTGGCCGTCGCCCTGTCCGCAAAGATGGATGACTTATATGTTTTATCGTCCATCTTTTTGATGCTAGGTTTTATGGCTATAGGGCTTACTGATGATATGGGCAAAATCACTGGCGGTAAAAACGAGCTCGGGCTCTCCGCTAGAGGCAAGCTGTATGCGCAGTTTTTTGTGGCTTTTCTAGTCTCTGCTTTTATGTTCTTTTATCTTAACTTCCCGACAACATTTTATGTTCCATTTTTGAAAAATCCACTTTTTGATATGGGAATTTTTGCTATCCCTTTTTGGGCTCTTGTAATGGTGGCGGCAAGCAATGCCGTAAATATCACGGACGGCCTCGACGGCCTAGCCACGGTGCCTAGTGTTTTTGCTTTCATATCCCTTGGTATTTTGATATATATTACGGGAAACGCCGTTCTTAGCAACTATCTATTTATGCCAAAGGTAATAGGCGTCGGCGAGCTCTCCGTCGTTGCTTTTTGTATGGTTGGCGCACTTCTTGGATTTTTGTGGTACAACTCAAATCCGGCGGAGGTATTTATGGGGGATAGCGGGAGTCTCCCTATCGGCGCTTTGATGGGTCTTTTGGCGGTCGTGTCGAAGAGCGAGATACTTCTAATCGTCATAGGTTTTATTTTTGTGCTAGAGACCATGTCGGTGATTATCCAAATCGCATCTTTCAAATCAAGAGGGAAGAGGGTGTTTTTGATGGCACCGCTTCATCATCACTTTGAGATGAAAAAATGGGCTGAGAACAAGATAATCGTTAGATTCTGGATTATTGCGCTTCTTTCAAATATTATTGCACTTCTAACTATTAAGATACGATAATGACACTATTTGGGTATGGAAAAACAACACAAGCGATTGCGAACAAATACGGTAATTGTAGAATTTTTGACGACAATATCAAAGAGATAAAAACGGACGATAAGGGAAATACTCTTTTCCCATCTCATCTTTTTGATCCAGATTCAAGCTCTCTCGAGGTGACCAGCCCAGGGATACCGCCGCATCATCCACTTACGTCAAGCGCAAAGCATCTAGTGAGCGAATACGATTTGTTTGCGGATAAGATGCCTTTTAGTGTTTGGATTAGTGGGACAAACGGCAAAACTACGACAACACAAATGCTCTTTCACCTACTTGAAAGACGAGGTGCCGATGTCGGGGGCAATATAGGCTCGCCGCTTGCACAAATGAATGAAAACGCAAGTATGTGGATACTTGAGACAAGCTCTTTTACAATCCATTACACGAACAAAGCAAAGCCAAATATATACCTTCTTTTGCCGATAACCCCAGACCATGTGAGCTGGCACGGTAGTATGGAAGAGTATGAGGCTGCAAAACTGAAACCTTTTGGTGTTATGCAAGAGGGGGAAATGATAGTTGCCCCCGCAAAATATAAAAATGTGCCGACGAACGGCTTTTTTGTCGGATATGAAAACCATGAGGATTTGGCTGCGTATTTGGATATAGATACGAGTAAAATAAAATTCAAAGGTGTATTTTTGCTTGATGCCCTGATGGCTTTATCCGTCACAAAGGCGCTTTTTAATGAGGTTGATTATGAGCTTATTAACTCTTTTAATATAGATGGACATAGGCAAGAAGAATTTACCGATACTTTTGGGCGATTATGGGTGGATGATAGCAAGGCTACAAATCTTGACGCTACTATAGAGGCAGTCAAAAACTATACTGACAAAAAAATACTTCTCTTGCTCGGCGGTGATGACAAAGGACAGGATTTAACGTCAATGTTTGAATTTTTGAAAGACAAAAACTTGGAAGTCTTTTCGATAGGCTCAAACGAAGAGCGTATCGCTTTGTTTTGTAAGAACTACGGTATCAAGTGTACAAAATGTGGAGTTTTGCAAACTGCGGTTTCAAAAATGGGTGAGCAAATGGATAAAAACTCTGTCGGAATGCTATCTCCTGCCGCTGCAAGCCTCGACCAATTCAGCGGTTACAAAGAGCGTGGTGAGAAATTTAAATCGTTTGTTGCCGCTTTAAGCTAAACTTTAAGAGTAACTGATTATAATTTCGCTTCCTTTTTGACTCCCAATTTGGCTGGATAGCTCAGTCGGTAGAGCAGCAGACTGAAAATCTGCGTGTCGGCGGTTCGATTCCGCCTCCAGCCACCACCACAACCTAAAAACCTTCAACTTTGAACTTCAGATTTTATTTTTATTCAAAGATTTGAGCTAATTGCATAATCCAAGGGTAATTAATGAAAAAAACATTTAAACTAAACGTACAAAACAAAAACTATGACAGAGCCGTTGAAGCTGCAAAACACGAAATAAGACAATATATCAAAAGAGAAAAAAGAAAGCCACTGTCTGATGGTATTGATTTTTGGGAATTTGACTGTAGGTTTGGCTCCGATGAGAGCAGCGCAGAAGTAATAGCTTTTTCGCAGATAACGCAGTCAATAGATGATGCGGCGGCAAATAAGCTTGATAGTTTTTATATTGAGATTTTGGCTAAAGCGGGGCGTAAAAAAACAAAAGAAGAAATCCCCGCCCAGTAGGCGGAAGATTTTGCGGGTAATTATTTCGTAGGAGTTTGGCTAACCTTGTCAGCTACTGCCATAATTCTTCTATTTTCAGCTTTTCCGGCAGCAGTTTTGTTGCTAGCTATTGGTTTTGTAGCTCCGTATCCGACTGATTTTAGCTGCTTAGCGTCTACTTTATACTCTTTCACAAGAATATCCATAACGGCTTTTGCTCTTCTCTCAGATAGGGTTTGATTTGCTTTTGCTTTGCCTGCGTTGTCCGTATGTCCTTCGATAGTTACGTTAACAGATTTATTGTCATTTAGGAATTTTGCGAAAGCCTCCAGTTTTGCCATATATTCTTTTTTGACTACAGATTTTGAAGTGTCAAAGTTTATTTTTAGGTCTGCCGATATGAAGCATCCTTGGTCATCAACTTTTAGTCCTGCAAGCGTATTTGGGCATTTATCTTTTGAGTCTACCACGCCGTCACCGTCAGAGTCCACCTCTACTGCTGCCGCAGTACTTGTTGTTGTGGCTTGTGCTTGTGCCGCTTTAGGTTGTTCTTTTGGTTCTTCCACTTTTTTAACAGGCTCTGAAGCCGCTATTGTTTGAGCTTTTGAACCGCCAAACAAAAATCCTAATCCAAGAATAGCTTTTACGTCATTTTTCTTGCTGAATAGATAATTATCGCTAACTTCGGCTCTTAGGTTGAGGGCGTCTGTTAGTTTGTATTTTAGACCCATTAGAGCATTTGGCCCTATTGCAGTGTTGTTATTGAAAGTTCCGGCGGCGCCTACACCTACATAAGGGATAAGTTTTGAGCCTATATCGTAGTTTTTGATTAGATTGAGACCGTATGTTCCCATTCTTCTTGTTTTATCGTCTGATTTTGCCTTACCTTGTGCATATCCAAGTGCACCGGCAAGTGCAAGACCGTTGTCGCCGATAGCTTTTTCAACTATTACGCCAGCCTCAGGAGACGTTTTAGTATCTCTTGGTCCATTAAAAAAATGTGCTCCGACATATGGAGATATTTCCAAATCAGCGCCCGTATCGGCAGCCAGTGATGATGCTACTATGGCCGATATTAAAACGGTTTTAAGCAGTTTCATCGTATTTTCCTTGTATTAATGTCGTCAAAAAGACGTTACCGTAATTGTAGCACCAAAAAGTGTTAAAGTGGTGCCAATTGTTTTTTTGCTATCTTTTCAACTTTTAAATAAGGTATGCAAAGTATGAAAACAACAATATTATTTGATTTGGACGGAACGCTTATAGATTCTACGGAAGCTATTATCGAATCATTTTATAAGGCCTTTGAAATTATGGACTCAAAATACCCAAATAGAGAAGATATTGAGTCAAAAATAGGGTATACGCTTGAAGATATTTTTAGATTTTTAGGTGTCGACGAGAGGTTGGTTGATAAGCACGTTAGCGCATACAAGGCGCATTATAGAGAGATTTCAAGGGCGAAAACTTTTTTGCTTGAAGGTGCGCTAGAGGCGATAGAGCTTGCGTCGTCATTTGCTAGACTGGGGGTTGTGACGACTAAGACGGCTAGATATTCCACGGAGCTTTTGGAGCATATGAATGTGATGCATTATTTTGAGACTCTTGTAGGTCGGGAAGATGTTGTAAATGTCAAGCCGCATCCAGAGCCGATTTATAAAGCTTTAGAGCAAATGGGTAAAAATGAAGCGGACGAAAAAAATAATATTTGGATGATAGGGGACACTTATTTAGACGTCGAAGCTGCAAAAAATGCAGGAATAAGGCATGTTGCCCTTATGACGGGATATGGTGACAAAAAAGAGCTGGAGAGAGTGTCCGATATACTTGTGAAGGATGCTTTGGAAGCCGTCAAAATCATCAAAAGCGGGAATTAAAAAAGTCACAAAAAAATGAGATAGATTTTATCTCTTTTTTAGCTTTTTATGCGACAATTTTAAGCATTTTTAAAATAGAATTGACTTCATTTCAATTGGAAAGGGAAACCATGCTTCAAATAAGATGGCATTCAAGAGCCGGACAAGGAGCTGTTACGGGTGCGAAAGCTCTTGCTGATGTGCTTGCCGCAGAAGGAAAGTTTGTTCAAGCATTTTCTGTTTACGGAGCCGAAAAAAGAGGTGCTCCTATGAATGCTTACAATAGGGTATCTGACGAAGAAATTATCGACCACTCCAAAGAGATGCTACCGGATTACGTACTTGTTATAGATCCGTCGCTAGTTTTCTCAGGTAATATAACTAGAAATACAAATCAAAATACTAAATTCATTATAACTACAGATATGACAAAAGAAGAACTAGTAAAACAAGTACCTGCTCTTGTCGGTAGAGAAGTTTATGTTCTTGACTGTTTGACAATTAGTAAAGAGACAATAGGTAAAGCTATTCCTAATACGCCTATGCTTGGTGCACTTATGAAAGTGTCCGGTATTTTTACTATTGAAGCATTTTTGGTAGGGATGAAAAAAATCCTAAAAAAATTCCCTCAAAAAATTATTGACGGTAATAATGCGGCTATTACTAGAGCATACAATGAAGTTAACTAAGGAGATATATTAATATGGCAACTCCGGATCATCTATTAAAAGACTGGGACGGCTTCGTACCTGGGGCGGTCCTTACATCTTTTTCAAAACCAGAGGATTGGGTACATAGCGACAACAATTCTTTCACTTACGCAGTTGCTGATTGGCGTGTTGAAAAGCCGATTTTCAACGCTGAGCACTGCATTCACTGTCAGTTTTGCTGGGTGTATTGTCCAGATACATCTATAATTTCTAAAGATAAAAAGTTTTCTCATATAGACTATGAACACTGTAAAGGTTGCGGCATCTGTGCACACGTTTGCCCTACAAATCCAAAATCGCTAATCATGTTCGCAGAGAGAGCAGATGAGGCGGATGAGCTAGCTAACTGGCCAAAAAAAGAGAAAAAAGCGGGCGAGGAGAAATAGTTAATGGAACTAGAAACAAGAACGGTTTGGGACGGTAATACAGCCGCATCTCAAGCAATGAGACAAGCTCAAATAGATGTCGTTGCGGCGTACCCTATTACGCCTTCTACGCCTATAGTGCAAAACTATTCACAATATGCCGCAGATGGGGACATCAATGGCGGCGAATTTGTAATGGTTGAATCTGAGCATGCCGCAATGAGCGCATGCGTTGGTGCTGCCGCTGCCGGTGGTAGAGTTGCTACTGCTACTAGTTCGCAAGGTTTTGCTTTGATGGTTGAGGTTTTGTATCAAGCAAGCGGTATGAGACTTCCTATCGTACTCAACGTTGTAAACAGAGCTCTTGCCAGCCCGCTAAACATTCACGGTGACCACTCTGATATGTATCTCGGTCTTCTTAGCGGTTGGATTAATCTTTGTGCATATAATCCGCAAGAAGCGTACGATATGAACCTTTGCGCATTCAAAGTTGGAGAAGATCTTGATGTTAGACTTCCTGTTATGGTTCACCAAGACGGTTTCCTTACTAGCCATACGGTAGAGGTTGTTCATCCACTTCAAGATGATGTTGCTTACAATTTTATAGGTGATTATAAATTCGTAAGACCTATGCTAGACGCTGCGAATCCTGTTACATACGGTGCGCAGACTGAAGAAGAGTGGCATTTTGAGCACAAATCAAACCAAAACGCAGCAATTATGAACGCTGGTCCGGTAATTGAGAGGGTATTTGCGGAGTTTGAAAAACTAACCGGTAGAAAATATAAGTTTATAGAGACTTATATGGCTGAAGATGCCGATGAGATTATAGTTGTTATGGGAAGCGCCGTTGGTACAACAAAACTAACGGTAGATAAGCTAAGAAAAGAGGGTAAAAAAGTTGGTCTTGTGGCTATAAGAGTTCTTAGACCTTTCCCTAAAGAGATTCTTGCTGACGTACTTAAAAACGCAAAATCAATAGCCGTTCTTGATAGAAATTGCCCAATGGGTACTACTGGAGTGGTATTTAACGATGTATGCTCAGTCTTGCTTGATAACGGCATTTTTGTACCTGTCCTAAACTACACTTACGGTCTTGGCGGTAGAGATACTACCGTTGCACATTTGTCAAAAGTTTATGCAGATCTTGAAGAGTGTACAAAGGCTAAAAAGAGAGTTAAACCGTTGATACAGCATATCAACCTAAGAGGCAAAGAACTTAGCTTCTTTGATGCGAAATAAAGGGTAAAAAATGAGCGGTATAAAAGAAATTAAAAACCTAAAAGAGTTTTCTACGTCTCTTGAGAGATTTGAAGGCGGGCATAGATTATGCCCTGGTTGTTCCCACTCTATTATCGTTAGAGAGATTATGAATGCTACCGATTACAACATAGTAACAGGATACAGTACTGGTTGCCTTGAGGTATGTACCTCTATTTATCCTTTTACAAGTTGGGACGTTAGCTCTATCCATATAGGCTTTGAGAACGGTTCTACTGCGATAGCCGGTGCAGAGTCTATGTACAAAGTCCTACAAAGAAAGGGCAAACTACCTGGCACACACAATAAACCTACAAAATTTGTAGCTTTCGGCGGTGACGGCGGTACTTACGATATAGGTCTTCAATGGATTAGCGGCTGCCTTGAGAGAGGTCATGAGATGATGTATGTATGCCTTGACAACGAGGGATACATGAATACAGGTGGACAAAGAAGTTCTGCTACGCCTATCGGTGGAGCTACAACGACATCGCCTGCCGGTAGAGAGTCTTATGGTGAAAAACAAAAGAAAAAAGACATTATAGGCATTATGGCGGCAAGTGGCGCTACTTATGTTGCACAGGTCTCTCCATCACATTGGAAAGACATGGTGAAAAAAGTACAAAAAGGCTTTGAGTGTGGCGGTCCTTCATTCCTAAATGCCGTTAGCCCTTGCCCTACTGAGTGGAAATTCGAACCACACAGGGGTATGGAAATTAATGAACTGGCTGTTGAGTCTTGCGTGTTCCCTCTATTTGAAATAGAAAACGGCACAAAACTTACAGTTACATATAAGCCAAAAAATAAGATTCCGGTTAGGGATTATATGGCTGAGCAAGGTAGATTTAAACACCTGTTTAACTCTAAAAATGAGCACATCATCGAGCAATTCCAAAAAGATGTTGACGAGAGATGGGAATACCTACTTAGAAGAGAAGAGGCTGGGGTTTAAACCCACCCTCTCTTTTTCTTTAAGTTATATTTTGTGCTTCCTCATACTTCTTTAGTCCGGCTTTTTTGACGCCGTCTTTAACTTCTTCGCTGTTTTCTTTTAGCTCATCCATTTTTGCTTTCATCTCAATCATTGAAGCCGTCGCTGCTACCTTTATGTCTTGAGGGCTTGGATTTGCTGGAGCTAAAGCCGCCGCTTTTACTTTTTGCATTTTTGATTGCGTAGCTTTTGGATCGCTCTCTGTGCTAATATCTATCGGCACTTCGCCGCCTACAGCATAGGCTTTGCCGTCCGGTCCTATCTGGTAGTCATAGCTAGCCCCACCAGCTATTCCGCCTCCAGCCGCCATATGAGCTGCTTCATGAGCTCTTACCTCAGTGTCTCTGGCTTGGAGCTTGGTTATTACCTCCTCCTCTTTTGAGTCCTTTTTGTCATCTTTATTCTTTGTGGACTTGCTGATGGAAGCATAGTTGACATTGGCTGCCGATGGAGAGTAGCTTAAAGCGTTTATCATCTAATCAAAATCGACTATTTGCCATTTTTTTAAGAATTCGTCATCGAAGCTTACAAGACCTTTTGCTTTTAGCTCGTCAAGTAGCCATTTATCGCATACGGTGTCGTTTGGCCATTCTCTACCGTAGCCGTTTTTTATATCTTTTTTTGTGGCGTCAACAAGTATAAACTCGCCGTCAATGTATATATCTCTAGTTGCGTCTATGTTATTTAGAAGTCTCCAGAATAGCATATATGGATTATTCAAGTCGTTGTTTTGTTCATCAAAAAGAACGACTATTTTTGCATATTTCGATAACTCATTTTTGTATAGCTCAAATATTTCTTTTGCCTTTTTTTCACCGTTCAATCTTACGCAAAGTGTTCTATTCGGGGTCTTTTTTAGGTATATTTTCGCCTCTTTTGCCTCAAGTATCTTTGCGACTTCTTCATCTTTTATCTCTTCAAAACAGCTAGCGTAGGGCATTGCATCCGTTAGGTCTATGCCGAGTTTTCCACCGTATGCGAAAGTGTTGCTAGAATGGTCGAGCGCATCGAGTACCCCCTCCGTTATCAGCATATTTGAGACTTTGAGCCTATCGGCTATGAATTTGACTATGTCTTTATAATCACGAAGCTTTGGCGCATCTTTTGGAAAAAATATCGCATGTTTGACAAAACTCATCTGCCCGACACCCCAAAATGCGTGCATAGCCTGCTTGGCGTGTCCGGGATATAGCGTATCTATTTTGGCAAGGATCAGATTGTGGAATACGCCGTTTTCAGGCATAGCATAATCAACTATATCAGGCGCCGTAGTTTTGATAAGCGGCAAAAATATCCTCTCGGTAGCATACCCCATATACTTGTCTTCGATGGGCGGTTTACCGACGACGGTTGCATAAAATACCGGGTTTTTTTTGCTTGTTACGGTGCTTATTTCAAGAAATGGGTAAGGTTCAACTGGTGTATAGTATCCAGTGTGGTCGCCAAAAGGGCCTTCGTCTTTTACTTTTGTCGTATCGACAAAACCTTCGATTACAAAGTCAACATCGTGTGGCACCTCAAGGTCTACGCTTTTGCACTTTACCATTTGTGCTTTTTTACCCCTGATGAGGCCGTATAACATAAGTTCAAAAAACCCTTTTGGCATTGGAGCAGTTGCGCACCAAGTGTACAGGGGATCGCCGCCTATCGCTATCGCGACCGGCATTTTTTTCCCGGCTTTTTTGTATTCGTGAAAAAAGTGATTTGAGTCTTTGTGTATTTGCCAGTGAAGCCCTAGTGTGTTGTCGTCAAATAGCTGCAACCTATACATTCCGACATTTTTCATGCCACCGTCTAAGCTTTTTGTGTAGACTTGCCCCATTGTCACAAAAGCCCCGCCGTCATCCTTCCAAGTGGTTAGAATAGGCATTATCTCATCTAGCCGTTTCCCTTTTGGATAAACAATCTCTTGACATTCGCCGCTAGAGACGAGCTTTGGGAAGACGTGCCTTAGCCCAACAATATCTTTTAGTTTTGCTATTTTTTCTTTAAAAGTTTTCGGTTTTTTGAGTTTCAAAAATCCATCTATTTTGTCTGCAACTCTATTAAAATCACCGCCAAACACCAATTCACATTTTTTAGTATTGCCAAAAATATTTGCCAGCACCGGAGTTTTATATTTGATACCAAGCTTTTTGTTGACTGGATTTGTGAACAATACGGCTTTTGGATTTTCTTTTTTCATCTCAATGTATGCGATATGAGCTGCCTCTAAAAATACATCTACCTCGGCATCAATAACAAGAAGCTCATTTTCGTTTGCTAGAGTTTGCGTCCATTTGTTCATCTTGTTTCCTTATTGCTTTTTCTATTTTTTCTAAAGTATTTTTATAGCTTTGAGCGAATTTACCGCCTATTTTCACAGCTTCCTCGGCGTATTTTTTTGCCTGTGCATACTTGTTCTGGCCCAGTAGCGCAATGGCAAAGTTGTTTAGGATGGAAGGCTCGTTTGGTTTTATTTTGAGGATTTCATTATACATAAAAGAGGCGCTTTTGTAATCTTCATCTTGTAGATAAATATTGCCAAGCACAATCATTGCTCCGTAAGAGTTTTTATTTTTCGACAAATATGCAACTACGGCTTGTTTTGCTATATCTTTTTGTCCGACCTCATACATATCGAGTATAGCGTTTAACACGCTATCTTCGCTTGAAGTTAGCGGTATTTTTGGAGGTTTTATCAGGCTAATCGCCCAACTCCCACCTCTTTCAAAAAAAGTTTCAAACTCTTCAAAACTCATCCAAGTCTCAGAGCCGTTTGGAGCAGACAAAAATACTTTTTGCTCCACTTTGTCATAGCCTGTGACTACGCTGTAATGCCATACAGGGACAAGCTTTAAGCCTAGGTTGAATAAGACGATAACTGACGTATCGTTTGAAACCTCTTTTAAAATATCTTTTAGCATTTTCCCCGTTTCATACGGGATTAGGCCATATTGTCTGGCTGCGGCCTTCATTTGTGCTTGAAGCGTCCCTTTTAATCCTAGGACAAATGTAGTTTTTGAGAGAGCGTCGTATTCAAAAGTTATTTTCTCTTTTTCAAATACCGTTGCGAGTGACGATGGGCCACAGTAGTAGGCATCTTGCGGATAAATATAAAGTTTTAATCTTTTTGACTTTTGTAGCGCTGGGTCAGATGTGATTTGAGTGTAGTTTTTTGGCGCACACCCTGCAAGAAGCAGGGCTAATGCGCAAAAAATGAGATATTTTATCTAACAGGCCTTGTGAAGCTATATACTTTTGTAAGACCCAAAATATCGGTAATTAGCAACAAAACAAAAATAAACACAAGAACGCCGATAATACCGCCGGCATCACCGCCCGCAGGCATCTCATCTATTTTTTGACTAATTTTGGCAATTTCGTCGTTTGACAAAGATGCCATTCTCTCTTTGATTGTAGACTTATCTACGCCAAGTGTTGCAAGCTTTTGCTCTACGTCCGCTCTAGCCAGAAACGCATCTATGTTGGCTTTTGATGATTCAACGTTTAGCATAGCTCTTGTCTCTACCATCTCAGCAAAAAGTGAAGAGCTAAAAATCGATAGCGAAACAATAAACGAAATCAGTAGTTTTGAAAACTTCATGGTAATCTCCTTATTGGTATGAATGTACGAAGCTAACAAGCTCTTTTGCATTTTCAACAGGTAAGTCAGGTATCATCCCGTGCCCTAGATTGAAAATATGTCCACTCTCTTTTTTGAACAACGAGAGTATATCTTCGGCGCCCTTTAACATTTCTTTTCTGTCGTATAGTCTAGAAGGCTCAAGATTGCCCTGGAGGGCGTATCTATCGAATACTTTTTCTTTTGCAAGTTTCATAGGCGTGCCCCAATCAACTCCAAATACATCGAAATTGCCACTTATTTTATCCATATATGTCCCTATCCCTTTAGAAAAAAGAATTACTGGGATATTTGGCCTCTCTTTTTTGATAAAGTCACTAATTTCTAGCATATATTTCCAGCTAAACTCAAAGAACTTATCTTCTTCAAGTGCACCGCCCCAGCTGTCAAATACTTGTACGGCATTTGCTCCTGCGTCTATTTGGTTGAGCAAATATTTTTTTACGCTATCTGTTAGCATCGAGAGAAGAGCTCTCATAAATTCAGGGTTTTTATAGACTTCTCTTTTTATTTTTTCAAAAGTTTTGCTCCCTTGACCCTCTACCATATAAGTCGCAAGTGTCCATGGGCTTCCTGCAAAGCCAATTAGAGCCTTATCGGCAGGAAGATTTTTTCTAATTTGGCTTACTGCCTCATATACGTATCCGAGGTTGTCTTGCGGTGTTTTTGATAGTCTATCTAGGTCTGCCAGAGTGGAAACCGGATCATGAAATACCGGCCCTTTTTTTTCTATAAACTCTAGCTTCATACCCATTTCAAGCGGCACAACAAGAATATCGCTAAAAAGAATTGCGGCGTCCACGTCGAGTATATCTATCGGCTGTAATGTCGCCTCTGTGGCTAGGTCTGGCCTTCGGCAAAAATCTATAAAATCTTTTGCTTTTGCTCTTGTGGCTCTGTATTCAGGAAGGTATCTGCCAGCCTGCCTCATCATCCATATCGGTGTATGTTTTGTCGGTTTTTTAAAACATGCATCTATAAAAGTCATTAGTGTCCACCGCCTTTATGTAAGAAAAATAGTGCAAGGGATAGTCCCAAGATAGAAGCCGCAAGGTATAACATCTCAAGCGCCCCGTTAAACTGCATATCAAGCACCATCTGAAAGTACTTGACAACAAGTACCATTATGATTACTTTCGCAATTTTATCTTTTAGCTCATCCAGTGAGTGTATTTCAAGTATTTGTGATGATTCGCTATCTTTCGCTTCGTCAATTTGTGATACGAATAGCTCATATATACCAAAGCTAAAAATAAGTAAAACAACTGCTATCAAATACAAGTCTATCGCCCCTATAAGCTCTCCGACTACTTTTGCGTGGAGGTCGTAACTATGGTCGTTTAGTATGTAATATCCCCAAGTTTTTATTAGCACGTCGGCCATATCGATTGAGCCTATAAGAAAAAGCGCCATAGAACCAAAAAGGCTAGATATGACAGCCATAATTACGAGAAATCTACTCCTCCAAAGGGCTCCCTCGAAAAAGACTTCAATCCATGAGCTCTCTTTCTCATCCTCGGCCCTCGCTTTTTCTATATGCTTTTGCTCTTGTGCGTGCTCCATTATTTGCCCTCCTGCATAGCTATCCACTCTTTTGCTATTCTGACTGCATTTGTCGCAGCACCGACTCTTAGGTTGTCGGCAACTATCCATAGGTGCAGAATATTTTGGTCAAAGTTATCAACCCTGATTCTGCCCACATAAGTGTCGTTTGTACCAGATGTTGGACGAGGCATTGGGTATATAGATTTTGACGGTTCGTCTTGTACGATGATACTCTGTGCTTTTGCTAGCGCCTCTCTAGCTTTTACGGCGTCTACTGGTTTTTTGCATTTTATAGTTACCGCTTCACTATGTCCTCTTAGGACCGGTACTCTTACGCACGTTGCCGATACTTGCATATTTTTGTGCATAATTTTTTGGGTCTCATTGACCATTTTCATCTCTTCTTTTGTGTAGCCGGTATCGAGGAAGCTATCTATTTGAGGGATTAGATTTAGGGCTATTTGGTGTACGAATTTTTGCGGCTTATAATCGTCTAGCTTGAACTCAAAAAACTTTTTCATCTGATCAACAAGCTCTTCCATAGCCTGCATACCGGCGCCGCTCGTAGCTTGATATGTCGCAATGTCTATTCTCTCTATATCAAAGAGCTCATCAAGAGGTTTTAATGCGGTTACCATTTGTATTGTGGAGCAGTTGGGATTCGCTATAACCCCTGTTTTTTTCCACTCTTTTATATCATCTTTATTAACTTCAGGAACAACTAGCGGCACATCCTCTTGCATCCTAAAGTGGCTTGTATTATCGATAACCACGGCTCCAGCCGCCGCAGCATGGGGGGCGTATTTCGCCGATACGTTCCCACCTGCACTAAAAAGTGCTATCTCAACCCCTTCTTCTTTAAACACGCCTTCAGTCAGCTCTTTTACCGCTATCTCTTCGCCTCTAAATTCTATTTTTTTGCCCACGCTATTTGCGCTAGCTAGTGGAACCAGTTTTTTTATAGGCAGTTTAAACTCCTGTAAAACTTCTATCATTTCTTGTCCGACTGCACCTGTCGCACCTGCTACCGCTACTATATATTCTTTCAAGTTTTCTTTCCTTTTAGATTATAAATTTTGTGTTATATCTTCAGCTTCTATCACGACGCCGTCAGTTAGTATGGCAACTCTTTCGCATACGGAGATTAGCTCTCTGATGTTCCCTTGCCATATATGCTTTGTGAGAGCCTCTTTAGCGCCGTTTGATAGCGTATGTTCTTTGACGCCGTATTTTTTTGCCGTGTTTTCTAGCGTCATCTCGGCTATAGGGACTATCTCCTCTTGTCTCTCTCTCAGCGGCGGGATTTTCACGGGAATCGTATTGAGACGATAGTACAAATCCTCTCTAAACATTCCATCTTTGATATTTTTTTCAATATTTACGTTTGTTGCGGATATTATCCGCACGTCTATTTTTATTGCTTTCGTTCCGCCTAGTCTCGTTATCTCTTTGTCTTGCAAAACCCTTAGTAGTTTTGATTGGAGCGGGTATGGCATCTCTGCTATCTCATCTAGGAATAGCGTTCCGCCGTTGGCTATCTCAAATCTGCCCGGTTTGCTATTTTGGGCGTCCGTAAATGCCCCTTTTTCGTAGCCAAAGAGTTCGCTTTCTATTAGGTTATCTGGTATTGCCGCCATATTGATGGCAATAAACGGTTTTTCACTTCTAGGTGATGTTTTGTGGATGAAGTTAGCAAATACTTCTTTGCCTACTCCACTCTCCCCGAGCAATATGATGCTAGCATCCGTGGCGGCAGCTTTACTGGCAACCTCAACCGCTCTTTCAACCCCTTTTGAAATGGCGATAAAGCCATCTTTTGAAGGAGTTTTTACCTCCTCTTTTTTTGGCTTTTGCGCAGCTTGATTTGGCTTTTCATTCGAGCCGTTTTTGATTGCGTCAATTAGTGTTTGAATTTCAAAAGGTTTTGTTATGAAGTCTTTTACACCAAGTCTTATAGAGTCTATCGCTCTATTGAGGGTTGCGTTTCCCGTTATGATGACAACAGGAAACCTTCCGTCAAGCTCTTTTACAAAATCGAGCCCATCCATGCCGGGCATAGTAAGGTCAGATATAATCAAGTCAAAGGTGTCGTCTATTGACTTTAGAGCTTCTTTTGGATTTTTGAATGTTTTTAGCTCAAATTCCGGATAACACAAAAACGCCATCTCCAGCGATTTTCGCATATTGATATCATCTTCAACAAGCGCTATTTTCACGTTTTGCTACCCCTACTCGTATATGCCGATGATACCAAAATCTTCTTTAAAATCAATGTTTATAAGGGTTGGGAGGCTTCTTAGCGTCGATGTGTCGGAGGTTACCATATTTATGGTTTTTGAAGTCGATTCTATGAAAGCGTTTTGCTCCAAAATTAGCTCCGTTATCTCGTCTTTATAGAGAGAGACAAACTCTTTTTCATTTTTTGCGTGCTTGTCGTTGCTTATTTCAAAATACTTTATGGGCTTTGACTCTGTTTGCGTCATTTTTTTGCTGATTTGCAACTTTTCAGAGCTGGCGACTATGTTTTTGGATGTTAGTGAGTATGTAAAATAGTAGTCCCCTCCGAAGAGGGAGAGAGATATTATTTGTAAGCAGACGCTAGTTCTGGGTACCATTTGTTGCCGACGACTTTAAGCTCCATTTCGACTTCGCACAGGTCGCCTTTGCATTTTGTCTCCACGATATTTGCGTGTCTAATCATTGAAGAAACACATGTTTTTACCTGCGATCTTTGAACGACCATATTTTTTACAAGGTCATACCCTTCTACTTTTACGCCGTTCAGTTTTTCCGCCAACTGCGCAAGAGCGTCAGCTTTTGCCGCTTTTTTTGCCAATGTTAGAGATTGACTCGCCGATATAGTGTGTTCAGGCGCCACACCTTGACCTATTACCGATAGTGTTATGACGTTGTTGTTATTTAAAACTACATTTTTTTCTTCAACTACTACGTTCTCCGTCGTTGCTTCTGCAGTACTTGCAAAAAGTGAAGCAACAAAAAATGCAGATATTAAAAGCGCTTTCTTCATGGTTATCCTTTATTTTTATTCGTAAGGAATGGTTTTGTATTCACTAGGCGCAGACATTGGGCAGTCTGAGAAGTTGTTTACCGTTATGTTTGTCCGTTTGATTGTCTTATTGACTTCACTCTTTTTTGTCTCAGCTTTTTTTGTGCTGTTGGCTTCTTTTTGAGTTTCGTTTAGCTCTTGCTTTGCGCTGACTGACTCATTTTTCGAGGCACATCCGGCGAGCAACGCCATACTACAGGCAAACGGCAAAAAATAACTTTTTTTCATAAATACACCTCTATCTACTTTCATTTGCGCAACCGTCCAAAACCGGAGTATATGCAGAGCCGCCGCCGTATGAGCTACCGGCTACAAGTCTACTGTCTATTTCCGCTTTAAAAGAGCAACCAGCAAAAAATATTCCAATAACCACGAGAAAAGACGCCAGTTTTAGAATGTTATGTTTTTTCATTTTTCCAATATCGTCCATAGTTTTAAAACTTTAAACTAGCTCTCCGGAACTATCTGAGTTTTCATCATCAAGTCCTTGCTCTTCAGGCTCCTCTTTTGGACATCTAGCTATGTCGACTACGACATCATTCTCATCGACTCTTACTATCATGACACCACTTGCATTTCTACCTGTTTGTCTGATTGTTTGCATGTCGACTCGTATCATTTTACCGCTCGACGTTAACGCCATCATATCCATCTCTTCGTCGGCTATTAGCGCTCCAACCATATCTCCTGTTTTTGAGGTGATTTTCATGGCTATTACACCTTTGCCACCTCTAGATTGGTGCCTGTACTCATTGGCCTCTGTTCGCTTGCCAAATCCTCTTTCGCTGACGGTTAATATCTCTTCATTTTCATTTTTTAGTGCGTTTGCGCCAACGACATAATCTTCACCGACTTTGAATCTAATAGCCGTCACACCCCTCGCAGTACGCCCAAGTTCTCTTACACCACCTTTTCCTTCTATGTCGGCTCTGATGTCAAAACGGATACACATGCCCTTTTTGGTTAGTATAAAGAACTCTTTGTGTTCATTGTCAACGATAAACGCAGTCACAAGTTCATCATCGTCATCAAGCGTAATCGCCCTAATACCAACATTTCTAACATTTGAGAATTCACTTAGGTTTGTTCTCTTGATGATGCCGTTTTTGGTAAAGAACGCCAGCGATTTTTCTTCGTTAAAGTCTGTTGTGGAGATAACAGCCTTTATCTGCTCGTTAGGCTGTAGGTTTAGGAGATTTACCACCGCCTTGCCTTTTGCCGTTCTGCCTGCCTCAGGAATTTTGTATACTTTTAGCCAGTACAGCTGTCCTCTGTTTGTGACAAACATTAGTGTATCATGTGTATTACAAACAAAGAAGCTCTCTATAAAGTCATCTTCGTATGTAGTCACGGCGACTTTGCCCTTGCCGCCTCTGTTTTGTCTTTCGTAAGATTTGAGATTTACGCGCTTAATGTAGCCCCTGTGTGTCATAGTTACAACCATAGGCTCGTTAGGTATCAAATCCTCAACATCTATATCTTCATAATCTTCTGTAATTTCCGTACGTCTTGGCTGGTTGTATCTTTCTCTTATTTCGACTAACTCTGTTTTTATGACATCGTTTAGGAGGTCTTCGCTTTTTAATATCGCAGTGAGTCTTTCTATTTCTTTCATTAACTCTGCGTATTCGTTTTCTATCTTATCTCTCTCAAGACCAGTTAGTCTTTGGAGTCTCATGTCGAGAATTGCTTGAGCTTGAATCTCGCTAAGTGAGAATCTACCCATCAACCCTTCTTTTGCCGTTTGCGGGTCTTTTGAGGCACGGATTAGGGCGACTATTTCATCTATATTGTCAAGAGCGATTCTTAGACCCTCTAGGATATGTGCTCTGTCTTTTGCTTTTTGAAGTTCAAATATCGTTCTTCTAATAACTATTGTTTTTCTGTGACCTAAGAATAGATTTAAAAGCTCTATTAACGTGAAGACTTTTGGTTCTTTGTTTACGATGGCAAGCATTATAACGCCAAACGTGGTAGAAAGTTGCGTGTGCTTATATAGATTGTTTAGAACTATCTCTGCCATCGCGTCTTTTTTGAGCTCAATAACAACCCTCATACCGTCTCTGTCAGACTCATCTCTAACTTCTGAGATGCCTTCAACTACTTTTTCTTTTGAAAGTTCCGCAATGTCTTCTACTAGTTTTGATTTATTTACTTGATATGGAAGTTCGTCTATTACGATAATTTCTTTGTTTTGTTTTTTTTCTATGTGGGTTTTGCCTCTAAGTCTTACCCTACCTCGCCCTGTACGGAAAGCCTCAAGTATTCCCTTGGTTCCAAATATGGTTCCGCCGGTCGGGAAGTCGGGACCTTTTATAAATTCCATTATCTCTTCTAGGGTCGCATCTTTGTTTTCAATTAGATAAACAAGCGCATCTACAAGCTCATTTAAGTTGTGTGGTGGAATATTTGTGGCCATACCGACCGCAATACCGCTAGAACCATTAAGAAGTAGGTTTGGAAGGCGGCTTGGAAGAACTGACGGTTCATCCATACTACCGTCGTAGTTTGCTACAAAATCAACAGTATCTTTGTCGATGTCTTTTAGTAGCTCTTCGGCTAGAGAGGTCATTCTAGCTTCCGTATACCTCATTGCTGCAGCGTTGTCGCCGTCGACTGAGCCAAAGTTTCCTTGTCCGTCGACGAGCGGGGCTCTCATGGAGAAGTCTTGCGCCATACGTACGAGTGCGTCATATACTGAAGTGTCACCGTGTGGGTGGTATTTACCTATTACGTCACCCACGATACGCGCCGATTTTTTGTAGGCTGA
The DNA here is from genome assembly GCA_041915365.1 of Campylobacterales bacterium. Lineage (GTDB taxonomy): Bacteria > Campylobacterota > Campylobacteria > Campylobacterales > UBA6016 > UBA6016. The sequence goes on along the minus strand of JAYSBP010000003.1, from coordinate 110,453 downwards.
ACGGGCACTTAGGGATAGCTCGTTCATAGCAAAGAGTATTCTTCTGTGTACCGGCTTTAAACCGTCTCTAGCGTCTGGCAAGGCACGCCCGACAATGACGCTCATTGAGTAGTCAAGGTAGCTTGATTTTACCGATTCTTCAATGGAGGTTTCTACTATGTCTTCGTTTGCTTCAAACAAATCGTTCATCTAATACCTTTTGGTGTTTTCAAGAAAACATCGCCTAGTGCGAGCTTTACCTGTTTTTTGTAATTTTGTATTGATTTTAGCTAAAAGATGCTTTTGAGTGCGGGTTTTGTGTTTGATTTTGGCGGGTGTGTGATCGGTTGGCGGGGTTGTGAGGTAAAAGCGAGACCGAAGTCCCGCTCGGACAAAACTTATTTAGTTTTGTTAGCTTCTTTTTTTGCTTTTTTTTCAGCTTTTTTTTCAGCTTTTTTTTCTGTTTTGTTAGCGTCAGAAGCGAAAGCAACAGAAGATAGACCAAGAACAACTAGTATAGCAAGAACTTTTTTCATTGAGAACCCCTTAGAATTTTATGCCGCCTTTTCGGCTTAGCGGGAAAATTATATGAGATGATGTGTGAAAAAAGAGTGAAAAATTATTTCATTTAATTGACAAAATTCCATTTTAGTTCAAATCTTGTCCCACGAGCCAACTCTGAGTCTACAAATATAAGTATTTTATATTCCGCACATATCATTTTTACTATGTTTAGCCCTATGCCAAAACCGCCGCTTGCATCGTCGAATCTTGAGTATCTCGCAAAAATATCTTTTAGCTTTTCTTTTGGTATCCCCTTGCCCTCATCTTCTACTATCAATTCTCCCATTGCGGTGTAGATTTTTATTTTGCCGCTATTTTTGTTGTATTTAATGGCGTTCGAGATAAGGTTATCTATTAGTATCCTTAGCTTGTTTTTGTCTATATATATCTTTGATTCATTAAGCGTGGCTTCAAACTTAATATTTTTTACATCTGCGAGCGGCTCGAAGTATTCTATCCTCTCCAACACCATTTTGTTTAATTCGACTACTTCGTCTTTGTTTGGTTTTTTGCCGTATATTGCCATAAAGCTCAAATCTTGATAAAGACTGGAGATTGTTTTTGCGGCGTTGTCAATCCTGACAATTTTTTTGAGCGTTTTTGGGTCTAGAGCTACTTTGTCTATTGTTTCGATACTCATGGTGATGGCGGCAAGAGGGGTGTTGAGTTCGTGGGTAGTATCCTTAATGAAGTCATCTAGCTTAGAGATATAGTTTCTTATCGGGCGCAAAAACATTTTTGACAAAAAGTAGGCAAGGACAAACACAAATACGCAAGATGCCGACATAATGACATAAAGATGTGTCTTGACGGCCTCCAGCTCCGGAGATATATCTTGCCCTCTTATGATGAGATATTTTACGTTTAGATGCTCAAGCTCTATTTTGTCCACAAAATACAGATAGCCGTCTTTGTTGTAAAAGTTTTTTTTGAAATTTACCTTTGCTCCAAATGTTGAAAAAACCTGCTTTTTTTTGTTATCAAACAATGCTACGCCAAATCTTTTGTCCTCGGCATAGTAAAGCTCTATCTCCTCTGCTCTTTTGAGGTCATATATAGAATTTACAACTTTTTCGGAGTAAATTTGCATTGATGTTCGTTTGTTTTCTAAGAAGATACTCTCTTGGTAGTTGTAATAGACAATCGACATAGCGACAAGAAAGAGGGTGGTGGAGACAACATATAATAGTACGAACTGGATAAAGGACTTTTTTTCAACCTGTAACAATCATATATCCTTGTCCACGGGCGTTTTCTATAAGTTCTTTACCTATTATTTTTCGTATGTTTTTGATATATGTTCTTAGACTCATCTCGCTAGGTTCGTCCTCATAATCCCACGCATTTTCAAATATCATTTGAGGAGTTACTATCCTTCCTCTATTTTTAACAAGTAGTTTGAGTATGAGGCTCTCTTTTTTTGATAAAGTGACAGTTATACCATCTTTTGTGATTTTGCTTGAACTAATATCAAAAAGAACACCGCCGCCGAGCTCTATTTTTTCGTCAGCTTTATGGAAGAATGCCCTTTTGGATATTGTTTTTATGCGAAGCAGCAGCTCTTTTAGCTCAAACGGTTTTTTAAGATAGTCGTCGCATCCTGATTCAAATGCCTTGGACAAGTCGTCCATACTATTTAATGACGTGATAAATATCGCAGGTGTTTCATTACCGTCTTTTCTTATCTTTGATAGCAAGTCAAACCCGTTCATATATGGCACTTTGACATCTAGGAGTAAAATATCAAATGTCTCTTCATATAGCTTATCCATAGCCTCTTGACCGTCAGAGGCTACGACGACATCACACCCGTTTTCCTCCAAGTATTCCGCAATAATTTCGCTCAGCTGAACTTCATCTTCCATTAACAAAAGTTTTATTTTCATTCAAAGGCCTGTAATGGGTTAATTTTCTGTGTAATTTTAGCAAATTTTACCACCCTGTTAAGACTCTTTTGGCTCATAAAATTTAATTATATTTTAAGTAAGCAAATTGTTATAATTTCCATACAAATTGTTAAGATTTTAGGTGTCAAATGCAAAAGCTAATAGAATCACTAAAAGCGCACGATAAATCAGGAAGCGAGATACCGTTAAAAACCGTCATCGAAAACGGTAAAAAGACGGCGTTTGTTATCGTATTTAACAGAAATCAAAACACAAAGCACTTCTCAAAAGTTTGGTCCGCAAAACTTGAAAAACTCTCAAAAGGCTCCGTGAGAGTAAATAAAATAATCGCTTTCAAAAGCTCTATAGATGATATGTTTAGGCACAATTTTGACTCTGCCGTAAAAAACTTTTTTACAGAAGACAAAGAAGATAGAATATTTGCCGTTTACGGTAATTGCGCAAAGAGGCTTTATAACGCCGCAAAGTTAAAAACTGAAGATATGGTTGCGATAGCTTTGTTTGACGAAGATAAAAGTCTTTTGTTTTTACACGCTGAGCCTTTTAGCGACGCTGCCGTGAAGAAACTGGAAGCCGTTATCTAAAACTTTGTATCATTCCGATTAAAAAACGAGTGATAATAATTTGAAAAAAATAGCGATAATAGGCAGGCCAAACGTTGGCAAAAGCTCGCTTTTTAACAGAATTCTTGGGTATCGTGACGCAATAATAAGCGACATTGCAGGTACTACAAGAGATGTAAAAAGGCGTGTATTTAGAACTTACAAGGGCGAAGCCGAGCTTTGGGATACAGGTGGTATCGAAGATAGGGATGAGCTATTCGACAGAGTAAAGGAAAAATCGCTAAAGTCTGCCGAAGAGGCTGATATATTGCTATTTGTATGCGATGGCAAAGGCGCTCCTAGTGATGAGGAAAAAAGACTATTTTTTCAGATACAAAAACTAAACAAACCACTAGCGTTGATAATCAACAAAATAGACAACGATAAAGAAAATGAAGCTGGCTGGCAGTTTCTTGAGTTTGGTGCAAAGACGAGCTTTCTTATCTCCGTCTCACACAACAGAAATATCTCAAAACTGCTTGAATGGATAGACGGCTATCTCGATGAGGCACCTCAAGTGTATGATATGTCCGCTATTGATGATGAAGATGAGAGCTTAGAGGACTTCTTGGATGACGAAGAAGAGGATATGGAGACCGAGGTATCAAAAGATATCAAGGTGGCGATTATCGGGCGTGTTAACGTTGGTAAAAGCTCACTTCTAAATTCGCTAACTGGCTCAAACCGCTCGATAGTAAGCTCTGTCGCCGGAACTACCATAGACCCCGTGGATGAGACAATAGAGTATAGCGATAGAAGCATTACCTTTGTCGATACGGCTGGCATCAGAAAGCGAAGCAAGATAGTAGGTATCGAAAAATGGGCGCTTGATAGAAGCGAAAAGGTACTAGACACGGCTGATATAGCGATATTGGTCCTAGATGCTAGCTCCGAGTTTACCGAGCAAGATGAAAGGGTCGCTGGTTTTATCGATAAGTATAAAACTGGGGCAATCGTAGTCCTCAATAAATGGGATAAAATAACAAGAGAGCCTGAAGAGATACTTCAGGATATAAAAGATGAGTTTAAATTTCTTGATTTTGCCCCGATAATTACAGTAAGCGCTCTTAGTGGCAAGAGGGTACATAAGATACTAGACAAAATCATTGAGGTGTACGAAAACTACTCCCAAAAAATTACGACTAGAAAACTAAATGACGTTATTAAGTTCGCAAGCGAAAAGCATAAGCTACCGGGCGACCACGGCAGAATAGTAAAAATCAAGTTTGCGACGCAATACGCCACGAAGCCGCCAAAAATATCGCTTGTTATGAATATCCCTACGTTGCATTTTAGCTATAAAAGATACCTTGTAAACACACTAAGAGAGCAGTTTAATTTTGAGGGTACGCCTATTGTTATCAACGCCAGAAAAAGAGGGGAGAGAGACGAGGACGAGGATGGTGGAGGCGAATAATCGCCCCCGTAATATCTAAAAAATTAAATCGGAAGAACTCTTATATTTACATCAAGTTCACGTCTAAGTACCGCTTCGATCGCATATAGTGTTCCAGTTCCAGAGCTTGCGCATCCGTTGCAAGCGCCCACATATCTTATGAATACTTGAGTTTCTTCGCCTTCATCTTTTATATCGAGAAGTTCAAGATTGCCACCGTCCATTATAAGCATCGGTCTGATGTGCTCATCCAGTGTTTTTTCTATCAGTTTGGTCTTTTTAACAACTGTCATTGATTTGAAGTCTTCTGTGTTAACAGCGTGCGTTTGTGCCGCGCCTTCCATCTCCGCTCTTGTTTCGGCAAGTATGTCTACAAGGTAATACTCCCTATCTTCATGCCCGCCCGGTTTAATACAAGACTTACAAAATGCGCCGGCTTTTGTGTAGGCGGTTATCTCTTCTACCGTTTTTAGGTTGTTTAGCTTGATTACTTCTTTGATCGTTCTTAGGCTTACCCTTGCGCACTCGCATACTATCGTCTCTTCTTCGAAGCTCTCCATATCTACACCTTTGTAGATTGAAGCCGCTTTTTTGATAACGTCATAGGCCATAACCGAGCAGTGCATTTTTTGAGGTGGAACCGCAGGCTCGTCCGGATGGTCTCTAAGTGCAAACTCAACATCAAGATTTGTGATTTTTACAGCCTCATCAACTGTTTTTCCTACGCAAAGTTCGGCCATCATATCGGAGCTCGCTATTGCGGTACCGCACCCAAAAGACTTGAATTGACTTTTTTTGATGATATTATCATAAGGGTCAACCGCCCAGTATAGTCTTACGGCATCACCGCAAGACTCAGCACCGTAGTCTGCCACGACTAGCTTACAACCCATATCTGCCGCTTCTTCTTCCGTTATCTCACCCCTGTTTATAGGGTTGTTCATTCTGTCGCTTACTTTTTTTGAGTATTGCTCCCAGATGGAGCCACCTATCAAATCATCTTTTGCCATAGCTTATTCCTTTATATATTTTTCGGTGTGTACGCATAGCTAGAAGAAATCTCTCTGAGCCTTTTTACCGCTATTGGAAACTCTTTTTTTGCTACTTCTATCTCTTCTTTTGTCGTGAAGCGGCTTAGACTTATTCTGACCGCCGTATGTGCCAGCTCTTTATCGGCTCCTATCGCCATCATTATCGGGTTAGCCTCAAGGTCTTCAGACGCACACGCACTTCCGGTTGAACAGCCAATTCCGTTTTTGTTGAGATCCCATAGCATAGATTCGCCCTCTACACCTTTTACGCTTATTAGTATCGTATTTGGTACTCTATTTTCTCTTGTTCCGACGACAAATACATCCTCAAGTTTTAGTAGTTCGTCTTCCAGTTCATCTCTGAGGGCTCTTACGGTTGTTAGCTCATACCCTAGAGAGTCGTTTGCCATCTCTGCGGCTAGACCCATACCAACCATAAGCGGAACATTTAGGGTTCCCGCTCTTTTGCCCCCCATCTGCTCGCCGCCGTGAATTAGATTTGTTATTCTCTTTGAGTCCCTGACATACAATCCACCTATTCCTTTTGGTCCGTGGAATTTATGAGCCGAGAATGTCATAAAGTCTGCTTTTACATCCATCATATCAACTTTTATTTTGCCGATTGCCTGACAAGCATCGGTGTGAAATAGCACTCCGGCCTCACGACAAATATCGGCTATCTCTTTAACCGGAAATATAAGACCGGTTTCATTGTTTGCCCACATGATAGAAACTAGAGCCGTCCTCTCCGTGATGGACGCTTTTACGGTTCCAGCCTTTACTATGCCCTCTGAATTGACTGGAACGTATGTTACTTTTACGCCTTGCTCTTCTAGCCATTTACAAGTCGCAAGGACGGACGGATGCTCTACTTGGCTTGTCACTATGTGGTCTATTTTGCCGTTGCTTGGCAATATTACATCATAATATACAGCCTTAAGAACGTGGTTATTGCCCTCTGAGGCACCTGAATTTATGATTATGTCGTCTTCATCGGCGGCATTGATAGACTTGTAGAGCCTGTCCATGGCAATTCTGAGATATTGATGAGTGTCAGTACCGAACTTGTGTAGAGAGTTTGGATTGCCGTAGTATTCACACCAAAAAGGTTCCATAGCTTCGCGCACTTTTGGGTCACAAATAGTCGTGGCATTGTTATCGAGATATGCCGTAATCATTGGGTTTCCTTAAGATTTATTAAATAGGATTTTATTTGTCTTATTTAACCCAAAAAGAGTTAAAACAATTCTTAATCAATTCATTGGAAAATATTGTGCATTTTTTGTGCCAGAGACGCTAAAAAAGGCTCCATGGGCTGCAATTGTGCCCCAAACTCTCTTTGTTTTTGACCCCACATCGGCTCTGGAAAATACGAATCCTCTTTAAATCTGGCCTGAATATGTATATGCACCCTAGGGAGCATATTGCCAAAGCTTGCCCAATTTATTTTTTCTGGTTTGAAATAAGAGAGCATCTCGCCCTCTATCAAAAAGGCAGCCTTAAATAAAGCGTCTCTTGTGGCTTCGTCGCACTCTGATAGCTCTTTTAGTTCTTGTTTTGTAAATATCTTTAGCCACGGTATCTCTGAGTTATGCAGTTCAACAAAAATAAGCTCGTTTTCGTAAATTATCATAGCTCTATTACCTGCCCGTTTTCGTATACGCTTTGAAGAAGGTTGCCTATGTGCTGATTTTTTTCAAATAAAAACTCTATGTTTCCCGCAAAGATGAATGTCTCCGCTTGTCTGAGCATCTTTTTGACTAGCGTATGCGAATTTTTGAGAAGTAGGGCGTTTCCGTCGAAAGCGGCTATTGAAAATATGAGATAGCCGTATTTTTTTGGCGTTGACGCTATATTGGCTTGCAGTATGTTCTCTTTTGGTATTAGTCCGCTTAGCGCTACTTCATATAGTGCAAGCTGATTTTTAAACGGTGATGTTACGGCAATATCGGTTGGCTCCACACCTTCCGATATTAGGCTATCGATGAGCTCTTTTACTTTGTCGGCTTCAGCGATATTTTGATGCTCTATAGTCGTTTTTTCACCTTCTACGTGCATAAGTTGTGTCTTTAGCACCTCATCTTCCGTAAAATCCATTTTCAAGACGCTTTTGGCGGAGCTGTTTCTGCCGTCGTCTAGCATCAAAGAGACTTTGAAGTCGTCGCCGACAACCATCATAGTCATGGACATTCTATCCATTACGAATACTTTGCCTGTGCCATAGTTGTTCGCATCATATATATCGTTGCCGTTTTTTAGTACCAGTTGCTTGTTTTCTAGGATTGTTTTTAGTGAGCTATTTTGAACATCCCAAAGCTTCACGCCTCTCTCTGCTTTTACAGATGCTACGACGATAGAGTTTTCGCTCTTTTTGGTTGCCAGCACAAAGCTGTTTGAGAAGTCGTTATAAAAAAGTTCCGTAAAACTAGGGTAGTTTTCGGCCAGAAAAAAAGAGTTGGAACTCCTTATGGCGTATTGGTTGCCATTGTTTTCAAAAATGTGCTGCTCTTTTTCAAGCTCCCAAACTTTCCCAAACTTTTTGTGTGAGACAACTTTTGCAATTTTCTGATAATCTTTATTTTCCATAGGATTTATTATACACCATAATATAAAAGGGTATGAATGAAAGTTGCTATTAGCGGCGCAAGCGGTTTTGTAGGGAGTTTTTTGTGTGAATATTTCTCAAAACAAGGCTATGAGGTATCAAAAATAGGGATAAGAGATTTTGACGGTGGTTTAGCCAAAAAGCTAGAGGGCGCAGAGCTCGTAGTAAACCTTGCAGGTGCTCCGATAATCGGCAGATGGAGCGGGGAGTATAAAAAAATATTGGTTTCAAGCAGGCTAGATACGACATCGAAGCTATCAGATGCGGTATGCGCTATGCAGACGAAGCCAAAGGCGTTTTTTTGTGCCTCAGCCGTTGGATATTATGCCGAGGGTGACAATGATGAGTATAACTACAAAAAGGCTGATGATTTTTTGGGTGAGCTTTGCGAGAGATGGGAAGCGGCGGCAAGGGCAGTGGAGCCTTGTGGGGTAAAGTGCGTGAATATGCGCTTTGGAATAGTGATAGGCAAAAATGGCGGTGCTTTGTCGCAGATGCTTCCGATATTCAAAGTGGGGCTTGGCGGCAAGATAGGGAGCGGCAAACAAGGATTTTCTTGGATACATCTGCACGACCTAGCTAGAGCCATAGATTTTATCTACAAAAAAGAGCTTAGCGGGGTATTTAACTTTACCGCTCCACATCCTACGACCAATAGCGGTCTGACAGATGCGCTAGGTGCCGCACTGCATAGGCCTACGGTATTTCCTGTGCCTGAATTTGCCCTTAGACTTTTGTATTCCGAGGGGGCAAAGGTACTTACAAGTGGGCAAAAAGTCTACCCAAAAAAACTGCTTGAGTCAGGCTTCGTCTTTGAGTATGAAGATATTAACAACGCAGTAAAAGATGCCGTATCGTAACAAACTTTAGTGAAACTGGCTCAAAAGTTCTTGACATAACATATAAAAGCTTGTATAATTTTAGCACTCTAGTTTTTGGAGTGCTAAAAACTAAAAAATTAAATAAGGAGTCACGATGAACTTCAAACCGCTAGGTAAGAGAATTCTTGTAGAAAGAACGGAAGAGGTAACAAAAACCGCAAGCGGAATCATCATTCCAGATAGCGCAAAAGAAAAACCTCAAATGGGTAAAGTAGTAGCCCTTTCAAAAAAAGTTGAAGATAGAGGCGAAGTAAAGACAGGCGACACCGTACTTTTCGGCAAATACGCAGGAACAGAAATTAGCGTAGAGGGCAAAGAGTATCTTGTAATGAGCGTTGACGATATTCTCGGCGTAATGTAGTCGATAAAAATATTTAACAAGAAATAAATAATAGGAGATAAATAAATGGCAGCAAAAGAGATTTTTTATTCAGATGCGGCAAGAAATGCGCTTTTTAGCGGCGTAACAAAACTAGCCGACGCAGTCAAAGTAACAATGGGACCAAAAGGTAGAAACGTACTTATCCAAAAAAGCTTCGGCGCACCGCACATCACAAAAGACGGTGTATCGGTCGCAAAAGAAGTTGAACTAAAAGACTCAATCGAAAATATGGGTGCGCAACTTGTAAAAGAGGTAGCCAACAAAACTGCGGACGCAGCTGGTGACGGTACTACAACTGCGACTGTTCTTGCACACGCAATATTCAAAGAGGGTTTGAGATATGTAACTAGCGGTGCAAATCCTGTTGCAATCAAAAGAGGTATGGATAAGGCCGTTGCCGAAATCGTAGCTGAGCTCAAAAAAATATCAAAAACTATTAACGACAAAAAAGAGACTGCCCAAGTAGCTACAATCTCTGCAAACTCTGACGAAGCTGTAGGTAACCTAATCGCAGACGCTATGGAAAAAGTAGGCAAGGACGGCGTAATCACGGTAGAGGAAGCAAAAGGTATCGTGGATGAGCTAAATGTAGTTGAGGGTATGCAATTTGACAGAGGCTATCTATCTCCGTACTTCGTGACAAACCCTGACAAAATGGAAGCGGTAATAGAAAATCCGTACATCCTTCTTTATGAGAAAAAAGTAGGAAATATGAAAGAGCTTCTGCCAATACTTGAAAAAGTGGTAAAAACAAACAGACCTCTAGTAATAGTGGCGGAAGATGTTGAGGGTGAAGCTCTTGCAACTTTGGTTGTAAATAAACTAAGAGGTGTGCTAAACATCGCAGCCGTTAAAGCTCCGGGCTTTGGCGATAGAAGAAAAGCGATGTTGGAAGATATCGCAATCCTAACAGGCGGTCAAGTAATTAGCGAAGAACTTGGTCAAAAAATCGAAGATGCCGAGCTAACTACTCTAGGCCAAGCGTCAAAAGTGATAATCGATAAAGACAACACGACTATCGTTGACGGTAAAGGCGACAAAGAAGCCGTAAGCGGAAGAATCAAGCAAATCAAAGCTCAAATCGAGACTACGACAAGCGATTATGATAAAGAAAAACTGCAAGAGAGACTTGCAAAACTTTCAGGCGGTATCGCCGTTATCAAAGTGGGCGCTCCTACCGAGATGGAAATGAAAGAGAAAAAAGACAGAGTAGACGATGCGTTGTCTGCTACAAAAGCGGCTGTCGAAGAGGGTATCGTAATCGGCGGTGGCGCTGCGCTAATCAGAGCGGCTGCATCTGTCAAAGTAGACCTGTGCGGAGATGAAAAGCTAGGCGCAGATATCATCATGAAAGCTATCAAAGCCCCAATCAAACAAATAGCTGAAAATGCAGGATTTGACGGCGGCGTAGTCGTTCATGCTGTTGAGACTGCCAGTGCAAATACAGGCTTCAACGCCGCTAACGGTGAATATGTAGATATGTTCTCTGCCGGTATTATCGACCCGGTAAAAGTGGTAAGAGTCGCTCTGCAAAATGCGGTAAGCGTATCAAGCCTACTTCTAACGACTGAAGCTACAATTAGCGAAATCAAAGAAGACAAACCTGCTATGCCTGCAATGCCGGGCGGCGGAATGGGCGGCATGGGGGATATGTACTAATTCCTCTGCCTTACAATTTTCCAGAAAGGTATTCACCTTTCTGGCTTTACTTCGTTTTCTTGTACTCTCCATCAAACCCAAATCTATCCGTACAAAACATCTGACAACCTTTTGCAAATATCTACATAGCGATAGCAAAAATTATTTAAAAGTGATTAAAACGCACAGCCGGCTTGCCATAAAAATCTAGTTCTCATATCCGAACTCTCTGACGTCACGTGTGTGCTACCTAGCCTTTGAGCTATTTGCGCTCTCAAAAATGCACCGTCATAGTTTGCGTAATAGCCTATGCCCGCATCATAAAAACTTCTACCGTAGTCGGCACCGATTCCGTTTTCTGCATATCCTCTAGCCGCATCGACGAACACCCCTAGTCTATGTCCGTATTTTCCGGATGATGGGAGGGAGTAGAATAGCTCTACATTTGCCAAATATCCCGTTTCTGCGCTATATTCGCCCTCTGGATAAGCTTTTACCCCACCTTGCCCGGTAAACGACATATCTTCGCTTCCGTCAAGGTTTTTGTGTCCTAGCGCTTTTTGTAATTTTAGGCTTTTTGATAGTGAGAGCTTGTCCGAAAAGACCGTATCTCTCGATAATTCAAGCAACAATTTGTAGTAGTTGCCAGATGTTTTTGCGCCGGCGTCGTCATTTGTTTTTGCCGTGTCGTCTCTAAAATATAGCTTTCCGGCAGACATGGTGAATGATGCCGAGTTGCTACCTTTGAATCCAAAAAGGCTCTGGCTTTTTTGGTAGTTTAGCCCTATGTTTAAAACATCGGCTGCTTTGTCTGTTGATGTTGAGGTGGACTTTATCTCGTCTTTCATCTTTTTGACATCAAAGGCTGCAAATAGATCTAGCGTCTCCAGTCTTGTTTTGACGAGAGGGTATGAGAGTTTGGTCTCAAAAGTATATGCACTTCCTATTGCATTTAGGTTTTTGTAGTCTTCGCCTAGTGAGTATGTAGTTTTTGCTACGGACACCTCTCCTCTTAGACCGTTTGAGTTTAGCCATGAAGAGTATGCGGCTTTGCCGTTTTTGAGCCTGCTTTGCTCGGATAGTATCCCATTTAGAGAGAATTTATCTCCTATTCCAAGCGGCGAGTTGACATTTGCCCCAAAAGATAGCTTATTGCGCCCCGTATACTTACCGCCGTAGTTGTCGGCTAGCACATATCCGTCAAATCTTCTCGTAGGGTCAGCCGTGATTGCAAAGTCGCTCTCTCCTACATTTTCCCCAGGATATACGTCTGCGGATGTGACTACGCTTCCAGGGGTATCGTTGATTATTAGCATAGCTCTTTCAAGGGAGGATGTGGAGACCGTATCGTCTTTTTTGGCTTCGTCTAGGATGCCTTGAAGTGTGTTTGTTCTTGCCAAAGAGTTATTATTTAACTTGAATTTTCCGTATTTGCCCTCTACGACTACTATCTCCAACACCCCGTCTTTCATATCCTGTTTTGGGATATAGGCTCTTGCGACGAAATACCCTTTTTCTCTATATTTTTTTGTGATTTTGGATGCAACCTCTTCGATTTGAGAAAATGAAAGCTCTTGTTTTTCATAGGGCAAGACTATCTCTTTTAGCTCTTTTTGGCTCAAATGCTCAGCATTTTTTATCAAGAAACGCTCTATAAATACTTTTTTACCGCCAATGTCTTTCATAGGCTCTGCGTAGCTCTTACCCCCTATGTTTGGTAGGGACGGAGCCTCTTTTGGCGGTAGTTTTGGTTGTTCTGTCTGCTTGATAGCGTCCGAGATGTTTGGCGTCGAAGCCGCCAAAGCTACGGACGAGACTATAGACAATGCAAAAGGTATTAGCGTTATTTTTTTAGTATTCATGTGTATTTTGTTTCCCATTTTTATCTTCTTACATCCGCAATATAAAATTCTTGTTCAACACCGTTTGGAAGCGTTACGCCGCCGTTTACTAGCTCTACGGTTGAGTTTAGAGAGCTTAGCGGAACTCTTAGCTCATTGGGCTGTCCTAGTAGCTCTTTTGCCTCTTTTGTAGATACTTTTGTTGTTTTTTCGCTACCCGGAGCGGAAATCAGGTACTTTGTTATGTCGTTAGGCACGAATTTCATCTCTTGTTTGATTATTGGTGTATTCAAAACTACGTTTGGCACTACTGACGCTGTCGCTATATTGTTGGCTATAGGGGCTATGGTTTGCGTTAGGTCTACAGTTGGTGTTGGTGTTGGTGTTGGTGTTGGTGTTGGTGTTGATATCGTCGCCATTTGCCAAGTAAAAGCAGAATTTGTCCCTGTTCCAAATGTAAGTATTGGATATATACCGTCTGCGACTGTTATGTTCCAGCCAGCGTTTGTATATGTAGATATAGTTCTCATCTCGGCTGTTGTTTTACCGGTTAATCCTACCGTACCACTTACAGTGCCAATACCGGATGACTGCCCCGCCGTATCGGTGTTCCAAAAGCTATTATTTATAACACTGCTGGCGCCAGTTATTCCTATAAAACCACCATTATAGGCACTTGTTGGAGCTGTTACGGTACCAGTTGAATATGCATTTGAAATAGTGCCATAATTGTACCCAACAAAACCACCAATTGCAGTACTACCACTTGCAGTACTACCACTTACATTGCCTGTTGCATAGGCATTATTGATAGTAACACCACCGCCACTTATTCCTATAAGACCACCAGTGCAATAATCTCCACTTACATTGCCTGTTGCATAGGCATTTTGCAAATTAGCATTTTCATAAATTTGCCCAATAAGACCACCGATCCAATCACCAGCCCCTATTGTGCTTACAGTAGAATTAGAATATAGGTTGCTCATTGCTGTTTTATTTATCGCCCCGCCTCTTGCAAAGCCTATTAAACCACCAACTTGTTGGTATGCGCTAACACTTCCTGTAGAATACGCATTAGAAACTACCGCTTTATTTCCTGTTGCACTGCCTACACCCAAATAACCCACAAGTGCGCCGTAATACTTAGATTCGCCAGAACCAACCATACTTACATTGGTAATGCCAATATTTTGAATAGCGCCATTTGCATATCCAAACAACCCCTGAAAGTTCGCAACTCTATTGATTGTCAAACCGGATATACTATGCCCCAGTCCGTCAAACATACCAGTAAACTGAGCCAAGTCACTTGCTCCAATAGGCATCCACCCAGATCCACCGTTCCATGTGCCGGTAGAGCTAGCATCAATATTGGCCCCAAGTACAAAATTACCACTTAGTGCGCCTTTCATACCTTGAAGCGTTCCATCATTGGATGAACTCTGGTTTCCAAGTGAAGTAACTACAGTATAGTTTGTAATAGAACCATCGCTTCCTAGTTTTGTTGAGAAGTTGTTTCCGGCTTGAAGATTAATTTGACCTGTAAAGTTATTGCCTGTTGCACTGTTTAGTGTACTTGTTAATCCAAAGTTATAGTTTGCCGTATTGCCTGCCGCCACTGCCCCTTGCCCATACTCTAGTACGACCTTTCCCCCATCTCCAACGCTTGCATCAAGTATTGCATTTATCAATATATTCCTAAGCGCATTCAACGTCAGAGTATTACCGCTACTCCATGTGATATTGTCGTTTATCTTTATATCACCGTTTGTTCCGGTGGAGCCGTTTGAGCTTTGGATGGTAAAGTTATTAGCGGCAAGAGCCGTTGATACTGCCGCTCCGGTCATATCCCCGCCGCTTGCAGATACAGTAAAGTCTACGGGGTCTATAAGCCATGTTCCTGTTTTGCCGTTTGTGGATTTTGTGGTTACGGTTAGAGTGTCGGATATTTTGACATTTTTACCCGATGTCTCCACAAACCCGCCGTCCCCGCCGTTTGGAGCGCTGGCATCTATGGAGCCTGATACGTTTGCGGTTCCGCCGTGGGCAAATAGTATTATCTTTCCGCTCACGTCGTCTAATGTCTTAGCCTCTAGTATCCCCTCGTTATTTACGACCCCTTTTAGTAGCTCCTCGGCTGAGCTTGTGGTTAGATATATCTCTCCACCGTCAGCATATACCGCACCTTTATTCTCAACCAAAGCGTCCAGTATCCCTTTGTCTACTTTTAGGCTTACCAGAGAGTTTCCGTTCAGGTTTATAGATACCTCATCTGCACCGACTAGATGGACTTTTCCTTTGACGGCTGTTATAGTCCTCTCATTTTTTACCTCTTTTGCAAGTAATGCGGCATAACCTGAGTTTGATATGTCTATGCTTCCCATATTTACGACTGACGCAGTAGAGCCGCTAGATTCAAACTTATAGTTTCCATCCACGAAGTTTTTATCGCTCATATTCATAGTTGAAGCTACGAGACCGGATACGTTTACACTTGCGTCTTTACTAAAAAGCACCCCGTTTGAGTTTAGTATCCATACTTGTCCGTTTGCTCTTAGAGAACCCTCTATTACCGACGCCTCATTTCCTACTACCCTGTTTAGAGTTATTGATGAGCTATTTGGCTGAACAAAGTTAACGCTCTCGCTTTTTGCGACAGAGAAGCTATTCCAGTTTATTGAAGCTTTATTTGTAGATTGCGTAATCGTAGTAGTAGCCCCAGAGCTTGATATTACAGCAGAGCCTGAAGTAACTACCCCGCCAGTAGGTGCGGCTAGTGATAAAGATGGAAAGATAAGAGAGGACAATAGCCCCGAGATAAACAATCCGACTCTACCGTGAGAGAGGATGCGAAATGTTGAGCGATAGTTGTATGAGTGCGGCATATTGACCCCTTTTGTGTAAAATAAAATTAAAAAATTCCATAAGAGTATCTATATTTGGTCTCCTATGGGTCCTCTGAAGGTCTCTTGAAGGTCTCTTGAAGGTCTCTTGAAGGTCTCTTGAAGGTCTCTTGATTTAGTTTTTTGGCTTTAGATACAATAGGCGCCGATGAAAAATATTGAGCTACTAAAAAATATTAATTGCTTGTTTGTCGAAGATGATGATGTGTTGCGAGAGCAGACAGGAAAGGTCATCGAGAGATTTGTCTCTAGGGTCTACTATGCGCAAAACGGGCTTGACGGGTTATCCACGTTTGAGCAAAACGATATTCACATAATCATTACCGACATCAAGATGCCAGATATGAACGGGCTTGAGTTGGCAAAAGAGATTAGGAGCGTAGATAGGCATATACCTATTTTTATAATGACGGCATACTCCAATACCGATGAGCTACGCAAAGCGATAAAGCTAAATCTGGTTGATTATCTACTAAAGCCCGTAACATACTTGCAACTCAAACAAGCCTTGTCGGATTCTGCCGATAAACTGATAGAAAACGGGATATTAAAGCTAGGGGTTGCTAGCGATGTTGAATACTGCAAATTATCAAAACAGTTAACAACTCAAACTGAGAGCTTTAGGTTGCAAAAAAAAGAGGCGGCTTTGCTTGAGCTATTGCTGGCGAACAAAGGGCGGTTGGTGGACAAAAATCAAATAGAGCAAGTCGTATATGGCGAAGAGTTCATGAGTACATCTGCGCTAAAAAATTTGGTTTTAAAACTAAGGCAAAAAATAGGTCGAGGGAATATAACGACCGTAAGAGATATGGGGTATATGCTTAGTGATTAGAATCTTATTTTTGTTATTTGTGTTTTTGTTTTCTTTGTATGCCGAGTCTAGCGTTGTAAGCGCTTCAGGATATAGGCATTTGATAGATGCAAATAAGACATATACGGTTCAAACCATCGCTTCCAAAAGAGACTTGTTTGTAGAGTCTCCTAGTACAAGCTTTTCTTATCCGAAGGTGATAATATGGAATAACTTCATCCTAAAAAATAGCTCAAACTCTATCCAAGAGGTGGTAATAACCAATGAACAGCACACCACAAGGGAGGTTGACGTACTGCTCATAAGAGACACCGGCAAAACGGAGACTTTTTTTGCAGGAGCCAGTAGGCCGCTAGCGTCCCAGCAAACCAAATACAGATACCCATCAATCTCTGTGCAACTAAATCCACATGAAGAGATAACCGTCTTTGTAAGATACAACTCTCCTACTAGTATCGATACTAAGTGGCGAGTTTATGATGAGAATGATTTTTTGCATAAGACGACGATAGATACACTAATTTGGGGGATAGCTATAGGCGCTTTGCTAGTTATGATAGCCTATAATATAAGTATATATTTTTCTATCAAAGACCCAGTCTATCTTTTTTATTCGTTTATGACGCTCGGGGCGCTATTGTATCAGCCCTCCATAAATGGCGTTTATTATATGTTTAGTGAATGGCTTGCTTCGTTTACGCTTACGATGGCAAATACCGTTTCCTCTTTTATGATTGTGTTTATCTTTTTATTTACGATATTTTTTTTCAACCTAAAACAAAACGCCAAAACTTTATACAAAGTTTATCTTGCGCTAATTGTTACAGGTCTGCTTTTTGCGATTATCTCTTTTCTTGGTATTTTTATAGATTATAGGATAGCGTCTACTAGTCTGTACGCTATTTTTATCTCTTCGTCTTTACTGCTCGTGCTCTCTACCGGCTTTTTGGCAATATACAAAAAACTCCCCGGTGCGTTTTACTTCACAGCCGGAACCGGCTTTTACGCCGTAAGCTTGATATTTCTAACTATGTATTTATCCGGTAAATCTACAAATCAGTATTTCTTGTCTTTTGTTCCTCTTGCCGGAAACGTATCCGATATGGTTTTCTTGTCGCTTGCGTTAGCTAGAAAGATAGCGGCGATGGACGCAGAGAGGAGAAAAGCTAATGGGATAATGCTAGAGCACGCAAAATTTATATCGATAGGACAGATACTAGCGGGGATGATACATCAGCTAAAACAACCAGTAACGTATCTCGGGGCGATAACGGCTAGGCTTGAGATGATATTTGAAGAAAACGATAAGCATATTGCGCAAGAGGACAAGTCTGTAGCAGCTGATTTGCAAAAAGTTGTTTCGTCAATGGATGATACGATTATGAAGTTTTATGATTTGTATGCGAAAGAAAAGGAGCCAACAAGGTTTTTGATTTATCGCATTGTCGAGGACTCTATCAATATCTTGTCGCCTGAAATATCGGCCAGAAATATTGAAATAAAAAAAAGATTTAGAAAAAACGATGGAGACCGAGGGGTATCCAAAGGCGATCGAGCATACCGTAACCGTAATACTCCAAAATGCCATAGATATACTAGTGGAGCGAAAAATCCAAAATCCGAAAATATACATCACCCTAAGACAATCAACCAGTGGCAAAACAGCCATTATTACGATAGAAGACAACGGTGGTGGGATATACGAAAAACCTATTGAAAAGGTTTTTGATATGTATTACAGCGCCAAAAAAACAAAAGGCTTTGGACTGGGTCTTGCGTTTGCAAAAGATATTATAGCCGGCAAGATGGGTGGCAATATCATAGTCTCAAATACAAAAATGGGGGCAAAATTCGAGATTTTTGTCTAGCGTCTCAAAATGTTTTTTGTAGCCTGAGCGTGACTTCATTTGTGTTTCTAAGACCGTTGTAGACCCCAATGTCTTTCGCCCCTCTTAGCACTACTTGAGTTCCAAGGACAAAGACTGCGACGCCGCCCATTATTCTTGTGTTTCCAGCTGAATCCCCCATCGGTTTTCCGTTCACGATAGTTTCGCCGCCTTTGTTTGTTTGGCCGCCTATGAAAAATCCGGCAGACGTAACGGGTCTATATCTAAGATACCCAGTCATTGAAAAACTAGGTTTTTGCTCTAGTTTTTTGCCTTGAAACTTGTTGTTTGCCCCATAATAGACGACTTCCGGAGAAAATTCAAAAAACAGCTCGCCTATGTTGTTATCCATAAATCTATTGACGTATCCGCCGCCGACAATGGCTTTGTATCTGTTTTCGCCGATATTAAAGGCTTTATTTCCGTCGTATTGCCCAGTAGGGAGCGAAACCATCGTAGTAAGCGCCAAGTATTCCATTTTTGCGTTGTTGCTTACGAGCCACGTTGTCAGTCCGGCTCTTGAGTCTGCGTATCCGGAGTTGTATTGTTTGTTTGTGGCCTCCAAAAACGCCCCTTCAAATTTGACTTTTGCCCTAGTTATTACCCCTACAAATGCGGTGTTGTAGCCAAAAGTATTTACTGTGTGCGATAGTCGAAGCGCATCTATTTGGGCGTGCGCACTTTCGTTTAAAATCTGTTTTCCGTTTTTGTACACCCCTTTGCTATCCGAATTTCGCATATACAAAGTTGCTACCGTGTCGCCCACATTATTTGATACGTAGTCTGTTGGAAAAATATCATTAACCGCTCCAAACGAGTTTGCCGCTACAGAGGATAAAAGAATTGCAGAGGATATATGTTTTTTCAAATGCACCACCGAGAATAATTTTTATTTTGATTTTTTGTATTCGCCGTCAAAACTTGACCTATCCGTGCAAAACATCTGACAACCTTTTGATTTTATTAGTAATTTACCGCCTTGCGAAAAGTCGAGAAGCATTGCACATCCACCCGTATCTGACGGTTTTTGAAATAAAGCGGCGTTTTTTGATTGCATCACGGCTACACCTGATAAATCGCAAGCCGAAGACATAGAGCCACTCCCAACGGAGAGTAGCAAGAAGTTTACGATACCGTCAAATTGGGTGATTTTAATATCCCCCTTTTTTGTCGAGTATGTACCGTCAAACTCTCCGGCAAAAACCAATGCACACATGGCAAAAAATAAAAAAGCTTTTTTCAAAAGATAGCTCCAAATTTTCATTTTTATGTATTATAGCCTCTAACCCCCGTTTTATCTGCCTCGTTATATAATTTAAGCAAAAATTAAAAGATTTTTAGGGCTTTTTTCTATGAAAATACTCTCAGGCATCCAGCCATCAGGAGAGCTGCACATCGGCAACTACTTCGGGATGATAAAAAGAATGGTTGAAAACCAAGCAAGGGGCGAGCTATACGCCTTTATCGTCAACTACCACGCAATGACAAGCCTAAGCGACGGCAAAGCTCTCAAAGAGAACACGATAAATGCAGCTATAAATATGCTTAGTCTTGGTATCGACCCCGACAAATCAACTTTTTGGGTTCAATCGGATTTGCCTGAAGTGCTTGAGCTTTATTGGATACTATCCAACTTCACACCGATGGGACTACTAGAGAGGGCGCATAGCTTCAAAGATAAGACGGCTAGGGGAATAGCGGCAAATCACGGGCTTTTTAGCTATCCGGTGCTTATGGCGGCCGATATTTTGCTCTTTAACGCCGATGTTGTGCCTGTGGGCAAAGACCAGATACAACACCTTGAGATGACAAGAGACATAGCGCAAAAATTTAACAACCAATACGGCGAAATATTCAAAATGCCGGAAGCTAGCATAGACGAAGACGTGGCGACCGTGCCAGGGTTGGATGGCGCTAAAATGAGCAAAAGCTATAACAATACGATAGATATTTTTATGGATGAAAAAACTCTCAAAAAAAAGGTAAATCAAATAGTCACCGATTCCACGCCAGTAGAAGACCCAAAAGATGCCGAAAAGTGTAATATTTTTGCAATATCAAAGCTGTTTTACTCTGCAAGTGAGCTAGAAGAGCTAAAAGCCAGATACGCAAAAGGCGGTGAGGGGTATGGGGTCTACAAGGCGGAACTAAAAGAGAAAATTTGGAGCTATTTTGAGCCGTATCGTGAAAAAAGAGAGTACTATCTAACGCACAAAGACGAAGTGAGGGATATACTCAAATCAGGTGCCGCAAAGGCTAGAGACAAGGCGATGCCGATAATAGAAAAAATAAGAAATGTGACAGGGATAATATAAATGTTTGTTGTTGAAATTGAAAAAAGATGCGGATGTTTTACTAGGACAAAAATGGAGGGCTCTTATTCGTTTGATAAAAAAGAAGATGCGCTAAAAAAAACGAAAGAGCTACTAAATGTGATGAATAACGAGTTTTGCGGTAAGCATAAATTCAAAGCCGTTGACGATGGAAGTATGGTAAGAATCGTAGAAGATGAGGAAAATGCGTAATGCTTGATACAAGGGCGCTTCAAAACAATTTTGACGAGATAGCGGCAAAGCTTGCAAAAAGAAGCTTAGATAGGGAGTTGCTCAACTCTCTTAGAGAGCTTGCCTTTGACTCAAAAGAGGCAAAAAGAAAAATGGAGGAGTGCCTAGCTTCTCAAAATGAAAAAAGCAGGCTATTTGGGCAATACAAAAAAGAAGGTAAAGACATAGCCGAGTTAAAGGCTGAGCTCGACAAGCTAAAAGTAGAGGCCGCAGAGTACGAGAGCCGTTCAAAAGAGCTTGAAGCAAAACTTTACGAGCTTGCTCTTACATTCCCAAATATCCCTGACGATAGTGTGCCAGTCGGTGCGGATGAGGATGAAAACGTCCTTATGAAGAGTGTTTTGGAGCCAAAAACATTTGAGTTTGCACCAAAAGACCATGTTGAGCTGGGGGAGGCTCTCGGGTGGCTAGACTTTGAACGTGCCGTGAAAATATCAAAGAGCCGTTTTACAGTCATGAGGGGTGAGGCGGCTAGACTTGAGAGGGCGCTTATTAGTTTTATGATTGACTTTAACGCTTCTCGTGGATTTGAGCTTGTGAGCGTGCCATTTATCGTAAATAGTGAAACAATGCAAGGGACTGGGCAACTTCCGAAGTTTGAGGAGGATTTGTTTCGTCTTGAGAGCGATGAGGAGAGGGCGTTTTATCTGATACCTACTGCTGAAGTGCCGCTAACAAACCTGTATTATGACGAGATAATTCCGGCAGAGAGTCTACCTATCAAGATGACGGCGCACACTCCGTGCTTTAGGAAAGAGGCGGGAAGTGCTGGGCGTGACACGAGAGGGATGATAAGACAACATCAGTTTCATAAAGTAGAGCTAGTAGTTATCACAAAACCAGAAGATAGCATGCCGATGTTAGATGAGATGGTTTCTTGCGCTTCGGATATGCTAAAAGAGCTTGGGCTTGCGCATAGGCTTATGACGCTTTGCTCAGGAGACATGGGTTTTTCCGCTGCAAAAACAATAGATATAGAGGTTTGGATACCTTCGCAAGGTAAATACAGAGAGATAAGTTCTGTGTCAAACTGTGGAGATTTCCAAGCTAGACGGGCAAAAATAAGATACAAAGACGGCAAGGCGAATAAGCTAGTGCACACCCTAAACGGTTCTTCTCTTGCCGTAGGCAGAACGCTTGTGGCTATCATGGAGAACTATCAAAGGGCGGATGGGGGTATAGATATTCCTGATGCGCTCAAAAAATACCTGTAAGGGGGCTTGAAAAGTGGCTGATGATGAGGTGGTAATTGTCGAAGAAGACGCTGCTTCCGCTGTAAACAACGACGCAGAAGCCACGGATGAGGGTGCGCAGAGTGCGCCTGACGACGACGCCAAGAAGAAGTTAAAAAAGAAAATACTATTTTTTGCCGCTCCTATTCTTGCCATAATCATTATCGCAGTTGCCATTACCCTTATCATAGTGGCAAAGCCAAAAAGTGAAAAAGTAGAGATAAATGCCTCGGAAGCCCCACAAATAAAACCTGGTGTGAAGCCAAAAATAAGTGCCAGCGAGCTAGAACAGCTAATAGAAAAAGCGAAAGCCCTCTATGAAAGCGGCGACAAAGAGAGTGCCCTTAGATTGTATGGCGAAATATCCGTATACTCGGAGAGCGTTTCAAACTACAATCTAGGTGTCGCAAAAATGGGGGAGGGGGACTATAAAGGGGCGCTAACATACTTCAAAAACTCCATAAAATCATCAGACAATGAGCTCCCAAGCGCCATAAACTCAGCAGTATGTTTGTTTAAATTGGGCGATAGAAAAAGCGCAAAAGAGTACATAGCACTAGCAAAAGCATCTTTGCCAAAATATGTAAATTCTCCACTTTATTCTTATTATTATGCTCTTATCGGATATTACGAGGGAGACTACTATGAGGCTTTGGCTGCCGTGAGTGCTCCAACTGGTAAGTTTTTTGCCGCCGAATCAAACGAGATAGCAAAAAGAGCCTATTTGCTGTTTGATGACGGTACCGATATGCTTGAGATTTTAAAGAAAGAGAAAAATAAAAACTATCTAACCATTGGGTTTTTGCAAGCAAGAGACGGAAAATACAAAGAGGCATTAGACTCATTTGACGCCGCAAAAAAAAGAGACGAGGATAGACTAAAAGCAATTATGGCGCAAGGGCTTGTGTATCTAAAAGCCAAAACTCCTTTTCAAGCATCAAACGCACTCAAGGAAGCCATGGGAATCTCGGAGGCCAATGCGTCCGCAATATTTAATATTCAAATCTTTTTAAAGCAGGGCGCTTTTGAGAGCGATATGATACAGACAAAACTGCTAAATGAATTTATATCAAATCAAAAAAGCATAGCCTCCATACTGTTTTATTATGCCCCGTACAAGATTTTTAATCCAAATAAAACAGTCTCGTCAATCAAAAAAGGCGAAGCCGGGCTTATGGTTGATGACATTAAAGCCGGAGCGACATATCTTGAAAATGCAGCCAAACAGTCTAGGATAAATGCGGAAATGATAAGAGGTATAGACTATGCTCTCTCTGGGCGTGTATACCTTGCAAACAGGCAGTTTAAAGCAATAGAGCCAAAATACCCTACGCATGCCGTACTACTCTACAATCTCGGTCTTACGTATGCGCAAAGCGGCGATTTTAGAGAGGCGAATAAGTATTTTATTAAAGCATACAATTTTGACCCGAAAAATTATGAGGCAGGACTTTTTGCGATTATTACGTCAAAAATTATGGGCGTTCCGTTTGATAGGATAAAAGAGTCTTTGGATGCCGATTTGTTCGGGGCTGGTAATTTTGCGAATAAAAGCGAATATGCGGCGATGTTTTCGTATGCCCTTGATAATTCGGTTGCCTCTATTGATTGGCTAATGAATGGACAAAAGAAAAGCGCTTCGTCGCTTGCTTTGGCAACCATAGTATCTTTGAAGCTAGACAAAAGAAGTGCGGCGATGGCCAGCGCAAAAGCTTTGGCGGATATGATGCCAAAAGATATTGTTGCAGGCGGGCTTAACATATTTGTTAAAAACTCTGGTGAAAACGTGAAGTTCTTTGCTAGAGAGACGCAAGCATACCTCAATAAAGGGTATTACGACCTAAATAGTATCTACTATGGACCAGATATAGCCAAAGATATGTTCATATCTCTTCACAGGGCATCGGGGCTTCTTACTAGGGCAAAAGATATGTATGAAAAAAGGCTTAGGATAGAGCGTGTCGATAGGGCTCAGCTCTTAAAGGGATATGGGGCTAGCCTTATGTATTTAAAGATGTTCAAAGAGGCGAATACGGCGTTTTCAAGCGTTGTTTTTGACATAGATTATGTAAATGCAAATACTTTATTTATGGCTGGAGCTTCTGCGATAGCGTCCGGTAAGCACTCTGACGCAATATCGTTTTTTGAGCTTGCAAAGTTATACGACCCTACAAGCCTTGAGAGTATATATGCGCTTGGGCTTTTGTATCTTGAGGCGGCAAATCTAAATCAATCCGCCACGCAGTTTAAAAATATTAAAAATATGTTTGAATCAGAGTTTTTTGATTTTGACATCAAGTAGCAAGCCCAAGCAAAACTAGCGTTTGGGCTTTACGGTTTATATGCTCTTATACGCCGCAGATGTCGTCTTTGCAGTCTATTTTTTTGAGGCTGTTTTTCATTGATAGATATGAGTTTAGGGCGTTGATGTACGCTTTTGCGCTAGCCGTCATTGTATCTATGTCAAGCCCGTGTCCCAGTACTGCCGGTGTATCGTTTTGAAATGATACTTTTACTATTACGTTGGCTAGAGCGTCTTTGCCTTTACTGACAGCCTCTACTTTGTAGTCCATTAGCTGACCTGATACGCCAGTGATTCTATCTACTACTTTAAATACAGCGTCTATGGTGCCATCGCCTACCGCCGCATCCGTTTTTTCGCCTTCAGCCGTTTTTAGCGTTGCTGCCGCAGTCGCTAGACCACCTTGTGAGTCCGCCATTTGAAGATGGAGTAGCTCAAACAGTTTTGGAATGTGGCTTGTAACATCGGCTATTATCATTCTGATGTCGTCGTCAAACATCTCTTTTTTCTTGTCTGAGATGATTTTAAATAACTCAATTGCCTTATCAAGCTCTTCGGCGCTAAGTTCAAATCCTAGCTCTTTTGCCTTATCTTTGAACGCCGCACGCCCAGAGTGCTTACCAAGTACGATAGCGTTTGTCTCTACCCCTATATCCGCTGCGGAGATAATTTCGTACGTTGATTTGTGTTTTAGTACGCCATCTTGGTGTATGCCGCTCTCATGGGCAAATGCGTTTTTGCCGACTATCGCCTTGTTAGGTTGCGGCGAGATACCAGTTATTGTTGCTACCATGCGGCTTGCAGGATATATCTCTTTTGTATTGATACCCGTATCAAATCCACCGAATATATCGCCTCTGGTTTTTAGAGCCATTACTATCTCTTCAAGCGCTGCGTTTCCGGCTCTCTCTCCAAGACCGTTTATCGTGCATTCCACCTGAGCCGCCCCTGCTTGTATCGCCGCAAGAGAGTTTGCCACGGCGAGACCTAGGTCGTTGTGGCAATGTACGGATATTGTCGCTTTGCCGTCCGTAATTTTTTTGATTTCGCTTACGAGGTTGAAATATTCGTTTGGCGTTGTGTATCCGACCGTATCGGGTAGGTTGATAGTTTTTGCTCCGGCTTCCACTACGGCAGCTACTATCTCTTTTAGAAAAGATATTTCACTTCTCGTCGCATCTTCGCAGCTAAACTCCACGTCATCCACAAAGCTTTTTGCGTAGCCAACGGCATAAACTGCTCTTTTTACAACCTCGTCAGGCGCCATTTTGAGTTTGTATTCCATGTGTATTGGGCTTGTAGCGATAAAAGTGTGTATTCTTCTATTTTTTGCCGCTTTGATTGCTTCGCCTGCGTCTTTGATGTCGGCATCTACGGCTCGAGCGAGAGAGCATATCGTGCTTTTGTCTATGACCGATGCAATTCTCTCGATTGCTTCAAAGTCCCCGGGACTTGCCTTTGCAAATCCAGCCTCTATGACGTCTACACCAAGCTTTTGAAGCTGCATTGCTATCTTGATTTTCTCATCTGTATTCATAGACGCACCAGGGCTTTGCTCCCCGTCTCTTAGCGTCGTGTCAAATATTTTTATTCTTTGCATTACTATTTCCTAAGAATGTCTATTTTTTAGTTTATAAATTGTCAGATTGTATATCGCCCTTAGTATTCCGCTCAAAACAAAAACGGTAATCAGCGCCGTCAAAGTCTCAAGAAAATACAAAAACATTACGGCAAATAAGACTAATACGAGTACAAATATCTTCATTAGTGCTTGCTTTGAGAACTTGATTTTTTTGAAGCTTGCGTATCTGATATTGCTAACCATCAAAAGTGCTGCCCCAAAAGACATCGCTATCAAAAGCGCTTTATACTCGCCGAGCACGCCGTACTGGCTTAGCACTACCGTCCAGCATGTGATAAATACGGCTGCTGATGGTATCGGAAGCCCTATAAACATATTTGGCTCTATCGATTCCGATTGAACGTTAAATCTAGCCAGCCTAATAGCCCCGAAAACGACAAAAAAACCAGCCGCCAAAACGCCTATTCTTCCAAAATCATGCCCAAGGGCAAAATAAACGAGCATTGCGGGAGCTACTCCAAATGCAACCAAGTCGGCCAGTGAGTCAAACTCAACGCCGAATTTTGAGCAGGTTCCCGTGAGTCTAGCTATTCTGCCGTCAAGCCCATCAAATATGAGTGACAAAAATATATATATTCCGGCTTTGTCAAAATCACCTTTTACAGAGGCCAGTACGCTTAGTATCCCAAGAAACAATGACACGGCGGTCATTAGATTTGGGAGTAGAAATATTAGTTTGTTTCTTTCTTCGCTGTTTTTTATTATCATCTTCTAGCTCGCAAAGCTTCCAAGTAGGCTCTCTCCGGCTTTGACTCTATCGCCTATCGCTTTTTTGATAACAACATCTTTTGGTAGGTAGATAACTGTTTGAAACTCTGATTTCAAAAACGCTATCCTCTCACCGCCCCTGATGAGTGAATCTTCATTTTTATACAAAGAGATTTTTGTCGCAAGGCTTCCCGCTATCACTGACAAAACATAATTTTTTCCGTTTTGCCCCTCAAAGTAAGCGGCAAATCGCTCATTTAGCGTTCTTGCTTTTTCGTTTTCTATCTGCAAGAATAGACCGTGCAAAAGGCTTTTTTGTTTGAATGATGATGTGAAGGGGGCTCTTATGAAGTGCGTATCTTTGAGAGATGTTGAGATTGTGACGCTGACACATTCATCTTTCAAAAAAGTTTCCTCATACTCTCTGTCAATTGATGTTATCACCCCGTCCGCAGGAGCTATAACGGCGTAAGAGCTGTCATCTTCGCTTATCCTCTCAGGATTTCTAAAAAAATATACTATCGCCGCAGCCATCGCCCCAAGCGCCAACATGGAAAGCCCGCTAAAGTTCCAATAGACGGCAAGGGCAAGCACTATCGCCGCACCTATTAAGTATTTATAACCCTCTTTGGCTACTATCTCTGTTGTTGTGACGACTTTGTTCATGGTTTACTCCTTAGAGTTTTGGGCTTGCTCTTTGTTTTGTGCGTGAAGTTCATCTTCATCGGACTCTCTTACAATCCCTTTTTCTTTTTCAAAACCGCTTATTATCTCTTCGACCCTATCTTTTTCTAGCACCTCTATCTCAAGAAGCTCGGCCGTCATCGACTCCATCACATCTCTGTAGGTTTCTAGTTTCTCTTTTACCACCGCATATCTCTCGGTCAGCTTCGCTTTTATATAGCTATCAAGCTCTTCACTCATTTTTTCGCTATAGTCTTTTGTCTGGCCCATGCCGCCGCCAAGGAAGCTGTTTCGCTGTTTTTCTAGCACCATCAGTCCCGCAACTTCGCTCATTCCGTAGTACATTATCATCGACTTGATGATGTCCGTAGCTCTCTCAAGGTCGTTTGCCGCACCAGTCGAAATCTCTCCAATAAATATCTCCTCTGCCGCACGTCCACCAAGAAGTACGTCAACTTCGGCTATTAGCTCGTGTTTTTGGACTAGGTATTTATTTTCTTCAGGTGTATTAAGCGTGTACCCTAACGCCGCTAGACCCCTAGGGATTATCGATACCTTGTTAACTTTTTTAGAGCCTTTTGTTATTTGGCTGATTACGGCGTGGCCACTTTCGTGATATGCGACTATCCTTTTTTCTTTCGGGCTAATGCGTCTCGATTTTTTCTCTAGTCCGGCTATCGCTCTTTCAACCGCCTCTTTGAGGTTTTGTTGACTTACGGATTCTTTGCTTTCACGACCGGCAAGAAGTGCCGCCTCGTTGATAATGTTTGCTAGGTCGGCTCCGGCAAGCCCAGCTGTTAGTTTTGCTAGCTCTTCAAGGTCTGTATCGTCTGAAAGTTTTACGTTTTTAGCGTGTACTTTTAGTATTTCTACCCTTCCTTTGAAGTCCGGCTTGTCAACTAGAACTTGTCTATCAAATCTCCCTGGTCTAAGAAGTGCCGGGTCCAGAATTTCCGGTCTATTTGTTGCCGCAAGGACTATTACCGGAGACTCCGCTCCAAAGCCGTCCATTTCGGCAAGCATTTGATTGAGCGTCTGTTCTCTTTCATCGTTGCCGCCGATGTGCCCCATTGCTCTACTTTTGCCTATTGCGTCGAGTTCGTCTATAAATATGATAGATGGAGCCTCTTTTTTTGCTTGGTCGAACAAATCTCTAACACGACTTGCGCCAACGCCAACGAACATTTCGATAAAGCTAGAGCCTGACACCGAAAAGAACGGTACTTCAGCCTCTCCCGCAACCGCTTTTGCAAGGAGTGTCTTACCGGTTCCGGGAGGCCCGACGAGAAGAACGCCTTTTGGGATTTTTGCCCCTAGTTTTATGTATCTATCCGGACTTCTTAGAAATTCTATGAGTTCTTGTACTTCCTCTTTGGCCTCGTCATTTCCGGCTACATCGGCAAATTTTACTTTCGGTTTTTCCGAGTTCATTAGCTTTTTCATGCTTCCGATACCCAGTATGCCACCACCCATATTTTTTTGCATTCTGCTAGTAAGGAACATCCAAATTCCAAAAAATATAAACACAGGTAGCACCCAGCCAAATACTAAGTCTGTTAGCCAGTTCTTCTCCGTGTATGCGCCGTATTTTACGTTTTGTTTTTCGAGCATTGGGATTAGTGTATCGTCGGGAATTACTCTTTTTGCTACATATACGGTTTTTGCTTCGCTTTTAGCCGTTGCTTTGATATTGCTCTCGCCGATAGAGACAAATGAGATTTGTCCAGCTTCCACAAGTTTTTTTAGTTCATAGTAGCTTATATTTTGTGTTTGAGAACCACTCCCTCCACTTGCTGCATCGAAAGAACCGTCTTCGAATATACTTCTGAATATTAGTACCGTTAATATAGAAAATATTGCGAATACTAGGAGTGGATTTTTGTTAAAAAAATTATCGTTTTTTTTAGGATCTTTTTGTTGATTGTTTTCCATATATCTATCGATTCCTTATTGTTTTTCGTACACAAGCGTCACCCATTCGGCTTCGCAAACTCTGTCTAAAATAGTTAGTTCTTTATAAAACGGCTTCAATTTTTCCTCATTTTCTTCCAATATTCCGGATAAGATGAGTTTTGAGCCTTTTTTCATTTTTGTTTTTAAGTCTTTGCTTATCATTACAAGCACGTCGGTTATTATGTTGGCGACTGTTATATCATACTCAATTTTTGCTTCATCGGCACTACCCACCCAGATATTCTCATAGCCCAAATTGTTCTCTTGAAATACCTTTTTGGCAACCTCAACCGCCTCTGTATCCGTGTCGCATAAATCTACTTTTGCACCTATGTCCGCAGCTGTTAGGGCAAGTATTCCGCTTCCGCATCCGACATCAAGGAGTTTATCCCCATTTTTAACGTATTTTTGGACGAATAACATTGCATTTTTGGTTGTTGGGTGATGTCCCGTGCCAAAAGCAAGCGACGGCTCGATGCAAAAGTTTTTTACATCGGCTTTTGGCTCATGCCAAGGGGCGTAGACGTAGTAGTTTCCGATTTGTATCGGCTCTACGCTCTTTTTGTACGACTCTATCCAGTCTTCGTTTTTCTTTTGCACTATTTCGGCAGTTAGGATTATTTTTGTCCCAAACATCTCCTCTAGCTCGCCTTTGTATATGATGAGGGCATCTTTGACGTTAACGGGCTCGTACTCGTAAGTCGTGATTAGTTTTCCGTTTTCTTCTATTACGGCGTCACACCAATCTCCAAGGAAGTTCTCGATTAGCTCGGCAAAGTCGCTAGCCTCGACGGTCAGTTCATAGTAAAACTCTTTCATTGCAGCTTTAACGCCTCTCTCAAATCAAGTTTGCCCTCGTAGTAAGCTTTGCCGACTATTACGCCACCGATAAACTGACTATTTTTTACGGCTTTGATGTCTTCTATATCTTTCACTCCGCCGCTTGCTATCGTTTCGATACCACCAGCTTTTGCGACCTCTTCGGTAAAACCTATGTTTACGCCGCCAAGCGTTCCGTCTCTTGATATGTCAGTCGTAATGACGGCTTTTACACCGCTATCAGCAAACATTCTGGCAAGTTCGGTAGCTTTTAAAGAGCTAGTCTTTGCCCAGCCATCTACTGCTACATATCCATCGTGTGCATCTATGCCGACTACTACGTTGTATTTTGCCGCCGCACTTTTCACGAATTCAGGATTTTGCGTCGCTATCGTCCCCAAGATGACACGCTCAATACCAAGGTCGATGTATTTTTTTATCGTATCTTCATCTCTGATACCGCCGCCAAGCTGGAGCTTGAGGCTTGTCGCTTCTCTGATTTTTTGGATAGCGTCAAGATTCATCGGGTTTCCTGCAAACGCACCGTTGAGGTCTACTATATGCACCCAGTCAGAACCCATCTCTTCAAAGGCTCTTGCTAGATGATACGGCTCATCGGAGTATACCTTTGCACTCTCCATAATACCTTTTGTAAGCCTGACCGCTTTGCCGTCTTTTAGGTCTATTGCGGGATAAATAGTCATTTTTTCTCCAAAAAGTTTTTTAGTATTTTAAGTCCTGTCTCGCCTGATTTTTCAGGGTGCGGCTGTATACCGCATATATTGTCTCTTTCCACCATACTAACAAACTGCTTGCCATAATGAGAAAGGCAAAGCACCTCGTCGTTTGATGCTTTGGCATGGTACGAGTGGACAAAATATAGATAAAACTCGTCATCTATCCCATCTAGTAAGGCGGAGTCTTTTTGCTTGAATAGCTTATTCCATCCCATGTGAGGGATTTTTCTCTCATTGCCGAGTACTTGCGGGTCAAATCTGACAATCTCGCCGTCTAGCAGTCCAAGTCCAGCAGTCTCTTCATGCTCAAATCCTCTCTCAAAAAGCAGTTGCATCCCAAGGCAAACCCCGAAAATCTGTTTTGTTTTTGCGGCCTCCTTGATAGCTTCCTCCATGCCAGTTTCTTTTAAGTGTTTCATAGCGTCTGGGAAAGCCCCTACGCCTGGGAGGATTATTTTGTCGTACTCTTTTAGTTTTTCACATTCACCGATTACGTCGGCATCAAAGCCTACTTTTTGGCAGGAGTTTTTGACGCTTGCTAGGTTGCCCATTTGGTAATTTACGATTGCGATTTTACTCACGAGTTTCTCTCTCTTGCTTTCTTGTTGACTTGATATAGTATGCCAGCGATACGAGTAGGCCTGCCACACCGCCCAGAAGAACAAGCGCATAGGTCATTTTACTAGGGTCTGTTAGTGCAAATTTGAACACGAGCATAAGAGCTTCTATCGCAACCGCAATGATGATGGAGCCTATGAATTTTGTCATTGTCTGATGTGTTTCATTTGCGTTTTCGTGCTTGTTGCGTCCTAGTACCTCCTCTTCAAATATCGCTTTGACGAGGTCGAAAATGGCCAGCGAGAGCGTGAAGAGAATCGTGGTCTCAAAAATCCCTTGTATCTGTACGTCGTTTGGATGCAGTCCTTCGGCGAATAACCCAAAAACACCTTTTGCAAACAACATCACGGCAATCAAAAATAGAGCAACGCTAAACACGCCGTATGTGACTTTGCTTGTATTTGTAAAAATAGTGCTCCAAATAGTCGGGTGTAGTATTTTGACGAGTTCCGTTAGTGGAATATCGATAACCGCTACAAATTTGAGGTGGTTTTGGTTGTCGTAAATAGGCATCGCGGCACTCACGCACAGCACTCCTGTCGTGACGCTAGGGTATGGGTCGGTCAAAATAGGCTTTTTCTCTCGCACCGCCCTGTAGTAATAGGCTCTATTGGCTCTATTTTCCCCGTTGCCTTTTCTGTACTCTGGCTTATTGGAGATGTTGTCTATGAGTTGTACGCCTTTTGAATCTAGAACATACAGTATCGATATTGAGTCATTCTCTTTTTTTATTTTTTTAAAGGCCGCAAGTACCGTATCAAGCGTAATATCCGGCATATGGTTTGGGATATTTCTTGTGAGAAGATATGTCAGATATGCTCTCGCCTCTACTCTGGCGGAGGCAAATTGTTTTAGTTCGTTTATCATTTTTCAACCTCCTTTTTAGGACAAATTTTATCTAAAAACGGTTTAGCCCTATCGCCGTTAGCATTCTCCCACATTTGCCGCTATCGGCTCTGTATGAGAAGTATTTGCCGCTTTCGCATGACGTGCAAGACGGGCTTATCTCTATATTTTCATCTTTTATTCCTAGCGCTTTCGCCTGCGATAGTAAGACTTTTGCAATATCTAAGTAGTAAGAGCCGTTTTTGCTCGTCACGGCATCTTCGTATATCTCAAACTCTTTTGCCATCTCCTGCGGAAGCTCGTAGCAACACCCTCTGATGTGTGCTCCGACATACATTAACAGCTCATTTGCTTTTGTGCCGTAGCTATCTTGCATTTTTGCGATACATTTTGAGAGAATATTTAGCTGTGCCCCTTTGCGTCCCGCATGCAGAGCCGCTATGGCGTGACGCTCTTTGTCATAGAGTAGAACCCCTGCGCAGTCGGCTGTCTGTATAGCTAGTGTTATTTCGGTTTCATTTGTCATCATCCCGTCCGCTTCGCCACCAAAATAAAAAGCCCCGTTTGGCTTGATGTCGTCTCTCGTGATTTCTAGCACCTTATCGCCGTGCACTTGTTTTAAAAGAACTATTTTATGCTCTTTTACAAGGCTATTCCTGCGCTCTTCCAGCTCGTTTGTGTCGTCGTCCACATAGTCTGCGAAATTGCCGTTTTGCCTATCCGTGCAAAAAGCGGTTACCTCGCTTAGACGCTCAAATATTTTCATTTTTAGCCGCCACCCAGTAAAATTTACGAAAAAATATCGGAAATATATTGAAAATTGCGCTTGTAAGACTCTCGGCAATCGGCGACATAGTGTTTAGCCTTGTTGTTGCGGCACTAATCAAACAAAAATTTGCGGATGCGAATATCACTTGGATAGTCGATGAGAGATTTGTCGCTGTGGTTCAGGATTCGCCTTTTGTGGACGATGTCGTGGCGCTAAGGCTAAAACCTCTCGGTGTAGGCGGACTTACGAACGCCGCAAAGAGGCTGTCTGGGCTTGGCGAGTTTGATATTGTCATAGATTTGCAAGGGCTTTTGAAATCAGGGGTTGTGACAAGCTTTTTGCACTCTACAAAAAAAGTAGGGTATTCATACAAAAGTGCTAGAGAAGGGGTGGCAAGCCTATTTTATACTGACAAATGCGTCAGTGCGTACCAAAAAAATATAGTGGAGAGGTATATAGACCTTCTAAACTGCGCATTTGGCGGTGGTTTTTCGCTGGATGATGTGTATAAAAAGCCAAAGCTTCTAGGCTACAAATGGCAAAAAAAAGCTCTTGATAGTGAGAAAAAAAATATTCTTATCAATATGTCAGCCTCAAAGCCAAACAAGATATATCCGATGAAAAAAACGAGAGAGGTTATAGCCGCTTTTGGCGACCAAAATGTGTTGATACTCGGTGGTGAAGCAGATAATATCGGAGAGATGGGGCTTGATGAGATAAAGGCTCTTGTGGATTCGTGCAGTCTTGTAATCGGAGGGGATACCGGCATTACGCACATGGCGTGGGCTATGAATGTGCCTAGCGTGACGATATTTGGGGCGACGCCGTACGAGCGAAACGCCTTTGCGACCGACAAAAATATAATGATAGGAGTAAAAGACGGTGTGGACGCCACAAACCTCGACTATGACGACTACTCGATAGGGGATATAAATCCAAACAGAATTATTGAAGCCGCAAAGGGGCTTTTGTGATGGAGTTTTTGTACATAACGCTTTTTAGGATGTTTGCTTTTTTGACGAAAATATCTCCGGAATTTCTCCTAAAAAAAATGGTTCGCGCCCTTGCTCATCTAGCGTATATCGTGGACGCAAAGCATAGACGCATTGCCGAGATAAATCTTGATTTTGCTTTTGATGGGGGGATTGGAGAGGATAGAAAAAAAGAGATTATCCTATGCTCCTACGAAAACCTCCTAAAAAATCTTGTCGGAGTGGTGACAAACCTCGAAGCCTCAGCCGATGAGATACTAAACAAGTGCGAATATGACGGCGTGCAAATCGTAGAGAAGCTAAAAGCGGACGGCAAAAAAATACTATTTGCAACCGCTCACTACGGTAACTGGGAGGCTCTAGCCAAGGCGGTGACGGTGCGAACCGGTGTCAAGATGGTAGCCGTTGGCAGAGAGCTAGACTCAAAAGCTATGGACAAAATCATCACCGCCTCAAGGGAGCGCTTTGGGACAGAGGTCATCAGCAAGCACGGTGCAATGCGAAAGCTGGTAAAAGCGCTAAAGGATGATAAAACCGTCGGGATACTAGTAGACCAAAACACGGCTGACGACGAGGGGCTACTCGTAAAATTCTTTGGCAAAGATGCCCGTCAAACGCCGGTACTCTCCGTGCTTGCCCGTAGGTTTGACGCCGCTATCGTCCCGACTTTTTGCGAATACAACGGCTTTGATAAATACAAACTCACTTTTTACGAGCCGATTTATTGTCCAATTAGCGACGATGTGGACGGCGACATACTCTCTTGCACTCAGGCTCAGTCGGATGCGATAGAGAAGCAAGTGCGCAAAAATCCGAATGTCTGGTTTTGGTTTCATAAGCGGTGGAAAAACAGGTATGAGGGGATTTATAAATGAAGTCGCTAGTTATAGAAAAGCGAGAAAAAAATGGGCGAGAAGTATTTGTCGTGCAAGGTTCAGATGATGTCATTAATGGACATTTAGATAATGCCCTAGAGTCATATATAAAGCTTTTGAAGATGCGAGAGTATTTAGCTGGGAAAGCCAATGAAGAAAGTTTGAAAATCAAAAATCAAAAAGTAATATGTCCATATATTTTGTTAGGAATATTATTTGGTGGTTTGTGTATATTTGGGGCGCTGGTCGTGATTTATGCCAAATAAATTTATTTATTATTCTTTTTCTGTTTTTCATGGAAAATTAGCATCCGCAAACTCAATTAATACTTTTTTTGAAGAAAGTTTGCGAGATTTTCTTGAGCATCAGTCATCGGAAAACGCATATTTGCACCTTGATTTTTTCGATGTGGAATTTCCTGAAGCAATTGACTTCAATTTGCACAAAATTCTTAAAAATATGTACGACAAATATTCGAATCTAAAGGTAGCGACAGAAGGAAAACTATCCATATCTTTTGATAGAGCAATTTTTGAGAACTATCCAAATTTTGATAATGTGCAATGCCACAAACTATCGTTTTCAAACACAGTTTTCAAAAAAGGCGCTAGGTTTCGGCATATAGATGTCGATGATGTGCTGTTTGAACCTAGAGAGCTATCCGCCGATGCTACATTTTTTCATAGAGAAAAAGCGGATATAGATACCGGAGTTCTCAGGGGTAAAGAGATAGGTAAAATAGGTAGATTCAAATACCGCCATCAGTTAGAGGGTGACGGGACTACTTTTTTGATAGGTATGAGATTTACGGAGAGAGCAGAGTTTACCGACTGCGTGCTTGATAAGGTGCAATTTTCATTTATTGACGAAGGCAGTATGTCAAAATGTTTTTTTGCAAACTCAATGATAGAAGATACTAAGTTTTATAATTGTAGCTTTCCACTAAAACCAAACCTGCCGTCTGTCTTAGATAAAAGAATGTGGTTTGGAAGTCCATTATGGTTTGTTATAAAATTTGTTGCCATAGTTTTGCTTGTCTATCTTGATGACGAAATACTGAAAATATTTGATGTAAATAATGTTGTTATATTTTTGTTTTTTTGTTTTGCTTTTATTTTTTTAATGCCTTTGTTTTTTGGACTATTTAATTTAATTTTTATGCTAGTAATGTTTTTTATGCAAAAGATAGTTTCCAGTGTGACATCTAATGATATGAAGGTTAACCATCATGTTGCAACCGGAGACGATGACAAAATACCATCTCTAGTTCATGACATAGCTATATTAAACAGTAAAACGGTCAGAGAGGTTTATAGACAGCTTAAAGTGAACTTTGAGCAACACGGCGATTATCAGACCGCTGGTGATTTTTATTACTCTCAAAGGTATTGTGAAATGATTGGTTTTAGTGATGCGCACGGGAAGCAACTTTCGCAAATTAGTTTAATAAGTTTACAGCATTGGATAAATGGTTTTGGTGAGCGATGGTTTAGGGCTCTTATTTGGTTTTTAGTAACACTACTTGGTTTTGCGTTTTTTGTGTATGAGCCAAATAAAGATTTCATAAGTACAAAATCAACGCCTGAGTATTTTTTGCACGCCAACATCAACGATGATAAAGGTGATAAAAATCATACATGTAAGATTTATTTTGATCGCTGTAGTGTAACAAATGATTTAAACAAATCTGCTGATTTTATGTTGATTGCCAAAACATCTTTTGATGATGATAATGTAACATTTAATGCTTTTGGTAAAGATTTTGTGTATGAGCCAAATAGCACTGTGAAGAAGATTTTTGCATATGACAATAGATTTGATTACCAATATAGTGAGCAGTATATACCGATGTTGAAAAACAATGATGGCGTTCTCGTTGCTCACTCGCTTTCAAAAATGATAGCCCCATTTGTGTCCGAAGAGAAAAAATGGTTTCAAGATAGGAGCGAGAGAGCCTATTATTTAGGGTTTTTGGAGACGATACTCCTATGGATTTTCTTTTTGGCATTTGTATTTGCAGTCAAAAATCGTATAAGGCGATAGCTTGAAAATCCTCGTAATGAAATTCCGACACATAGGCGATGTGCTTCTATCCACCGTGCTTGCCAAAAATCTTAAAGAGGTGTACCCAGATGCTAGAGTAGAGTATCTAGTAAACGCTGAGTCAAAAGAGATGCTGACGCTCAACCCATATATTGACGAAGTGCTAGTCTACGACCGCAAAAAGGCTCGCTCGGGCGGGGTGCTGGGTCGGCTAAAGTATGAGCTGTCACTTTATGCCAATGTACGAAAAAGACATTATGACATCGTGATAAATACGACAGAGGGGGAGCGTGGCGGATACGCCGCTCTCATATCCGGAGCAAGAGTGCGTGTAGGCGTGGCGGCAAAGAAGGGGATATTTGCGAAATTTTCCCCTTATACCCACTCTTTTAGACTGACGCTAATGCGCCATTTAGTCGAGTCAAATCTGGACGCATTGAGGGCTTTTGGGCTTGAGCCGTCGCACAAGGAGGTTGAGCTGTTTTTTGCCCCTAGTGATGAGGAGGTGGTGGAAGGACTTCTTGGCGGGATAAAAGAGTTTGTCCATGTGCATCCTGCTTCAAGATGGTTTTTCAAGTGCTTATCACCAGCTCAAAATGCAGAGATTATAGATTATATCGAGGCTCTTGGGGTAAAAGTCGTCATTACGGCCGCTCCGGATACGAAAGAGCTTCAGATGGTGAACGAGATTTTATCGCTTTGTAAGAGCTCCCCACTAAACCTTGCGGGCAAACTTACGCTAAAACAGCTTGCAGCCCTTAGCAAAAGAGCAAAACTATTTTTTGGGGCGGATACGGCGGCAATGCACATAGCGGCTTCACAAAACACGCCTTGCGTAGCGGTGTTTGGTCCATCTGGAGTATTCAACTGGGGGGCGTGGGATAATGACTGCAAAGAGTGTGGATATACGTCCAAAAACGGCATTCAGAAGATGGGCAAGCATACAATGTTTCAAGTTGACTGGGATTGTGCTCCATGTGGCCGTGACGGATGCGACGGGAGCAAGAAGAGCAAATGTCTCCTCGAATACACCCTTGGCGGGGTAAAAGAGGAGATAAGAGCCAAGCTTAGAGCTTAAACTCTCTTAGGTTGTTGTCAAGGGCGGTCATATCTTTTAGTAGCTCTTCTGCGAGCGTCGCTACCGACTGTGCATGAGAGGTGTTGTTTTTTGATAGTTCTTCTATTTTCGATATCTCTTCAACGATATAATCCACAGCTTTTATAGTCTGGGAAGACATTGCAAGGTTGTTGTCCGCTCCGGCAATAACAGAGCGCATACTATTTGACGAGTCTTCCATTGTGGCCTCTAGCGTATTTGCAAAACCGCTTAGCCCTTCTATCGCTTCAGCATTTTTGTCTATTTGTTCACTTGCTTCCACTATCGATTGAGAGATGACCATGATGGTTGAGTTGATTTCTACAAGGCTTTTTTGAGTTCTCTCGGCTAGCTTTCGCACTTCATCGGCAACGACGGCAAATCCTCTGCCATGTTCTCCCGCTCTAGCGGCCTCTATTGCAGCGTTTAGCGCAAGTAGGTTTGTCTGGTCTGCAATGTCTGATATTACTGAGACGACGGCTTTTACGGCCTCTGCGTCTCCCGCCATTCCGGATAGCTTTGTCGCAAGCTCTCTTTCGGTTTCGGCAGACTCGTGGATAAGTTTTGTAAAGTCTGATAGTTTGCCGTGTATCTCCATGACCGTTTTTGAGGTCTCTTTTAGATTTTTGGCCGACTCTTCCAGCTCTTTTGCCGCACCGTGAACGCTATCTTTTATATCTTTGCTTTTTTGGCTGGCATCTTCGACTATCTTTGCCTCTTTGGCTATTGCCGTGATTATGTTCTCTGAGCTATCGTCTAACTTTTTAGACACCTCTTTTGCGCTAACGAGCGTATTTTTTGCCCCGTTGATAGCGCTTTTGAAACTCCCAAACAAAGAGCCGAGAGCTCTTGTCATTGATGAGAGTTCGCTTTCTCCTCTAGCTTCAAATGTTTGCGTCAAATCTTTGTTGTCGCTTGCGTTTTTGATTTTTCCTGTGAAGCCGCCTATTCTCATAACAAATGGCTTAAATAGTAGATAGGCAAGGATAACGGTGATTATGTTGACGATTGCACCCACTATCAAAGCATCTAGGAGCAATTTGCCCAAGGCGTCACTTATGCTTTTTAGCGATATGTCTATGCCGACTACATACTCTTTTCCGCTCTGGGTTTTGAACGGTACAAAGTAAGAGCGGTGTTTACCCCATTCGTCTGCATATTCGTCAAATGTTGGTTTTTTGGTTTTGAATGCCTCTTTGAGTCCGCTACTAGCGTCTTTATATTCTTCGTAAAACTTGCTATAACTCTCTTTTTTTATCTCTTCTTCCGTAGCGGATGACGTGCTGAAGTATATTTTTCCGTTTTGTTCTACTACCGAATATACGTATTCAACCCCTATGGAACTTGTATATTGACTAAGAGTCTTTAATATATCCATGTATCTAGCTGGGGTGATTGAGCCTGTGCCGTTTATCTCTTCGTTGTAGTTATCCATCATTGGCTTTACGCTCATGGCTACGGTTTTTAGTTTGTCGTCTATCTGTACGGTTAAATTTTCTTTACTGCTGATGTAGTAGTAGCCGTCCAAAAACACGGTGACAAGTATATTTACAAGCATCGTAAGTGCAAAAACTATCTTTTGGACAGAGTATCTATCATACATTTATGACCTTCACAAAAATATTTTTTTAAATATAGTAGCGAATATGTTACAAAAGAATTGCTCAATATTTGTCTTTTTTATAATCCACGATGCAGAT
Source organism: Campylobacterales bacterium (assembly GCA_041915365.1). Classification (GTDB taxonomy): domain Bacteria; phylum Campylobacterota; class Campylobacteria; order Campylobacterales; family UBA6016; genus UBA6016. The sequence goes on along the minus strand of JAYSBP010000003.1, from coordinate 70,444 downwards.
TGATATACATTTTGGCCAGTAAGGTAACTTTTTTAAACTTTGTAAACATACTCTTTGGATTATCGGTGTTGTCGGCAGAAAATCTATAAAACATATTTTGACCCCAGCCGACGTTCGTCGCTCCACCTATACGAAAGACAAACTCATACTCTTTTTTTATCTCTTTGTGCGCCTCTACCGTAAATTTACCGTATGGATAAAAAAATGAGCGGGGTGTATATGCGAGCTTGTCTTCTATGGTTTGTTTCGACTCTTTGGCTTCGTGTTTTGCGTGCTCCGCATCGGCCATTATCGTGTGAGTAAGTCCTTGCGAGGCAATCTCTAGATTTTTATAATTCATGGCTTCGTGGAGTTCGTCCCAACTCATATATTTTCCGCTCGTATCGCTATCTATGAGGTTTGTAGATATTGCGACTATGGCTTTTAGTCCAAACTCTTTCAAAAGAGGAAGGGCCGTACTAACAAAATCTCTATATCCGTCATCAAATGTGATGCAGATATTTGGCTTATCCTCGCTTAATCGCTCCAGTGGCAAAACCGAATTAAAATTTTTCGCATAGTATTCAAAATGTCTCTTTAGATTCTCTTTTGAATTGCCTCGTTTGCGCTCTGACGCATGATGATACATTGGGATGTAAAGCATTATTTTTTGTTTGCCTCGTATAGTTTTATATATTTCCAAAATACCCATTGGGCGTTATAACAGCTCACTATAAAGCCGCCGTATCCGTCCAAAAACCCTTTTTGCAAGATAAAACTCTTTAAAAAAGCGAATATTGAGCGCAAAATTGCTTTTAGAGGTGAAGAGCTTTTTTTGCCCGCATATTCTTTGGCATATAGGTCGCTGTAATTTTGTATTTTTCGCAAGAAATCCGCAGCAGACTCAAAAGAATAATGTTTTGCGCTGTTTTTTAACTCTTTTATTTTTAGCCCGTCAAGCCTTAAATTTTCGTGTACTTCTCTGTCGTCGAAGCCGGTTTTTTTGCGGTTGTAAAGTCTATATTTATAGTCAGGGGACCAGCCGCACCCTTTGATGTGTCTGCCAATGTAATAATTGTCAAAACGTATTTTATATACCGTGTTTTCATCCAGCGGCTCTGAGATTATCTCTTTTGCGAGAGCCTCGCTCACTACTTCGTCCGAGTCAATGGAGAGTATCCAATCGTTGTTAGACAGGGCTTCCATTTTTTGATGTGCTTTGCCAAAGCCTTCAAATACGCTTTCTTTGTATACTTTGACATTCAAAAAGCGTGCGGCTATCTCGGCTGTGCCGTCTGTTGAGCCATTATCTAGCAGTATGACCTCGTCTACAAAATGCAGAGAAGTTAATACCTCTTCTATATGTTTTTGGGCGTTTTTGGCTAAAATCGTCGCAGTAATCATTCGTAAAGTGTATTTAAAAGGGTATTTAAGTTTGATAAAAGTGCTTGAGGTAGAGGCGTCAAAAGGGCTTGGCGGGCAAGAAAAAAGGACTGTTAGACTGGCAAACCATATGCCACAAGATAAAATAAAAACTTATTTTGCCGTAAATCCTGACAGCAAACTAATGGCTATGCAAAGCGAACTTGGCATCGAGTGTTTCCCAGTTCGTACCCGTGCTAGCTATGACATTACGGCCGTGCTTACTTTGGCAAAATATATCAAAGAGCTTGGTATTGACATCGTATCTACGCACTCAGGCAGAGACGGCTGGCTTGGTGGTATGGCGGCAAAACTAGCCGGTGCGAAGTGTGTGCGTGTAAGACATCTTCAAACGCCTTTTGCCAGCCCTTTTAGCTATAAATATTTGACGGACGAAGTGACCGCTATAAGCGTCGGAGTACAAGAATACATAGCCTCTCGAGGCGTAAGACGAGATAAAATAAGACTCATTTATACCGGGGTCGATACGCAGCACTTTCAAAAAACTAATAGCACCTTTAGAGAAGAGTTTGGCATTTCAAAAGATACTTTTCTAGTCGGCATCGTTGCAATCTTGCGTGGAGCAAAAAGGCACAAAGATCTGATAGATGCGGTAAAAATGCTGTCTGAAAAATATGACATCAAGCTTGTCATAGCCGGAGAGGGGCCGCAGTGGGAAAATCTACAAAATAAGATAAAAGAGTGCGGTATGGCTGACAAAGTCATAATGACGGGTTTTCGCACCGATACCGTTAATATCTTGAGCGCACTTGATTTATTCGTTCTTCCATCAAATATGGAGGCGCTAGGAACGGCCTTGCTGGAGGCGCAGTCTTGTGGTATACCTGTGATCGGCTCTCGTGTCGGCGGTATCCCGGAGGCGCTTGAAGAAGACGGTAGCGGACTATTATTTGAGTGTGAAAATGTTACCGAGTTGGCTCAGAAAATAGAGAGATTTATTACCGACAAAGAGTTTTATGAGGGGGCTTCCAAAAGAGCCAGAGAGTTTGTCATTGAGAAATTCTCGGTAGAAAAAATGGTATCTGACACACTAAAGCAGTATGAGGAAATATTGGCAAAATGAAAAAAGCCCTTAGCGTTCCCGTCCTCATGTATCATCATGTGAGCAATCACAAAGGCGCCCTTGTGACGATAACACCCGAGAATTTCGAGAGTCATGCAAAGTTCTTAGCGGATAATGGGTTTAAGACGCTAAGTCTCGAAGAGTTTGCTGATTTCAAAAGAGGAGATCTAGAACTGCCGAAAAAAAGTGTGCTGATTACATTCGATGATGGGTGGATAGATAATTATCTGGTTGCGTATCCAATTTTGAAAAAATACTCGCTTAAAGCTACTATATTTGTGGTGACCGACTGGGTGGAGCGCTCAAACGAAGATGAAAGAAAAAGCGATGATATATACATTCCAAACCACCGTGAAGGCAAAAAGCTAGCATACGAAGAGCCTGCGTCGGCTGTTGTCAATTGGGGTGACCTTGAAAAAATGAGTGATGTTTTTGATTTTGCGTCACATTCAAATGCTCATGACAACGAATCGCTCGGTATGGATGAGTGGAGAGACGACCTAGCCCTGTCAATGTCACATATCAAAGCGCACGGCGGCAGCACAAAACATCTTTGTTGGCCTAGGGGCAACTATACGAAAGAGCTTATAGATTTGGCTGAGAATATTGGATTCGAAGCGCTTTATACGACAAAAAGAGGGGTAAATTTAGCCGATAACGATTTAAGCGAAATTAAGAGAATTTCAACAAAAGATAAAGACGCAAAATGGCTACGGGGTGCCCTTAGGCTTTATTCGTCGCCGATACTTGGGGGGCTTTATGCTAGATTTAAACGGTAAAAAAATCCTGCTTGTGCGAAACGACAACATCGGTGACGCCGTACTATCAACGCCGGCCTTGAAGGCGATAAAAGAGCAATATCCGACCTGTTTTGTGGGGGTTTTGTGCGCCGGATATTCCAAAGAGGCATTCCTGGACAATCCTTGTATAGATAAGCTTTTTGTGTATGAAAAGGCAAAGCATCACAGCGGCTTAGCGGCTAAGTTGTCGGCGTGGATAGGGCATCTAGGCACAATGTTTGCCATCAGGGGCGAGAGATTTGATTACGCCGTCGGACTTCGTAGCTCCTTTAGCCGTTCAAATGCAGCCCTTGTGAGATGGAGTGGGGCAAAAACGAAAGTCGTGAGGTTGCCACAAAAAACATCAGATATGGCTTCGTTTGACGCCTTTATCGATGAAAATCCTGCCGGTAAACACGAAGTGGAAAATACTTTTGAATGCCTAAAGATATTTGGTGTTGAAGACAAAAAATATAGCCCTTATGTGAATATATCTACCGCTACCGATGATAACGTGCTTTTTAGGTTAAAAAAGTCTGATTTTGAGTGTGGTAAATATGTGGTATTTCACATCTCATCAAGACTACCTGTGAATAGATGGAAAATTGATAAGTTTTTGAGATTAGCCTCGCTGATTTCGGTGCATTCAGGGCTAAAAGTTGCGGTGACCGCCGCACCAAAAAGCGTTGAAGAAGGCGAAGCAAAAGAGCTATTTTGTAGCGATAGAATTAAGTATTTCGAGACTGCTTCGCTATCCGAGCTTGGAGTGTTATGTAAATACTCGGCTTGCTTTGTGACGTTAGACGGTGGCGCTATGCACTATGGCGCCACATTTGCTCCGTCTGCGGTTGCGATATTTGGGAAGACAAATGTGGATACATGGAGACCGTATCATCTAAAAAGTGTTGTTTTAACAGCTGACTCAAAGGTGGCGGACGATATTTCACCAGATGAGGTATATGCCTCCGTTAGGAATATGATTTGAAATTTGTCTACAAAGCTCTAATGGATTTTACCCTTTGGGTTTTTATTCGCATTGCTGGTGCGCCGCTAAAAAAAGAGTATGACGAGCTAAAAAATACGCCAAAAACATCCATTTTGATATTTTCGAATACCGCTCTTGGCGATACACTACTATCGACCCCCGCAATCAAAAGCCTAAAAGACTCTTTTCCAAATGCTAGAGTTACTCTATTTGTCAATAAAAATGTGTATCCGCTTTTTGAGGGGAGTGAATACATAGACAATTTTGTGATATATCACGGCGGCTACAAAAAATTTTTTGCTACGCTGATGCAGCTTAGACATCTAAAAGCCGATATTGCACTACTTATGCACTCCAACGGCCCACAGGATATACCGATGGCTATTATGAGCGGGGCAAAAATAATACTTAAGACCCCAACTAAAAGTCCATATAAACACCATTTGAGTTACGGGTTTTCAAAAAAAGAGCAACATACGATAGAGGATAGACTAGACCTCGCAAGAGCCATTGGTGCAGATAAGCTAACCACGAGAATGTCGCTTCCGCCTAGGTACTATGAGGATAAAAAGCGTGAGTTTTTGCCAAGTGACGCTCTTGTTATTGGGTTTCAGCCAGGGGCGGCGAACGTATATAAGATGTGGCCTGTAGAGAATTTCAAAGAGCTTGCGAATAGAGTGCTGGCAGAGTATCCAAATGCGATAATAGCGGTAACGGGAAGCAAAAAAGAGCACAAGCTTGGAGAGGCGATAAAAGGGGCAAATAGCGAGCGGATAATAAATTTTTGCGGTAAATTTGCCATTGAGAATTTGCCAAAACTAATATCCGAGATGGATGTGCTAGTGACGAACGATACGGGAACTATGCATGTTGCTATTGCGCTTAGGGTGCGTACAGTATCTATGTTTGCAGGGAGTGAGCCTAAAATGTTTGGTGCTTACCAAGATTTAGATAGGCACGTGGTGATATTTGAAGATGGGCATTCACTAATAGTAGGTATTGCGAAGTCAAAAAGAGCCAATGATGGCATGAAGATGATGACGGTTGATGCCGTTTTTTCAAAAACCGCTAGGCAAATTTCTTTGATAGCCAATTTTTGATCTTATAAACATTTCTAGCTACATTATATTTCAGGCCGTATTTAGACAGTGCGTCTTCGTAAAAAAGTTTGTGTAACCTAATATTGAAAAACTCTTGCGAATAGTTTGCTCTCAATTGGGTGTTGAGTTTTGTTAGGGCCTCATTAAATGTATTGCCAAATATTTTATATTTTTGGAAATTGCGAGGCGATGGAATGAGGCCGTTTATTAAAAAATCATTCCAGACACCTTTGTAATGTATTACTTTTGTATTTTCCTCAATATTGCCATTGTAAATATGATTTAGTTCTTTGCAATGTATTTTTTTAATTTTTATTGTTTCGCCGTTAGCTTCAATATTATTGAGTGTATTATTTTTGAGTGACGGGTAATCTATGAGCTCCCAAAGGGACATCTGCTCTATTCCGCTATACGGTCTCGCAAGAGATGTTTCCATTTTTATCGGATTTGCAAATATTTTTAGCGTATCAGTTGCCCAACGCTCAAAAAAAAGTTGTGAAATTTTTGAATATTTTGCTAAAAATAATCCTGCATTAAGTGGTGTAGGTCTGTTTTGGTCATCTGTAATAGCTATATCAAAATCAGCATCGAAATAGCTATCCATGCTACCCAAAATAACCATGTCAACATCCAGTAAACATAGTTCTTCGGCGTCTTTGAGTGGTATATTTTTCATGGCAAAGTCAAATATCACATTCTTGCTAGACATTCTTAGAATTTCGTTATCAGAAAAATTAAAATTTGTCTGTATAAAGTTTACGTCATCATAGAAGCTTTTTAGGACATTTATTTTTTCGTCTACCATATCTTGCCAAAGCAGTGTTATTACTGCATTTTCATTTGTCTTTTTAATAGAGTATATACACGCAAATACATAGCCAAAATATTTTTCACCGTAGTTTGATAGTATAAAATGCATTGCTAGCCTTTAGGTTTATATAGTCTGCAGTCACTACAGATCTTAGGGATATTTTCATTCCATTTTTCAAAAATTTCAATATGTTTCGTTTTTAGTTCTTTTGCATTTTCGTCTACGGAGCCTATTGTTAGCCCACGGTTATCTTGTTGTTCCGTTACCACACACCCACAAGCCCATATGTTTCCGTGAATATCAAATTTAATGTCGTTTAGCCTGTAGCAAGGCGTCGTTTTGTCTTTTTTCGTCAAATAATCAAGCTCTTTTGAATCTATCATGCCACCTATATTATCGTAACGATCTATATAGTCTAGATGAAAATTCGTATATCCGAAGCTATTGAGTTTGGCGCTTATCTCTTGCAGATTTGGTTTTATATGTTTTGGCACCCTAAGTTCGCAGTTGATTTTTAGCTCCAATCCAGCCTTTTTTAGCCTTTCGCATAGGGTATTGATATTTGCACAAACTGCATCAAATTTATTCACGCCATACATAAATTCGTAGCTATCTTTGTCCACTCCGCCGATTGAGAAAAATATCGCCGATATCTTTTGTATGTTTTTGAGCGACATGATTTTATCTACCGCTTCATCATCTAAAAGTATTGCATTCGAATAAAAATAAACGCTCTCGGTTCTGTCATCGTTAAGTGCAGTTTGAATAAACTCGATCCACTTTTCGTGTAGTAGTAGCTCGCCCGTCGTCGGAGTAAAATTTAGCTTTTTGTAGCCTAATTCATAGGCTTTTTCTAGGCTTTTACAAAAAACTTCTTCGCTCATATAACCCAAATCTTTTTGTTTGTAGATTTGCGGATATGGACAAAAAATGCACTTTGCGTTGCATATGTTCGATAGCTCGAAATACGCTACATCTCTTGATTTTGCACTTTTTTGTTTTTTGAATATTTTTGTGAGTTTTGAAAAAATGTGAATCCCTTTTTAAGCCTCAATTTCCTACCATTGTAGCCAAAAAAAGGTAAGTAATTTTTGAAAATAGCAATTATTTATCCAGAAACTCTACCGTCCCAAAAAGCTAGAACGGTAACGGTAGTAAAGACTGCCTCAACACTTGGGGAAATATCTAAGACGACGCTAATATGTGAAAAAGATGGCTCAAATATTGATGATATATGTAGTTATTACGGTGTTCAAAAAACTTTTTCACTTATAAAAATCACAAAAAAATTATTTATTAGAAGCAACAAGATATTCAATTTTTTTCTTGCTAGACACTTGCGAGGCGTAAATTATGACGTTGTTTATGTTCGTCATCTAAAAACTGCACAATACTTGATAAAACAGGGCTTTAACGTTATTTTTGAGGCGCACGAGATATTTGCGGATTCTGCACTGGATAACAAAAAAAAAGCCGTCGAAAACATTGAAAAATTTGTCTATAAAAATAGTAAAGGCATAGTCTTTATCTCTCAAACTCTAAAAGAAGAGTTTGAAAAGCATTTTGTGCTTCCGCAAAGTATTGTTCTGCCTCTTTGTTTTAGCGAGCAAGTGGCCGATGCCGACAAAAAAGAGTTTGATGTTTTAAATGAGGTGTATTATATCGGCAGTTTTCAGGTATGGAAGGGCGTGGATACGCTGATAAAGTCGGCAAAATATTTGCCGGTAAACTCAAAAATAAAGCTTATTGGCTCAGGCGGGAATGAGGAGGCTCTGAAGGCTCTCGTGAAAGAACTTGGCGTAGACGATAATGTTGAGTTTTTGGGTAGAATGCCTCATGCAAAAGTCGAAGAACTGCTAAAAACTAAGACTAGAATATGTGTGTTGCCAAATAACACAAGTGTATTCGATAAATTTACATCTCCCCTGAAGCTATTTGAGTACATGGCTTCATTTAACGCAGTGGTGGCGTCCGATATACCGTCAATAAAAGAGATAACAAACGGTGTTGCGCTTGAGTTTAGGGCTGGGGACGGGATGGATTTGGGTGAGAAATTAACATATCTTTTGAATAACAATGGTGCAGCGAAAGAGTTGGCCGTTGCCTCTTATGCCAAAATATCAGCTATGCAGCCAAGCAGAAGAGCCGAACAACTCCTAAATTTTATAAAGAGCGTGGATGCTAAAGAAATTATTTAAATATTTTATTGCCAAGCATTCCGACAAAGAAACAGCAATCGGAGCAGAAGACATACATTTGGCGGATAGAGTATTTTTTGCTGTATTTAGCAGGTATGGTGATGGGATAATATCTTTTAAGGTTATTCGAGAATTCATTGAAGTCAACCAAAGCAAGCAATATTTGCTTTTTACGACAAACCAACTTGTGCCCTATGCAAAAGAGATTCTAGGGGGCGGGATAGAAGTTGTTGGTGTAAACAAGCGAAATCCTTTTTCTATTATTCCATCACTCGTAAAACTTAAACGATTTAATGCGGATTTGGGTTTTAATCCTTGGAGTCACGGGGATGATGCCGAATTCTTTGCTTCGTTTGCAAAAAAATACTCAATCTTTAAAAGATTTAAGCAGTGGGACAAAGCGTATAATCTCTACGCTAGGGTGCGAGAGTATTTTGGGCTTGAGTCGAAGTTGTTGGGTAATGTGACTATGCCGTTTCCAAAAAATGCTCAAAATATTATATTGGTTCCTTTTTCGACAGACATTACAAAAAGCCTTGACAACAATATGACAAAACAGCTTATATCGAAACTGAAAGAGCTATACAAAAATACCAAAATTACAATCTGCGGCTTCACAAATGAGCTTAAAGGGATAAACGAAATTGAAAAATTTTATTTCTCAAAAAGCTCGTCAGATGAATTTTTGACTCTTTTGGAAACATGTGATTTATTTGTCGGCGTAGATGCCGGTCCGCTTCATATAGCCAATACGCTAGGCATTAAGTCTATCGGCATATTTGGTCCGACTGCGCCAGAGACGATAGTTGATTTTGACTGGAAATGCACACCTATGAGAGATGCGGCCCTCAAAGGGATATTTTGCCATATTGAATGGTGCAAAAAGCCAATGTGTATACAAGATGCCATAAATGGTTTTAACGTTGCGATATTTGCAGGTGTTGCAACAGAAGAAAATACAAAATGCAGGGTTGAATTATGAAAATATGTGAATATGTTCCTCACGGCGCAGTACCAGATGTGCGCGGTTTTGCTCCTGCGATAGTTGCGCAAAATTTTGCGAAATTTTTAAAAAACGACGACGTGTATATTGTTTCAAACCAAGAGGGATATGACTTAGACTTTGAAAAAAGCGAGTATGGAGACGTTTATAGAATAGCCGAGGGTAAGCTTTATGAAAAATTTTTTAAAAAAATAACAAGATTGGATCCATATCCATTGCAGGATAGAGCTGCAAAAATTGTAAATAACAATCCTATTGATATATTTCATGCACACCAGCTTGAGTTTGACGTAAATAGATTTAGAAAAAAAACTATGAAGAGCGCAAAAGTGGCTGTCCATGTTCACGCTATGAGAAAACTTTCTAATAAAAATGGACTTGCGGATCGGTACATAGCTTGTTCGGAATACACGAAAAGACGTCTAATTGACGAAAAGGGTTATCCTGAAGAACTTGTGAGTGTTGTTTATAACGGCGCAGATATTGAGCTATTTTCTCCTGCAACGCCAGATGGGAAAAAAAATATTAGAAAACAATTTTCTTTACCCGTTGATTGCATAGTCGTATCTTACATTGGCAGAAAACAAGAAGCAAAAGGATATGGAAGATTTTTAAATGCAGCAAAGAGACTTGTAGAGATTAGGGATGATGTTTTTTTCATTTGTGTTGGACCAACACCAGCAGATGCGATAAAAGACACCAATCATAAGGAGTTTATTGAGCTCGAAAACAGATTGGCTTTGTCCGGAAGATTAATATCAAGAGGCGCATTATCGCATATAAAATTATCAGATGTGTATAAGGTGACGGATATAGTTTATTTTCCAACTTCTTTTGGGGGGGAGCAGCACCCAGTAGTTGGCGTTGAGGCTATAGCAAGTGGCTGCATTCTGATTGCTACAAAATTTGCAGGTTTGAGCGAGACTATTGAGGATAATGTGAGTGGTTTTTTTGTCGAATATCCACCTCGTGAGGATGAGGGTTTTGAAAAATTGCATAGTGCCATCAAAGCCTTAGGCTCCCTAGACTCCATGAGGGACAAGGCGAGGGATACAGCAGTCAATAAGTTTACATGGGATATTAGTGCAAAAAATTTGCACGATATTTTCCACAGTTTTTAAGTAAGTTTTACAATATAAGGTTTAGATGTGAATTTATTAAGTAAGTTCTTCGACACAAGGGGCTATAAGAAGATTGATGACTTTACAGTTGAAACTAAAGATTTTGATGGCGCTGACAGATTATTGTTTGCTATTTTTAATAGAAACGGTGAATTTTTTGCGGTTCTTAAGGTAATTTTAGAGTTGCAGTTGCGGTATCCACAAAAATGCTTATTGTTTGTTGTCCCGCCTCAGTTTGTACCATATATTAGATATTTTTTCCCAAGGGATATTGCCATAGGACTAAATAAACGGAATCCAATAAGGTTAATAACTACACTTATTCGGATAAAGTTGTTTAAAGCAGATATTGGCCTTAATCCTTGGAGTTCCGGTAGTGAATCAGAGTTTTTAATATCTTTTGCAAAAAAATTCTCATTTTATAAAAAATTTACCAGAGCAAACAATATTAAAATGACTAGCGATAACTTTTATGACCAAATAAGAAGGTATGTCTGTTTGCCAATATCGAATTGGGAATATGTTCCATTTATGCCAAAAGATAGATATGGGCATATTCTTGTGTGTCCAGAGGCAAGTGCGCCTGATAGATGTGTGCCAAAAGACAAAATTGCATTACTTATTGATATAATTAAGGATGCATTTAGTCCTGAAAAAATAACTGTTGCTTCGAATGACGTTGTTGATATTCCCTTTGAGTTTAGGCATGTGAGATTTGCAAAAACAATGAGAGCTTCGCAATATTTTTTAGACTGCATGCTCGAGGCCGATCTTGTCATTACCGTTGATAGCGGACCACTGCATTTGGCACACCTACTCGATAAAGATATTGTATGCCTGTTTAGTGTTACGCCGGCACAAACGGTTTTAGATAACGGCAGTAGATGTCGTATTTTGAGGGAGCCTTTATTTGGTAATAAGCAGTGCAAAAAGGGTTCTATAGATTGTATAAGGCCAGTATGTGTGGATGTTTTGATTGATAGGGAATTTTTCGGTGTATACACATACGATAAATATTTTCAGCCGTCAGATGTGATCGTTATGGGGGATAAAGATTGTATATATCAAAAATAAAGGTTGGTTGTTAGTTGAAAATATCTATTATAGGGACGGGATATGTTGGTCTTGTGAGCGGGACTTGTTTTGCTCAGATGGGAAATAGCGTTGTCTGCGTAGACGTGGATGAAAAAAAAATAGACAAGTTAAATAACGGCGTTATACCAATATACGAGCCCGGTCTTGAGGACATGGTCAAAGAAAATTACAAGCTAGGCACTCTCAAGTTTACGACGGACATAAAAACGGCTGTAGAAAATAGTGAAGTATGCTTTATAGCGGTTGGAACGCCAATGGGCGAGGATGGAAGCGCTGACCTAAAATATGTGCTCGCAGTTGCAAAGAGCATAGGTGAGCACATAAAAAAACCGCTTGTGGTAGTGGATAAATCTACCGTTCCAGTTGGCACGGCAGACAAGGTAAAAGCCGAGATAGAAGCTCAGCTACAAAAAAGAGGTCTCAATGTAGAGTTTAGCATAGTCTCCAATCCTGAGTTTTTGAAAGAGGGCGCTGCGATAGAGGACTTTATGAAGCCAGATAGAGTGGTAATAGGTGCTGACAATGAGAAGGCAATGAAAGTGATGCGGGAGCTCTATGCTCCTTTTACCAGAAGTCATGATAGGTTTATAGGCATGGACATCCGCTCTGCCGAGATGACAAAATACGCCGCAAATGCGATGCTTGCCACTAAAATCAGTTTTATGAACGAGATGTCAAACATTTGTGAAAGAGTTGGTGCAGATGTCAATAAGGTGCGAATCGGAATAGGCTCTGATAGTAGAATAGGATATAGCTTTATCTATCCTGGGTGTGGATATGGAGGAAGTTGTTTTCCAAAAGACGTGCAAGCACTTGCCAAAACCGCAAAAGATTATGGCTACACCCCGAGAATACTTGACGCCGTAGAAGCTGTGAACTATGACCAAAAAAGCGTCTTGCCAAATAAAGTCATTAAAAGATTTGGGGAGAGTCTTGCGGGGCTTACGTTTGGCATTTGGGGGCTTAGCTTCAAGCCAGAAACTGATGATATGAGAGAGGCCTCTAGTATTACTCTTATAAAAGAGCTTGTGAGCAGAGGGGCAAAGGTGAAAGCGTATGACCCAAAAGCCGTGCATGAAGCGAGAGAGCACTACCTAAAAGACGTAGCCGTAGAGTATGTCGAAAATAAATATGAAGCGATAAGTGGGGCGGAAGCAATGATACTTGTGACGGAGTGGAAAGAGTTTAGAAGCCCTGATTTTTATGAGTTAGCTGAAAAAATGAAGCAAAAAATTATTTTTGACGGCAGAAACCAATACGATGAACTAAAACTAAAAGAGTTAGGATTTGAATACCATCAAATAGGCGTTGCGCAGTGAATGTGAAGATAGCGATAATAGGGCTTGGCTATGTGGGATTACCACTTGCGGTGGAATTTGGCAAAAAGTATCCCGTGCTAGGTTTTGACATCAATAAAGATAGAATCGGAGAGCTTGAGAGAGGCTATGATAGAACGCTTGAAGTGGATGAGGCAAATCTAAAATCTTCCACGCATTTGACTTTTTCTTGCGTCAAAGACGACCTAAAAAGCTGTAATGTTTTTATAGTGACGGTTCCGACTCCTGTTGACGAGTATAAGCGCCCAGATCTTACTCCCCTTATTAAAGCCAGTGAGACTGTTGGCGGCGCACTCAAAAAAGACGACATAGTAATTTATGAGAGCACGGTGTATCCTGGGTGCACGGAGGAGGATTGCGTCCCTGTGCTTGAGCGGATAAGCGGCCTAAAATTCAATGAAGACTTCTTTTGTGGCTACTCGCCTGAGCGTATAAATCCTGGCGATAAAGAGCATACTGTAACAAAAATCCTAAAGGTAACATCCGGCTCAACACCAAATACTGCCGACAAAGTTGATGAACTGTATTCCTCTATAATAACGGCCGGCACATACAAAGCGTCATCAATTAAGGTTGCAGAGGCGGCAAAGGTAATAGAAAACTCTCAGCGAGATATAAACATAGCCTTTGTCAACGAACTTTCTATCATATTTAGTAAAATGGGAATCGATACGCTTGACGTTTTGGCGGCGGCCGGTACAAAATGGAACTTTTTGCCGTTTCGTCCAGGCCTGGTTGGCGGGCATTGTATCGGCGTGGACCCGTACTATCTCACTTTCAAGGCTGAGAGTCTAGGGTATCACCCAGAGGTCATTCTCTCTGGACGAAGGATTAATGACAATATGGGCGCTTATGTGGCAAAGGAAGTTGTGAAACTTCTAATCAAAAAATCACATAAAGTTGACGGTGCCAGAACCTTGGTGCTTGGAATTACGTTTAAAGAAAACTGCCCAGACATCAGAAATTCAAGAGTGATAGACGTGATTGCTGAGTTAAAAGACTTTGGATGCGACGTGGATGTGTATGACCCATGGGCGGACGCTGCTGAGGTGGAGCATGAATATGGCGCAACGCTGATTGATAGGCCAAACGGTAAATATAATGCCGTTGTTCTAGCCGTGGCACATAAAGAGTTTCAAGACATAGATATAGATTCTATCAAAAATGAAAATTCCGTGGTATATGACATTAAAGGCGTACTTGGAAAAGAAAAGGTGGATAAGAGGCTGTGAGCGGCATATTTACTAGAGACAGATTGGTCTATGCGCTACTTTTTACTGTTGCGTCTTTGATGTTTGTGTGGCCAATTCCTAGAACGATAGCCGTGAGATATATTTTACTTGCCGCAAGCGTGACGATATGTTTGTGGATTTTTATAAAAGACAAAAACAATCCATTTGCTTTGCCGGAATTAAAGCCATTCGCATATGTTTTATTTTTTTTGACAGCATGGTTTTACTTTGTTGCCTTTTTTTTATCGACAGAGCCAAATTGGAGTATAAAGGAGATAAATGGGCAGTGGTTGGTAGCCCTTTTGGCATTTGTAATCGGTATTTTCTCTGCTTCGATTAGCGGTAAAAAAATATTTCTATCGATTGCATTTGTTGTTGCTATCTATTTTATATTTTTAGACTTGAAGTCGGTAAGAATGTTTGTCGATAACGGCGATTTTCCATTTAGGATTATGGGGCTTACAGAGGGTGGTGAGAAAGATAACTATATAACAAACTTTGCACTTGCTATTTTATTTACGGAAGTTCTTTTTAGAACCCTTTTTGGAAAGACAACATTGCCATTGGACAAGTTTCAACTCGGCTTTTTAATACTCCTTGCAGTTTTGAGTTTGATATTTGAGAATACTAGATTTGGCACCATTGGATTTGCAATAATGTCCATTACTTTTATGACAATTTTTTTTATAGCAAATGGTGTATTCAAAGTTAAAAAAATAATTCCAATTTTGGCAGGAATTATTTTGTTGCTGACAGCAATTGTTTATTCAAGTATCACAAGAGATGACAGATGGTCATCTCTAAAAGAGACGCTATCATTGGCCATTGACATAGAGCATAATAAGGGTTGGATTGATTCAGAAAAATATCAATATCCAAAACTCTCAGACGGTAAAATTGCTATAAGTTCGAACTATGAGCGGCCTGCTTGGATCGTTGCCGGCATAAGTTTTATTTTAGAAAAGCCATTTGGATATGGATATGGCAGAACTGCCTTTGGTCACTCTATTGTCTCAAAATATAACGAAGATAAGAAGAATATTGGAAAACACTCTCATAGCGGAATTATAGATTTGGGTATCGGCGCTGGTATTCCTGGTATGCTAGGCTGGTTATTTTTTGTTGCATATTTGTCTTTTTATGGGATAAGACAGTTTTTCAATGACAAAAGCTACTTCGGATTAATTTTGTGTTTTATAGCCGGTGGATATTTTTTCAGGATGATGTTTGACAGCATTATTAGGGACCATATGCTGGAGCAGTTTATGTTTTTAGCTGGGTTATTTCTAGCTCTTACAATACAAGAGAAAAATGAAAAAAATAGCGCTAGCAAGGTTTAAATATACACCTTTTGGTGGCGCTGAGAACTATCTTGCTAGAGTTATAACGGCAATGAGAGAAAAAAATGTTCCTTTTCGTGTGTTTTCGACCAACTGGATTGATGAAAATGCCGTCAAAATCGCCTCTCCAAAGTTTTTACCTTCATTTTTACGAATACTTAGCTTTGCCTTTTTTGCTTGCAAACAAAAAAGAGATGACGAACTACTATTTTCGCTGGAGCGTCTGCCGTGTGCTGATGTTTACCGTGCTGGTGATGGCGTGCACAAGGCTTGGCTAGAGACCAGACTCTCATATGGCGAAAGTCGTTTCGCCGTATTTTCAAATCCTTTGCAAGCCGTGTATCTATTGCTTGAGCGTAGAACTTTCCAAAACTCCCGCAAAATAATCGCAAACTCAAAGTTTGTCAAAAACGACATCGTTCGTTGCTACGGTATAGATAAAGCCAAAATAGAGATTGTTTACAACGGCGTGTCTGCAAATAGCTTAGATAGTTCGGTTTGCAAAGAGGCGATATGCTCCGAGTTTGGTATTTCGCAAGATAAAAAGATTATTTTATTTGTTGGTAGCGGTTTTGCTCGCAAGGGCGTGATGGAGTTTTTGGAGATTGTATCGAGGCTTGGCATAGATGATTGCGCCGTCTTGATAGTAGGCAAAGAAAAAAAAATGGCCAAATACAAACAAAAAGCGAAAGAGTTTGGAGTGGACGCTATTTTTACAGGCGCTAGAAAAGATACCGATAGATTTTACGCCGCAAGTGATATTTTCTTGTTCCCCACACGCTACGAGCCTTTTTCAAATGTGTGTCTTGAGGCGATGGCTGGAGGATGTGCCGTTATTACCACGGCGCAAAACGGAGCGTCTGAGGTTATTGATGAAGTTTTCGTGATGAAAAATCCGATGGATATGGATATATTGCCCACGCTTCATAAGCTACTTGATAATGCGGAGTTTTTGGATAGCGTCAAGGCAGCAAATAGAGCAAAATCGCTTGAATTTAGTGTGGAGCGCAATCTCGAAGAGACACTAATGGTACTAGAAAGCCTATGAAGATATTAGTTCGACTTCCAAATTGGCTAGGCGACGCCGTGATGGCGACCCCAACAATAGAGAGCCTCAAAGCCTCGTATCCAACTGCGCTTTTTACCCTTGTGGGTACGCCTGTGGCATTGTCCCTTTTTGAAGGTGACGAGAGGGTAGAGCGGCTTGTCGTAGATGAGAGCAAGAAAGCAAAAAGCAGAGTTCTTTGGCTGTATAAAATGGCAAAAGAGCTAGGAAACTTTGATATGGCGATTACTCTCCAAAACTCGTTTTTGTCGGCTCTATTTCTCTTTTTTACAGGTTCCAAAGTGCGTATGGGCTACGCTAGGGAGTTTCGCTCTCTTTTTCTTACTCATGCCCCAAAGGAAAACAAGAAAATCCATCAGGTGCTACGTTATTTGGAGCTTGTGCGACCTTTTTGTATGACGGTGACTGAGAAACTGCATATCGCCTCAAACGCTACTCCAAAAAATCTATGCATCATCAATCCCGGTGCGGCGTACGGTGAGGCAAAGAGATGGGATGCCGATAGGTTCGGTGAAGTGGCGGCAAGGCTTTCAAAAGAGTACGATATAGCCATTGTTGGCGCACCAAATGAAGCGGATATATGCGCACAGGTGGAGGAGACACTAAAAGCACACGGTGTGACAAACTATCAAAACCTTGTTGGCAAAACGACAATGAGGGAGCTAATAGACCTCATAGCTTCAGCAAAGCTGTTCATCACCAATGACAGTGGTCCTATGCACATCGCCGCTGCTTTTGCTGTGCCGACCATAGCGATATTTGGCTCTACGGATGAGAATGAGACTGCCGCATGGGGCAATCCGCATTACACCGTAGTCAAAAAAGATATGAAATGCCGCCCGTGCAAAAAACGCACCTGTCCGCTAAAACATCATGACTGTATGAGGTTGATAGAAGCCGCCGAGGTTTTGGAGGCGGCCAAAAGAGTTGTTATCTGATTTGGTTACTATTTAAAACTATTGTCAATAGCCTGACAGATAATATGCCCGATAGTGATATGCATCTCTTGGATTCTAGGTGTGTCGGATGATGGGATTACGATGTTTAGCTCGCATGCTGAGTTCATGCCGCCGCCGTCTCTACCGCTGAGTCCTAGTGTTTTCATCCCTTTTTGTTTGGCTAGCTCTAACGCACTTATGACATTTTTGCTATTTCCGCTTGTAGATATGCCGATAGCGAGGTCGCCCGCTCTACCTAGTCCTTCTAGTTGCCTATCAAACACTCTATCGTATCCGTAGTCGTTGCCGATAGCCGTCAATGCCGATGTGTCGGTGGTAAGGGCTATGCCTGCAAGGCTAGGGCGCTCGGTCTTGTATCTACCCGTTAGCTCTGCGGCTATATGCTGTGCGTCTGCCGCACTTCCGCCATTACCAAATATCAACACTTTGCCACCAGCCTTTAGCGTTTCAACAGCCATTTTTGACGCCGCTTCTATTTGCGGCATTAGCGTCTCTATCACCTTTTGTGTAGTCGCTAGGTGTCCCTCTAGCTCTTTTAGTATCATCTCTTTCATGAGCTTATCCCCGTTATGTCTATTTTTTGTTCTTTCTTTTTTTGCCTCATATCTTGAAGCTCTTTGTCGCTTTTTTGTCTAGGTTTGAGTTTTGTCACATATTCCGCTAGTTTTGCGGCGTCTTCTTTACCGATTCCTTGTACTTGCACTTGCATCAATCTCTTGTTGTTACCACCACCTAAGCTACCGGCTTGATAGCCGGCTATCAGTTCTACGAGCCTATCTTTGGTTAGCGTGTTGAGAGGCGGATAAGCATCACTGCCGTCTCCATTGTTGCCGTGGCATGGAGCGCATTTGCTATATAGTTGCTCCCCTGTGAGCGTGCTTACTTGCGAAGCCTCCGTAAGCACGCTTTTGTCGTTTTCAGGGATAAAGGCCATTATTATCGAGTACGCAACAGGAATCAAAAAAATAGCCGCAATCACGGCTATGATTATTTTCCCCAAGTTTTGCTTCAAGAGTTTGCCTTGATTTTTTCTATGGTTTTTGTCGTGGATCTCCCCTCGACAAGCTCAATAGTAATTACTTTGCCGCCGTTATTAGTGACGGTGTCGTAGCCTACTATCTCTTCTGGTTTATAGTCCGCACCCTTGACCAAAATATCCGGTATTAGCTCGTCTATCAGCTCTTTTGGCGTCTCTTCGCCAAAAAGTGTGACAAAATCCACAAAGCCAAGCGCCGCAAGTACGCTAGCTCTATCTGCCTCGTTGTTTATCGGTCGTCCTTCGCCTTTTAGCGCCTTTACGCTTGCGTCGGTATTTAGTCCAAGCACCAAAGCATCCCCTAGTTTTCTAGCCTCTGAAAGATATTTGACGTGTCCGCTGTGGAGTATATCGAAGCAGCCGTTTGTAAATACGACTTTTTTGCCGTTTTGTTTTAGTTCTTTTACTAGCTTTGCTAGATATTCTCTACTGACAACTTTGTCTGCATACTCTTCTGAGCCGTCTTTGTTTTCAAAGGATATTATCTCTTGCACCGTGACGGTAGCGCTTCCTACTTTTGCTACTACTACCGCCGCAGCCTTGTTGGCAAATTTTGCTGCCTCTACGATGTCTGTACCAAGGGCTAGGGCAATACCTAGAGCTGAGAGCACCGTATCACCGGCACCGGTTACGTCGAATACCTCTTGGGCAAGTGTTGGAAGCTTTATGGTTTTACCCTCGTCAAATATACCGATACCGTCTTCGGAGAGCGTGATTACCGAGTATTTGAGGTTTAGCTCACGTTTTAGTTTTAATCCAGCAGCCACCAGAGTATCATCGTCTTTGATGTCTATCTTTGTGGCCTCTTTCGCCTCTTTCTTGTTTGGCGTCAAGAGGGTCGCATTTTTGTATTTTGAATAATCAGAGCCTTTTGGATCGGCTAGGACTGGAATGTTTTTGTCGTTTGCAAGCGCAATTAGCTTTTGTGATAGGGTGTCTGTGATAACACCTTTTTTGTAATCAGAGAGCAGTATCGCATCAAATGAGCTTATATTTGAAGAGGCGAAAGCGTAGATTTTCTCCTCGTTGTGAGCGTTTATCTCATCTTTGCTCTCTTTGTCAAACCTAACTATCTGATGTGCTCCGGCCATTACCCTTGTTTTTAGCGATGTTGTGCGAGCCTCGTCCTCGAATATTCCGCCAACATCTGCCCCAAGTCTCGTAAACTCCGATTTTATTATTTTTGCGGCTTCGTCGTTGCCTAGGATGCTAGATACCCATACGTTTGCTCCCAGACTTGTTAGGTTGGCTACGACGTTACCTGCTCCACCTAGGCTTTTTGTCTCTTTGGTTACGGCCACTACCGGTACGGGGGCTTCCGGGCTTATTCTATCAGCCCCACCCCACATATAAGCATCCAGCATCAAGTCGCCGACGACTAGGATATTTGGACGTTTACGAGAGAGTAGCTCTATCATACGCCGTATTCTCTTTTTGCGATTGCTTTTATTTCGTCGGAATACGCTTTGATACCATCTTCAAGTGTAAATCTAGGCTCATACCCGAGATATTCTCTCGTTAGCGATATATCCGCTTCGGTGTGATTTTGAAAAAATTTATATGGGTTGTCTATGTATTCTATGGCTCTTTCAACGCCGATAGACGAAGTCAGCGCACCGAAAAGCTCATTGTATTGTCTAGCTACGCCGCCACCCACGTTATAAACGCCGCTTTTTTTTGTCTCAAGTGCCTTGATGTTCGCTTGCACCACGTCTTCTATGTATACAAAGTCTCTTTTTTGCTCTCCCCATTTGAAGAGTTTTGGAGCATCGCCCCTTAGTAGTTTTAGACCTAGCTGAAGTATCATCGACGCCGTAGTCCCTTTGTAAAACTCTCTAGGCCCATAGACGTTGAAATATCTTAGACCTACTATTTTGAGGTTTGGGTGATATTTGATGTATCTTGCAGCCAAGTTGTCCATCATAAGTTTACTAAAGCCGTAGACATTCTCAGGCTCTTCACCGCTGCCTATGCAGTTTGGAGCAGCGGAATTGCCGTACGTTCCCGCAGAGCTTGCATATACTACATCCGCACCCATCTCAACAGCCATATCAAGTATGTCGCCAAACGCATTTGTATTAGCCTCGACCATTTTTTTCTGGTCCATTACGGTCGTGTCAGAAATTGCCGCTTGATGGAATATATAGTCGAATTTATGAACTCTGAGTCTTTGCATAGCCGCAGGATCCGTGATGTCTCCGGCTATTACTTCGCCTTTGAAACCTTGAAGGTTTTTGAAGTGACCCAGTACAAAAGCGTCAAATATTACAATTTGAGCCTCAGGATAGTTCTCTTGTATGTGAAAAGCTACGTTTGAGCCGACAAAGCCAGCGCCGCCAGTTATCAATACTTTTTTGCCGTTTAGGTCTAAATCTATGTATTTCATATAAAATTCCCTTATTTGATTAGGTTAATTGTATCAAAAATACCGTTAACTACGAAGTCCGCTTCGGTATTTTTCTCATCTATTTCATGCCCGCTTCTGACAAGTATCGTGGAGCCCACTCCTGCGGTTATAGCGGCTTTTATATCCCCCTCTTTGTCGCCTATCATCCAGCTGTTTCGCATATCTATCCCGAGCTCTTTTTGGGCTTTTATGAACATTCCCGCAAGCGGCTTACGACATTCGCATCCGTCGTTTGGGCCGTGTGGGCAGTGGTATATTTTTGATATTTTTGCTCCATTTTTTTCAAAGCAACCAAGCATATATTCACTAAGCTTCCAAAAATCATCTTCCGTGTAGTACCCTCTTGCGATGCCTGATTGGTTTGTGACTACTACTACGATAAAGCCCAGTTCGTTGAAGTATTTTACGGCTTCAAATACACCAGACAAAAACTCAAACTCCTCTATTTTGTAGGCATAGTCTTTTTCGACGTTGATTACTCCGTCTCTATCTAGAAAAATAGCTTTTTTAAGTAGCATTTAAAAACCTTATTTTTATGTTTATTTTAAATTATTAACAAATATAATCAATCACATTCAAAAAGAAACGGCTTTTTGGCGTTTGATTTGCGGAGGCTTTGTATGAACGAAACTTTTATGAAAAAACTCACCGTAATGGTCGTGGACTCTGACGGAGAGTTAAGTTTTGAAATAGATAACATGCTGATGCAGCGAGTAAAAAATATTCACTACGTCAAAGACCCCGCCGAAGCTATAAACGACTTTGCTCGGATAGTACCACAACTCGTTATTATCGACTTGAAACTCGCAATAATGGACATAGTTGATTTTTCTGCAAAAATAAAAAACCTCAACTCTGAGTGCGAAATAATAGTCGTACTTGGTTTTATAGAGCCGCACAAGCTAATAGATATGATAAATCTAGGTATTTATAGATTTATCATCAAGCCAATTTCGGTTCCAAAGCTTTTTGAGGCCGTAGCCAAATCAATAGATACGCTCATGGACAAGGCGCTCTCTTATCAATCAAAGTATATGCAAGAGATTCTTAACGCTGAAGACAATCCTGTCTTTGAAACGGACGGAATGTGTATATTTAAAGCAAATAGAGCTTTTATGGAGTGTTTTGGGGCAAAGACAATGAGGCAATTCAATCAAGCGTGCCCGAACCTGTCGGCGATATTTGCGTTAGATGAGGTTGGAAAACTAGGAAAAGATTGGCTTAGAGATTTTATTATGAACAGTGAGGAGCCAAAAGCGCTTATTTACGACAATAGAAAGGGCGAGAAGAGGGAGTTTTACCTTGAGATTGGGGTCTCCGAGGCTACAAAAGATCATTTCATAGTCAGCATGACAGATATTACGGAGATTGAAAAATCATTTAATAGAAAGCTTGAGATGCTATCTTCGCAAATCAACTCCAAAGAAAAAATCAAATTTCGCTCAATGCTGGAGTTTGAAATATCTAGATGCAAAAGATATAAAAAGACCTTTTCTCTAGCTGTGATAAATCTCGGTGTGCCGGACAATAATGATTTGGGAGTTTGGGAGAGTGCCTTTGATATTATGAGACATACGCTGCGCTCGTCTGATTTGTTCGCAAAGGTCGATAAAAATCAATTTGCCATAATAGCCACGGAGACCCCAGAACAAGGGGCAATAAAGATGCTTGATAGACTACGGGTAGAGTTTGGCAAACTTCAATGCGGTGATGCGGCTTTGAAATTTGACGGTGGAGCTGTTGAGTACTCTGCGGATGATAATGCTCAGAGCCTCTTTAAAAAAGCGTCCGGGCAACTATAATATGAACAAGTATGCGGACAAGATTACGCTGTCTTCTTTGGAATCCATTCCGCAAGGAGTTTTGAGCCCGTCAAAGCCTGTGCCTGTTGATATTTTTGTGTGTGAAAAAAGTGGCGGTTGTGCCTTGCTGTGCCCAAAAACATACAATTTATCAGAAGCAAAGCTAAAAGAGCTCCATATCAATAAGGCGTCGGTATTTGTAAAAAAAGAGGATCTTTCAAACTTCAAAAGCTATCTCAAAAAAGCCGTCTCAGATATTTCGTCGAATACGAATATGACAAGACAGGAACGTTCGCAAGTGGTTTACTCTACTGCCGTTATGGTGGTTGAAGAGTTGTTCGAAAATGTAGAGTCAAAAGAGGCCATAGAAGATTCAAAAGACCTGGCAAGCGCCATACTTGATAATGTACTTAGCGACAAAGCGGCTTTTTTATCGATGGTTAAAGTGTTATCGTATGATTATTACACGTACAGCCATTGTGTGAATGTATGTATATATTCGATAGCCATAGGCAAAAAACTTGGACTAAGGGATTCGCAAATAGAGGAGCTGGCACACGGGGCAATGCTTCACGATATAGGCAAGGCCAGAATAGATCCGTCGATACTCAATAAAGAAGGCGCTCTAAGCTTGGAAGAGTTTGAGATTATGAAGACCCATACGACTGAGGGGAAAATGATTTTGGAATCGCTTGGAGAGACAAATCAAAACATTATCGACTCCGTGCTTTATCATCATGAAAAAATGGACGGAAGTGGCTATCCTTACTCGCTGAACCGCTATAAGATACCGTTTTTTGCGCAGATAATCTCCGTTGCCGACGTCTTTGATGCCCTAACTACGAAGCGTAGTTATAAAGAAGCTTTAGGCTCTTTTCCTGCGCTGCGGATTATGAAAGATAGAATGAGCATAGGCCTTAATGAGACTGCTCTGAATGCTCTTGTTGAGAGTTTTCGTGGGTAATTTTCTTCTTCTCATCCTTTTTTGCAGCCTCTCTTAGCTCCTCTTCATCGTCAAACAAAAGTCCGTGTGTAAACTTTTTCTCATCGTCAAACTGTCCACTTTTGAGCCCCCAAATGAAACCGACAACGCCGAGACCGCCTAGTATCAGAGAGCCAAACAGCATTAAAGAGAGTATATTGTCATCCATTTTTTATGCCTCATTTTTTATTTTTGTTGAGTTGAGTACCACTAGTATTGAGCTAAACGACATCGATATCGCAGCCACCAAAGGTATTACGAAGCCCGACATCGCCAGCGGTATAGTGACGGCATTGTATAGTATTGATATGCCGATATTTTGCTTGATTGTTTTGTAGGTTTTTCGTCCTATTCTTACCGCCTCTTTTAGCTCTGCGATTGAATTGTGCAGTAAGACTATATCGCTTGTTTGCAGATTTATCTCCGCTCCAGATGCCATGGCTATCCCTATGTCTGCACGTGCGAGCGCCAGTGAGTCGTTGATGCCGTCACCGGCCATGATGACTATTTTGCCGACTTGCTGTGCGTTTTCGACAAATGATAGTTTTTCTTGTGGGTTCATTTTTGATTGATAGTTTTTGATACCTAGTGCGGAGGCTACTTTTTGGGAGGCTTTTTCGTTATCCCCTGTTAGCATAACGACTTCAAGACCTGAGTTTTGAAGGCTTTGCACTACATCTTTTGCTCCGTCTTTTATCTTGTCTTCCAATTCAAAAACAGCCTTTAGCTCTTCACCTTCGGCATAAAAAAACAGACTCTTGTCACTCTCAAAATTTATCTTTATTCCATGCTCCGTCATATATTCGCCGTTACCGCCGATGACTTTGCGCCCATTGTGCACAGCCTCTATCCCTTTTGAGCGTAGTTCTTTGATGCCCTCAAGCTCGCCTTGCGTAGCCCCTATGTGTGACAGCACAGCTTGTGATATTGGGTGTTTGGACGCAGATACGAGTGCCGATAATGCCGTTTTGTCGTATGCGGCAAACTCTGTGTGGGCTACCACTTTTGGTCTTCCCTCTGTGATTGTCCCTGTCTTATCGAGGATTATCATATCGGCTTTAGCTATGGTCTCTAGCATTGATGAGGATTTGAATATTGCCCCTTTTTTGGCCGCAGCGTAAAGGCCGATGACTGAAGCTATCGGCGTCGCAAGAGCTAATGCACACGGGCAGGCTATGATGATGACAGATACCGATATGACGAGAGCCTTCTCAAGTCCTATCCCTCCGATAAATATCCATCCCAAAAACGTCGCCAATGCCAAAGATAAAATCGTAACCGAAAAATACCTTGAGAGGTTGTTTGCCATGCTCTCTATTTTTGGTTTTTTCTCCAGTGATTCAGATAATAGACGTACTATCTCGGAGAAACTAGAGTGTTTGGAGTCTTTTGTGACTTCGTATCTGATGATTCCGTCTATATTTTTTGAGCCGCTCGTTATCTTGTTCCCATTTTTTTTGAGTATCGGCTCGGATTCTCCGCTCAGCGTGGACTCGTCAAAGTTGGCCTCTCCGCTGATTACAGTGCCGTCAAGTGCGGCCACATCGCCGGCTCTCATCTCAACTATCATTCCAACGGATACGGAGTCTATGGGTATGTATTCACTTTTGTCGCCGCTCACCACGGCAACTTCTGTCGGGATAATAGATGAGAGTGTGTCTAGGGTATCTATCGCCTGTTTTTTTGATAGCGTTTCTAGGTATTTGCCAACAAGTACGAATGTGATTATCATCGTCACCGAATCAAAATACGCCTCTCCGGCATGGGTAATAGAGGCATAGATTGAGTACGAATATGTGAGTGTTGCTCCAGTAGCGACTAACGTATCCATGGTCACAAATCCATGTTTTAATGCGGTGAATGCCCCTTTGTAAAATATACTTCCGGAGTAAAAAAGAGTGATGGAGGCCAGAATAAACTCGGCAAGGTGGAGTATGTCCTTGTGTCCTTCTTTGATGCCGCTAAAGTATCCGGCATAAAGGGCCACGGCTATCCACATAATATTCATAGTTGCAAATACACCAACTATCATCTTTGTGTAGTTTTGGCGTCTGAGACGGTTTGCGCTCTCTTCTTGGAGTCCTGCGTCATAAGGCATTGCGTCGTAGCCTATTGAGCGGATGCGGTCTATGATATTTGATAGCTTTATTGCGTTGTCATCCCAGACGATACGGGCTTTGTTGTTTGTGAAGTTGATATTGGCCTCTATGATACCGTCCGCACGGGTTAGTATCTTTTCGTTGAGCCATACGCATGCTGCGCAGTGTATACCTTCGATGATGAGTGAAATCTCTTTGTACCCGTCACCCCTATCCGTGACATATCTCTTGTGAAAACCCTTATAATCAAACCTAGAAGAGTCGTCCATCAGGTGTTTTGGCGGCTCAAGCGTCTTGGAGCCTAGCTTTCCATAGAAGCTATCTAGCCCCTCATCTTTTAGTAGGTGATATACACCCTGACACCCTTTGCAACAAAAAAACAGCTCTTTATCGCCGTCGCTATCGGCTATCATCTCATCTTTTTCAAACTCTAGGTGGCAGTGGGAACAAGCGATTTTGGACAATTCGGATGCCTTTTGATTTTTTGCGTAGATTTTACCGAAAGTTGCTGTAGGGTGTAAAAAAAGTGGTGGTTTGGTAGAATCTGCAAAATTTAAAATATGGGATTTGTGATTTATGAAAGGCATTATTCTTGCCGGCGGCAGTGGTACTAGGCTATACCCGCTGACTAGATCCGTTGTAAAGCAGCTATTACCCATATATGATAAACCAATGATTTACTATCCACTTTCAGTTTTGATGTTAGCTGGAATTAAAGAGATACTTATCATATCCACCCCATCCGATACGAGTAGATTTGAGGATTTGTTTGGTGATGGTTCATCCCTTGGGTTGCAAATCTCTTATTGCATCCAAGAATCACCAGACGGTCTTGCTCAGGCATTTATTTTGGGCGAGGATTTTATAGGAACCGATGACGTATGCTTAATACTAGGTGATAATATTTTTTATGGCCATGGCTTTTCTGGGTTGTTGAAAAAAAGTGTTGAGACCGTCAAAAAAGAGAAAAAATCTGTTGTCTTCGGCTACTATGTGAATGATCCAGAGAGATATGGCGTAGTTGAGTTTGACACAAAAGGCAATGCGGTTAGCATAGAAGAAAAGCCAAAAGTACCAAAGAGTAATTACGCCGTTGTGGGGTTGTATTTTTATACAAATGATGTAATTGGGATTGCAAAATCTATAAAACCATCAGACAGAGGAGAATTGGAGATAACTACCGTCAATGAAGCGTATCTTAGAAATAGCAAACTAAAAGTTGAGCTTATGGGCAGGGGATACGCATGGCTTGACACAGGAACTCATGAGAGCCTATTGGAGGCTTCCAATTTCATAGAGGTCATAGAGAAACGACAAGGGTTGAAAGTGGCTTGTTTGGAAGAGATAGCCTATGAAATGGGGTATATATCCAAAGAACAGCTATTAACATCGGCCGAACCTCTCAAGAAAAATCAGTACGGGCAATATTTGATTAATTTGGCTATGAGAGACAGGAAAGTCTAATGAATTTTTGTAGAACCGATATAAATGATGTAATTCTGATAGAGCCCAATGTGTACGGCGATAGTAGAGGATATTTTGTAGAGACTTTTAGAAAAGATAAGTTTGAAGAGTTTTTGGGGCATCCTGTAGATTTTTGTCAGGACAACGAGTCAAGATCAAAAAAAGGTGTTTTGCGTGGTCTTCATTATCAACTTCCACCGTTTGCACAGAGCAAATTAGTAAGGGTTATTAGTGGCTCTATACTGGATATTGCCGTAGACATTAGAGCTTGGTCGCCTACATTTGGCAAGCATGTAGCCGTGCGGCTTGACGACAAAGACAAAAAACAACTCTTTATCCCCAGAGGTTTTGCACACGGTTTTGTTGTTCTTAGCGATGAAGCTGTATTTGCCTATAAGGTGGACAATTTTTATGCTCCTGAGTGCGACAGAGGAATAGCTTTTGACGATTTGGAGATAGGCGTAGATTGGCTATTGCCGCAAAATGAGCTTATCTTATCGGCAAAGGATATGAACCAACCAAGCCTAAAGGATGCCGAGTTATTTTTGTGCGGCACGGATTTGTATGCTAAATAATATTTTAGTTACTGGGGCAAACGGGCAGTTGGGGAGTGAGATTCGTGTTTTATCAAACGGTGACGGAAGCTTTTTGTTTGCCGATAGAGGCGAACTTGATATAACTGATTTTGCTGCAGTAGAAACTTTCATATCAGAAAATTCGGTAGGTACGGTGATTAACTGTGCTGCATATACTGCTGTAGACAAGGCCGAAGGTGACGCACAAAATGCAGATTTAATAAATAATAAAGCCGTAGAGAATTTAGCCAAAATATGCAAAGACAAAAATATAAAATTTATTCACATATCTACGGACTATGTATTCGATGGCAAAAACTATAGGCCATACCTTGAGGAAGATAAGCCAAATCCTATTGGTGTGTATGCAAAAACAAAATACGATGGCGAGAAGGCTATTTTGGCAATAAATCCGCAAAATTCTATTATTATTAGAACAAGTTGGGTTTATAGCTCTTTTGGTGCAAACTTTGTAAAAACAATGCTGAGGCTAGGCAAGGAGCGTGAAAGTTTGGGCGTGGTTTTTGATCAAGTTGGCTCCCCTACGTATGCAAAAGATTTAGCCAAAACTATACTGGATATTTTGCCAAAAATCAAAAATCGAAAAACAGAGATTTATCACTTTTCAAACGAGGGCGTTGTGAGTTGGTACGATTTTGCAAAAGAGATTATGAAGATGGCAAAACTACCGTGCAATATAAGTCCGATAGAGTCTGCTGAGTATCCTACGCCTGCCCCTAGGCCACACTATAGTGTTTTGAATAAGGCGAAAATAAAAAAAGAGTTCGGGGTAGAGATTCCATACTGGAAAGACAGCCTAATCGACTGCCTAAAAAATCTCGGAGAAAAAGAATGAAAACTATACTTTTGACAGGTACCGCTGGGTTCATCGGCTCAAACTTTGTCCATTATTTTTTAGAAAAATACCAAAGCTATAAACTTGTTAGCCTTGATTTACTTACTTATGCCGGAAATATAGACAATCTAAAAGAGATTGAGAGCAGTGATAGACATACGTTCATCCAAGGTGATATATGCGACAGGACTCTTGTGGAGTCGATATTTGTGAAATATGATATACAAGGAGTTATACACTTTGCGGCAGAGAGCCATGTGGACAACTCTATAGCAAATCCAGACATATTCATAAAAACAAATGTGAACGGCACTTTTACGCTTATCGATGTTGCTTATAAATATTGGATGCAAAAGCCTTTTTCTCGCAAAAGTGGATATGAAAATTGCAGATTTCACCATATATCTACAGATGAGGTATATGGTACGCTAGGTGAGAGTGGACTATTTACAGAGGAAACCCCGTATGCTCCAAATTCACCGTATAGCGCTTCAAAAGCATCGTCAGATATGATTGTAAGAAGCTATCATCATACATACGGAATGAATACGGTGACTACAAACTGCTCAAACAACTACGGCCCAAAACAACATAGTGAAAAGCTAATCCCGACAATCATAAGAAAAGCCATAGGCGGCGAAGATATACCGATATATGGAGATGGTAAAAATATACGAGATTGGCTATATGTGCTAGATCACTGTAAAGGGATAGACATGGCCTATCATAAAGGCAGAAGCGGAGAGACCTACAATATTGGCGGGAGAAATGAGAGAGATAATAATTATATTGCTTTAGCAATATGCAGCCTATTGGACAAAAAATGCCCGAGCTCAAACGGCAAAAGCTACACAGAGCAGATAAGATATGTCTCTGATAGACCGGGGCATGATAGACGCTATGCTATAGATGCTACAAAAATAGAAAATGAACTAGGCTGGAAAGCCGATGAAAACTTTGAGAGCGGTATAGAAAAGGCCATTGAATGGTACTTGCAGTGGAGGCATAGATGAAAGTAGTTTTGTTGGCCGGTGGATACGGAACTAGGCTTAGTGAAGAGACCGATATCAGACCAAAACCGATGGTTGAGATAGGTGGAAAGCCGATACTTTGGCATATTATGAAAATTTACAGCCACTACGGCTTTAACGACTTTGTGGTCTTGCTTGGATATAAGGGATACTATATAAAAGAGTATTTTGCCAATTATTTTCTCCATCAAAGCGATGTGACAATCGATCTTCAAACAAATAGCCGTGAAGTGCATACTAATAATAGTGAGCCATGGAAGGTGACGCTTGTCGATACGGGACTTGATACGATGACGGGAGGGCGCATTAAACGTGCTCAAAAATATATCGGAGATGAGTCTTTTTTGTTGACGTATGGTGATGGCGTGAGTGATATAAATATCCAAAAAACCGTTGAGTTTCACAAAAATCACGGAAAAGCTATTACTATGTCGGCAATCCAGCCGGAAGCAAGATTCGGAAATCTTAACATTGATGAGACTATGAATATAAAAAGCTTTATCGAAAAACCAAAGACGGAAGCCGGATGGATTAACGGAGGTTTTTTTGTTTGTTCCCCAAAAGTTTTTGAATATATCACAGAAGATGAAAATTGTGTGTTTGAACAAGCTCCCTTACAAAATTTGGCCAAAGACGGAGAAATGTTTGCTTACAAACACGAAGGTTTTTGGCAGCCGATGGACACATTAAGAGACAATCAAAAATTGAATAAACTGTGGAAAGAAAATAAAGCGCCATGGAAAGTCTGGTAATGCAGACCTTATTTGGTGGAATTTATCAAAATAAAACAGTTTTAGTTACGGGGCATACGGGTTTTAAAGGATCATGGCTTGTTTATTGGCTAAAACGTATGGGGGCGCATGTTGTAGGATATTCCTTAGAAGCTCCAACTCAACCAAATCATTTATCGCTACTCAATCTTGATATTATTTCCATCATAGGTGATATACGAGATTTAGCTACATTAGATAAAACATTTGCAACGTATAAGCCAGATATTGTATTTCATTTAGCCGCGCAAGCATTGGTCAGGCCTTCATATATAAATCCGATAGAAACGTATGAAACCAATGTGATAGGAACACTCAAAGTATTTGAGTCATGTCGAAAGCATAAAGTCAAAGCAATCGTGAATATTACCAGCGATAAAGCTTATGAAAACAGAGAATGGATTTGGGGATAT
The DNA here is from genome assembly GCA_041915365.1 of Campylobacterales bacterium. Taxonomy (GTDB): domain Bacteria; phylum Campylobacterota; class Campylobacteria; order Campylobacterales; family UBA6016; genus UBA6016. Next base: position 39,498 of record JAYSBP010000003.1, on the reverse strand, counting down.
CGCGAAAATGATCCGATGGGCGGGTATGATCCTTATAGCGCATCAAAAGGGTGTGCGGATTTACTTGCAAGCTCGTATCGAAATTCATATTTTAATATCAACGATTATAAAAAATCGCATCAAACATTACTCGCAACGTGTCGGGCGGGTAACGTTATCGGCGGTGGAGACTGGGCGCAAGATAGATTAATGACCGATATTATGGTATCGGTTAGTCAAGGCAAAAAAGTAAGCATTAGAAATCCGAAAGCAACTCGTCCGTGGCAGCATGTTTTGGAACCGCTAAGTGGATATTTGGCTATTGGACAAAAGCTTCTTGAAGAAAAGAAAGAATTTGGAGATGCTTGGAATTTTGGTCCAAGCGATGAAGGTAGTATTACAGTTGAAAAAGTCGTTCAAAATGTTAAAAAGCACTGGAATAAAATAGAATATGAAATAAATTCAGATCCAAACCAGCCGCATGAGGCCAATCTGTTAAAGCTTGATTGTTCAAAAGCTCACATCGGGCTTTACTGGAAAGATGTTTGGGATAGTGAAACAACATTTGAGAAAACGGTTAAATGGTACAAAGCTTTTTATGAAGATGGCTTTATAAGTACACAGCTTGATTTGGAACAGTATATTGAAGATGCAAAAAAGAAAAACTTGGAGTGGAGCTTGCAATGAAACATCTTTCTGATATTGCCCATAATGTTGATGGTCAACCAATGTTTAAGATATTGGATAAAGCACAAAAACTTGAAAGAGAAGGTAAGAAAATTCTCCATTTTGAGCTTGGGGAGCCAGACTTTGATACCCCATCAAATATCGTTGAGGCGGCATGCAGCTCATTAAAAAATGGCGAAACACACTATACTAGCTCGATGGGGCTCTATGATTTTAGGGTAGCCGCACAGGAAACTACGCTAAGAAGCAGGGGTTTTAAGCCGTCCCTTGAGCAGGTTTTGGTAACACCGGGCGCAAACTCAATCATATACTTCACAATCAAATGTCTTGTCAATCCAGGTGAAGAAGTTGTGGTGCCAGACCCTGGATTCCCTACATATTATTCAGCTATTAAGGCATGTGGAGCAAAAGCCGTAACTGTAAAATTAAAAGAGGAAAATCAATTTAGACTAGTTCCAAATGATCTTGAAAGGGCTATTACCAACAAAACTAGACTAATTATTCTTAATACTCCAAGCAATCCTACTGGCTCAGTTATGACACCTGATGAGATAAGAAGGGTTGCTGAAATTGCAAAAAAATATGATATTTACTTGTTAAGTGACGAGATTTACGGTAGATTGATTTTTAATAACGAAAAGAAATTTTTGAGTCCTTCGTATATGGATCAGTGCAAGGAGAGAACTATCATAATAAATGGCTTTTCTAAAGCTTTTGCTATGACAGGTTGGCGTCTTGGCGTTGCAATAGGACCAGAAAATGTTATAGAAAAAATGGGACTACTAGTCTCTACAATAGTATCGTGTGTGCCAACTTTTATCCAAAGAGCAGGTATAGAAGCAATAGTTGGTGAGCAGTCTGCACTTATTGAGATGAAAAATGAGTATAACGAAAGAAGAAAAATACTGGTTGATGGCTTGAATTCTATAGATGGTATCACCTGCATCGAGCCTGACGGGGCTATATATGCATTTCCAAATATTACAGGGACAGGTATGAGCAGTGACGAGTTTGCGGATTTTGCTTTAGATAAAGCCGGCGTAGCGCTACTTCCTGGAAACAACTTCGGTGAGGCAGGGGAGGGATATGTTAGAATCTGCTATGTAAACACTAAAGAAAATATTAAAAAAGCATTGCAAAATTTGAAAATCGCACTGGAGAACAGATGAAAACTAGAGTAGCCGACTATATTGCAAATTACATATATGATGAATTAAAAGTGCCTGAAGTTTTTATGCTCACTGGTGGTGGTGCGATGTTTTTGAATGATGGTGTGGCTAAGCATGATAAACTGGGAGTGATATGCAATCATCATGAACAAGCATGCGCAATGGGTGCTGTTGCATACTCTAAATATACAAACAAAATCGGGGTAGCATATGTTACTACTGGATGTGGTGGAACAAATGCAATTACGGGCTTGCTAGATGCGTGGCAAGACAGCACACAGTGCCTATTTATTTCAGGGCAGGTTAAAAAGAAAGAGACTTGCTACAATAGTGATTTGCCGCTAAGGCAGTTTGGGGTTCAAGAGGCTGACATAGTTGCTATAGTAAAATCTATTACAAAATACGCAGTGATGGTTAATGAACCAAATGAGATAGCATACCACCTTGAAAAAGCCACATATCTAGCAAAAAGTGGCAGACCTGGTCCAGTTTGGATAGATGTGCCACTAGATGTTCAGGGTGCCACCATAGATACGGATAATCTAATACACTTTGATAGCTCTGAGCTACAAAAAGAGTACAAAGAAGAGATTGAAGAAAGTGAACTTGAGGGTGTTGTAGCTGCGCTGAAAGAAGCTAAAAGACCAATTATCATCGCTGGCAATGGCATAAGACTATCGAATACGGTTAAAGAATTTAATGAGTTTGTGGAAACATTTAATCTACCAGTTGCTACTTCTTATCTAGCTATAGACCTGCTTAGTACGGATAATGATAGATTTGTTGGCAGGCTTGGTACAAAAGGCGATAGGGCTGGAAATTTCGCAGTACAAAATGCTGATTTTGTTTTGGTGCTTGGCTCCAGGCTTAGTGTGGCACTCACTGGTTTTGAGTACAACCTTTTTATGAGAGACGCAAAGGTTATTGTTGTGGACATCGACAGCAAGGAGCATCAGAAAAATACTGTCAGGATTGATAAATTTATAAATTGTAACCTAGAGAGCTTTTTTAAAAAGATTAATAACAAAAAAATTGAGCTAGACAATAGTGCATGGGTAGAAAAATGTAACTTTTGGAAAAACAAATGGCCTGTATGCTTGGAGAGATATGAGCATGAAGGGAAGATTAATAAATACACTTTCATTGATTATCTGTGCAAATTTTTAAAAGATGACACAGCAGTAGTATCTGATGCTGGTTCATCATACTATGTAACATCCCAAGCACTAAGAATCAGAGCCAATCAGAGATATATAACCTCAGGTGCACAGGCGGATATGGGCTTTACAATGCCTGCCGCCATTGGTACTTGTTTTGCAAAAAAAGGCGAAGTTGTAGGCATAACAGGTGATGGTTCGTTTCAAATGAACATACAAGAGTTGCAGACTATCGTGCATTATAATTTGCCTCTGAAGCTATTTGTTTGGAACAACAATGGTTATCTATCCATAAGGGCAACCCAAAGAAAGTTCTTTGAAGGCAGGGCAATAGGTACGGATAAAGATTCTGGCATTTCATTTCCAGAAGTGGAAAAAATTGCCAATGCATATGGTATAAAATATTTTATTGCTAGAGAAGTTGTTGAACTAGGTGAAATACTAAAAAATGTAATGGACTATAACGGTCCTGTTCTGTGTGAAATTATCTGCCCAGAAAATCAAGAAATAATCCCAGCTACTGCTTCTATGAGAAAAGACGATGGAACAATGGTCTCAAAGCCTTTAGAAGATATGTATCCTTTTTTGGATAGAGAAGAGTTTTTATCTCAAATGATAGTCAAGCCTTTGGAGGATTGATGAACATCTTTATCACGGGCTCAAACGGTTTTGTCGGTTCTCATCTGAAAGAGTATTTGGGGGCAAAGTACGGGGATTACAAAATATTTGCCCCAGCTAGCAAAGAGCTTGATTTGGCCGACGAAGAGGCCGTTGATTCATATATCTTATCACATAGTATTGATATCATAATCCATTTAGCCAATCGTGGCGGTGGCAGAGATACCTTGGATATGAAAAACGTTACAGAGTACAACCTGAGAATATTTTTTAATATTGCTAAACACCAAAAAAACGTTAAAAAAATAATCTCATTCGGTAGCGGGGCAGAATACGGGAAACATAAGCCGATAGTAGACGTAAAAGAGGATGAGTATTTAACGGCATTACCGTTTGATGAGTACGGATTTTATAAATCCATTACGTCGAGATATATTGAAAAATGTGACAATATAGTTCAGCTTAGGATATTCGGTGCATACGGCGAATACGAAAACTACCGCTATAAGTTTATAACAAATGCGATAGTGAAAAATCTGCTAGGGTTACCTATAGCAATTAATAAAAATGTTTTTTTTGATTATATTTATATCGGCGATTTACTCCGGATGATTGACTTTTTCTTGCATAATGATTCAAAAGAAAAAATATATAACGCCACAACAGGTAAAAAAATAGACCTAATAACTCTGGCAAACACGGTTAATGAGGTGAGCGATTTTAGATCTGAAATAGTTTTGCTAAACGACGGATTGAATAATGAGTACACCTCTAGTAACGAAAAAATCATGAGCGAGCTACAAAACTTCGAGTTTACCCCTCATAAAGTTGCAATAGCTAAAATTAGAGAGTATTTTAAAGCAAATATGGAAACACTAGATATAGAGACGATCAGGGAAGACCCGTATTTAAAAACAATAGAAAATATGTGGAAAGGCAGATAGATATGAACAAAAAAGAACAGCTAAAAAAAGAGATATTAGAAAAGGTTGCGGAGTACTATAGTGAGATTCATAAACCCGTGCAGAGTGCGGTTTTTGAGGCGGGAAAATCTAGAGTAAACTATGCCGGACGTGTTTTTGACGAGAGAGAGATGGTAAATCTTGTTGATAGTAGTCTTGATTTTTGGCTTACTTATGGAGAATATTCCAAAAAATTTGAGAAACAACTTGCCGAGTATCTGGGTGTTAGATGGACATTTTTGGTGAACTCCGGCAGTAGTGCAAACCTGCTTGCTTTTTATGCTTTAACGTCACCACTGTTAAAAGATAGACAGATAAAGAGAGGCGATGAGGTCATCACTGTGGCGGCCGGATTTCCCACTACCGTAGCGCCGATAGTCCAGTACGGAGCGGTTCCCGTGTTTGTGGATATGGAATTGACTCACTTCAATATTGATGTGACACAACTTGAAGCGGCATTGAGCCCTAAAACCAAAGCAGTTATGATTGCCCATACTTTGGGCAACCCGTTTGATTTAAAATCCGTAAAAGCATTTTGTGATAAACACAACCTTTGGTTAATAGAGGATAACTGTGACGCGCTCGGTAGCGTATACGCTGGAAAACCTACCGGTACATGGGGCGATATAGGAACGAGCAGTTTTTATCCGCCACACCATATGACGATGGGAGAAGGGGGCGCGACCTATACTGATAATCCACTTTTGAAAAAAATCATGCTCTCCATGCGCGACTGGGGACGTGATTGCTGGTGTGAAAGCGGCATCGATAACACTTGTGGATGCCGTTTCTCGCAAAGTTTCGGAACATTGCCAAAAGGGTATGATCATAAGTATGTGTATAGCCATTTTGGATTCAACCTGAAGGTCTCCGATATGCAGGCCGCCGTAGGATGTGCCCAGCTAGAAAAATTTCCATCTTTTGTGGAAAAAAGAAAAGAGAACTACAAAAAACTATATGATGGCCTTAAGAACCTAAATGAGCTAACGCTTGTAGAAGCACAGCCAAATTCGGATCCTAGTTGGTTTGGATTTATGATGACTCTAACTAATGAAGCAAAATTTACAAGAAATGAGATAGTTGAATTTTTAGAAGATAATAATATCCAAACTAGAAACCTATTTGCTGGCAATATGCTAAGGCATCCTATGTTTGACCATATGGAAAAGAGTGTTGACTATAGGGTTATAGGAGAGCTTGCAAATACTGACAAAATTATGAATGACAGTTTTTGGGTTGGATTGTATCCCGGTATGGGTGATGATGCCATCAACTATATGATAGTAAAAGTTAGAGAGTTTTGTGCTAAATAATATTGTTATATTTCTGATTGATTGTTGTACTATTGTATTGATTAATATACTCAAAATACGAGTCAATATATGAACAAAGTTTTATTTTTTGAGATTAGTTTTTCAAGATTTTTAGGGATATTATTACAATTGGTATTCCTAAAAGTATATTCTAATTATTTAACATTAGAAGAGTTGGGTTATTATTATTTAATGGCTACGTTATCTTATGCTTTGAATGCATTTTTTTTAGTACCATTAGATTATTTTCAACAATCTAAAATATATCCATTAAAACATGAAAATAAATCTTTAAATTCATTTCTCCCTTTAAATCTACAAGTTATTAAATTATTATTATTTATCATGGTTTTAAGTGAAACTTCTGTATACCTTATCTACAGAGAGTATTTTTTAGAAGTATTTTTGATGATAATTTTTGCATTTTTTTTATACCTAAATAATTTATTAAGAGGTTTTTTAAATAATTTAGAGTATCGAAGAAATGCAGTATATACATTATTGGGAGAGAATATTTTAAAAATAATCTTTTTTATAATATTTATACAATTTTTCCACCCGACATCAACTGTATTACTTTTATCAACTACAGTAGCTGGATCTTTGATAGGATTAACACTTTTAACTTTAATAATGCGTAAAAAAGAATATCAATTTAGTGATACTAATACATTCAAACTAAATGATATATTACATTTTTCATATCCTATCTCTTTTGGGGCAGTAATGAATTGGATACAATTACAAGGATATAGAATGATTTTAACACCGTTAGGCTATGTAGAAGTAATTGGACTCTATGCAACAGTTTCAAATATAGGGCAAGCTGGTATGAATGCAGCATCTACAGTATATGCTCAGTTGTTTGTACCTAATCTGTACAAATCACACGGTAATTATATTAAAAAATATATGGTATTTGCGCTAGTAACTATTTGTCTAGTTTTATGTGTGGGGCTAATTTTTTCTAATGAGTTGACTACTTTATTAACAAATAGTAAATTTGCTGAATATTCTTATATTATAGGTTATGGTATATTTGCTGAAAGTGGGAATTTTATAATTGGTGGATTATCAATATATTTGACTATACATCGTTTAACAAAAAAAACAATTATGGCTACATGGTCTGGTTTTGTAGTGTTTTTAGTATCATTTTTGTTTTTTTATTATTCGAATAACATATCAGTCTGGACGATAGGAATACCGATTATATTATCACAATTAAGTGTTGCTGTTTATTTGGTGTATTATATTTTTAAAATACACAGGAGAAATTTAAATGAGTAATATTACATTTGTTATTTTTACTTATAATGAAGAAAAAAGGATAGAAAGAGTTATTCAAAATCTTAAAGATTATGGGCATATTATCTTAGCAGACGGTGGTTCTACAGATAAAACTCATGAAATCGCAAAAAGTTATGGATGTGATGTATATGTAAGAGAAAAAGAGTATGTTTTTGTAGAAAACCAAGAGTTGGTTGATTGGCTCTATGCTAAAATTGATACAGATTGGCTCTATTGGGGATTTGCTGATGAGATGCTTGATATTGAAACACTTGATGAAATTACAAAAATTATTGCTAAAAATAAATATGACATTATTAATATTGACAGAAAAAATTATTACCACGGAAAATTTTGTTATGACGCTTTTCATTCAAGAACAAATAAAATATTTAAAAAAGGTGCTATAGATTTTAGTAACAATGTAATTCATAGCTTTGGAAAGTCTATGGTAAAACCTGAAAAAATTTATTACTTACCAGATCAATATTTTGTGCACCATTTTATTTCAAATACCGTTGAAAGTTATATGAACACAATAAGTCGTTATACGGAGACAGAATTAAAATTCTCTCACAAAGACAGAGGTCCATTCTTTCATCTGATATTGCGACCCATACGGACTTTTTTAGTTCATTTTATAGTAAGAAAAGGTTATAAGGCGGGTTATGCAGGATGGAGCCTGATACTGATTCAAATTTTCTATTGCATTGTAAAATACATAAAACTAACTGAGCAAAAATATAATCTTAGTGCATCAGAAATTGAGAAACACAATAATGTGTTTAGGGATGTAATATTGGAAAAGTTCAATGAACATTAAAATATTAGGTCTTTTGACCATGTCTTGGTATGAAAAATACAATTTTTTTTCAATACAGATAGCCAAAATAAAAACACAAATTGTATATAAAATATTTTTCAAAAAAATTGGCAAAAAAACACTTATAAAAAACCCAATTTTGTTAAAAAATGTACACAATATTAGCATTGGCAATAATGTTTTTATTCGTGACCATGCAAGACTTGAGTGTGTTGAAATAAAAGATAGTCAGAAGTTTAATCCAAATTTGATAATAGAAGATGGAGTATCTATTGAACAAAGATGTCATATTACTGTTGCTAATACATTGATAATTGGGAAAAATACTATTTCTTTATTTGATGTGATGATTACAGATATTGATCATGAATATGAAAATTTAGATTTGCCTGTTGCATTACAGCCACTAAGAGTAAGTAAAACATGTATAGGCGAAAACTGTTTTATTGGAAGTGGAGTAAAAATACAAGCTGGAACTATACTTGGGAAACATTGTATAGTAGGTACAAATGCTGTTGTAAGAGGTCATTTTCCAGACTATTGTGTCATAGTCGGAGTACCTGCAAAAATAGTCAAAAGATATGATGAAGCAAAAAAGACTTGGCATAAGACAAATCACAAAGGAGAATTTATAGATGACTTATAAGAAGATTTTAATAACAGGTGGAGCAGGATTTATAGGCTCAAACCTCAGCTTAAAGCTGATCGAAAAAGGTTATGAAGTCACAGTTTTAGATAATCTTTCCCCCCAGATACATGGTGAATATTCACTGCTTTATGAAAGCATAAAAGATAAAGTAAATTTCATCAAAGGGACAGTTTTAAGTTATGATGACTGGAAAAAAGCACTTGATGGTGTAGATGTAGTTGTCCATCTAGCCGCTGAAACAGGCACAGGTCAATCTATGTATGAGATAGAAAAATATACAGATGTAAATATCAAAGGTACTTCAATATTCTTGGATATCTTAGCAAATGAAAAACATAGTGTAAAAAAGATGATTATTGCTTCTTCTCGTTCAATTTATGGTGAAGGGAAATATGATTGTCCAAAATGTGGTGTTGTCTATCCAAATGAGCGAAAAGATGAAGATATGTCAAAAGGTGATTTTGCTGTCAAGTGTCCAATGTGCGGAACTGATACAAAACTTCTAGCTACGGATGAGACAAGTAAAATACATCCAAGCTCTATCTACGGCATCACAAAGCAAGTCCAAGAGCAGATGTTTATGGTCATGGGAAAATCTCTGAGTATCCCAGCAGTTGCATTTAGATACCAAAATGTGTATGGTGCAGGTCAATCTCTGAGTAATCCTTACACGGGGATACTTTCTATTTTCTCTACCCGTATTAAAAATGGAAACGATATCAATATCTTTGAAGATGGCAAAGAAAGCCGTGATTTTGTTTATGTAGATGATGTGGTGGAAGCTACTATTTTGGGCATAGAAAAAGATGAAGCAAATTATGAAGTATTTAATGTAGGACTTGGAGAAGCTATAGATGTAAATACAGTAGCAGATACACTGGTTAAAGCATATGATAGTAGTTCAAAAATCACTATTTCAGGAAATTATAGACTTGGAGATATTCGAGATAATTATGCTGATCTTACTAAAATCAAATTTAAACTTGGGTTTGAACCAAAAGTGAATTTTGAAGAAGGTATCAAAAGATTTACTTCTTGGGTAAATGAACAAGAAGTAGTAGAAGATAAATATCAATCAAGTATAGAGGAAATGAAAGAGAAAGGATTGTATAAGTGAACAATGAACCAAAAATAGGTCTTGTAACTGTTCTTTATAATGGAGTAGAAGTTTTAGAAGGTTTTTTTGAAAGCCTTGCAAAACAAACTTATAAAAACTACATACTATATGTAATAGATAATTCACCAAATGAAATAGCTTTGAATGAAGCAAAAAGATTAGCCGAATATTATAATATACCTTCAGAATTTATCTATAATAATGCAAACTTAGGGGTTGCAAAAGGAAATAATCAGGGAATTGAGTTATCTCTTAATGCTGGGTGCGAGTATGTATTATTGTTAAATAATGATGTTGAGTTTGAAAATAATTTATTGGAAAAGTTATTCCTTTCACTAATAGATAATCAAGTTTCTATGGTAATTCCGAAAATGTATTATTTTGATGAACCTACAAAATTATGGTGTGCCGGTGGTTTTTTTTTGCCACAAAGAGGTTGGAATACAAGGCATTATGGGGAAAATGAAATAGACAATGGAAAATATGATTCACAACAATTAGTAGATTATGCACCAACTTGTTGTATGTTAATAAAATCTGATGTATTTGAAAAAATAGGTTTAATGGATGAAAAATATTTTGTATATTCTGATGATGCTGATTTTTGTTATCGAGCTAAACAGAAAAATATTAAATTAATGTATTCTCCAATAACAAAACTATGGCATAAAGTTAGTAGTTCAACTGGTGGAAATTTGAGTGAGTTTAGTCTATTTTATATGAGTAGAAATTTAGTTTATTTTAATAAAAAGTATTTTCCATTATTTAAATTCTATTCTTACATATTCTTTCAATTAAAGTTTATATTAAAGTTTATATTAGGAAGATTAACATTTAAACAAGTATTGATATCTGAAAAAGGATTTATTAATGGTACAAAATTATAAAATTTTAATAATAAAATTTGGAGCACTTGGAGATGTAGTTCGTACTACATATATTTTAAAAGGTTTATATGAAAAATATCAAAATTTACAAATTGATTGGTTGACAAGTAATGGAGCTTTTGATTTACTGAGATTTAATCCATATATAAATACACTTGCTACAAAAGATTTTTTGTTAAGTAAGATAAAGGAAAATAGTTATGATTTTGTAATATCCCTTGATGATGAATTAGAAGTGTTACAAATCTTACAGGATATTAAGACAAAACAAATTTTTGGTGCATATCTAAAAAATAACTCGAATGAACGGGTTTATTCACAAGATAGTAAATTATGGTTTGATATGGGATTATTGTCAATACACGGAAAAGAAAAAGCCGATGCACTAAAAAAAGAAAACCAGTTAGAGCATAATGAAATATTTGCAAAAATGCTTGGTATCACAATCGATTCTCCACTCTTTTTCAATTCGTACATCCTTGAAGAGCAAATGCATCGTATCGTTTCAAATCCAAAATATTTTTTAATCGGGATCAATTCAGGTTCAGGAGGACGATGGGAGTCAAAGAAACTTCCTATCGAACAAACTATTATCCTCATCAATCATCTCTTGGATAGTGAGATAAACGGTAAAAAAACTTTTATATATCTTTTAGGAGGGGTTGAGGAGCAAGAACGTCATCGGCAGATAATTTCGAATACCTCTTCTGAACGACTGAAGGATGCAGGTACAAAAAATACAATTTTAGAGTTCGCAGCCATCGTCAGAGCAATGGATTATATCATCACGAGTGATAGCTTGGCACTTCATTTAGCAATTGCTCAACGAAAAAAGAATTTAAGCTTTTTCGCCCCAACATCAGCCGATGAAATCGGCACATTCGGTTCAGGAGTCAAAATCATCTCTACCTCTTCGGATTATTGCAACTATGCAAAAGATGCAGATAACTCATCCATCACCGCAGAAAGAATTTTACAAGCGTTCAAAGAACATATCAATGGCTAAGATTCTTTTTGTAAGTGCCCATTTCCCGAGTTTGAAAGCAAAATATGCAGGGCATAAAACAGCCTATAAATTTTTACAGGAATACTCTGAGAACAATGATTCGGTAGATGTAATCATTACAGCCAATAAAGACGAATTCATTGGCGGTTTTGAACCCTTCTCCAATGTAAATGTCGTTTTGACGTCCGAACTCACACCTATAAAAAAATTATTCAATGTGCTTCGCTCAAAGCACCTGTTTCCGCTCAAACCCTCTACACGTTACAACAAAACTATCCATCAATGGCTCCTTCAACATAGTCAAAACTATGACACCATCCATTTTGAATTTACCCACGCTGCCATCTATCTTCGACTATTGGGTCCAAGTGAAATCAAAAATAAAAAGATTGTTATTAGCAGTCACGATATCTTAATCCAATCTTCACTGCGAGATGCCGCCTCTATCATTCAATCCTTTGACACTATCAAAACGTTTCAATTTGAAAAAGAGATTTATGCACTAGCCAATGAAGTCATTGTTCAAAATACAAAAGACAAAGAACTCCTCTCAGCTTTGTATAATATCGCCGACTCAAAAATCATTGTAAAAACTCCTTATTTATGCGATTTTATCTACTCCGTAAAAACAGTGCGGAAAAACCATTCGTCCGAACACGCTCTATTATTTTGGGGGGCCATGAACCGACGAGAAAATGCCGATGCAATACTACATTTCGTGAAACATTACAACGATTTTTTACTCAAAAACCACTATAAACTCTATATAGTCGGAGCCAATCCAACTCCTGAAGTTCAAAAACTCCAAAATAACCATATAACCGTCACCGGTTTCGTCGACGATCCTAGTGAATATTTTGTCAAAGTTAAATACGGCATAGTGCCTCTACTATCAGGAGCGGGGATAAAAGTAAAAACGCTAGAGATGCTCGAAGCGGGTATTCCGGTGATCTCTACACCTATTGGTGCGGAGGGGATAGTTCACGACAATTTACAAATTTGTGCTTTCAAGCATTTTAAGAACTATTTATGAAAGCTGCATTCCAATCAAATCGTAACTTAATTCTTTTTGGCTTTGCGTTATTTACTCTTTTTTTAACTTTTCAATATTTGATTTCTATTGATTTCGGGTTTAAATTACGAGTACCACATTTTATTGTGGGTGGGTGTTTTATTAGCTTTTTTGTATTAGTAATATTGAAAAAACAAAATTTTGTTTTATACTATGCATCTACATTACTTTTTCTTTTCATACTCATATTTATTTCTGTACTAAACAAAAGCATATTTAGTATTTATTTTTATTATTTCTTATTTATATTTTTCACTTCTTATTCGATTTTTTATTTTCTATTATATTATCGAATTACTTATGATTTGATAGCTAGATTGATCGTTTATATGACGTTACCACATATTTTTATGTCTTATTTTACTATTTCATCTCAGTGGTATGGAGGATTGCAAATCTTTTCCTATTCAGATTTTCCAACATTTTTTGCTATGCAACTCAGTATTATATTTCCTTTGATTCATTTTGTCAAAGAACGTTTTTTGAGAATATTCTTTCAATTCTTTTTTCTGTTTACTATTTTTATTTTGGGTTCACGTGGTGCATTGCTAGCAATTCTTTTGAGTTATGGAATTATCTATAGATCAAAATTGTCGTTTAAAAAAATTATTATTTTATTCATGATAATTGTTTTTTTAATTATGATCATTTATGATGTGAATCCCAACCTTATCAATTATTATTTTATGAAATTAAATCCTTTTGGAGAAAACTATAATAATGTTTCAGATTTTAATCGGTGGTTGTATATTATTGCTACACAACAAGCATCTCTAGAAGATTGGCATTGGTTGCTTGGTTCTGGAATTAAAACGAATGCACAAATTATTCAGCATTTTTTTCAGGTGAATACATTTAATAATGTGGCAATATTGAGTGACGCTACAGTGCATAATTTATTTTTAGAGCTTTATTCAGATTATGGTATTGTTGTTTTAGGAAGTTTAGTCGTTTTAATGTTAGATATTTATATTAAAATAAATAAAGCATTTTTGAGAAATTTTGAATTTCTTTACATAAAGCTTTCATTTATCATTTTTATAGTGAACTATAATCTTGAACCGAATTATGTTCATTTCTTTTTTTGGTTTTTTATATTCTTTTATTTATTTAGTGTGAAATCTGTGCATAACCAATGGTAAGAGTTGACAGATGATTTCAATAATAATTCCAACATACAATGCTCAAAACTATCTATCAATTCTTTTGGAAAAGATAAAAAATCAATCTATAAAAGAGTATGAGCTTCTCATCATAGATTCATCTTCTCAAGATAAAACAATAGAGATAGCCAAAGAGTTTACGGACAATATCATTGTAATACCTCAAAGTGAGTTTGACCATGGTGGTACTAGGGCAAAAGCCGCTCAAATAGCAACTGGTGAGATACTCGTGTTTCTCACTCAAGATGTTTTGCCATACGATGACAATACCATAAAAAATATGATCAATGTTTTTGAAGATGAAAAGGTTGGCGCAGCTTATGGAAGGCAACTAAGTTATGAGGATACTAATCTTTTTGGAAAACATTTGCGAGAGTTTAATTATGGAAATGCTTCATACATAAGAGACAAGGGTGATATTTCAAAATACGGTATCAAAACAGCATTTTTATCTGATAGTTTTGCAGCATATCGCAAAACTGCATTGAAAACGATCGGCTGGTTCAAAGATGGATTGATACTTGGAGAAGATACTTATGCGGGAGCTAAAATGATACTGGCTGGATATAAACTCGCATACGTTGCTGAAGCAAAAGTGTACCATTCTCATGGTTATACTGTATGGCAAGAGTTTAAACGATATTTTGACATAGGAGTATTCCATAAAAGCGAGAGTTGGATACTTGAAAGTTTTGGAAAAGCTGAAGGTGAAGGTGTCAAGTACATAAAATCAGAAATAAAATATTTGTTGCAGAATAATGCATGGTATTTGCTTCCAGAGTGGTTCATAAGAAATGGTATGAAATATTTAGGCTATAAGCTTGGACAAAAATATGAAAAGCTACCGATGTGGATCATTAAAAAGTTCAGTATGCATCATAAATGGTGGAATCGATTACACATAAAAAAGGAAAATAATGAATAAGCAAAATATTCACCCTCGATGTATTAAAGAAGACGAGATAGACCTAAGAGAACTTTGGGCAACGCTCGTTAGACGCAAAACGACCATTTTGTTGATGGTGTCAATCGTAACCCTTTCTGCTGCATTCTATGCTTATACCGCAAAGCCGATTTATCGAGGAGAAGTTCTACTGGAAGTAGGTGAGGTTGTCAATAATAATCAGGTTGTCAATAATAATCAGCCTACAACAATTTTTAATCTGGATAATATCAATAATCTCAAAGAGATTGTGCAGCAAAATATTGGACTCAGTGTGGAGATTCCAAACGGAACCAATAACATACTCCGTATTTCAATGGAAACTGGAAATATTGCCGAAATCAAACCAAAGCTCCAAAAAAGTGTCGATTTCATCCTATCACGTCATCAGGAAAAAGCTAAGCTTTATCAAAACAACAATGCCAAAATCCGTATGACTCAAGTGATCGGTGAGATACAGATCGGAAATGGTCCGATCAAACCTAAAAAAGGTCTAATTATTGTGTCTGGATTTATTGTTGGGCTGATAATAGGTATTTTTAGCGCTTTTTTTCGCGAGTCTGTATTACGTGGAATTAAAAATACATAAACTTGGATATAATTTCATTATGAAAAAACCTTGGGCAATCTAAACCAACAAAAGTCCTCGAATACTATAATCAATCCTAGAAAATGTCGGTTTGGCAGTGGTCTAATAAATGGCGAAGTTGACAAATACACTAAAGGTCATGCATGTCTATCAATAAAAAAATTTTGCGTATAGCCGTTTTGGCTGACAAAAAAGCTGAGCATGCATCACGGTTGGTGGCGCAGTCGTTGATTTTTAGATAAAGAAGCCTATGAAAAAGAAATTAACCACAATATTTGCCTTATTCATACTTGATATGTTTTCGTTCTTTTTTTCCATGCTTTTAGCTATAGCCCTTAGGATGGTTAGCGGCTATTTTTTTCAACTTATGCCGGAATTTCATCTACATTCAAAGATGCTTACACAAGCTTTGTGGGTGTATGTATTGTTTTTTATGTTGTTTGTAAACGCTGGATTATATACAAAGAGAATGCCGTTTTGGGATGAGACCAAACGAATGATCGGCGCACTGATATTCGGCGTCTTGATAGCTTTTTCGATTGTTACCCTGGCAAAGCTAGGCGGCAGTGTATCTAGATTAACGCTTGTTCTGTTCCTGACTATTGCTGTCATTATATTCCCGCTTGTTAGATTGTTTGGTAAAAAGCTACTATACATAATAGGCATTTGGCGTACCAACATCGTCATTATCGGTGCTGGAGAGTCGGGGATATCTGCCGCCAATGGAATTTTTGCGCAATGGTATATGGGGTATGCAGTTATTGGCTTCCTTGATGACGATGCATCAAAGATAGGCGACAAGATAGCCATCGGAAATAGGCAGATTAAAGTATTGGGGCGCATAAAAAGTCTGCGCAAGTTTGTCGGCATAGTCGGCGTAGATACTGTTTTAGTGGCAATGCCAAAGCTGTCACCTGATAAGTTGTCTGAGATAGTAAATTCAGTGCATAAGATAGTTAAAAAAATTATTTTGATTCCGCATCTAAATGATGTTGCGCTCAGCAATACTGAAATGTATAGTTTATTTAATGAAAAACTATTTTTGATGAATATAAAAAACAATCTTGAGTTTGGCTTTAATATCGCAATCAAACGAATATTTGATATTTCCATATCAATACTCATGATGCCTATTTTACTGCCAGTTATTGGAATTTTTGGGCTACTCATCAAGCTTGATTCTAGTGGGCAGATATTTTATTCGCATGTCAGGATAGGGGAGGGTGGTCGGAGATTTGGAGTATTTAAGTTTCGCAGTATGCACAAAGACTCAAAAGAGCGTCTGGAGCATATACTGTCTACAGACCCAAAGGCAAAAGAGGAGTGGGAAAGCTCTTTTAAACTAAAAAACGATCCTCGTGTTACAAAAGTTGGAGATTTTTTACGCAAGACTAGCTTAGACGAACTGCCGCAGATATTCAATGTTTTGCGTGGTGATATGAGCTTGGTTGGCCCTAGGCCCGTTGTGCAAGAGGAAATAAAAGAGTACTATAAGGATTATGCAGAATATTATTTTGCTGTCAAACCGGGGATAACTGGTTTGTGGCAAGTAAGTGGAAGAAGTGATACAAACTATGATTTTAGGATAAAGATGGACACTTGGTATGTCCTCAATTGGTCGTTGTGGCTTGACATAATTATTTTATTCAAAACAGTAAAAGTTGTTTTAAAGAGGGAGGGGGCATATTGATAAATATAATACCTTCTGGTATAAAACATCTATATGCCTAGTCGATGAAACCTTCAACAATAGCCAAAAACGCAACTTGGTTAATGGCTTTGCAAATTTCAAGCTATATAGCCCCTTTTTTACTTTTACCGTATCTTACGAGAACGCTCGGTACGAATGCTTTTGGTGAGCTTGCCGTTGGTTGGGCGGTATCTGCATACATGGCTATTTTCGCAGATTTTGGGTTTTATCTTTGGGGGGTACGTGAGTTATCGCAGCACAAAAGCGACTGCAGTAGGCTCTCTACTTTGTGGAGCGCAATACAAAGCGTAAAGCTTATTTTACTTGGCGTGTCGCTACCGATAATGCTCATAGCCTCTTTTATTGTCGGCTCATCATTTTGGCTCTATCTATTTTTTTGGCTTGCTTTAGCTGGGCAGACGCTAGTTCCTGGCTGGCTATATCAAGGCCTTGAGCGCTCTTTTTGGTTTTTGGTGTTTAATATTTGTGCTCAGACTTTGGCCGCACTCTCTACTGTCATTCTTGTCTCATCCCCATCTGATTTGCTGTATGTTCCTGCTTGCTCGGCATTATCTTGGATTTTGCTCTCGGTTTTGGCAAATCTACACGTCATAAAAAGTGTCGGTATCAAGGTTGCACGACCGACAGCCGCCTCGTTAAAGGGTGCGATTGGCGGCTCATTTCCACTTTTTAGCGCAAATATATGGGTCGCTTTTTATGTCAATCTGCCGGCTCTTACCGTTGGATTTTTGTCCACGAGAGGTGAGACTGGTTTATTTGCCGGAGCGCAAAAAATCATCTTTGCCGCACAGGCTTTGTTTACCCCAATATCTTCGGCGATATTTCCACGCATAAGCGCACTTGCCGTAGGCGACAAGCAAAGCGCATTGGCATTTTTTAAAAAAGCCGTTTTGTACACCATGCCGATAATGGCCATTGGATGTCTGGTGATGTTTGTTTTGCATGATTTTGTCGTCGGTATTATTTTGGGCTCCGAGTTTCAAAAGAGTGGGCAGCTACTGATGATTATGGCTTTTGGACCACTGCTTGTTGCGGCCAATATGCTTTTGGCAAACCACTTGATAGTGGCGTTTGGTCACTCCAAAAAACTCTCGAAAGTTTACGCATTGACGGCCGCTGCCGCATTGATTTTTACCCCTATTTTGGCCTTTTCATTTGGTTCGGTCGGTGCGGCTTTGTCTTATGTGCTTATAGAAGTTATCGTCTTTGGTATGCTAGTACGGACGGCGTCAAAAATATCGTTTAGCTAAAAATTTCATATATCTAGCGATATTTTTTGCGTTTAGCGGTATGTTGCTTACCCTGAAATACTCGTCAGTGCTCAACAATTCGTTAAATTTAGGCAGTAAACCGTCCTTGTCCATCGTGTGACAAAGACCGTAGAAGTCAAATACGGCATTAAAATATCCGTTCATAACCTTTTTCTTATCGGTTTTGAGTAGTCCCATTTTTTGTATAAACTTTTTCTTCTCACTCCAAAGACCAAAAAAGTCGTCAATATGTGATTGTTTTGGTGTTTTCATCACAGAATCCGACCTTTGCAAATAGCTATAGCAGATCTTATTGTCAAAATATACGCTCTGCGCCGCATTTATGAAGACCATATTCATATACTGATCTTCGCCGAGCGTGTTTATGAGGGGGGATGGGCGGTATGATTCAAACAGCTCTTTTTTGTATAGTTTGTTCCACAGCGGATAGAGGCCAGTTGCGGCGTAGTCTTCTATGAGTAATTTTTTTAGTGCTTCGTCTTTACTTATGGTGCCGGTCTTTGGCGTGACGCTGTACGAGCGAACACCGTTTTCGTCTACTATTTCAAATCCGCATACGGCTATTTGCGCCCCATGCGCTTTTGCACCGCCAACTAACGTCTCAAGCATATCTGTCGCCACATAGTCGTCGCTATCGATAAAAGCTATGTACTCACCCCTTGCCTCCTTGATAGCCCTTGTGCGCACCTGCATAGTTCCGCTGTTTTGTTGGTGGATGGCAATTATTCTTCCGTCTGCCGCCGCAAGCTCGTCTAGTATAGCCCCGCTACTGTCAGTGCTACCGTCATCTATGCAAATAATTTCTATATTTTGATATGTTTGATTAATAATCGATTGGATACACTTTTTTAGATACTTTTCCACATTATATACGGGTACTACGACACTTATGAGAGCCAATCTTCAAACCTTCTTATTTTTTGTTATTGTAGGCTACAAAGCTTGAAAACTAGACTGCTCGTTGCCATCCGTTGCCTCGACATAGGTGGCGCTGAAAAACAGGTGCTTGAATTCGTAAAGCGTGTGGACAAAAGTAGATTTGACGTTTGTCTGGCTACGATGTACGGCGGTGTCATGGAGGAGGAAGCAAAACGTATAGAAGGAGTAAAATACGTAAATCTTGGCAAAAAAGGGCGTTTCGATATTTTTGGATTTTTACTTTCTTATGTGCGCCTTATCAATGAATTTGCGCCTGACACGATATTTTCGCATATTGGAGAGATGAATCTATTTAGTCTATGGGCAAGACCGTTTTCAAATAAGCGTTTCAAGCTTGCGTGGACACTCCATTCCGCATTTGTGGATTATCGCTCATACGGATTTTTCTTTCGTCTTTTATTTTGGCTTCAAAAAGTCCTATCGGGATTTGCGGACAAAGTAATATGTGTTAGCCACTCCGCATACGAGTACCACAAAACAGCCGGATATGATATGCGAAATGCGGTGGTTGTTTACAACGGCGTGGATACACGGTTCTTTACTTGCTCCAAAGAATGCGGAGCGACATTTAGAGAGCGAAGCAATATTTCGCAGGATGCTTATGTGATAGGGATAGCGGCAAGAGTTGATAGGATGAAAGGGTATCCACTGTTGGCAAAAGCAGCAAAAAGGCTACTCTCAAAGTACGAAAATATTGTGTTTGTAGCGGCGGGTGGCGGAGATGAGGCCATCAAGGCTGAGTGTATCCAGATTTTGGGTGAGTATGCGAGCAGATTTTTGTGGCTTGGTTTTGTTGCCGACCTTAGAGGGTTTTATAATTCCTTAAATCTTTTTTGCTTGCCAAGCTATGGAGAGGCTTTTGGGCTGACGGTAGCGGAGGCTATGAGCTGTGCTGTTCCTGCGGTTGTGAGTGATGCTGGAGATATGAGAATTATCGTCGGCGACGAGATGGCGGTCTTCGAGAGCGGAAATATGGAAGATTTGACGGCGAAGCTTGAGTGGGCGATGAGAGACGCTACGGCAAATAGAGAACGAATAGTTCAAAACTTTGATATTGCCCTGTCTGTAGCGAATACCGAGAAGGAGCTGGCGTGATACGAAATAGGGCTGATTATGAGGCGTATCTAGCGGCAGACAAAGCGGCTCTTCGTGTCTTGGATAGTCTTAGAGACAGATTTTTCCATCCGATTTGGAAATACCAAAAGCTTCTTCGTCTACTAGAATACCGCCTCAACTGCAAGCATGGAATTCTCTCAAAGCCTTACACCTTGTGGGTTCGCTATAAATTTCAAAAAGAATCGGTACGGCTGGGGTTTAGTATATCGCCAAACTCTTGTGAAGCAGGACTGGAATTAGGACACTACGGCGATATGGTAATAAACGGCAAAGCTAGCATCGGCGGCAACTGCACTATAGCCGGTGCCGGTGTGCTTATTGGCGAAGACATTGCAAGCGGCAAAGCGCCGATAATTGGCAAGAACTGTTATATTGGACCAGGGGCGAAGATAATAGGCGGCGTCGCCATAGCCGATGGGGTGACTATAGCGGCAAATGCGGTTGTGGTAGATGATGTAAATGAACCGTATATTACCGTCGGCGGTATTCCGGCTCGTAAGATTTCAGATAATAGCGTAAAGAAAAAAGCGTGAAAAAAGTAGCTATTTTTATCTATTCCCTAGGCGGTGGCGGTGCTGAGAGGGTGGCGCTTGAGCTTGCGCTTGGATTGAGAGACGTTTATGAGGTGGAGCTAGTTACTGTAAGTCCTACACAAAACTACGACTCACACGGCATCAAGACAACGACTTTGTACAAGCATGACTTTGAAAGTTCATCGCTTGCAAAGCTATTTTCAATCTTCAAGATTGCGGCTCTTTTTGCAAAATATTGCAGACAAAACAAAATAGAGGTCGTAATTTCGTTTTTATCTCGTCCAAATATAATTGCCGCACTATCTAAGTTGTTGTGCCCAAAAATCAAGGTTTTAGCGACGGAACATACTACTTTATCAAGCTATTATGGAGCTGGTTTGGCACAGCGAATACTAAAAAAACTGCTCATCCTTTCATATAAACTATCAAGTCGAGTGATAGCCGTCTCTTATGGCATCAGGGATGATTTGGTCAAAAATTTTGCACTTAAAAAAGAAAAAGTGGATGTTATATATAATCCGATAGATATATCAAGAATCAAAACTCTAGCTTTGCAGAAAGCACAAAGACAAGGGAACGAGGGATTTGTTTTTGTCAGTGCAGGAAGGCTGATTGAATCAAAAAACTATCCATTTTTGTTTGAGGCTTTTGCTGCTTTACCCTCTTTTTGCAAGCTTTGGATTTTGGGGAGTGGGGAGCTTGAGAGGGAGCTCAAATTTCTAGCCGTTGAGATGGGGCTTCACGAGAGAATAACTTTTTTTGGTTTTTGCGAAAACCCATATTCATATTTTGCATCCGCCGATTGTTTTGTTATGAGCTCCAGACTTGAGGGGTTGCCGACTGTACTTATAGAGGCCCTTGCTTGCGGTATTCCTGTTATTTCAACTGATTGTAAGAGTGGACCTAGAGAGATTTTGATGGGTGGAGACGATACGCCAACAAGCGGTATTGAGAGAGGTGAATTCGGGTTGCTGACAAGTCTCGATAATCCTAGATTTTTGTCCCTTGCAATGAGCAAAATGATAGAAGACGATGATATGAGGACGCAGTATATCTCCAGGGCCAAGGGGCGAGCGGAGTTTTTTTCAAAAGAAAAAAGTATAGAAGAGTATAATAATCTTATTGAGAGCTTAGAGGATAGTGAATGAAGATATTGGTGACGGGTGGGGCCGGATATATAGGAAGCCACGTGGTAAAACAACTGGGAGAGGCCGGCAATTATGATATAACGGTTTTAGACAATCTCTCAACGGGCTTTGAAAGCTCTATTTTGTACGGTAAGCTGGTTAAGGCCGATTTGTCCGATTTTTCTTTTGTCGAAAAGTTTTTGGATGATGAGAAGTTTGACGCTATTATCCATTTTGCGGCATCGATAGTAGTTCCAGAATCGGTAGAAAATCCGCTTAAGTACTATATGAACAATACCGTAAACACTACGAACCTCATCAGATGCGCAGTCAAATCCGGAGTTAAAAGCTTCGTATTTTCATCTACGGCGGCGGTCTACGGGGAGCCAAAAAACGGGGTAGTTACCGAGGATAGCGAGCTTAGCCCCATAAATCCTTATGGGCATAGCAAGCTGATGAGCGAGCAAGTGATTCGTGATAGTGCTGCGGCTCATGATGGTTTTAAGTTTGTTATTTTGAGATACTTTAATGTTGCTGGCGCCTCGATGGATGGACGTATCGGGCAGAGATTTCCAAACGCCACACATCTCATCAAAGTCTCTTGTGAAGCGGCTTGTGGGAAGCGTCCTAAAATGTTCATATTCGGAGAGGACTACGATACCGCCGACGGCACATGCGTAAGAGATTACATACACGTTGAGGATTTGGCTTCCGCTCATTTGGCGTCGCTTAATTATTTGGCAAATGGTGGCAAGAGCGATACGTTTAACTGCGGTTACGGCAGGGGCGCTAGCGTCAAAGAAGTCATAGAGAGCGTCAAAAAAGTAAGTGAAATTGATTTTGCGGTAGAGAGAGCATCTAGGCGTGCGGGAGACCCGTCTTTACTTATATCTGATAACAAAAAAATACTATCCACGCTAGAGTGGAAACCTAAGTATGATGATTTGGAGATTATATGCAAAAGTGCTTTTTTATGGGAGACAAGTTTGTAGTCAGCCTTGTCCGGAGAATATATTTTTTATCTCGGCATTAAGTTCTCTTACCCTTTTTGAGAGGCTTTTCATTATTCTAATAGCTATGACTGGTTCCCATGCTATTATCCTTTCAAAATTTGTGGCACTGATGGCAAAGAGAAGACTTGTCTCAGTGGCTGTTACGGTGGCACTCCTTGGAGCGTCATCTATCAGGCTCATCTCCCCAAAAAAATCTCCGCTACCCATTTCGCCGACTGTAATATCGCCGACCTCTACACTAACTTTGCCCTGCAATATAATAAACATCTCATCCCCACTATCGCCTTCGACGACCACTCTTTCTCCTGGATTAAATTTCCTTACGGAGCCGTATGCAGATAGTTTTTTTGGATCGAACTTTTTTGCCTCAAGCATATTTTTCGCATACCTTTTCGTTAATCTTTCATTTACATTTAGTCATAATTTTATTCGATTATGTCAAATAATATGGCATTATATTTGACATTTTTTTAGCAGGGTTTTTCATGAATATTCTTTTTTTGGAGGCTGCCTCCCAGATAGGCGCTTCAAAAAGTTTTGATGATGTTTTTAACAACCTTGAATACTATTTGGTAAAGCTTGGCATTTGTAAAGATGTGAAGTTTTTTTCATGTAGGTTTAACGGCGAGGCGCTTTATCCAAAGGGTGCTTGCAAGCTTGACAAAACGACACTATCTCGTTTGCAACAAATGGACGAGGAAAAAGTGGTTAGCCACGTGTCTAGCGACGATGCCAACTTCGGTAATAGTCCGTTTGTGGCCAGACTCAAGATGTTAGAACATGGCGGAGAGGTGTTTTTGTTCTTTTCGAAGGGGAGCGAGTATGATGAGGCGACCTTGCTTTATTTTTTCAAATTTGCATATCCGCCTTTGAACCTCATAGCCTCAAAAGGAACTTTAAACTTAATCCTTGAGTATGCCGCATTTGTTGCAGAGCAAAAAGAGCCGGAGATGATGCTTGTGGCTTTGGCTGATATGGCCAGAGAGTTTAGCGCCGCAGATAGGGCTACGATATGGATAGGTAGTAAAGACAAAAATACGCTTTGGACAAAAGTTGCCCATGGGATACCCAATATTGAGATTCCTGATAACGTTGGCCCTGCTGGATATGCGTATAGCCGTGGCGAAACGGTAGTGTGCAACGACCCTTACAAAGATAATAGATTCAACCCCGAAATAGACAAAAAGACGGGCTATCTTACAAAATCAATAGTGGTCTTGCCGATTAAAAATAGCGAAAACGAGACAATAGGAGCTTTGCAGTGTATTAATAAGCTATCAAGCGACGATAGTTTCAACGACGGCGATGTTGCAAAGCTAAATCTGGTCACGTCGTATATAGCAAATACAATAGAGCTTGCCAGCTTACATAAAGAGATAGAAGACACACAAAAAGAGGTTATCTTTACTATGGGCGAGGTAGGGGAGTTTCGTTCAAAAGAGACCGGTAATCACGTCAAGAGGGTGGCGGAGTATTCATATATACTTGCTCTTGGTTGCGGCCTTGGATATGCGCAAGCCGAGTTACTTCGCATGGCCTCCCCGATGCATGACATCGGCAAAGTGGCTATCGGGGATGATATACTTAAAAAACCGGGAAAGCTTACGGACGAAGAGTTTGACATTATGAAAAGCCATACTACCATGGGGTATGAAGTGCTAAGACATTCAAATAGAAAAATTATCTCAGCCGCTGCAACGGTGGCGCACGAGCACCACGAGAAATGGAATGGGCGCGGTTATCCTAGAGGCATTAAGGGTGAGGAGATACATATTTTTGGACGCATCACTGCTTTAGCCGATGTATTTGATGCACTCGGCGCAGAGAGATGTTACAAAAAAGCGTGGGAGCTTGATAAAATATATAATCTTTTCAGGGAAGAGAGAGGGGAACATTTTGATCCACAAGTTGTGGATGCTTTCTTTGATAATTTGGAAAAAATATTACATGTAAGGGATAGTTTTAGTGATTTATAAAAACTCAAAACAAAGTTTATTAATAGGTTGTATGTGTGTTTAAAAAACTAAAAAACTACGGACTTGTCGGTCTAGTAATATTTTTGGCGTGTTCGGCGGGGTATCTTTACCTGCCTAAGAGTGTTCAAGTTTTTGATGACAAGCTCAGAGATCTGATGTTTGTTTTTAGGGGTCCAACTCCTGCCTCAAAAGATGTTGTTATAGTCGATATTGATGAGAAAAGCTTAAAAGAGCTCGGACAGTGGCCTTGGAGTCGAAATAAGTTTGCAAAAGTACTTGACAACTTGGCTGCAAATGGGGCTGGAGCCATAGGTCTGGATATTGTGTTTGCGGAGCCGGATAACTCTTCGCCCGCAAAAGTTCTAAGGGAGATGGGGCGAGATGCTTCGGATGCTCCGGATTTTGATAGGATAGCTGCAAATTCCGTATCAAATTCCCCAACCATACTCGGGTATGTATTTGCTTTGGATGATGATGGTATTAAAGCGGCTGGAGCCCCTAATGTAGCTGCGATAGTTGCCGAAAAAAATAAGCCAGAAACTGAGTTTTTGGCCGGTGCGCATAGGGCCGTAATGAATACAAAAATAATTCAAGAGGCTGGATATTCAAGCGGGTTTTTTAACACTATTCCTGACTCTGACGGTATCGTGCGCTCAATTCCTATGGTTTTAAAATATGATAACAGGCCTTTTCCATCATTGTCTCTTGAGATGATTAGGGCTGTAACCGGCGTTAAAAAAATAGACGTATATTATGATGAAAACGGTGTTCAAGGTATCGTAATGGGAGAGATGGAGATACCGACTGATAGGTTTGGTAGACTTCTTGTTAATTATCGAGGGCCGGCAAAGACGTTCAAATATATTTCGGCTTATGACGTGTATATGAACAAAGTTGCTAAAAAAGATATTGAGGGAAAATTCATACTAATGGGCACCTCGGCCGCAGGGCTTTTGGATCTTAGGGCGACCCCTTTTGACTCAGTTTATCCGGGGGTTGAGGCGCATGCAAATGCGATAGACAATATCATAAAAGGTGATTTTTTGTACAGGCCGTCTTGGGCTGAGGGGGCAAATCTGGCCCTTATACTAGGCGGGGTAATCATAACCGTCGTTCTGACGGCTTATGCGAGTGCAGTAGTGGGTAGCGCCGTTTTTGTTGCGATTTTTTCACTGTTTGTCGCTTTTGAATACTATATGCTATTTTCAAAAGGGATAGTCTTAAATATCTTATTCCCGCTTTCGGCAATGCTACTTTCTTTTATGTCTTTATCTTTGATGAACTACTTTTTGGAAAGCCGTCAAAAAGATTTTATCAAGGCAAAATTTGCAAAAAAGGTATCTCCTGCCGTTGTTGACGACCTCTTAAAACATGCGGATATGAATAGCTTTGAGATAAAAGAGAAGTTTGTAACTATATTTTTTAGTGATATTAGAGGGTTTACTACTCTATCGGAGGCAATGGGAAGCCCAAAAGCTTTGATTGGGCTCTTGAATGAGTATATGACACCAATGGTTGATATTATCGTAGAGAGCAAAGGGACGGTCGATAAATTCATAGGTGATGCAATCATGGCCTATTGGAATGCTCCAAATGAAGTGCAAAATCATGAAGATGCCGCAGTAGGCTCTGCCGTCAAGCAAATACGAGCTCTTAGTGAACTAAATAAAAAGCTAGAAGAAGACGGAAAACCTAAAATCGAGATAGGTATAGGCATTAACACTGGGGACGTAACTGTTGGAGAGATGGGCTCTTACGGTAGAGCAGACTACACCATTATCGGCGATCCTGTCAATCTGGCTTCGAGACTTGAGGGGCTTTGTAAGCCGTATCATGCCCATATAGTCATTAGTGAATTTACGAAATCTGGCCTTAAAAGTGAGTACACCCTTAGAGAGCTGGACCTTGTAAGGGTAAAAGGCAAAAACGAGCCGGTATCTATATATGAGGTACTAGATGACAAAGCGCCTAGCGACGAATTTATAGCGGAAAACACAAGGTATCATGAGGCTCTGTCATCTTATAGGGCTTCACTATTTGCCGAAGCTCTGAGTATATTTAAAGAGCTACACGACAAAACAGGTGTTTATCTATACAATGTATATATCGAAAGGTGTGAGCATTATATACAAAATCCGCCGAGCGACTTTGACGGCGTGTTTACATTTACGACTAAATAAGCGAGGGCTTGAATGGTAAGTTACATAGATGTGCTTGGTGCATACGGAGGGAAAGGTTGCGGTAAAAATACAACCTGTTTTCGTGTATCTCAAAATACGGTTATAGATGCCGGAAATATAATAGCCCCGCTCAAGGAAAATGCGGCAGCGATAGAACATATATTTTTGACACACTGCCATCTTGATCACATCATAGATATAGCTTTTTTGATAGATGCTTTTTATGCCATAAAAACAAAGCCGCTCAATATATACGGGCTTAAAGATACTATTGCCGGACTAAAAGAACATATATTAAACTGGAAAGTTTGGCCTGATTTTTCTGAGCTTGATTTGCTTGATAAAAGCGGTAAATCAATAGTTTTTCACGAGATAAACTATGGCGATAAATTCGAGATGAATGATTTTGTAATTGAACCTTTCAAGACTTGCCACACCGTAGCTAGTTGCGGATACAAAATAACAAAAAATGATAAAGCTACCATCATAACTTCTGATACAGGAGTTTGTGACTATGTGCTTGATGAAATAAGGAATACAAAAAATCTAAAAAATCTAGTTATAGAGTGCTCTTTTCCGTCAAGATTTAAGAAACTAGCAACAGACAGTATGCATCTCACTCCTGCGTTGCTTGAAGAGGAACTTGGGAAGCTTGAAAAAATAGATTTTGATATTTTTGTCAACCACTTAAAACCGTCATACGAATCAGAGATAGTGAGCGAACTGGGTGGAATAGATGTTTTGAGAAATGCAGTCGTATTGGAAGATGGAAGCAAGATAGAGTACTAAAATATCCCCAAAATCGCAAAATAAGCCCTTTTTCTGTATCATTTTGACAAAAATTTAGGAGATTTTGGTGCAAGACTCCACGATTGAGGGCAAAAGCAGAAAAAGGGTTTTGGTCAAATTTTCCGGTGAAGCGCTAGCTAGTAGTAGCGGTTACGGGATAGATACCGAAGTGTTGAAATACGTTGCAAACGAGATTAAAAAACTTGTTGAAAGCGACATAGAGGTCGGCATAGTAGTAGGTGGTGGCAACATCGTAAGAGGCGTTACCGCAAGCAAAGACGGCCTCATCAAAAGAAATGCGGCAGATCACATGGGTATGCTGGCAACAGTGATAAACGGCATTGCGATTCAGGGTGCGCTTGAAAGTCTCGGTGTTCGTGTTAGGCTTCAAAGTGCCATCAAGATGGAGCAAATATGTGAGCCATTTATTGTTCGTCGTGCAGTGAGACACCTTGAAAAGGGCAGGGTGGTCGTATTTTCAGCAGGGACTGGAAATCCATTTTTTACCACTGATACGGCGGCTACACTCAGGGCTGTCGAGATAGGTGCGGATATGATTATCAAGGCCACAAAAGTTGACGGCGTGTATGACAAAGATCCAAACAAGTTTGAAGATGCGAAAAAGCTTCATGAGTTAAGCTATGAAGATGCGTTGCAAGATAATATAAAAGTCATGGATGATACGGCGATAGCCTTAGCAAAAGACAATCATTTGCCGATAGTTGTTTGTGATATGTTCTGCGAGGGTGTTTTGGCAAGAATAATTAACGGCGGAACATCAGAGTGTTCCATCGTAAAAAGAATTTAATAAAATAGGACAATAACATGAGAATGGAAGAGATAAACGCAAAAGCTTTGGTGTATGCCGGTGGAGATAGATATCTTCTAAGCGTCGCTGTAAATAAAAGAGTTGATGAGCTATTTAAAGGCGCAAAGCCTCTCCTTGAGCTTGATATAAAAAAAGTCAAGCCTGTTGACATAGCGCTTATGGAGATAAGCGAAGGTCTTATTCAAATTACAAAATCATAATCCCAGCTCTTGCAAGAACTAATCAAGGATGTTAGTGGCATAAACACCATAGATGCCGCTACTGACTTCTTACTAAAAAAATTTCAAGGTGAGCAATCTTCGCTCCTTTCGACAATCTCATTTTGTGTAGAAGCCCACAAGGGGCAAAAGCGTAAAAGCGGCGCAGATTATGCCGTTCACCCGATACTTGTGGCTGCAATAGTGGCGCATTTAGGTGGAACAGAGGATATGATAAAAGCTGCGCTTTTACATGATGTGGTAGAAGATACGGGCTTTGCGAAAAGTGAAGTTGCGGCTAGATTTGGCACTACAGTTGCAGAGCTTGTAGATGGGCTTACAAAGATAGATGAGCTTCGAGAAAATGAACTTCCTCCATCGAATAAAGACGAAAAGCTACTAAAAGCCGCACTATCTTTTAGGAAGATGCTAAGCTCGGCCATAGATGACCCTAGGGTGCTAGTAATCAAGCTATCCGATAGACTTCACAACCTTTTGACGCTAGATGCTCTTGAGATAAAAAAGCAAAAAAGAATAGCCGAAGAAAGCCTTGTCGTATATGCCCCTATAGCTTACAAACTTGGTATTAGCAAGCTAAAAAATCATATAGAGGATTTGTCTTTTAGGGCACTTTTCCCAGAAGATTATGCAAGAATTGACGAGTATATACGCAAGAATGATGCGGCAATAGATGCGAGATTGCATGCGATAATAGCAAAGATAAAAGATTTGCTTGTTAAAAGCGGCATAGACGACGATAGCTTTGAGATAAAATCAAGAGTCAAGCATTACTTCTCCATTTATCAAAAAATGCAGCGAAAAGGTGTCAGTCTTGATGAAGTGCTGGACCTTCTGGCACTTAGAATTTTGGTAAAAAATATAAACGATTGCTATAAAGTTCTTGGGATTATGCATACTAATTTTAAACCTCTTGTGGGACGCTTTAAAGATTACGTTGCTATTCCAAAAGAAAACGGCTACCAGACAATTCATACTACGCTTTTTTTTGAAAATACAATTTTTGAAGCGCAAATAAGAACTTATGAGATGGATGATATAGCCGAGTTTGGTATTGCGGCGCACTCAAACTACAAATCTGGTGTGGCTGCTCAGTCCGCTATTAACGAGTCGAAATGGCTCAAAAATTTTGAGTTTCACGGCGATAGTGCAATGGAGTTTTACGAGCTTGCAAAAAACGATTTGATAAGTGAAGATATTGTTGTTTATTCTCCAAAAGGGGAGCTTTTTACCCTTCCGGTTGGAGCTACCGCTCTTGATTTTGCTTACGCCGTGCATACCGAGGTTGGACACAAAGCAAAAGAAGCGTATGTAAATAATGCCAAAGTGCCGTTGCTACATACTCTAAATAGCGGCGATATATGCGTCATAGTGACATCCGATAAGCCACAGGCTAGATGTACGTGGATGGAGAGCGTCAAGACCTCAAGGGCAAAACACTCCATCAGAAATATCTGCGCTCAAAAAATAAAAGACCTTGATAGACGTGTCGCAAAAAATATTTTGGCTCACACTTTTGGATTTGATTATTATGAGCTTAGAAGCTGGCTAGATGACAAAAAATACTCTCAGATAATATACAAAATCCCAAGAGACAAAGCTTATTATCAAGAGTTTGTCAAAAAAATAAAAGAGGAATCGAGTCTCAAGTCACGCTCTCTTTTTACACGAATTATGGGGATAAAATTCAAAAAGTATCATTTTGATCATTTTGATTTTTACTCGAATAAACCGGTAACGGAGCTTAGCTTTGATGTTTGCTGCCACCCGAAAAAATGGGACGATATAGTAGCTTTTTTTCATAAAGGGAAGGCTACAGTTCATCACAAACTCTGTACACATGCTGATGAGATGATAGCCTCGCATCAGCCTATGGTCTTTGTGGAGTGGACAAAATCAGAGATTAGAACGTTTAGGGTTGTGGTTGCTTTGGAGAATCAAAGAGGCTCGCTTTCACACTTTGTAGGATTCTTGTCAAAGCACGATATAAACATAGTTACGCTCGAGATTGGAAAGGCCAAAGCCTTTACGGAATACTGCACCGCAGAGATTGAAATAAAGCACGATTTTAAGAGCATAAAAGATAAAATCAGCAGGAATTTTAAACTTATAGACTTTGCTTTCGCCGACGACGCCTACAAGGAAAATCAATGACTTTTACCGAAGCCTTAAACGAAATCAAAAGAGGCTCATTTGAGATAATAGACGAACAAAAAATAGCTGCACACATAAAAGAGTACATAGAAAATGGTAAGACATACACTGTGAAAGCTGGTTTTGATCCGACTGCCCCAGATTTGCACCTTGGACATACCGTGCTTCTCAACAAGCTTGCAACGTTCCAAAAATATGGAGCTGAGGTATTGTTTCTTATCGGTGATTTTACAGCCATGATAGGTGACCCTACAGGTAAGAGCGAAACCAGAAAGAAGCTAACCAAAGAGGATGTGCTGGCAAACTCCGAGAGCTATAAAGAGCAAGTATTTAGAGTGCTTGACCCAGCTAAAACCAGAGTTGTATTCAACTCTGAGTGGCTTGGAGCCCTAAATTCTTATGAGATGGTAGAGCTTGCGAGTCGTCAGACTGTGGCAAGAATGCTTGAGCGCGATGATTTTGAAAAGAGATTTAAAAGCAACTCGCCGATTTCTATTTATGAGTTTTTGTATCCGCTATTTCAAGGCTATGATAGCGTATATCTCAAAAGCGACGTAGAAATAGGCGGCTCTGACCAAAAGTTCAATCTATTGATGGGTAGACACTTGCAATCAAGCTATGGTTCTTGCAAAGAGCAAGCAGTCCTTATGATGCCAATCCTAGAAGGACTCGACGGCGTTCAAAAAATGAGCAAGTCCCTTGGAAACTACGTTGGCATAAATGAGGAGCCAAAAGATATATACGCAAAGATACTAAGCATTTCCGATGAGCTTATGTGGAAGTATTACTATCTGCTTAGCTCAAAAACTCTTACGCAAATAAAAGAGCTAGAGGACGGCGTAAAAGACGGCTCAAAGCATCCAAAAAAAGTAAAAGAGGAGCTTGCGCTAGAACTAACGGCTAGGTACCGTGGCGAAGATGCGGCAAGGGCTGCAAAAGAAGAGTTTGATAATGTATTTTCAAAAAATGAATTACCGAGCGATATGCCGGAGTTTGCGCTTGCGGATGGAATAGGGCTACTTGATGCTATGAGGGAGTCGGCTCTTGCATCTTCCAACTCAGAAGCGAGAAGAGCTCTTGAGGCCGGAAGCGTGAAGATAAACGGAGAAAAAACAACCGATATAAAAGGTATTCTTACAAGCGGCGAGTACATCGTGCAAGTGGGGAAAAGAAAATTTGCTAAGCTAAGGGTGTCATAATGAGTCTACCTTCTCTAAAAATAGGCAAACACGAGATAAGAATACCGATACTTCAAGGTGGAATGGGCGTAGGTATTAGCTGGGATAGACTTTGCGGTAGCGTAAGTGCAGAGGGTGGCCTAGGGGTCATAAGCGCCGTTGGAACAGGCTATTATGAGAATAAAAAATTTGCAAAAAACCTCAGTTTTGGCAGACCTTTTGGTGTTGATAATTTTTACTCCAAAGAGGCTCTTTTTGAGATAGTCAAAAACGCTAGAAAGATATGCGGTAGCGCTCCTTTGGGTATGAATGTACTCTACGCAATCAACGACTATGGTAGGGTTGTAAGAGATAGCTGTGAGGCTGGTGTGGACATCATAGTTACAGGTGCCGGGCTTCCTACCAATATGCCTGAATTTACAGCCGATTTCCCTGATGTCGCACTTGTACCTATAGTATCAAGCGCAAAAGCGTTAAAGATACTAAACAAGAGATGGGACGGTAGATATAAGCGTCTGCCAGATGCTGTTATAGTAGAGGGGCCACTCTCAGGTGGACATCAGGGCGTTCAATTTGAAGATTGCTACAAAGAAGAGTATCAACTTGAAAATATTGTCCCAGAGGTAATAGAAGAGGCGGCAAAGTGGGGAAATATTCCAGTAATAGCGGCCGGTGGAATATGGGATAATGCCGATATCAAAAAGTTTTTGGCTATGGGCGCCGCAGGCGTTCAGATGGGAACTAGATTTATCGGCACATACGAGTGCGACGCTCCAGATGTATTTAAAGAGATACTGATAAATGCAAAAGAAGAAGATATAGTGCTGATGAAATCACCGGTAGGATACCCTGCCAGAGGTGTTCGCACAAAACTAATCGAGATGGTGGAATCCAAGAGCGCTCCTGACGTCAAATGTATATCAAATTGCGTTGCCCCTTGCCATCAAGGAGTCGAAGCTAAAGCTGTCGGTTATTGTATTGCCGATAGACTCGCCGATGCCGCAATCGGTGATGTCAACCTTGGTCTGTATTTTTCAGGCTCAAATGGATATAGAATCGACAAGCTACTTAGCGTAAAAGAGTTGATGAAAGAACTTGCAGGGGATGATGCTTAGAGGTTTTTTCTTAGCTCTCCTGTTCTTTGCGCTACCGCTTTGTGGTGCTTCGTTGCCTGAAGTTACCGCATTTGACGTCAAAGATGACGTGATCACTATCAAAATTTCAAAACAGCTTCTATCCACTCCAAAAAGAGCGGCCCTTGATGTTTCCGACAAAACGAAACTAAAATTTTATTTCAACATAGGTGCAACGCTTAGCCGCTCTTTTAAGACGATGTCTAGCGCATCGATGTCTGACATTAAGATTGCACAGTTTGACAAACAGACGGTTCGGGTTGTATTGGTTGCCGACAAGAACGCAAAATTTGAAGTATCTGACAGGAAAGACTATATCTCGATAGCCCTTGTTGGTGGCAAAAAATCGACCGAGAGTGCCGCGGACAAGATAATCAAGCAAATAGATAAGCGCCCCACAAGCACACAGCAAAAAGAAGACGAATCTGCGGCAAAAGAAGAGAAGCAAAAAGAGCAAACTACATACATAGTCGCCAAGAAAAAAACAATAGTCCTAGACCCTGGGCATGGCGGCAAAGACCCTGGAGCCACAAGTAGTAGCGGTGTCAGAGAAAAAGACATAGTACTTAGAGTCGGTCAAATACTTGCCGGAATGCTAGAAAAAAAAGGGTATATCGTACTCCTGACTAGAGACAACGATATATTCATAGAGCTTCAAGACCGAACAAGCTTTGCGAACAAAAAAAATGCGGATATATTTGTCTCCATCCATGCAAATGCGGTGGATACTAGATACTCCGACCCTAGCAAATCTCACGGGATTGAGACGTATTTTTTGTCCCCTGCACGTAGCGAGCGAGCCAAAAAAGCAGCGGAAAAAGAGAATGGTGTTGGGCTTATGGATGCCTTTAGTAAAGAGACTTTCCTCAATTTTCTTAACCGTGAAAAGATAGTTGCCTCAAACAAGCTTGCGATAGACGTACAACGTGGTATGTTGGGATATGCAAGAAGTAAATACAAAGATAGCACGACTGACGGCGGCGTCAAGGAGGCTCCTTTTTGGGTGCTTGTAGGGGCGCAGATGCCTGCCGTGCTTGTAGAGCTCGGATATTTGACTCATGATGGCGACCTTGAAAAATTACAAGGGGATTACTACAAGGCTCTCCTTGCAAAAGGTATAATGGACGGGATAGAAAACTACTTCCAAAATAACTAGGAGGCATCGGTATGGAGCTATATGTTTATCATTTGGAAAAGTCTCCGCTAAAAGAGGATATAGAGCTTCGTCTTGGCGTCCGCTTTGAGCGTGTTTTGGAGAAAGCTTTTTATGCCAAAGTTGACGGTAAATACCTCTTTTTTACGATGTTTGGGTGTTTTGCATTTTTGGGCTTTACAAAAGATGAGATATATGGGCTCATAGCTCCTCTCGGTGATACGCTCAAGCTAGGACACATCAATCAAGACTACAAAATAGAAGAAGCCCCAGAGCTTGCCACTGACTTTAAAGTCACAAATGAAAAATTGCTTATACGCTCTTTTGATGATTCTCTTTTGTTTGTAGCTGCACTTATAGTATCTCAAAGCGTAGAGTTAGAAAAATACGAAACCGTGCTAAATAGGAAGTTGACGACAAGTAAGAGTATGCTTAGCGGACACAATAAAGGATATTTTGGGAAGCGAAAATCTCTAATCGAGCTGGCCAACTCCCTTGCGCTTTTGCGCCATGAGATTATTGTGGATATGCACCTTTTGGATAAGCCAAATATCCTCTGGGATGATGAAAAGGCGGAGAGGCTTTATAATGACTTGTCGGTCTTTTTTGAGCTAAAAGAGAGATTTGAGATAGTTGAGTTCAAACTTGGACTGCTAAAAGACGACATAACTTTTTTGACGGATATTTTAAACCACAAAAAAAGCGAGTTTTTGGAGTGGATAATCATCTGGCTTATTGCTTTTGAGATAGTAATGGGGCTTTACAAGATGGCTGAATAATCAGCTTGAAAAATAGCAATAGCCCGTATATATTATAGCTTTACCACATTTTTTGCACTTGTACGAAAGCCCTTTTTTTTGTATGTCGCTGTGTGTGATTTTTGGTATCGCATGTATTTTTTTCTCACACCCGCAAGAGTAATAATGCCCTTCTTGCTTTTTTGGCTCCTCTTCTTGCGTTTCTATTTTTGGCCTGTGCATCTCTTTTTGGGCGCTTTGTTCATCTAGTGCGCTTCTTAGTCTATATTTTTCGATTAGCATGTCGTGGTGCAAAATATGCTCAAGCAACCAATCCTGAGCTATTATCCCAAGCTTCTCTTTCATCTCGTTGACATTTTTTATTTGCAGTATCGTTGCGGCTAGTTCTTTTACTATATGTTTGTGAAGCTCTCTATGGTCGTGGAGTAGCGGGTAATCTATGGACTCCATATATGCTTCTTCGTCATTGAAGTGCACTTTCATATATTCAAAAAACTCGGCAAGTATCTCCCTGATCTCTTCCCTTGAAGCGCATCTGCTTCCGACCATTGAGGCTTTTTTTGCCAGCTCAAAGAGCTTTTTATGTTGTTCGTCTATTGTTTTATTGTGGATACTGTAGTTGTCGTGCCAGTTTATTAACATTCAAATAATCTTTTAAAGTAATATGCGTAGATTATATATAAGCTACCATAAATTTAGCGTCAATGGACGGACTTTGGCTATCTTCTGCCACGCCCGCCGTTATCTTTTTTTGTGTCGTTTTGTCGGTTTCGGCTTTGTCCTCTTCCGCCTCCACGCTTGTCTCCTCCGCCATTATTACCTCTATTTCCACCACCCATTGAGATTGGCTGAGCTTTTATTAGCGGATCAGGCTCAAAACCTTCCATTATTAGTTTTGGAATATCTTTTTTGATTAGCTTTTCTATCCCTTTTAGATACTCGGCTTCATCGACGCAAACCAGCGATATAGCCTCACCCTCACATCCGGCACGTCCTGTTCTGCCTATTCTGTGCACATAGTCTTCGGCGATATTTGGCAGTTCAAAGTTGATTACGTGCGGCAAAGCGTCTATGTCTATTCCTCTAGCGGCTATGTCTGTCGCCACAAGAACCTTTATTTTTGCTTTTTTGAAATCATCTAGCGCTTTTGTCCTTGCCGCTTGGCTTTTGTTGCCATGTATTGCGGCGGACGTTATTTTGCATTTTTCAAGATACTCGCTTAGCTTATTGGCTCCGTGCTTTGTTCTTGTAAAGACTAACACCTGCTCCCATTTGTTTTCGGATATTAGCTTTGACAAAAGTGCGCTTTTTCGTTTGCAATCGACAAGATATACACTTTGCTTTACGAGTTCGCTTGATGTATTTCGTCTAGCTACCTCAACCTCTGCCGGATTTTTGAGAAGACCGTTTGCTAGCGCTTTTATCTCGTCCGAATAAGTTGCGGAAAAAAGTAGATTTTGTCTTTTTTTTGGCAGTTTTTCGATTACTTTTTTGATGTCTTTGATGAATCCCATATCGAGCATTCTATCTGCTTCATCAAGGATGAAAATCTCAACTGCATTTAAGTTGGCAGCCCCTTGCCCGACAAGGTCAAGTAGTCGCCCTGGTGTTGCCACCAATATATCTACACCGTTTTTTAGGGTCGCTACTTGTGGATTGATGCCCACTCCGCCAAAAATTACAGCACTTTTTAGCGGAAGATATTTACCGTATATCCTGACGCTCTCACCCACTTGCGCCGCTAGCTCTCTCGTTGGTGTCAGTATTAGCGCTTTTATTTGTCTTTTTGCTTTTGGCTGCTGTTTGTTTGACAACAGCTGTAGAGTCGGTAGCGTAAAGCCTGCGGTCTTGCCTGTCCCAGTCTGTGCTCCAGCTAGTATGTCACGTCCATCCAATATGAGAGGAATTGCTTGTGATTGGACGGGGGTGGGTGTCTCATATCCCTCGTCTTTTATAGCTTTTAAAATTTCAGGGCACAGCTTTAGGTTTGAAAAAGACAAATGGATTCCTTCTTGAGTGTTTGTGTAGGTTTGTTTAGATGCTTGACGTGCAATGCGGGCATTTTACCGCTTCGATATGCACTTCGCTTTTGCAGTACGGACAGGTTTTGGTTGTTGGCACACCTTGCTCAACGCTTTTGTTTTCTTCGATTTGTCTTCTTAGCTTATTTATCGTTCTGACAAGAAAAAACGTAGCGAATGCCACAATGACAAAGTTGATTAGTACGTTTAAAAACAAGCCGTAGTTGAGGGTGACAGCTCCAGCTTTTTTAGCTTCGGCTAGAGTATTGTATATACCGGTTCCGTTTGTGTCTTTGAGGACAAAGAACTGATTTGAGAAGTCGACGCTTCCCATCACTAGAGCAATTGGAGGGGTGATGATGTCGGCAACTAGAGAGTTTACGATAGCGCCAAATGCTGCGCCTATGATGATACCCACCGCCATATCGACGGCGTTACCTTTTATCGCAAACTCTCTAAACTCTTTTAACATCACCGCTCCTTTGACGTACTATTTGGTATACGCTTTTATCGCATCGTCAAGGATTTTTGTAGCAGATGCAAGGTCTTCGAAGCCTTTTACTTTTACCCATTTGTTTGGCTCAAGCATTTTGTATGTTTCAAAGAAGTTTTTGATTCTGTCTACCGTGATTTTCGGCAAATCGTCGATTGATTTGATGTTTTCGTATCTTGGGTCTAGTTTTTTTACAGGAACCGCAAGTAGTTTTTCATCCATACCGCTTTCGTCTTCCATGATAAGTACACCGATTAGTCTACACTTGATCACGCAACCTGCTTGAAGCGGGTATTCATTGAGTACTAGTACGTCCGCAGGGTCGCCGTCGTTTGATAGTGTATTTGCCACAAAACCGTAGTTTGCAGGGTAGAACATTGCAGAGTACATTACTCTATCTACGACTACTGCGCCGCTCTCTTTGTCTATTTCGTATTTGATATTTGTGCCGTAAGGTATTTCGATTACGACATTGATACCGTCTGGGTTGCTACCGATTTCTATTTTTGATAAATCCATATTTGTGCCTCTCCTGCATAAATTTGTCGCATATTCTACCCAAAAGGGCGTTAAAACTGTATCAGCCCGTTCATTGGTGAGCTTGCCGAAGCGTATGGTTTTTTGGCTATTCGTCCTGCTAAGAATCCCATTCTACCAGCTATTACGGCGTGCTTCATCGCCTCAGCCATCATTACCGGATTTTGTGCCTGTGCTATCGCAGTATTTGTCAGCACTGCGTCTGCTCCTAGCTCCATCGCTATTGCGGCGTCACTTGCACACCCAACTCCAGCATCTACTATGACGGGGACTTTAATAGCCTCTTTGATAAATACGATGTTGTATCGATTTTGTACACCCAGCCCGGAGCCTATTGGTGCGGCGAGCGGCATTACTGCGGCGGCTCCTGCATTTTCAAGGCGTTTTGCCATTATCGGGTCGTCATTTGTGTATGCAAATACCGTGAAGCCCTCTTTTGCCAACACTTCTGTAGCCGCCAGAGTCTCGATGACATCGGGATATAGCGTCTTGTCGTAGTCGCCTATGCACTCTAGCTTGATAGTAGTGATGCCCGTCGCTTCTCTCACTAGACGAAATAGCGTTATCGCTTCTTCTGCGCTCTTGCATCCTGCCGAGTTTGGTAGCAGCTTGACGTCCGTGTCTTTGAAATAATCCATCAGGTTTTCTTCGTCTTTATTCATGATGTTTACACGTCTCACCGCTACCGTTATCATTTCGCTCCCGCTTATAAGCGTCGCCTCTCTAGTGGTTTTGAAGTCAGGATATTTTCCGCTCCCGACGATTAGACGGCTTTTTAGCTCTAAATTTCCTATTTTTAGTATATCGCTCATAGTGTATCCCTTGGTGATTTGTTTGTTAATTGTATAAAAAGATGGATTACGATGCGCCAAACAAAAATGTGGCATTTTTATGACTCTCCAACACTTTTATTTTTAGTTATAATTCGTCTAATAAACTTTTGGAGGT
>JAYSBP010000002.1:0-181968 GCA_041915365.1 Campylobacterales bacterium | reverse complement strand
AATGCTGCTCCTCTTTGCCGTATAACTTTTTGTACTCTTCGCAAGATGTCAAAAGCGTATCTTCGCTACCTTCGCATACTATTTTTCCATCTTTAAATAGCGCAATTTTTGCAGCAGCCTTGACTGTGCTTAGCCTGTGAGCTATTAGTATCACTATCCGCTCTTTTGCTATCTCTGCTGCCACCTTCATAACCTCTGTTTCGCTCTCGTTGTCAAGTGCGCTTGTGGCCTCGTCCATTATAAGAATGGACGGATTTTTGTAAAGAGCCCTTGCTATGGCTATCCTTTGTCTTTGTCCACCCGATAGGTTTGCGCCAAACTCCTCAAGCACCGTGTATATTCCGAGTGGGAGATGTTTGACAAAAACGTATGCGTGCGCCGCTTTGAGAGCTTCGTTTACTCTCTCCTCGTCGATTTCTTCGCCATACGCTACGTTTGCGGCTACGGTATCATTCATTATAAGAACCCTTTGGCTCACCATCGCCACTTTTGAGCGTAGAGAACCGAGGGTGAATTCTTTTATATTTTGCCCGTCTATCTCTATTGCCCCGCTCGCTGGGTCGTAAAATCTAAGAAGTAACGAAACAAGGGAGCTTTTACCGCCGCCGCTTTGTCCCACTAGTGCCGTCATTTCACCTTTTTTGAAGCTCAGGCTTACGCCATTTAATGCGATTTTATCTTCATAAGCAAGAGTCGCATTTTTTACCTCAACTATCGACGGATTCCAGTCTAGTGTCCTAGCTCCACCGGTTATCGTCGGCTTGATGTCAAACAGCTCCCTTATTCTCTTGTTTGCCGCTATTGCGTCTTGAAATTTGTTAAATACACTTGAGAGCTGACGTATTGGGCTATATAGTAAAAATAGGGCGGTCAAAAACGAGAAGAACTCACCAACGCTTAGTTTGCCTTCTATTACCTCTGTGCCACCTATATAGATTACTATTCCGGCGGCTATTGCCCCTAGCGTTTCCATGAGTGGGTTGACGGCCTCGGCTGTTTTTACGCTTTTCATATCTATTTTTAGAGAGTTGGAAGTGTGAGATTGAAATCTGCTCGCCTCAAATTTTTCGGCGCAGTTGGCTTTTATCATCTCTATGTTGTTAAATATTTCGCTTAGATGCGCCGTTATGTCGGAGTTTATCTCTTGTGATTTTTTTGAGAGTCTCCTCATCCTATTGGCAAGTAGCGTCAGTGGGTAGAAAGCTATCGGTAGGACAATTAGCCCTATAAAAGCCAGTTTTGGACTCTGGTAAATTACCATCCCTATGAGCCCCAATGCCGTTAGGCTCTCTTTTATTAGTGACGCAAGGTAGCTTGACACGGCTGATTGTATACGCCCTATGTCGTTTGTAAGCCTACTTATCAGCTCGCCACCTCTTGCCCGCACAAAAAAAGATATATCGGCATCCATGATACTTGATAGGAGGCTATCTCTGACTCTTCTTACGATGTCCTTTCCGATAAAGGAGATAAAATACGCCTCCAAAAAAGTTCCCGCACTTTTTGCAAAATACACGGCCACGACTGCGAGCGGGAGCACGGAGAGCATCGCAACGTCTTTTTTTATAAAAATTTCATCCAACAGCGGTTTTATCAGATATGCCGTTGCGGCGGTTGCCACGGACGTTGCTATTAGCCCGAATATTACTATCGCAAACTCTTTTTTGTACTCTTTGTAAAAGTGCGAGTATGATTTTAAAAATTCAAACATCTACGCCCTCTCCCAGAGTGTGCCGTTTGGCGTATCCATAAGCTCTATCCCTTGCTCTTTTAGCGCAGCCCTGATCGCGTCGGCGCTTGTAAAGTCTTTTGCTTTTTTTGCCTCCGCTCTTTTTGAGATCATATCCTCTATTTCGGCTTTTTTTGCCTCGTCTACACCCAGTTGGAAATACTCCGTAGCATTTTTGCCGCCTACGCCCAGAGTCTCAAAGGCCAATGATATGACGTACGCCGCCTTTGCTTTTGCATCTTTGTCTTTTGGATTTTTATCTATCGCCTCGTTCGCCGTCTGCACTCTTTCATCTAAGCATGCAAGGGCTTTTGATATGTTTAGGTCATCTTCTAGTGAGGCCAAAAATTCGGCTCTAAACTCGGTATCTTCTATCGCCTCTGTGCCGTCAACCCTTTTTTTGAGGCGGTATAGCTTGTCGAGCCTTTTTTTGGAGGCTTCCAAATCTTCAAGAGAGAAGTTGAAGTTTGCACGGTAGTGCGTGGTAAGCAGATAAAATCTGATTATCTCGCCGTCATACTCCCTGAGTGCATCACGAAGAAAAAAGCTATTTCCAAGGCTTTTTGACATTTTTTCGCCGCCTATCGTCACAAAACCGTTGTGCATCCATACACGTGAAAGCTCTTGATTAAAAGCACATCTGGTTTGTGCCGCTTCATTTTCATGATGAGGGAAAAGCAGGTCGCTTCCGCCGCCGTGAATATCTATCTGATATGCCCCGTCTTTGGCGATGTGTCTTTTTATCATCGCAGAGCACTCTATATGCCACCCCGGTCTGCCA
Organism: Campylobacterales bacterium; assembly: GCA_041915365.1. Lineage (GTDB taxonomy): Bacteria > Campylobacterota > Campylobacteria > Campylobacterales > UBA6016 > UBA6016. The sequence continues at coordinate 179,458 of JAYSBP010000002.1, read as the reverse complement.
CGTCCAAATGGGGAGTCGAAGCTTACCGCCTCGCCATCTTTTGCGCTTTTCCAGAGGACAAAATCTTTTTCGCTTCTTTTTTCGCCTTTTTCTATGCGGCTTACGGTCTCATCTAGCGTATGTCCGGATAGACTTAGGTATTTATCGTCTTTTTCGGCGTCAAAATACACGTCTTTGCTAGGCGTAACGTATGCAAAACCTTTGTCTACAAGTGAGCGTATTAGCTCTACCATATCCTCCACAGACTCCGTGGCTTTTGGCTCTATATCGGGCGGCAGACACCCAAGGGCCGTCATCTCCGAGCGGTAGCTATCTAGGTATTGTCCCGTTATATCTTCCAGACTTCTTTTTGTGTCATTCATTTTTTTGAGAATTTTGTCGTCTATGTCTGTGATATTGCGGGCGAAAGTGACTTTTTTGCCGATGGTGCGAAGTGTGCGTACAAGCAGGTCAAATGCCACGGCGCTCCTAGCATGCCCTAGATGCGCATCGTCATACACGGTAGGACCGCACACATAGAGCCTTATGTCCTCTTCCGTTATATTTATTTTTTCTTTTGTCTTAGAATCGTAAATACGCACCCAAAATCTCCCTCAAAAATAAAAGGACAGCCGTCTCGGCTATCAAAAACACGGCAAGTAAGGACGCATATTTGGCGTCAAAAAAGCCTTTAAATCTATCAAAGCCAAACGACCGAAGCGTAAGACTAAAGAGTATTAATCCGGTCAAAGAGCCGGAAAGAGCGATGCCGGCCGCTCCAAAAAACTGCATAAGCACGATACTAAGTACGGCGTTGCAAGCAAGTGAAATTGCTGATATTTTAGCCGCTTTTAACTGCTGATGTTTTGAATACAACCAAAGTGAAAAAAGACGGGATAGTCCGAATGGTACAAGCCCTATCATATACATTGCCATTACGGCTGCGGTATTTGTCGTGTCATTCTTTCCAAAATGCCCGTGTTCGTATATTAGCCAGATGACCTCATGGGATAATATGATGCCTCCGACCGTAAACCCAAAAAGCAAAAATGACAAAAACCAAAACGCTTTTTTGAGTTGCGCCAAGGCTACAGCTTCTTCGCCTCTGTTAAGAGCTTTTGCAACAGATGGGAACAAAGCCATGGATGTAGCGATGGCAAATACGGCGAGGGGGAGCTGAAAAATCCGATTTGCATAGTATAGATAACTGATAGCGCCTGTTGCCAAGAAAGTTGCCAGCCACACGTCTACAAAAGCGGCGATTTGCGCCGTAGAGCTTCCCGCGATTGAGGGTAAAAAGCTCTTGTTAAATCTCTTTGCGTCGTCAGTTGCGCTTCTGTCTCCTCTAAAAAATTTGACAAAACCTACTTTCAAAAGTCTCAGCACACCTCTATTTTTTGAGGCGTAGATATGTACTGCAACCTGCAAAGCTCCTCCTGCAAGCACGCCCCAGCTAAGAGCGTAGACTGCGCCAAGCTTGTCCAAGTCTTTTGCGATAAAAAGTGCGGTTATCATAGCTACATTCAAAAGTGCCGTAGAAAAAGCAGTCGTAGCAAAATGTTTTCGGTATTGGAGAAGCGCTCCTAGAAACGTGACTACAAATATAAGGTCAAGGTAATAAAAGTTGATTGCGACTATCGGGGCGGCTATTTTTTTAATTTCATCAGAATATCCAAAAGCCGTTAGAGCCGTAAAAGCACCCTGAAAAATAGTGACAAGCAGCGACATCAAAATAATGACCGTCATCAATCTCACAAAAACGATGACGCTAAAAAGCGATTTATGTGCTGACGCCGCAAATGAGGGGATAAATGACTGACTAAATGCCCCCTCTGCAAAAATATTACGAAATAGGTTCGGGAGTTTAAAAGCTATGAAAAATATGTCGCTAAATACTCCGGCTCCAAGTACGCTTGCCGTGAGCATGTCACGCACGAAGCCCAGAACTCTTGAAGTGAGTATCCCGGCTGAGTTTGTAAATATTGATTTGAACATTTTGTAATTTTACCGAAATGCTTTTAAACAGATAGAAGTCACAGCATAGTTAGAAAAAAGTTGCAATTTATCGTAAATACATTAGAATTGTGGATTATTAAAATAATTTACGAGGTGGCAATTTGGCCAACGGTTCTGCTGGCATACACAACTTTGAGCCCTATGACGTCGAGACACAAGACGTAGTTAAAACTCTTACAGACTTTGCAAAAGATGGTGGCATAGATCCAAAAAGTATGGATTTTGGGATTTTGGCAATAAGCACCGTCGCATTCAATCAAACCGATAAAAGTCTTGTTATGTTCGACACTTCTGCCGGTGAGAGGGTCCATCAAGAGCTTTTTGGTGAGCCAAATATCAAGCTTTACCAAAACCTAACCATACGGATAAGGCCAAAAGAAGAACAACCCGTAACGCTAGATATAGCCCTTTCGGCAGATAAGATTTTTACCAAAGTCATAGCTACCCTCAAAAAAGAATCAAAAATAATTTACTATCCGCTTTTGGACCAATATATATACGAAGAGCTATGCAAGAGGCTAGCTAGACACAAAATACTTATCGGTATATTTGAAAACGACCTCAAAAGACAGATTGACGAGCTGGTACAAAAAATCAAAGGCGGCGCGAAGCTTGAAGAGGATTATAAAATTATCGTTGCCGAAACTACCGATTTTGTCCCTAGCGAGGATGATAAGATAGTCTATTATTTTGAAGAAAAAAGAAAGATAAACGAAGAAAAACCTGATTTTTATAATCGTGGTTTTATCGTGGATGTCGATGACGGCGAAATACTTATAGAGTATAAAAAGCCGAAAATAGGCAAAAGCGGTAGGGATGTTCGCGGTTCTTTTATAACCGTTAAAGAGCCGAGCAATTCAAACGAACCGAAGTTTACGTCGTCCACAAATATCAAAATAGAAGAGACACCGTCTATCGTCAGGTATCTGGCCACAAAAAAAGGGTTTGTCGTATTTGACGGCAAAGTGCTAGATATACAAGAAGAGCTAAAAGTAAAAGAGATTAGCTTTAGACAGACCGGCTCAATCGTGGTGGATGAAGACAAAGACATTACTCTTGATATATCAGAATCCAGTCCCGTAGTGGATGCGATAGGTTCAAACATGACGGCAAGAGCGACCGAGGTCATAGTGCGAGGCAGTATGGGCGACAACTCTTCCGTGTATGCCGACAAGGCCGAAGTGCAGGGGCTAACGCACGCAACAAGCAAGGTATTTGCAAAAGAGGCTACTATCACAACCCATAGAGGTTATTTGGAGGCCAAAGAGGCTCACGTAGAGAGGCTGGAGGGCGGCGAGGTGGTTGCCGATGTCGTACATATCGGGCATGCCAACAGCGGAAAAGTTAGGGCAAAAAAAATCTATATCACAAACCTAGGCTCTAACTGTGAATTCACGGCGTCTTCGTTGATAGACATAACGGCAATTTTGGGAAGTGACAATAAATTTTTCTTTCAGGCCGGAGCCACCCCTAATGAGAAAATTTTGTTTGAAAAAGCGGTAGAAAATAAGGCAGGACTGGAAAAAGAGTACACCGAAAAATATGATAGCTTCAAAAAGATGATAAAACTCGTTGAAGACAATAAGCCAAGCGCTCTAAAAATCAAGCAGATGATAGATGAAGACGTCAAAAAAGGGCTTGAACCAAGAGAGACTTTTGTTATAAAATACAAACAATTTACGCAGATGCTCGCAAAAGCAAAAGCGTTAAAATCCGAATTTGATGAAATAAAGTCGGCTTTGGACGATATTAGTCACGAAGTTGCCACGTTTGAAGATAAGTTGTTAGATGCTAGACTTATAAATCACGGAATTTGGAAAAATTATCAGAGCGTGGTCTTTAGGGCGAGCGGCGGTAAACACGAGTGTAAATACAACCCCAAAGAGGGCTCAAGGTCAAAAGCTATAGGGCTTTTCAAAGTGAGCGATACCGAGTATGGAGTAGGGGAGATGAATTAAGAGAGGGGAATAGGTGGAAGCTTCAAAACAAAAAGGGATACAACTTACCACATCTTCCGTGTCTCAGACGATAGAGCGATTCTGTCAAGAAAAAAATATATCTCCACATAAAATAGACTTTAATTTTTTGGGCGCAAAAACAGAGATTTTCTCAACCGCCGAAGATGACAAGCCAAAAGTTATTTCTCTTCCGATAGACCCTCTTATCTGGCTTGACAAGCAAATATCAATAAGACAAACATACGAAATATTTTTGCACTTTTCAAATCCGGATGAGCCGATGGTCCTAAGTCTAGGTTTTGGCGGCAATAAGACCCTAACCTCTGTCGTCGCATTCATCAAGCCCGCATCTAAGATACCGATAACCGATGATATAGAAGCGAAGCTTGAGACGGAGTTAAACAAACGAAAACTAAAAATGGGGCTTCTTATCGGCATTTACGATGAGGGTATGAAGCGTGACATAGCGTCTTTTTGCTCCCAACTAAAAAAAGACGGAAAGATAACAAGAGAGCATAAAATAGAGCTCTTTCATGCCCCTGAATTTGTCCAGTCGAGAGATGATAGTTTGGAGTTTGTATTTCAAAGACATTCAGGTGAAGAGGCAAAAGCGGGAGTGTTTTCTACAAAAGCCGGAAGCGACCTAATTGTATATGAAAAAGCAAGAATAGGTACCGCCGCAAGAGACGCCAAAGGGAGACTTCTTGAGCCAAATGAAGCAAGAGAGACAAAAAAAATAGATTTCAAAGTCGGGGACGGCGTTGAGACTATCGACACAGATGGCGAGACGATATATCGTGCGAAAAAGACGGGTTTTGTCGTATTTGCTAACGGCGAGATAGACGTTAAAGAGGAGATGGCGCTTCAAGAGGTAAATCTCAGAACCGGCTCGATAGACGCCGGAATGGACTCCGATTCTAAGCTTGAAATTACCGACGATAGTCCAGAATCGGAGGCTATAGGTGACAATATGTCGGTCAGGGCCGCCGTGGTAAAGGTGCAAGGTAGTGTCGGAGCGAATGCGACCGTTGTAGCAAAAGAGGTGTCTATAGGTGGGCAAACACACAAAACCTCAAAAATCACAGCTACAAAAGCACATATAAAAAATCACAAAGGCTACATAGAAGCTGACGAGGTTGAGATAGATACGCTAGAGGGGGGCGAAGTCGTCGCAAAAAAAGCTACGATAGGCGTAGCTATAGGGGCAAAAATAAAGGCCGATGAGTGTCATATAAAGACACTAGGTTCAAATAATATCGTCAACGCAACTAGGTTGATAGAAATAGCGACCCCACAAGGCGGAGAAAATAGGCTCTCCATAGAAGCTGCCGCAAATGCAGCGGATATGAAGGCGCTAAACGAACTTGAGGCAAAAATATCCCATCTTCAAAAAGATGTTGAGGAGAGAGGCGAGGTCGTCGCCCACGAAAAAGAGGCGGCTATGGCGCAGAGCAAAACAGTCGAAGAGATAAAAGCAAAAATAGAAGAGGAGAGAAAGAAGAACTCCCCTCTTGCAAACGTGCTTTTGGCAAAGCTAAGACATTTTGGCGACAATGTCGAAAAACTAAAACAAGAAGAGGCGAAGCTAGCCGAAGAGAGAGAGGAGCTAAAAACTCTACTGGGCGAGGCGGACCTCCTTCAGTATAAGGTGTTGGATGCGAAGGTCTTGGCTCTGTCTCCGTGGCAGGGATACAATACGGTCTCTTTCAAGCTAATATTTCCGCCTAGAGAGTTTAGTTATAAGGTAATGGAAGGCTCAGGGGTCAAAGAGATAATACTTCGCAAAATATCTGATGTGGATTATGAGGTCTTTACGCTGTAGTTAACGCCAGCCGTTATTTGCTAAAATTAGCGCCAAAAATTGGGGTGTGCAGATGATAGCGATGCTTGAGGGGAAGATAACCCGCAAGGAGCCGATGCTTCTTTGGCTAAAGACCGGCGGGATAACGTATGAAGTCAATATCTCCCTCAACTGCTACAACGACATAAGCGGCGATACTACGGAGCTTTTTATAGCGCAAATTATCAGGGAAGACGTAAATCTTTTGTATGGCTTTTTGGATAAGAACGAAAAAAAAATGTTTGATAGCCTCATCAAAATAAGCGGAGTAGGTCCAAAGGCGGCTATGGCTATATGCTCTACATATTCCCCTGCAACTTTTTCTGACATCATCTCAAGAGGCGATGTGGCAAACCTAAAAAGAGTCGTCGGTATAGGGCCAAAGACTGCCGGACGAATACTTGTGGAGCTTGGTGGTTTTAGCGTAGATGACGCAAGCCCGAAAAATACAGCCGCAAGTGAAGCGGCAATGGCGCTGGAGTCTCTCGGGTTCAAAAAAGAAGAGATTACAAAGGCTATGCAGGGTCTAAACGGTGCCGATACGGGAACATTGGTAAAAGAAGCATTAAAAAAACTACAGAGGATATAAAAATTGAAATTAGCTTTACTTTTTGGTGGAAATAGTTATGAGCATGAGATCAGCATCGTTAGTGCGATAGCTCTCAAAAAGGTTATAAAACAAGAGCTTACTTTTATTTTTGTTGACGAAATAGGGGAGTTTTGGCTCATAGATTCCTCCAATATGAAATCAACGTATTTTGCAAAAAGAGAGTACAAAAAGGCCAAAAAGCTATACCTCCAAAATGGTGGATTTTTCACAAAGGGGCTATTCGGACTTTCGCCAATAGATAAAATGTGTATAGTAAATCTAGCTCACGGTGGAGACGGCGAGGACGGCAGATTGGCTTTTATGTTTGATTTTTACGGCGTACCTTATGTCGGGCCTAGGGGTGAGGCGTGTGTGATGAGCTTTAATAAATTGCTGACAAAATCGTTGGCATCTATATGTGGAGTCAAAGCTCTTGAATACAAGACAATCTTCAAAAACAAAAGAGACGAAAAAATAGATATTGCCTACCCCGTAATCATCAAGCCATCAAGACTTGGTAGTTCGATAGGGGTTAGCGTCGTAAAAAGCGAAGCGGAGCTTGAATATGCCCTTGACGTTGCGTTTGAGTTTGACGATTCCGTTATAGTAGAGCCGTTTATCGAAAACGTAAGAGAGTTTAACGTAGCTGGGGCTAGAGTAAAGGGGGAGATTGTTTATTCAAATATTGAAGAGCCAAAAAAAGACGGTTATCTGGACTTTGAAAAAAAATATATGGATTTTGCTAGAACGGACGAAGTTGCGGCGGCTGGAATAGATGCCGACTTGGCTAGCAGGCTAAAAGCCGCATTTGAGGCGATATACGGCTTTGGTTTTGATGGAGCTATTATTAGATGCGACTTTTTTGTGGTTGATAACGCAGTGTATCTAAACGAGGTAAATCCGATACCGGGGAGCCTTGCTAATTATCTATTTGCAGATTTTAATAAGTTACTTGATGGCGTGACGCACTCTTTGCCTAGCCAAAGAAGAGTCAAAGTGGATTACAAGTATATCAATGAAATCAAGAGCGCAAAAGGGAAGCTATAGTGGCTGTAAAAACAGTTGAGTACGACGGCAACCGTTTTGATATTTCGTATGAAATCGCTAACGGCGACAAAGAGCAAAGCATACTGTTTTTGCATGGCTGGGGTAGTAACAAAGAGGTTATGAAGGCGGCTTTTGGGGGCAAGTTTAGGGATTTTAAACTTCTTTTTGTCGATATGCCCGGTTTTGGAAAAAGTGTTAATGAACTTGTACTAAAAACTACCGATTACGCCTCTATTATGAGCTCTTTTTTGGAGGCTCTCAAGGTAAAACCGTTTGCTATTTTTGGGCACTCTTTTGGCGGCAAAGTGGCGACATTGCTGGCCCCGCCTCTTCTTTGTCTTCTTTCGTCTGCCGGAATTGTTGAGAAAAAGCCCTTTAAGGTTAGGGCAAAAATCAAGCTTTTTAAACTCTCAAAAATGCTGTTTGGCGATTCGATGTATAGACTGTTTGCAACAAAAGATGCCGACGGAATGCCAAAAAATATGTATGAAACGCTAAAAAATGTAGTTGACGAAGATTTTTCGGCTTATTTTTCGGCTTTTGAGGGAAAAGCTTTTGTATTTTGGGGGCAAAACGATACCGCTACCTCTATTGAGAGTGGCAAAAAAATAGCCGGACTTATTAAAAATTCCAGTTTTTACGACTTTGACGGCGACCACTATTTTTTTCTCAAACATCCAACGCAAATCGAAAAAATTTTTATGGCTAATAAATAAAAATATAACACGCTCAATAATCACAAATAAGTCACCCGAAAAAACAAAAATATTTATACGCAATAACCCCTTTTTGATATAATACTTCTCATAAAGACTAACAATACCAAAAGCCCGAAAAAGGAAAAAAATGCAAAAAAATTTTAGGTCTATATCGACAAAGGTTTATATACCGCTCGTTGGCCTTCTAGGTGTTGTGATTGTCCTTACGATTATGCTTGGTTTTAAAAGCGTAGGGGAGATAGAAGATGACGTATATGCCGAGACAGGTAAAAGGGCGGAGCTGTTTTACACTCAAGCGATAGCGGAGAAGGCCTCTGTCGGCGTATCAAATGCGATTACACTATCATTTAACGATGCCATTAAAGATTCTTTGGCTAGCGGCAAAAGAGAAATAGCCATTAATGCAGTCAAAGATATGGGTAAAAAATTTAAAGACGATACAAAATTCAAAAATGTTCAAATACACATTCACGACAAAGATATAAAATCTTTCGTTCGCTCTTGGAAACCAGAAGAGTTTGGGCAGGATCTTAGCTCTTTTAGGCATACGATAAAAGAGGTGCACTCAACCAAAAAAGCTTTTGCGGCGATAGAGGTCGGCGATAAAGGACTGTCAATGAGGGGACTCGCTCCCGTGCTCTCAAAAACAGGTGAATTTGTCGGTAGCGTGGAGTTTATACAAGGGTTTATGAGTGTCATTAAAGACGCAAAACAAGACATCAATGCATCAACGCTATTTTTGCTAAAAGATAAATATGCGAGCGTCGCAAAATCATACAAAGACAATCCAAAGTACAAAAACTTTTTGATAGCGCAAGACGTCGATACGATAGACAAAGGGGTGCTGGGCGAGATATCTGGAATCGATGTTGAAAAGATTGATAAATACTATGTCGGCGATAATTATTTCATCAGTGCAAGAGCTCTAAAAGATTTCAAGGGTGAGACCATAGGCTATTTGGTGTGTGCAAAGGAGCTAAGCCTCATCAACTCCGCAATAAAAGCGGCAAAACAAACCGCATATATGCAAGTGGCTCTTATGGCGATAGTGGGCTCGCTGATGGTTGGGGCCATAGCGGTTATTATCAATAACGTCGTCAAAAAACCAGTTATAGAGTTCGAATCACTTGCCGAGGACCTTGCGAGCGGGGACGGTGACCTGACAAAAAATCTAAAACTAAAAAGCAATGATGAGCTTGGACTAACCGCAAATGCAATTAATAAATTTATAGAAAAAGTCCGCTTTATAGTGGCTGATGCAAAAAAATCGGCAAGTGAAAATGCCGCCGTGTCAAGCGAGCTTTCATCTACGGCTATCAATATAGGCAAAAGGGCTGAAGATGAGATGAGAATAGTCAGCGCCGCAAGTCAAAAAGGCGAAGAGATGAAGGCGATGCTCTCTATGTCTATAAATGAGGCCACTGATACAAAAGATGAGATAGCAAAAGCGATGAAAAACCTTGAGACCGCAAGGGGCTCGATAGTTTCTCTTGTTGCAAGGGTCTCAAATAGCGCGCAAGCCGAGTCTGAGCTGGCAGAGAGGCTAAATCACCTGAGCCATGAGGCTGAGCAGGTCAAAAATATATTAACGGTAATTGCAGATATAGCCGACCAAACAAACCTTCTAGCTCTAAATGCGGCGATAGAGGCGGCAAGAGCGGGAGAGCACGGTAGAGGATTTGCGGTTGTTGCCGATGAGGTTAGAAAACTAGCGGAGAGAACTCAAAAGAGCCTAACCGAGATTAACGCTACGATAAACACGATAGTTCAGTCAATAGTTGACGCAACCGATCAAATGAATAAGAATTCAGATGAGATAAGCGAGCTAACTCGTGTATCCTCAGAGGTCGGCGAAAATATTAATGTGACGGTAAACATTATGTCGACGGCGACTGGATGTGTTGAAAAAATGGCCGAAGATACCATCAAATACCAGAAGTGTTGAGGAGATAGCCTCTGCCGCAGAACATCTATACAAGCTAACGGAGGAGCTAAACTCCAAGCTCGGAGAGTTCAGAACTTAATAACATCTGATATAAGGCCTAGGGGCTCAAAGCCCCTCAGGGCATTCATTATCGCAATCTCATCAAACTCAAAAATAGCAGCCACCTCAATATCTTCTTCAAACAAAAAGCCGTCATTAATTAATTTTTGTCTCATTGTCCCTTTTAATAGCGGGGTTTTTGGCGTTATCCATCTATTGTTTTTTAAAAAAGCGGTATTTGCTATGCTAGTATCCGTCACAAGCCCATTTTTTATTATCAGTACGTCATCAGCCTCACCCCTATTCGAAAATAGAGAGTCTAGCTCTGTTCTATCCGTTGATTTTATCTTATAGGATATGTCGGAGTGGAGCACTTTTAGACTCTTTACTTGTTTTTTTATATATTCAGCATACTCTACGCTTACGACGGTGTCGCCATATATTACTTTGCATCTATATTTGCCGTTATCCGGCGGCGAAAGAAAAGACAAATCCATTTTTTTGCCGATGCTCTCATATATTCTCTGCTCATGCAGTTTTATATTTTGCGCAGCCCCGTTCTCGCAAAGTATCGTCTCAAAAAGCAAGGTAAACCTTTTTTATCATCTCTTCGTATTCGGACATCGGGTCGCTATCGATGGTTATGCCGCCGCCGCTTTTGTATACGTATCCACTTTTTGTTTTTTCTATATACCTTATGGATACGGCGCTTTTTAGGGTGCATCCATCATATTCGCCAAATATTCCGCAATAAAAACCACGTTCGTACATCTCCGTTTTTTGCAGTATTTCAACGCATTTTTTTTTCGGCGTCCCTGTGATGGAGCCCGCTGGAAGCATGGTAAACAATATATCTCCAAAGTTTTTTTCGTAGCCCTCTTCAAGTTTGCCGGTTATTTTCGAAACGCTCTGAATTAGTTTTTTGCCGTTTGCGTTTATGATTATCGGATACCTAAAATCGGGCACACGCACCTCGTTTGCGACCATTGACAAGTCATTCCTCAGCAAATCCACAACCATAGTGTGCTCCGCTAGTTCTTTGTCGCTAGCGAGCAAGGCTTCTATGCTTGCCTCACCTTCAAACTCGGCAGTTCCTTTCATTGGGTAAGTGCTGATGATACCGTCTTTTATGGTTACAAACTCCTCTGGGGAGTTAATCGCAAAATAATCGTCAACCAATAGCTTGAAGCTAGCCGCAGAACTTTCAAAAATATTCAAAAGAGTGCCTGATAACTTAATATCGCTTGCGCATGTGAGATTTGCTAGGTATATGTCACCATTTTTTACGTGTTCTTTGATTGTTTCTATCTTATTTTTGTAGGAGTCAAAATCTATCGGAGTACATTTGATTATTGAAGGTGTCGGTCCGTTTGCGGCTTTTGGGCCGCTCATATCAATTTTTATATGCCTTGGGAGTTCGTCTTTTGCATATGCGAAGCCATCCTTCTTGTCGTAGCTTATACAAAAAACAAACGGTGTTCTAGTCTCGCCAAGAGCGTTAATTTTTTCTCTTAGGCTCATCTGTTATCAGTTTTTCTATTACGGCCATTCTTATGGCGACGCCGTTTCGAACTTGCTCTAAGACTTTACATCTAGGGTCTGCCAGAACGGCGTCCGTTATGTCGATATTTCTGTGAATTGGCCCAGGGTGCAAGACTATCACGTCTTTATCGCCGATAAGCTCCTCCGTGATGCAAAAATCAAGAGCATAGTCCTTTAGACTTGCGTAGCTTACGGTTTCGTGCCTCTCCGTTTGTGTCCTAAGGCTCATTATCGCATCCACTTCATCTATTATGTCTCTAATATTGTGCGTTTTTGCAAGCTCTGTTTTTGGCATAAAATGCGGTGGGGCCACGAGTATGACCTCCATTCCAAAGCGCCTTAAAAGCCCTATATTTGAGTTTGCGACCCTTGAGTTTTTGATGTCGCCCACTATCGCTATTTTTTTACCTTTCAAATCGCCTAGATTTGACTTGAGGGTGAATAAATCAAGAAGAGCTTGTGTTGGGTGTGCGTGTGCGCCGTCACCGCCGTTTACTATTGAGCAAGAGACATATTCTGAAAGTATTTGAGGTACGCCTGAGCTTTTGTGTCTCACGACTATGACGCTAGGCCCCATTACATCGAGGTTTGCAGCTGTGTCATATAGCGTTTCGCCTTTGCTTGTTGAGCTTGTTCCTACGTCTAGGTTTACGACGTCAAGTCCTAGTCTCTTTGCTGCCACTTCAAAGGAGCTTCTCGTTCTTGTAGAGTTCTCAAAAAAGATGTTAATGAGCAGTTTATTTGTATGCTTTTTTTCATCTTCACTCTTTGTCAAAAACTGTTCGGCACGCTTTAGTAGTGTCTCTATCTCGCTATTATTGAAGTCTTTTGTGGTCAAAAGGTGTCTTTTTGTCATGCTCTTTTACCTAAATATCAGATGTAGTTGGTTGGCTTTTTCTAGCTTCTCTCTAAGTTCGTCCCAGTTTTCATGTGCGATAGCGTTTCTTAACTCTTGTAGATTTTTTTCAAAAACCTCTATCGATTCTAGTAGGTTTGTTTTATTTTGCCTAAAAATCTGAGTCCAAAGGTCGGGTCTGCTTTTTGCGAGTCTGCTCATATCACGAAAACCGCCGGCCGCCATCGACAAAATATCTTTTGGATTTTCTTTGCTAAGCACCGCATTTGCGAGCGAAAAGCTGATAATGTGCGGAAGGTGGCTGATGTATGCGGCGTGCATATCGTGTTTTTTGGAGTCCATCTCTATTATTTTTGAGCCGATAGAGCCAAAAATATGCTTTGCTACCTCTGCTTGGTGTTTGCCGCTTTTTTGCAAATCGCAGAGCACAACCGTGCAGTCAATATACAATCCATCTTTTGCGGCGGCAGGACCGCTGTATTCCGTTCCAGTCATTGGGTGGGCGGCTACGAAGTTGGCTCTTATATTTGCTTTTACGGAAGATGATATTTTTTCTTTTGTACTTCCCATGTCTATGATGGTTTGCAAATCGTCTTTTGCATTAAAATCGCTTAGAATTTGTATGCAGACGTCAACGGGTGTCGCTAATATGACAACATCTTTTTGTAAAACATCTTTTAGTTGCGCAGCCTCGTGTACGAGGCCTAGCTCAATAGCCTTTGCGAGGTGCGTTTGGTCGGCATCGTAGCCGTATATCCTGCACTCCGGAAGAGCTTGCTTTAGCGCAAGCCCCATTGAGCCGCCCATAAGACCGAGACCTATGATAGAAATTTCCATAACTTTCTTACGCTTTTTAGAGGTTGTGTTTTGTCAAAATTATATCAAGCCGAAACTTTGTGGGCTTCGGGCGGTCTGCTTTAAAACAAAAAAAGTTAAAATCTACCAAAATACAGCGCCCATTTAGAAGGTAACAAGTGAAGAAATTTTCCGCCGCAATGCTGCTAGCTTCCATATCAAGCTATGCTATCGTTATTCAAGACGTTAAATACGAAGGGTTATCGAGAATATCGCCTATGATGGCCGAGGAAATGAGCGGCGTGCACAAAGGCGACCAGTTTGTCTATGACAAAGTCGGCAAATCGATATTAAATTTCTACTCGCAAGGATACTTTGACGATATTTGGGTCGAAGAAAAAGACGGCGTCATCATCTATCACTTCAAAGAAAAGCCTGTTATAGCAAAGATAGAGTTTGCCGGAGAGTCAGATAGCGATATAGAAAAATATATGAGCGATCTAGGCATCAAAAAAGGCGATAGCTATGATGAAGACAGAATAGAAAAAAGCAAAAAATCCGTTATCAAGCACGTTGAGGGCGATGGATACTACAATACGGTCGTAGAGGTCGACAAAAAAGAGATTAACGATGCAAGCGCCGTAGAGGTGACATACGTAATCAATAAAGGCGAGAAGATATATATCGACAAGCTTTCCACCGTAGGCAACAAAAAACTAAAAAAAGCAAAGATACTATCTCAAGCCGCAAACCAAGAGAGAGAGTGGGCCGGATGGCTGTGGGGTAGGCATGACGGCAAGCTAAAGCTAGACGAGCTCTCTTATGATTCGGCCAGAATTAGAGACGTTTATATGCAAAATGGTTATCTTGACGCAACCGTTAGCGATGCGTTCTTGACGGCCGACTTTAATACATATACGGCGACCCTTGATTATAAGATTACAGAGGGCGACCCGTACAAAGTAATCGATATAAAAATAGAACAAAAAGAAAAGATACTAGATGATAGCGTCTTGATGGATGGGCTAAAGCTAAAAAAAGGCGAAGTCTTTAATATAGAAAAACTCAGAAAAGATATGGACGCCATAAAAAACAAAATAGCCGACAAGGGTTATGCGTTTACGAGAGTTACTCCTGACTTTTCAAAAGATGAAAAAACGCACACTACTACAGTTACTTTTATGGTTGACCCAGGGCAGAAGGTATACATCAACAACGTATACATCTCAGGCAACAGCAGAACGCTTGACAATGTCGTTAGGCGTGAAGTTTTCTTAGCGCCTGGCGATTTGTACAGCCTTACCGACATGACCGATTCCAAAAATGCCCTCAAAAGAACTGGCTACTTTGAAGACGTAACGATAGAAGAGAAGAGAATTACTGCCGACAAAATGGATCTTCTCGTAAAAGTAAAAGAAGCGCCTACTGGAAATATAATGGTCGGCGGCGGCTACGGTACTTACGACGGTCTTATTTTTAACGCTGGAATCAATGATAAAAACGTATTCGGTAGCGGTCTTAATCTAGGCTTTAATATGGAACTTTCCGGCAAGCAGTCAAACTATGATGTTACTCTGACAAATCCAAGACTAAGAGACGGCAAATACTCCCTTAGCGGTAATATATTTTCAAGAAAATACATAGCGTACGACTACACGGAAAAGAGTACCGGATCAAGCATAACTCTTGGAAGGCAAATCGGCAGACACGTATCGGTCGGAAGTACTTATCAATATGCGACTATCAATTATTCAGAATTGTCTGAGAATATAACGAGACCTGAAGACCTTGAGAGCACTACACGCTCGTCCGTAACCCCTTTCATAGGTTTTGATAATACGGATGATTATTATACGCCAAGAAGCGGTATCTCTGCCGGAACAAGCCTTGAGTATGCAGGAGTCGGCGGCAAGGAAAAATACACAAAAAGCTTCTCAAGATTTAGTTATTTTTACGGTTTTGAAGATTTGATTAATTATGACGCCATTTTCAGATACAAAGCGAGACTCGGCTGGATAATGAACGATCAGAAAATATCAAGAGGAAGCAAGTTTTATATGGGCGGCCTCTCTACTGTTAGAGGTTATCAGTCAAGCTCAATCGGAACAAAAGACGCCAACAACTATCTACTTGGTGACACAAAAACATTCTCAAACAGCATTGAGTTAAGTATGCCGCTCATAGAAGCCGCAAAAATGAGATATTCTCTATTTTATGACTATGGTATGATAGGAACATCTAGCCTTAGCGAAAATACGAGAGCTGGATATGGCGTGGCACTTGAGTGGATATCTCCGCTTGGCCCGATACAAATCATATACGCAAAACCACTTAATGAAAAAACAGGCGACAAAACGTCAAATATAGAATTTACGATAGGTACGAGGTTCTAAGGGGCTTCCCTTAGAGCGTCTCGATATGAAAGTTAAGGCCGCTACCTTTTAGTAGTAGTTTTAGTTTTTCTGCCGCTAGATATATTTTCTTGTCGGATGTTATGTGTAGGCAATCTTTTTCATATTTTATCTGCAATCTTGCCCCGCTCTTATCTACCGTTAGAGCTTCTGCGATGGATAGTATTATCGATAGCCATTTTATTTTATTCTCATACGGTTTTAGCATTCCGGAGAACTTATCATTATCAAGTCCCGAGAATTTCTTACCGTGATATTTTACTATTGAGGCGATAACTAGCTTGTCAATATGTGTAAAGCCGTAGTCAAGGTTGTTTAGTACTAGATAATGACTATGGTATCTGTGGCTATAAAAGTTTAGGTATATCCCTATGTTTAGGAGTTTAGCGGCACACGATAAATGAGTTAGTTCTCTGTCGTCTAGCTTGTGAATGTCTTTTGTTGCCGCAAATATTAGTTTTGCGGCGTTTGTTATTTGTTTTGTTGCATATTCGTTTGAGCCGAATCTATCCAGTAAACTTCTAAGGCTTGGGCTGAAATTTTTTGGGAACTTATCATTTTGGTTTCTTAGTAAATCCGATAAAAATACACCCTCTCTGACGCCAACGCCACTTGCTATCATCTTTGATGCACCGACTTTGTCTATGACGGATTTTATGATGAGGGCGCCTTCTCTGATTACGTCATATCTTTCAGGTTTAATTCCGAAGTTTTTTAGTTTTCCGACTTTTGAGGAGATGAGATTGTCTATAAAACTTGAGTATTCGGTAAGCGAAAATTCAAACCCATGAAGCGTATCGACTGGGTAATCGCTGATATCCATAATGGCGTTTGACAAGGCTCTATTTGTGCCGCCTATCCCTATGACTGTTTGAGATTTGAAGTGACTCGGTACCCTAGATAGCTCTGTTTGCACGAACTTTACAGCTTCATCTAGTGGTAGATTTTTGTCAAAGACAAGCTCTTTTAGCCTTACGGTCCCAAGGCTTAGAGATATTAAATCCTCTATTTTGCCGTTTTTGATTAGCGCCATCTCCGTGGAGCCACCACCTATATCAACCGTAATGGCGTCATCTATTTTTAGCATATTTAGGGCCGCAACTGCGCCGTAGCGAGCCTCTTTTGGGCCGTCTATTACCTTGATGCTGATGCCCGTTTGCTTTTTGACCGTGGCTAGGAATTCTGATTTATTTGGAGCATCTCTTACCGCAGATGTGGCGACGCAGAGTATTTTTCTAGCTTTGTATCCATTTGCTATAGACAGGAAGCCTTCCATTGCGTTGACAGCTCTCTCCATCGCTTCAGGTTGTAGAGCGCCTCCGTTTTCGTAGGCACCTTCTGATATTCTGACTTTTGATTTTATCTCTTTTAGTAGATGAAAGCCAAATCTGCTAGTGCGTTCGAAAACGACCATTCTTGCAGAGTTGGAGCCGATGTCGATAACGGCGGTTATCCTTGCCATACGGTTATTGTTTGTTTTGGAGCTGTTTGAATTTGAATTTTAGTTCTTCCATTGTTTCTTGCGTATCAGGGTCTAGCTTGATAGCGTCAACGGGGCATACGGCCACACAGGCGGGCTCGTCATAGTGACCTACACATTCAGTACATCTATCCGGATCGATAACATATATCGGATCGCCCTCTGAGATAGCCTCATTCGGACATTCGTCTACGCACGCATCGCACGCTATACATTCTTCTGTTATAAGTAGAGCCATTTTTTACTCGCTTTTTGGTTCATTATTTTAATCGGGCGAAGTTATACAAAATCAAAACTTAAGTCTTATAGTTCAGCCGCCGGTTTTGGATAGCAAAATCTATATCCTCTTCTTCTTACCGTCTCTATGGTCGATATTTCAAGAGGTTTGTCCATTTTCTGTCTGATTTGGTTGATTGCCACTTCTATTACGTTTGGCGTAACAAGCTCAGGCTCTTCCCAGATTGCGTCAAGAAGCTGCTCTTTGCTTACTATTTGGTCTCTATGTCTTGCAAGGTGCGTTAGAACCTCAAAAGGCTTGCCTTTTAGCTCTATCTCCACCCCTTTGAATGTTATTTTCTCTTCATCCGGGTCTATCACAAGGTCTTCTATCTCTATGATGCTCGTGCCACCAAATCTAAGTCTTGCTTCTATTCTGGCCACAAGCACGTCAAAGTCAAATGGTTTTCTGATGTAGTCATCGGCCCCAGCTCTTAAGCCCTCTATCTCGTCTTCCTTGCCAGTATTGCCGGCAAGAAGTATTACAGCCGTTCTGTTTGATTTTTTCTTTATAGCCTCTATCAGCTCTCTAACATCTCCACCATCCATAAGCCAGTTAATGATGATAAGGTCATAGTTTCTTATACTGATGAAGTACATCGCATCTTTGATGCTCTCCGCATCATCCGTTTGATAGCCAAGCTCGCTTAGCCCTTCCGTTACCGTTTTGTTAAGTGCGGTTTCGTTTTCAACCACCAAAATTCTCATATGTAGCCTTCTAAAATTTTTGGTGGATTATAGCAGAAAATTTAAACTTTTTATAAGGTTAGGAGAAATTTTTTTCAAAAATAATCAGGTTTGCATCGGCCATTTTGAATTCTTGTTTTTTAGCTAAAATCGCACTTTAGAAAATACAAAGTATTGGAGATTTTGCTTTTGAGATTGTTCGTAGACGGTGATACATTCCCCAACTTATTAAAACCGATTGTGGTACGAGCCATAGAGAAAAAATCTCTGCAAACGATAGTTGTCTCAAATAAAAAAATCTATCTAGGAGACTCGGCACTCATCACATATATCGTAGTAGAACAAGGCGCAGATGTAGCCGACAACCACATAGCCCAAATGGTAGAAGAGGGTGAGCTAGTTATAACCTCCGACATCCCGCTAACCGACAAGATAGTAGCCAAAAAAGCCCACGCCATAGACCACAGAGGCGAGCTATACACACCAGAAAACATAAAGCACTACCTAGCAATGCGAAATCTGATGGAAGAGATAAGAAGCATGGGTGAGACGACCAAGGGTCCACCGCCGTTTAACAAAAAAGATGTTCACGCATTTTCAAACCAGTTGCAGAAGTTTTTGGCGAAGGTGTGAAGGGGGGAGTAACTAAAGTAGCTATATCTTTTGCAGTCCTCTTTATTTCTCTACTTTCATGGACAGTTAGCTTGCCGACAAAGAGGCAAAATTTCGGTAAGAGATTGTAAAATAAATCAAAAACCGAAAAAGTAAATATCCAAAGTCAATGAAACAAAAAATAACACTATCAAAACTTGAAAATTTCCTCTTTTCCCTTGCCGACGAGTTGCGCTCCAAAATGGACGCAAACGACTACAAATATTACATCATCGGGTTGATTTTTATCAAGCGGCTATCGGATGAGTTTGTCAAGGCTCAAGATGTAGTCAAAAACAAATACGCCCATCTGCCGCCTGAGTTTTTGGCACAGATACTAGAAGACAAGACCTCTTACGGTGATTTGTTTTTTGTCCCCAAAGAGGCTAGGTGGTACGAGGGTTATACGGACAAACATGGGCAAAAACACTCACCGATAAAAGATGTCAAATCAAACATCGGAGAGAGGCTAAATATAGCCATAGCCGCCATCGAAGAGGGTAACGATAGACTAAGCGGCGTACTAAAAAACAACATAGACTTCAACGCCCAACACGGTAAAAGTAATCAAGTAGTAAAAGACGCAGACTGGAAAAATCTCATAGAAAAGCTAAGCAGTTTTGAGAGATTGTCGGGCGAGAATTTTGAGTTTCCAGACCTGCTAGGCGCCGCATACGAGTACCTCATCAAATACTTTGCGGATAGTGCGGGCAAAAAAGGCGGCGAGTTTTATACCCCTGCCGAAGTGGTCAGACTGATGGTGCAACTGGTAAATCCACAAGAGGGCGACAGTATCTATGACCCTACCGTAGGGAGCGGCGGCATGCTCATTCAGTCGCATCAATTTGTCGAGGAGAACGGGCAAAATACCCACCGTATCAAGCTAAACGGTCAAGAAAACGACGGCGGAGTGTGGGCGACTTGTATTATGAATATGATACTCCACGATGTCAAGGATTTTGAGATAGAGCACGGCAATACGCTAGAAGAGCCGCTGTTCAAAGACCACGGCGGCAAATACAAAAAGTTTGACAAAATCCTAGCAAACCCACCGTTTAGTCTTCCGTACAAAAAACTAAATCTCACACAGACCTCACGCTTTCGCTGGGGCTATGCACCTGAGAACAAAAAAGCCGACCTTATGTTTGTCCAGCACATGGCAAGCTCCCTAAAACAAAAAGGGCTGATGGCTAGCGTCGTGCCGCACGGCGTGCTCTTTCGAGGCTCGGCAGAGAAAAAGATAAGAGCCGCAATGCTAGAGGACAATATCATCGATGCGGTAATAGGCTTGCCTCACGGGCTATTCTACGGTACGGGTATCCCTGCCGCCGTGATAGTCATCAAGAAAAACCGCAAAGATGACGAGGGAGTGCTATTTATCAACGCCGATGCGGAGTATGCGCAGGAGAAAGCTAGAAACCGCCTAAGAGCCAGAGATATAGAAAAAATCTCATTCGTCTACCGCACAAAAGACGATAGCGACCCCAAATACTCAAAGCTCGTAAGTCTCAAAGAGATAAAAGAGAACGACTACAACCTAAACATCCGTAGATATGTGGACAACTCCAAGCCCACAGAGATAGAAGACGCAAAAGCGCACCTTTTCGGCGGCGTACCGAAGAGAGAGGTGGCTGAGCATACGGCTCAGTTTGAGAAGTTTGGATTTGACTACTCTAGTATCCTTCGTGATAGGGGCGGCGAGTATCTGGAGTTTGCGGATGATACGGACGGTATAAAAGAGCGTATAGAGGATGATGAGAGTGTCAAGGCGGCGCTAAGGGAGTACGAGGCGCATCTGGGCGCATGGTGGAGTGAGGCTAGAGAGGAGTTTGGGGCGCTTGAAGAGACAAAAAATATCAACAGGACAAAACAAGCCCTGCTTGCATCGTTCAAAAAACATTTTGCCCGTCTAAAGACTCTCGACGGTTTCCAGACGGCTGGCGTGTTCGTCGAGTGGTGGAATAGCGTGCGCTACGACCTCAAGACCATCAGCGCCATAGGCTTCAACGAGAGCTTACTGGATGATGAGATGCTCACAGATGTATTTTTCGGGACAGAAAAAGAGAGTATAGAGAGCCTAGAGGGGCAAATATCTATGAGCGAGGCGGAGCTAGCCGAGGCGGTAGATGAGGTGGAGTATGAGAGTGAAGAGGATAGCGACAAAGACGCAAAAAGCGCAAAAGAGTATCTAAAAGGCGAAATCAAACGGCTAGAGTACGAGGAGGGAGCCGAGTATGTAGCCGAGAGAGCTGGATATGAAGCGGCGCATGAGAAAATAGAAAACTTAGAAAAAAAGATAAAAGAGCTAAAAGCACAAAAAAAAGAGGCGGAGCACACGCTAAAGCTAAAACTAGAGATAAAACGCTACGGCACAGCGGAAGAAGTTGAAAAGATAGTCGAGGCTCTGAGCAACATAGCGCTAGAGATAGAGGCAAACAAAAACAAGCCAAAAGAGCTAAAAAAACTAGAAGCAAAACAAAAAGAGGCAAGGAAAAAAGAGTCAGCCATAAAAGTACTCATATCTGAGACGCCGATACTGACGCATGAAGAGGCGAAGGAGCTGACGCTAAACAAGCACCATGCCCTCATCCAAAACGAGCTGGACAAAAGTCTAAAAGAGGAGCTGGGCGCTCTGGTAAAAATCTTTGACAACCTAAGCGAAAAGTACAAAAAGAGCCTCAGACACATAGAAGATGAGCTAAAAAAAGCCGAGAGTAAGATAGACGGCTACCTGAGAGCTTTGGGGTATATCGGATGAGCGAATGGATTTGGAAAAATCTTTCACAGATTGGAGAGATTATTACTGGTTCAACCCCTGATACGCAAATAGAGAAATACTACGGCGGTAACTATCCTTTTGTTGGTCCAGCTGATATTAATAACAATAAGTATGTTTGCAATACTATCAAATCGCTCACACAAAGTGGTTTTAATCAAACAAGAAAATTACCTCAAAAATCAATACTAGTCACATGTATCGGCGAGCTTGGAAAGGTTGCGATTGCGAAAAAAGAATTAGCAACCAACCAGCAACTAAATGCGATTATTTGCTATGACCTTGTTGATAGTGAATTTATCTATTATGTATTAAAACATAGTAAAAATCAACTAAACACGATTGCAGGATTGCAAGTTGTTCCAACTGTAAATAAAAAAGAGTTTGGGAAAATTGAGATTTTAATTCCAAAATCGAAACAAGAACAACAAAAAATAGCCGAGATACTAAGCGAGATAGATAGTGCCATAGAGTCGGCTGGTGAGCTTGTAGAAAAAGAGAAGCGCATCAAAACGGCGCTGATGCAAGACCTGCTCGCCTACGGCATAGACAAAAACGGCAAGATACGAAACCCAAAAACCCACCAATTCAAACCCTCACCGCTCGGCGACATACCGCAGGAGTGGGATGTTGTAAGACTCGGAAAAGTATTGACCGTAGGTAACGGCAGGGACTATAGACATCTTAAGACTGGCGTATATCCAGTTTATGGGACTGGCGGGCAGATTTCGGCTGTGGATAGTTTTTTGCATAACGGCGAAAGTGTCTGCATAGGAAGAAAGGGCACGATAGACAATCCAATGCTTCTAAAAGGTAAATTTTGGACTGTTGATACATTGTTTTATACACATTCTTTCATCGGCATTTTGCCAAGCTTTCTATATTTTATATTTTTGGGAATCGACTGGAGAAGTTACAATGAAGCCTCTGGAGTTCCAAGTCTTGCTAAGAAAACTATTGAAAATATACAAATAAAAATTCTACCTTTTGCAGAACAACAAAAAATAGCCGAAATCCTCTCATCTCAAGACGAAAAAATAGAAAAAGCAAACCAAAAACTAAACAAGCTAAAATCGCTAAAAGCCGCCATGATGCAAGACCTGTTAAGCGGTAGCGTGCGAGTAAATCATCTACTAGGGAGTGAGCAATGAGAGAAGATAGTTTTGTCCATGAGCCTTTTTTGGACGAGCTGGAGCGTACGGGCTGGCAGGTAATCAGACTCAGCCGCTTCGCCCAAAAGCCAGCCGATAGCTATAGAGAGAGCTTCGCTGATGTCGTCATGGGTTCCGTGCTGGCTAGCTCGCTAAAAACCATCAATCCATTCCTAGACGACGAGCAAATATCCGAGTGTATGGGTAGGCTCACTAGCTACTCGTCAAGGGGGCTTATAGACAACAACACGAGAATATTTGAGCTGCTGCTCAAAGGGGCAAGCGTCGCCCAAAACAAGCTCACGGGGGAGAAAAGCCCGACTGTGCGGTATATGGACTTCGCGACTTTGTCAAACAATAGTTTCATAGCCGTAAGCGAGCTAGGGGTAAAAGCCAAAGGGGTGGATGATAGGTTTTATCCCGACATCACGCTATTTGTAAACGGCTTACCCATCGTCGTCATAGAGGCCAAAGCCCCAAAAGCAGGCAAAAATGTCTTAGAAGACGCATTTGCCGACTTGCAAAACTACGCAGAGTTAAAAAGCGGCAAGAAAAAGGGAAACAGGGAGCTTTTATTTTAATCACCTTTTGGTCGCTACGGATACCAATGAGGCGAAGTTTGGCACTATCACGGCAAAAAGCCTCAAGAGCTTTTGGAGGTGGGCAGACCCGTATCCGATGAGTCTGGACGACCTGCCAAAAGGTGCTGGAGCTCCAAACGACCAAAATAGGCTCATATACGGGCTACTAAATCCAAAAAATCTACTAGAGATATTTGAGAGCTTTACCGTCTTTAGTAGCGAGAGCGAAGGGGTAGAAAAAGTAGTCTGCCGCTATCAGCAGTATAGAGCGGTCAAAAAAGCCATCTCAAGACTGCTTGAAGGCAAGGATAAAGACGAGAGAGGCGGACTAATCTGGCATACGCAAGGGAGCGGTAAGAGTCTTACGATGATGTTTCTCATCCGTGCGATGTATGCGACGGGCAAGTTTGACGACTGGAAGATAGTGCTAGTAAACGACCGAACAGACCTAGAGACACAGCTCGGCGAAACAGCCTCCAAGATAGGCACTAGGGTAAATACCGCCGATAGTATCGCAGACCTAAAAGAGCTCATCAAAAGCGACGCTTCAAATATAATCATGGCGATGGTGCAAAAATTTCAAGAGAGGGATATGGCTTCGGTCTTTCCAGTGCTAAACAAAAGCGAAAAAATCCTCATCATGGTGGACGAGGCGCATAGAAGCATCTACAAATCCCTAGGCTCAAACATCAACAAAGCCGCACCGAATGCCGTGTGGATAGGATATACAGGCACTCCGATAGACAAGAGCGACAAGTTTTTTAAAGACTATATAGATAAGTACACGATGAAAGAGTCCATCGAAGACGGTACGACGCTACGCATAGTATATGAAGGCAGAGCGCACAAGACGGACATAAAAGAGGGGATGATAGTAGACATCTATGAGGGGCTAGAGATAGAAGACGACGAGAGCGACAATATCAAAGGGCTAAATGCCGAGATAAAAAAGGCGTACTTGGAGAGCCCAAAGACTATAAGGGCAAAAGCCGAGGATATGATAGAACACTATCTGACGCATGTACAACCAAACGGCTACAAAGCCCAAATAGTCGCACCCAGCCAAGCCGCTGCCGTCACATACAAAAAAATCATCGACGATATACTGGCAAAAAAAGCGCCGCAAATAAAAGCAGACATTGTAATATCGGGCATCACCAACTCGGACAATGCAGAGATAAAAGAGTATGCCAAAAGAGATAAGGACACCATAACTACAAGCTTCAACCTGCGATACGGCGAACAAAAAGAGGATATAAGCGGCGACATATGTATCCTCATCGTAAACAATATGCTCCTAACGGGATTTGACGCAAAAATAGAGCAGGTAATGTACATCGACAGAGTGCTAAAAGGGCACAACCTGCTCCAAGCGATAGCACGGGTAAACCGTGTCTACGACGAGGGCAAGACGGTAGGGTTTGTCGTAGACTACATAGGCATAGGCAATCACCTCAAAGAAGCGCTTGATATATACGACCAAAAAGAGCAGAGCGAAATCGAAGTAAGCCTGTGGGACATCGACAGGATAGAGTCGGAGCTAAAAGAGCTGAATAAAAAAGTAGCCGAGTTTATAAAATCTCAAGGCGTGCCTATCGACGACTGGCAAACATGGTATGAGATGTTTTACGAGGAAGAGACTAGATACGAGTTTTTGACGCTTTTTAGAGAGTATGACAAACTGTTAGACCAGCTATATCCGTCCGAGCGAGCGCTGGAGTATCTGGCGACATTCAAAAAACTAAGCGCCCTGCATACTCAGGCTATGCAATACGAGTTTGACGACAGTATCAAAATAAACTCCAAAAAGCTTCAAGCGATAATAGACGAATACCTCATATCTCTAGGCATCGAGACAAAGGTAAAACCTATAGAGATACTCAGCGACGAGTTTGTCAAAAAAGTACAAAGCCGCAAAAGCTCAAAAGCAAAAGCGGCTGAGATAGAAAGAGCTCTCACAAAGTATTTGCAAGTCAATATGCCTTACGACCCGACGCTATACGGCGCTTTTGTCCAAATGCTAAAAGATATTTTGGAGAAATTCAAAGAAAATTGGAATGAGATATACCAAAAACTAGAAGAACTACGAAAAAAGCTAGAACAACAAGAAAAAGATACAAGCTACGGACTACCGAAACATCAAAAGCCGTATTTTAATCTATTTGCAAAAGAGGTTTTTGGCAAGCTTGAGGATTTGAGCGAAGATGAAATAGGTGTTTGCGTGGCGTTGACAAAAGATATAGGCGAAATAATAGAGAGGGAAACGAGCGCCAAGTATTTTTGGGATAGTAAGCCAGCAAGATTGCGACTTCAAAAAGAGTTACAAGAAGCTCTACTGTCAAAAGAGTATTGCGGTATAGAAAAAATAGTCACAAACTATAAAAGTATTATTATGCAAGTCGTGGAAATTGCGGAAGAGCGCAAAAATGACGCTAGATTATAAAATCACAAGAAGCGATAAGCGCAAGACGCTATCTCTAAAAATATCGCCTGACGGTAAACTAGAAGTGCTAGCGCCTTGCGACCTAGACGATGCGAAGATACAAAATATAGTCGAAAAAAAAAGCTTTTGGATATACAAAACGACGAAAAAGATAAATTCCTCAGAAGCGGTAAAGCAAAAAGAGTTTATTTCGGGAGAGCTGTTTTGGTATCTGGGTAGAAAATACAGGCTTGATGTGACTAACTCAGATGAGAGAGGTCTGGCGTTTAAGAGAAATAAGTTTGTCTTACATACAGAAGACAGTGATAGAGCTAAAATACTCTTTGCAAAGTGGTATAGACTAAAAGCAAAAGAAAAGCTGGTAAGTAGGGTTGAAAAATACGCAAATCAGATGGGTGTCAAATGCGGCTTTATAAAAATACTGGATATGCAAAAACGGTGGGGAAGTTGCACAAAAGACGGCAACATCATACTCAACTGGCATCTTGTAAAAGCGCCGCTTCATGCGATAGATTATGTAATCGTTCATGAGCTTGCGCATCTGATAGAGCATAATCATAGCGATAGGTTTTGGAGTATTATAAAGACGCAAATTCCTGATTATATTAATTGCAAAGAGTGGCTTAAAAGTTCAAGTGTATTTTTGTAAAACATTGTCATGTATTCAACCTTCTTACTCATTTGTTAGGTTAAAAAGGGGCATGCTACTTTTTATTTTACTATTTACCTCAAACGGGGTACAATAACACAAAAAATAAAAAGGCTATAGCATGAGAGCTAGTACAAGCATAAGGCTAGATAGTGATACCAAAGAGATAGCGGCGGAAGTATTCAAGCAATACGGTATGAGTCTCTCTGACGGTATCAATCTGTTTTGCAAGCAAGTTGCAATGACGCACTCCATACCGTTTGAGCTCAAAGTACCGACAGATAGGATGCAAAAAGCGCTTGACGAGTTAGCGGCAAAAAAAGGCAAAAAGTTTGACTCCATGGATGAGCTCAAAAAAGATTTGCTCTCTTGAAATACTCGATATTTCGTACTTCCTCATTCAAAAAAGGTTTTAAAAAACTAAGCTCAAAAGAGCAAGATGCGGTCTTATCAGTGGTAGCTAGGCTTGCCGAAGACGAAACGCTAGAGCCAAGATATAAAGATCATGCGCTTGTCGGTAATTTTGTAGGGTGTAGAGAGTGTCATGTAAAACCTGATTTGTTGCTTGTTTATAGAATCGCCGAGGATGTTTTGGAGCTAGCCCTTATCGAAGTGGGCAATCACGCCGAACTATTCGGATAAAAAACTTCTCTCGTAAGCCACGCCGACTTTTGCGTCCGTCCTGACCTCCGGTTTTAGTATTTTGATGTTGATTTTGAGGATTTGTGGGTTTTTGGATTTGAGGGTGTTACAGACGCTGATTACGGCGTCTTCCAATAGCCGAAACCTATTTGCGCTAAACTCCCGCTTTATTTCACGACAAACTTTCATATAGTCCAAAAAACCGTGTTTTTCGTGAGCGTACTCTATGCTTGCGGTTATTTCCACTTTTTGCGGTTTTGTCCGCTCCTCTTTTAGTATGCCGACTATGCACTCAAAGCCGAAGTTTTCTATGACTAGCGTCATCATACGACTTTTTTCTCCTCGCCGCCAATCAGCCTGAGGATGTTCGGGATATGCTTGTAGACCACGAGTATAGCTATGATGACGACTGGGGACATACTGCCTGCGTCGAACACGACCGGAATAGGCATGCAAAAAGACACAAGAAGCCCGACAAGCCCCATAAGCGAAGATAGCGATGAGATTTTGAGCAGTTTTGCCCCCACAAACCAACATCCAAGAGCTATGAGTGAGTTGAGCGGGGCTAAAAAAACGAGAGCTCCAAACGCCGTAGCGACACCTTTGCCGCCCTCAAAGCCTAGATATGGGCTAAAGCAATGCCCGAGCACCGCAAGAACAGCCATCCCCCAAATTGCCGATACGTCAAGTTTGAAGATAAGAGCCGCCACTGCCAGTGGCACAATGGCTTTTAGCGCATCCGCCGCTAGCGTCATAGCTCCTAGTTTTTTGGCTAGGGCGGGATCTTTTTCTTTTACGACTCTTAGGACGTTGGTAGCCCCTATGCTTTTGCTACCGGCTTCTCTGACATCAACGCCGGCAAATTGCTTGGCAAATATCACTCCAAAAGGGATTGCTCCGATGAGGTATGCGGCAATGTAGAAAATAACATTTATATTGTTTAGAGCTTCCATTAATCCATCCATATTTTCATTTGGTAACTTAGTTTTAAAGAGGCAAGGGTAACAGTATTTTTGTTACAACATCTTTAAGCAAGGGGTAAATACAATCCGTTTTCAAGTTAGGAAAAACGTGGAAGATATGGATAAAAAAGCAGAAATTTTAAAACTAAAAGATGAGCTTGGCGTATTGCTTGTGGCGCACTATTATCAAAGAGACGAAGTATTTGAGATGGCCGATATTACTGGTGATAGCCTAGAGCTTGCTAGAAGGTGTATGGAGTCTGACAAAAAAATAGTCGTATTTTGTGGAGTCGGCTTCATGGGGCAAAGCGTGAAGATACTATCGCCAGAAAAAAAAGTATATATGCCCCGTATGGCGTGCTGCTCTATGGCTAGGATGATAGATAGCGCATATTTTGACGAGACTGTTACCAAGATGGAAGCGGCTGGGATAAAAAAAGATGACATTTTCCCTCTTACATATATCAATTCAAATGCGGACGTGAAAGCAAAAGTGGCGGAGATGGGAGGTGTGGTGTGTACAAGCTCTAGCGCCGATACCATCATCAAGTACGCTATGAAAAGCGGCAAAAAAATACTCTTTGTTCCAGATAGATGCTTAGGGGTCAATACTGCAGACAAGATGGGGCTCAAATCTTGCGTTGTTGGAGACGGGCAAAATATGGCGGAGTGTGATGTGATTTGCTATGACGGTTTTTGCTCTATCCATCAGCTTTTCACGGTCGAGGATATAGAGTTTTACCGTGCAAAATATCCTGATATATTGATAGCTGTTCACCCAGAGTGTACGCCTGAGGTGGTCGCAAAAGCCGATTTTGTCGGTTCTACCTCTCAAATCCTAAAATACGTGCAAGGCTTAGATATAGAGCAAAAGGTAGCCGTCGGTACGGAATTTAATCTGGTAAACAGGTTAAGAAGCAAAAACACATACGTTTTGTCGTCTACAAAACCTGAGTGTCCGACGATGAACGAGACGACGCTGGATGATGTATACAACTTGCTTGTGGCTATCAAAAGTGGCGAGACATACAACGAAATAATTTTGGACGAAGATACGAGACTAAAGGCCAAAGCCTCTCTCGATAAGATGTTGGAAATAACGAAGTGAACAAATACGAATTTGTCAAAAATGCCCTTGATGAAGACGTCGGCAGGGGCGATTTGTTTGAGAGGACCATCGCAAAAGCTCCCTACAAAGCAAACGTAATCTCAAAAGATGACGGTGTATTTGCAGGATGGGAGTATGCCGATGTTTTGCTCTCTATGTTTGAGCTTGAGGCTGAGTTTTTTGTAAATGACGGTGACGGGATAGAAAAGGGGCAAAAACTCTTGTCGATTAGCGGATACAATACCGACATACTAAAGCTAGAGCGGACTCTTCTTAATATGCTTCAGCACGCTAGCGGCATAGCTACAAGCGCAAATATTTTTGCAAAACTTGCCAAAGAGCACGGGATAAAAGTGCTGGATACTAGGAAAACAAGAGCCGGAATGAGAGTCTTTGAGAAGTATGCGGCAAGGATGGGCGGCGTGACAAATCATCGCTTTGGCCTTGATGACGCTCTGATGATAAAAGATACACACTTAAAAGCGATAGATGATTTGGGTGAATATCTGAAAGCGGCAAGGGTCTGCATACCCTTTACGGCAAACATAGAGGTGGAGTGTGAAAGCGTTGAGGCCGCCAAAGAAGCCGTCCGTCTTGGGGTTGACATAGTGATGTGCGATAATATGTCGCCGGAGGGTGTGGCTGAGGTTGTAGGCTATCGAAATGAGGTCAACAATAAGATTTTGATAGAATGTAGCGGAAATATAAACCTCGAAAATTTCGGTTTGTACGCAAAAAGTGGCGCTGACGCTATCAGCATAGGCAGAATCATACATCAGTCCGTTTGGCTTGATTTTTCTATGAGAGGAGAGTAAATATGAGAGTTTTGTTCATAAGACACGCACCTGCGCTAAGCAGAGTTAGCTGGCTGAGAGACGATATGGAAAGACCCCTTAGCGATAAAGGGATAATCGGAGCAAAAAAACTATTCAAAGAGTTTTCAAAAGTATACAATGCTCCAAGCGTGATATACACGTCGCAAGCTTTGAGAGCCAAAGAGACGGCGCAGCTTTTGTCAAAGAGCTTTAAGGGCGTCAGAATGACGGAGAGCCCGTTTTTGAACCCTGGGGCTACTTTTGATAGCTTTAAAAAATTGCTAGCCGATGAGAGTGGCGAGTTAATAGCTATTGTAGGGCATGAGCCTGATTTTTCGGCTATCTTGTCAAGTATTCTCGCATCTGGAGTGCCTGTATCCATAGATGTTAAAAAATCATCTTTGATTGAAGTGGAATTGGACGAAGAGTTCAAAGGTATCCTAAAAGCCTTTATTCCGCCAAAAATATTCATATAAGACGGATATTAGTTGGCGGAAGACAAAGAGTCAAAGACCGAAGAGCCCACCAGTAAGCGCATTGAAGATGCGCGCAAGGACGGGAACGTACCAAAAAGTGCTGATGCGGCGGCGTGGGTCAGTATGCTTGTCGCTATTCCTACGCTTATATTTTTGTTCGGTTTTGCCGCAGAGCATGTCCAGAGACTTTTTAATTTCTACGTATCCCTCATCGGAAAACCATTAACCAGAGAGCTTATATTCGAGATAGTTATTTTGACTATGAAAAATTTTTTGATCGCTCTTTTGCCTATTATTGCAGTCATTATGGTGGCCGGAATCATAGGTAACGTAGCGCAGTTTGGGCTCAATTTCACCTCCAAACCTCTCCAGTTTAAGTTGGACAAACTAAACCCAATCAGCGGTTTTAAAAATCTAGTATCGGTCGCAAAAATAGTAGAAGGGCTAAAAATTACCCTAAAAAGTTTCACCGCATTTGGCGTAGGATACTATTACTTTTTGGGCTATATCAAAGAGCTTCCCACCGTTGCGCTTTTTAGTCTTGGCGATCAGATAGACTGGCTTGTGCATAAGGCCGTTCAAATAGCACTCATTATGCTCGGTGTATTTTTTATTTTTGCGGCGATAGATTTGTTTTGGACTAGGTATCAGTACTTCAAAAATCTCAAAATGACTAAGCAAGAGGTAAAAGACGAGTTTAAAAATATGGAGGGAAACCCTGAAATAAAGGGTAAAATCCGCCAGCTACAGTTTCAGATGTTCAAAAAAAGGATGATGTCTTCCGTTCCACAGGCTAGCGTCGTCGTAACAAACCCGACCCACTACGCCGTGGCCATCAGATATAAGGCCGAAGAAGGAGATGTCGCTCCAAAGGTGCTAGCTAGCGGCGTAGACAATATAGCGCTCAAAATCAAAGAGATAGCGCTCGCTAACAATATTCCGATAGTAGAAAATCCACCGTTGGCAAGAGAGCTTTACGCAAAGGTAAAACCAGAAGAGTTTATACCTGATAGCCTGTATCAAGCCGTTGCGGAAGTACTCGTGTACGTTATGAGGCTAAACGCAAAAAAATAAGCCCCCGTTTGTTAAAATCCTCATAAAATTCAGAGGTTTTATCTTGCAAGAAGCCCTCGGCTTGATACAAAAATCAAACTCCATAGTTTTCGCTACTCACGTCAATCCAGACGCCGATACTCTGGGCTCTGCGCTTGGGCTTTTGCATTCGCTAAGCCTGCAAGGCAAGAATAGCACCGTGTACAATGCTACGCAATTGCCAAAAAACTTATCGTTTCTTTACGGCTACGAGCTGGTTAGCGATATATTTCCCTCAGATGCAGACCTTGTAATAGCTTTTGATTGTGGCAACAAAGATAGATTGTCGTTAAAAGATGGTGCGTACAAAATAATCAATATAGACCATCACGCATCGAATCCGCTTTACGGCGATATAGATATTGTTGACCCGACTGCTGCTAGTACGGCCAGCGTCGTTTTGGAGCTTTTGAGAGATTTGAAAATAGAGCCTACAAAAGAGGCAGCTGTTTGTCTATATACCGCCCTTGTCAGCGATACTGGGTTTTTCGCTTATGACAATGTGGACAAAAGAGCTTTTATTGACGCCGCATATTTGGCTGAACGTGGCGTGAATCCATCTGAAATAGCCACGTTAATGACCCAAAACGAGCCTCTTTCAAAAATAAAACTTCACTCAAAAATACTATCAACACTTACACTTATGGGCGGTGGAAAGATGGCGTTTGTTTATATGAGTGACGCAATGGCGCAAGAGACCGGCGCAATGAACGACGAGGCGGATGGAGCGGCCGAGAGCGCAAGAAGCGTAAGCGGCGTTGAGGTAAGCTTGTTTTTAAGGGAACAGCGAGACGGTACGATAAGAGGCTCACTGAGAAGTAAAAGCGACATAAACGTAAATAAATTAGCGTCATTATACGGCGGAGGCGGGCATATCAAGGCCGCAGGTTTTACGGTAGCGATAAAGCACGATTTTTTGAGCGATGTGCAAGAGATAGCAAAAACAATAGAAAATAATATAGGATAAGCGGTATGTACGACAAAAGAAGACAAAGCAAAGAACTACTATGGATAGCGGGCGCCTTCTTGGCGGTCATCGGTATCGTTTTGTTTGTATATTTATCTCCTGTATTTGA
This sequence comes from Campylobacterales bacterium, assembly GCA_041915365.1. Taxonomy (GTDB): domain Bacteria; phylum Campylobacterota; class Campylobacteria; order Campylobacterales; family UBA6016; genus UBA6016. Next base: position 146,857 of record JAYSBP010000002.1, on the reverse strand, counting down.
GAGAGAAAAACCTACGACAGACCTCAATACGACTGTATATTGGAATTTCAAAACACCGCTAAAAGTGAAGCTCACAGACAACGTTGCCCTCGGTAAGTACAAAATAGAGGTTGAGGAAAAAGGGAAAACTACGGTATTGGCGGAAGGCGAGGCGACAAAAGGGCAAAAAGAGCTTAATTTGACGCTCACCTATCCCAAAAATGCGTTTTTGCCGACAAGCGCAAATGCAAAGATAATATTAAAAGCCGAAGATAGAAGTCTATGGAGATTTTTTGGACCGAACAAACTAGAGACTGAAGTGCAGGTGGTGTGCGACATAACTCCGCCAACATCGTCTGTCATAGCAAATTCATATGGAATAGCGAAAGGCGGGAGCGCAACCGTCGTTTTTGAGGCTAGGGACGAAAACCTAAAAAGCGTAGCCGTAAAAACCGCTTCCGGTAAAATCTTTAAAGCACAGCCGTTTATCAAAAAAGGGTTTTATATAGCCCTTATCGCTTGGCCCTTGACGGATGATAATTTCTCGGCATCCGTATTGGCTACCGATATGGCTGGAAATGAGACGTATACGCCGATTGATTTTTTCCAAAAAAATGTCGTTTACAAAGACACAAAACTAATGCTAAAAGATGACTTTTTGAATCAAAAAATTGTTGAACTCTCATCGTCTATGAAGGTGAACGCAAAGACTACGCCGCTTGATAGATTTGTATATGTAAACAATACTTTGAGGGGTGAAAACGAGAAGCTAATCGGCGAAATAACAAGCAGGATAGGAGATAACGTCGTAGATAGTTATTTTAGCGAGCCGTTTTTGCCAATCAAAAAAGCCTCCGTCGTCGGTAGTTTTGGCGACCATAGAAGCTATCACCTAAACAATGACGTTATCAGTCAGTCATACCATAAGGGGGTTGATTTTGCTAGCGTCAAAGAGGATACTATAGTCGCCCCAAATAACGGCATCGTAATATTCGCCGCACCAAACGGTATTTACGGAAATATGTCGGTTGTATACCACGGACTTGGGCTATTTACGCTCTATGGGCATTGTAGTTCATTTTTGGCAAAAGAGGGCGATATGGTACAAAAAGGTCAGCCGATAGCAAAAACAGGCATGAGCGGACTGGCGTTTGGCGACCATCTACACTATGGCGTTGTTATTCAGGGCGTAGAGGTCAGACCGCTTGAGTGGCTGGATGCGAATTGGATAAAACTGAACGTAACAAAAGTCATTGAAGACGCAAAAATCATCATCGCTGGCAGGAAATAGATGAAAGTAAAACAAAAGAGTGTCCGTGTATTTGAGATAGAGTGCGACAATATAGCGGAGTTTGAGGCTTATCTGGACAAAAATAGCATACTTTTAAACGGCTTTCTGATGCTTTTAAAAGGTGATGCAAAGGGAGTATTTGCCAAGGAGTGCAAAAAAAGGGGGCTGTGCTATGCCGCAATGGGCGAATGCGATGAGTCGGCTCTTGCTTTCAAAAAAGAGCTTGCCCCTCGTATCGAAGAGGAGCAAAAACCTAAGCCTATAGTCGAAAAAGAGTTAGAAGCACCAAAACCGGTTGAGGTCAAACCAGAAACGCCAAAAAAACAACCCGTAAAACCTCAAGCTAAGCTCCCTCTAGATGAAAAAGTGGAAGCTCCAAAGCCGTCTCAAGCTGTTTCAAAGACTTTGACCTTGACTAGAAATCTTAGAAGCGGCGAGGATATAAATACGGACTCCGATGTTACGCTTATGGGTAGAATAAATAGCGGAGCTAGGGTAAAAACCAGTGGAAACGCCGTGATTTTGGATGTCGTAGACGGTGATGTCGACGTAGGCGGTGACTATGTGATGCTAAAAAACATCGGCAAAGGCTCAGTAAGTCTCAAGGGGGCAAAGATAGATAAAAATGCTCTAAACGGAAAAATAAAGCTTGTGACGTTTGACGGCAAGCTCTCCATAAAGGATGTATGATGAAGCAAACTACGATAGCAAAACAAGTTGAGCTCTCAGGTATCGGTCTGCACAAGGCGGTTGTCGTGAAGCTTCGTCTGGAGCCGCAAGAGGCTGGAAGCGGTATAGTGTTTTATAGAGAGGACGCTGCAAAGACTATCGAACTAAAGCCTGAAAACGTAGTGGATACAAAAATGGCCACGGTAATAGGCAAAGACGGCGTGGTTATATCTACAATAGAACATCTGATGTCGGCTATATCGGCAAGCGGAATAGACAATCTCAGAATAGTTATAGATAACGACGAAGTGCCGATAATGGAGGGCTCATCTGCCGCTTTTTGCATGCTTCTTGAGGAGGCTGGGCTAAAAGAGCTTGAAGCTCCAAAAAAAGTAATAGTCGTAAAAAAAGCGGTGGAGGTAAGAGAGGGTGATAAGTTTGTGAGACTCTCTCCCGCAGATGAATGCAAGTATAGCTATGAGATAAAATTTGACCATCCGATGATACAAGTCCAAAAATATGAATTTGTGTTTACAAAAGAAAACTTCAAAGAGGAAATAGGTAGAGCTAGGACGTTTGGCTTTTTGAAAGAGGTGCAATATCTTCGTTCGATTGGTCTTGCGAAGGGCGGGAGTTTGGAGAATGCGATAGTTCTTGATGAGCATAAAATACTGAACCCTGAAGGACTCAGATTTGACGATGAGTTTGTCCGCCACAAAGTACTAGACGCAATAGGCGATATGACTCTTTTGGGTTCGCATTTTATCGGGCATTACGAGGCAAGTGCAGGAAGCCACAAACTAAACCATCTATTGACGAAAAAACTCCTTGAGAGTGCTGAAAACTATGAAATAGTAGAGCTTCATATAGATAAAGAAAAAGAGAGCGAAGCGGTTTTGGAGATGGCAAAAGCTTGATAAGGTTTTTGTTTTTGACGGTTTCGTCCCCTTTTAGGCTTGGTGTATATGAGTATGGTGAGCTGAAAAAAGAGTATAAGAAGGAGGGCAAGGCTAGCGATGTCTTGCCGATAATAATAGACGAAGCGCTCAAAGAGTACATGCCAAATGAGATGTATTATACGAGTGGCCCAGGCAATCACATGTCCTTAAAAATTGCATACGTATCAATAAAGAGCGTATCAATAGTCAAAAAAATCCCGTTTTACGGCATCGCTCCATTTGAGTTTAACGGCAATACGCCAATAAAAGCATTTGGCAATAGTTATTTTGTGTATGAGACTGGTAGAATATCGTTAAAAGTTTTTGAAAATGCCCCTGAAATGGGCGACGTGACTTTACCGCTAACATTTGATTTTGAGGCTTTTGGCAGCTCCGCAGAGCCTGCTTTTGTGCTTCCGGCAGTTTGATATTAAGGATATAAATTTGTTTTTTTCTGTTCCCGCAACTAGCGCAAATATGGGCCCCGGTTTTGACACCCTTGGTGTTGCCCTTTCCTTAAGAAATGAAGTTGATGTTAAACGCTCAAAGTTTTTTAGCGTATCAATAAGGGGCGAGGGGAAAAATAGTGTCCGTATGAAAAGCGGAAATATCTTTGTCAGCATATTTAACGAACAGTACAAAAACATAACCGGCAAAAAAGAGAGCTTTAGATTTGAGTTTGCCAACAATATACCTATTTCAAGAGGGCTTGGAAGCTCATCTGCTACGATAGTATCCGCAGTAAAAGCGGCCTATGAAATGGCAGGCGTCGAAATATCAAAAGAAAAAGCTCTAAATATAGCTCTTACATATGAGCCGCACCCAGACAACATAACCCCGGCGGTATTTGGTGGCTTTAATGTTGCGGTTGTTGAGAATTCGAGGGTTTTTAGCATTAAAAAAGATATGCCAGATTCTCTGAAGGCAGTTATAGTAATACCGAACGTTCACATGTCAACCAACCACTCAAGGGGTGCTTTGCCGAAAAAATACAGCAAGGAAGAGGCTGTCTACAACCTGTCTCGTTCATCGTTACTGTCGGCTCTGCTTTTTGCCGGAAACTATGATATGCTCCGTGTCGCCTCAAAAGATAAATTCCACCAAGACATTAGGATGAAAAACCTCCCCGAGTTATTTGAAGTTCAGCGCATAGCTCTTGAGCAAGGAGCACTTATGAGCACACTTTCCGGTAGCGGCTCATCTTTTTTTAGTATGACGTATGCCGACGATGCGCAGAGGGTTAAAAGGGCACTTGAGGGCGCATTTGGATTTTTCAGGGTTGAGATTATGAGTTTTGATAATGATGGACTTATTTGTCAAAAAAGCTAAAAAGCAAATTTTTGGTAGAATTCGGCAAATAGTATGAACAAACATAATCCCGTTAGAATGTGTATCGTTTGCAGAAACCGCTTTTTGCAGGGCGAGCTAAAGAGACTTCAGTACATAGACGGGAACATAAAAGAGTTTACTAAGTCGGGCAGAAGTTTTTATTTGTGTACGGAGTGTTTGGATTCAAAACAACTTACAAAAAGATTATCTTCGTTTTTAAAAATTCCAAAAACAGATGCTGAGACGATTTGCGCAAAACTAAAGGAGAGCGATTTTTGATGGACAATAAGGTAAAAGTAAAAGAGATTGCCGACGAACTTGGAATAAAGCCGAAAGAGGTTTTAGATATATGCACCGAGTTCAAGATAGAGGCAAAAAATCACTCCAGCGCAATAACAATGGAAGATGCCGAAAAAGTAATGAACTTTTTTATGAAAGGCGAAAGACCGGCTGGGTTTGAAGCGCCAAAGCCAAAGCCTCAACCAGTAGTAGAAAAACAACCAGAGCCAAAACAGCCTGAATTGAAAGAAAGTGAAGCAAAGCCGCAAACTACGAGTGAAAATGATAGAGGTATAGCTCAAGCTCCAAGGGATAGGAAAAACTTTGAGATAATCAAAAAAGCAAACCCGACACAAATAAAGCCTGAGATAAAAGTAGAAGAACCAAAAAAAGAAGAACCAAAGCTAAAAGAGCCGCAACAACCTAAAAAACCAAAACCTCAGCCTGTTCAGGTATCAAAAAAACCTGACGGCATAAAAATAAACATAGACAGAGAGTTTGCCGAAAAAGACGAAGATAGCGATGATCTTGTTATGCTCCCTGACTTTTCTATCCAAGATAGATTTTTGGAAGAAGAGGAGAAAGCCGTACCTACAAAAACAGCTACGGCAGAGACTCAAAAAGCAAAAGTAGCCGTCAAAAAGCCGCAACCTAAAATAAATACACAAAATATGGCTAGGCCTCAAAAGAAGAAAAAATTTAGGCCAAGACCTGAAGATATAAAAGAAGAGATAGTGACTGAAATAGAGATAAATGAAGATATTAGGGTTTATGAGTTTGCCGAAAAGATAAATAAGCCTCTTGGCGAAGTGATTAAGGCGATATTTAACCTTGGGCTTATGAAAACCAAAAACGATTTTATGGATAATGACCTTATCGAGATACTTGCAGAAGAGTTTGGTATCACGGTAAACATATCAAATGCGCTTGAGGAATTCGACTACCTAAAAGAATACGAAGAGCAAGACGTTCACGAAGGTGGCGAGAGAGCCCCTATCGTGACTATAATGGGTCACGTCGACCACGGCAAGACTACGCTTCTTGACAAAATCAGAAATGCTAAAGTAGCGCAAGGCGAAGCCGGCGGTATTACGCAGCACATCGGTGCGTACATGGTTGAGAAAAACGGGCACAAAATAACGTTCCTGGATACTCCTGGGCACGAGGCGTTTACACACATGAGGGCTAGGGGTGCGCAGGTAACCGACGTCGCTATCATAGTCGTCGCAGCCGATGATGGTGTAATGCCTCAAACAAAAGAGGCCATTAGCCACATAAAAGATGCAAAAGTACCTTTCATAGTTGCGGTAAATAAGATAGATAAGCCGTCGGCAAACCCTGATTTTGTGAAAACTCAGCTATCTGAGATGGGTATTACGCCTGTAGAGTGGGGCGGCGAGTTTGAGTTTGTTCATATCTCTGCAAAAACAGGAGAGGGGCTAGATACGCTTCTTGATACGATACTTCTCCAAGCCGAGATTATGGAGCTAAAAGGCAATCCTAAGAAAAACGCAAAAGCGATAGTCGTAGAAGCTTCCCTTGAAAAAGGTAGAGGGCCTGTTGCTACAGTGCTTGTTCAAGACGGTACGCTAAGAGTCGGCGACACGGTTGTTGTGGGACAAAACTACGGCAAAGTGAGAGCAATCATTGACGATATGGGTAAAAATCTAAAAGAGCTTGCACCTTCGGAGCCAGGGCAGATACTCGGTCTTGACGGTGTTCCGGGTGCAGGCGATGTTCTTGTTGCTGTCGAGAATGAAAAAGTTGCAAGAGAATATGCTGAAAACATCAAAGAACACCAAAGACAAAGAGAGCTTTCCAAAACTACGAAGGCGACGTTTGATGACCTTCACCACCTCATCAAAGAAGGCAAGCTAAAACGACTAAATATAGTTCTAAAAGCCGATGTTCAAGGTAGTCTAGAGGCTATTAGGGCGAGCCTTGAAAAGGTGAGAAACGAAGAAGTTAAGGTACATCTAGTCCACTCTGCAGTCGGTGGTATCACCGAGAGTGACGTTGAGCTTGCAAAAGCGGGTGAGAATACACTAATTATCGGCTTTAATGTTAAGCCAAATACGACAATCAAAGATAAAGCAGATAATTATGGCGTTGAAATCAAAACGTACTCGGTCATATTTGAGCTAATCGACGATATCAAAGTGATAGTAGGCGAGATGCTATCGCCTATCAAAGAAATGGTATCTGTAGGTAAGGCCGAGGTTAGAAATCTATTTACTGTCGGTAAAAACCTAGTAATCGCAGGCTGTATGGTAACGGATGGCGTTGTGACTAGAGGCGCAGATATTAAAATACATAGAAACGGCAATGTCGTATATGAAGGCAAGATAGGTTCTCTAAAAAGATTCAAAGACGACGTTAGAGAGGTTAAAGCAGGATTCGAGTGCGGTATAGTAGTTGACGGCTTCAATGAGTTTGCGGAAAATGATGTAATTGAGACGTTTAAAACAGTTACAAAAGCCGCAGTATTCGAGCAAAGCGCAGAGTAAAATGTCCGATAAAAGCGTCAGAGTTCTAAGGGCTGAATCAACCCTGACAGAGCTGATAGGCGAAGCGATAGGGAGTCTTGGCAATGAGGATTTAAACTCTCTTAGCGTAGTCAAGGTGGAGAGCGCAAGAGGGCTTAGCGACGCAACTGTGTATATATTTGATGAAAGTTTTTCGGATAGCCAAAAGCAAAGAATATTATCCGGACTCAAAAAAAGCTCATCGTATATAGCACGTTATTGCACGGCGACTGACGCCATATCCAAGATGCCAAAGCTTAGTTACAAATTTGACGACTCTTTGGAGATGGAAAAGAGACTTGAGCAGATTCTGAGCGGAAAAAAATAAGTTACGAGAGAAAAGATGGATAGAGAGAGCGAAATAAAAAAGATAGTCGAAAGTTTTGGGGCTACTTTGTATGATACGGAGCTTGTAAAAAGCGGTGAAGATGCTCATATTTTCAGGGTATCTATTCAAAAAGACGGTGGCGTGGATCTCGATGTTTGTGCGGACATTAATGCCGTATTGTCTCCATATCTCGATACAAATCCGCCGGTAAAAGACAAATACTATCTTGAGGTGGGCTCTCCGGGAGTTGAGAGAAATCTAAAAAGGCCTGAACATTTCACAAAATCAGTCGGTGAACTCGTCAAAATAAACCTCAAAGACGGAACAAAACTTAGAGGTAAACTTCTGTCTGCAAATGGTGACGCCTATGAGATAGACGGTGAAGACGGAGCAACAAAAGTATCTTTCGGCGACATATCAAAAGCCAAAACTTATTTTGAGTGGAAGTAAATACAAAATTCTTGGAGCTTGCCTGCGCTAAGGCGTGGGAATATCAAGGACTTACATATCCAAATCCTGCGGTTGGGGCGGCGGTCGTAAAAGATGGCGTTCTTATATCTTGCGAGGCGCACAAAGAAGCTGGTTTGCCTCATGCAGAGGTAGAGGCTCTAAAATACGCTTTTTTTGTGCTCTCTAATGATGAAAAACAAAAAGAACAACTCTCAAAGCTTAAATCATCGCACGAAATCCATGATTTTTTGAAGCAAAATGCCGCTTCTATGTTTTGTGAATGCGACATATATGTAACCCTTGAGCCGTGCTCCCACGAGGGACGTACGCCATCTTGTGCGGCTCTTTTGTCCGTCTTAAAGCCAAAGACGGTTGTTATCGGAACGATGGAGCAAAATAGTGAGGCTATCGGTGGCGCAAAAATGCTTGAAGATAGCGGTATATCCGTCGTAAAACAAAAAAATGAAGCATGCGATGAGCTTGTAGAACCTTTTTTTATGTGGAAAAATAGCGGTAATTTTACGTTTTTTAAGATGGCTTTGACGATGAACGGACGGATAAGCGGCGGGAAAATAAGCTGCGACGAGTCGTTTCGTCTGGTGCACAGACTGAGAGAAAAAATAGATTTGCTAGCTATAGGAGGAAATACGGTCCGCATTGATAAGCCTACTCTTGATGCTAGATTTGCTAACGGTAAAGCCCCAAATGTGCTCATATACTCAAAACATAACAATTTTGAAAGAGATATACCGCTTTTTGATGTCAAAAACAGAGAAGTAAAAGTCTGTGATAGCATAAGCACAATCAAATATTACAATTTTGTAATGATAGAGGGTGGAGCGGGGATGCTTGCCGCCAGCAAACAACAAGTCTCTCATTATCTATTTTTTATATCACCTCAAATGTCAGGTAATTGTGATTTAAGTGCTATTGATTTAAGTTTTAAAATCTTACACTCTCGTATGGTAGACACAGACTTACTTGTATGGGCAAAAAGGAGAGATAATGAGTAAAAAAGACAAAGAGCAACACCACGATCTAACACCGCACGGCGATGATAAAAAGAAAAAGAAAGTCGACAGAAAAGCCTACGAAGACGAACTCGTACAACTGCAAATAGAGCTTGTAAAATTGCAAAACTGGGCGAAAGAGAAAAACAAACGTATTCTTATCGTACTAGAGGGTAGGGATACAGCAGGCAAAGGCGGACTTATCAAAACTATCACGCAACATCTAAATCCAAGGGGTGCAAGAGTTGTGGCGCTCGGTAAACCATCAGACACTGAGATGAACAGCTGGTATTTTCAAAGATATGTTCCGCACCTTCCAAATCCAGGCGAGATAGTGCTATTCGACAGAAGCTGGTATAACAGAGCCGGCGTAGAGAAAGTAATGGGTTTTTGTACGAAAGAGCAATATCAAAGATTTATGAGACAAGCTCCGATGTTTGAACAGATGCTTGTTGATGATGGCATTATATTTTTCAAATATTACCTATCAATCAAAAAAGAGACGCAAGAAAAGAGACTTGCGTCAAGACAGGAAGACCCGCTAAAAAAATGGAAGATAAGTCCGATAGACGAGCTTGCGCAAAAGAATTTTGATGAATATACGAAAGCAAAAGAAGAGATGTTTGCCCGTACGCACACCCCGTATACGCCGTGGATGATAGTTGATGCAAATGATAAGAAGATAGCTAGACTGAACATTATAAAAGATATTTTGTTACACATTGAGTATGACGGCAAAGAGGACTGTAAAGTCTCCCTTATGACCGATCCGAATGTAATGCTAATATACAGCAGGCTTGTTCAAAATCTAAATGACTAAGACAATTTTCGCAACTGCTACGGGGACAAATGTCGGTAAGACATATACGAGTGTCAAACTAATGGAGCTTTTTGCCGCAAGGGGATTGCGAGCGGCTCCGTTTAAGCCGATAGAGACTGGCGTAGAAGATATTCCGCTTGATGCGACAAAGCTATTACAAACTTACAAAGAACTCTACAAAAATGACAATCTTCAAATAGATGATGTATGCCCATATAAATTTTCACTCCCAGCAGCTCCTTATATGGCGGCAAACGGAGCAAAGATAGATGTTTCCTTAATTAAAGAGAAGCTTGAACGCCTCAAAAGTGTGGCTGATATTGTTATTATGGAAGGGGCTGGAGGTCTTTTTGTTCCAATTAGCCGTGATTATTTTATGATTGATTTGGCTGGAGAGTGTGCCGACCATACTGTGCTTGTGTCACACTCAGGACTTGGATGTATCAATGATGCTATTTTGTCGCATACGGCTATGAATGAGCGCAATATCAGGCATACGTTGGTGTTCAATAGACGTGAAAACGATGGGTTTGAGCTTATAAGTAAGCCATTTTTGAAAGAGTATCTTGGCGACGTTGTTGAGCTTGATGATTTGGGGGGTATATTTCCAATATGAAAAAACTCCTATTTTTATTGCTTCCGGTTTTTGTTTTTGCGAATGAAGTCAAGTTTTCGATGGCTTCTTCGCTTGGGGATAGCGCAAAAGAATACGCCAGCAGCGTTGCTGATGCAATAGATGAAGAGCTTGGAATAAAACTAATAAGAAGCTTTGATAGTAAAATATATGAAGATGAAGCCGCCTTGTACGCAGTAAAAAATGGGCTAATTAAATTTACGTTTGTTAGAGACTCGCTCGAAAGTGAGCTTGGCCTCTCAAAAGACGGTGAGTATGGCTATGTTAGGCTTATAGAGGCGGACGGCCTCGCTTTGGTGGCGCAAAGCCGCTATTGGGACTCGCTTGCCAAAAACAAGCGAGATAGCCTTGTAAAAAGACTAAAAAAAATCAAAAAATCGAATTAAAAGAACTTACCGCTTTACCTATTACTACAAAATCGTTAGCTCTGGCAATGCTCACTGGATAGTCTTTGTTGTCGGAAATTATCTCAACACTACCATCTATTCTTTGGTTTAACCTCTTTATGAATACTCCGCTCTCAGAGACTATGGCAAATATCCCACCCTTTTTTATCTCTGTTTTTCCTTTATCTATAAATACTATTGCCCTATCTGAGAGCGTCGGCTCCATAGAATCTCCGGCTACATTGATGGCTTCTATATTATGTAGATTTTTTTCACCGCCCATCGCACTTACAAAATTCTCCGGAATTGTAAGAAGTTCTGCATTTTCGTCGTAGTTGTCAGCTCCGCCACCGGCAGATGCGCTAACATCTCTTAAGTATTTGACTTCGTAGTATTTGTTTGTAGCGTCTATGAGGCTCTCCGGCGCTTGGTCAAATAATAGCCAATTTAGCGATATGCGTTGCTTTGCGCAAAACTCTGAGAGTTCTTTAAACGGTATTTTGTTTCGTTTTTTCATTGTTGCAAAATTGATAGGCTCAACGCCGAGTGCAGTCGCCACATCTTTGTCAAAAACCCTTTTAGCCCCTACAGTAGCGGAGATAATGTCCTTTAATTTTTCTACAATATCTTCAAAAGATGTCATATTGTCCTCCATAAAATTGCAATTTGCAATATTTTAAACTAAAAAAAATAAATTTATCTAAAATTTGACAACTTTTTAAAAAAGGATGGTCAAGATGGCAATAGTAAGAAAAAGCAGAAGATTGTTTGACGAGTTTTTTAAGGCATTAGAAGAGGATTTTGAAAGAATTGCGGGTAGATTGTTTTAAAATTTTTTGTATTTGTGTGGCAAAAATAGTCGCACAAAAAATATAATTACCTACTCAAGCCCTGCAAATAAAAGCTTCAAATAAAAAATAAAAAAATTTTTTCAACTAAAAAAATCTGCGGAACGCAAAATGTATCTACTCTTTTCGTAATTTTTACAAGGAGAACAATATGAGCGCACTTAGACAGATTGCTTTTTACGGTAAAGGCGGTATCGGTAAATCGACTACAAGCCAAAACACACTAGCCGCTATGGCTTACTACTTCGGCAAAAAAATCCTAATCGTAGGATGTGACCCGAAGGCTGACTCTACGAGACTTATTCTTCATGAAAAAGCTCAAGCTACAATTATGGAAATGGCTGCTAAAGCTGGAACAGTTGAAGACCTAGAACTTGACGATGTTTGCAAGCCAGGTGCTTCTATATTCAACCCTGAAGATGAGCAAAATACAGGCGGTTGGATTAAATGTACAGAATCAGGCGGTCCAGAGCCAGGCGTTGGTTGTGCAGGTAGAGGTGTTATTACTGCTATTAACTTCCTAGAAGAAAATGGCGCATACTCTGATGATCTTGACTTCGTATCTTACGACGTTCTTGGTGACGTTGTTTGTGGTGGTTTTGCTATGCCAATTAGAGAAGGTAAAGCTCAAGAAATCTACATCGTTATGTCTGGTGAGATGATGGCTATGTTCGCTGCTAACAACATCTCTAAAGGTATTTTGAAATACGCAAATACTGGTGGCGTTAGACTTGCTGGTCTTATCTGCAACGCTCGTATGACAGACAGAGAGTTCGACCTTGCTAACGCTCTTGCTGAGAGACTTGGCACACAAATGATTCACTTCGTACCAAGAAACAACATAGTTCAACATGCTGAGCTAAGAAGAATGACAGTTGTTGAGTACGCTGAGACTTCTAACCAAGCTAGAGAGTACAAAGAACTTGCTAGAAAAATCATAGCTAACGACCTAAAAGTTATCCCAACTCCACTTGCGATGGATGATCTTGAAGCCCTTCTAATGGAATTCGGTATCGAAGAAGCAGCTGATGAAGCTAATATAGGTAAAAAAGCAGAAGCTTAATAAGCCAAACCGCTAAACGGGTTTCCCCGTTGGCAACAATTTACGAAAATAAAACAGGAGAAAAAGATGTTTGTACTTGGATTTCACTTTCCTGCATCTGAAGGAAACAAAATATCAGATGATAAAGTTCTTGCAAAACTAGAAGAAGCTGTATCTGGCTCAATGAGCAAAGTTGCTTCTGTAAAAATCTATGCAGGTAACAATGAATACAAAACAATAACAAACGTAGGTACTGTACTTGGTAAAGCGCTTGTTCAATACTTTGAAGTTGAAAACGACGCTAAAGACGCTAAATACTTGACTTTCACAAACAAGTATCAAATAGCTGCTCTTACAAAAAGCCAAGATAAAGATGCTGAAGCTATCGAAATAGCTGATTTCTTTGATAAATCAAGAGACCAAATAACACTAGCTGTAAGCTACAAATAATTTTTACAAAAAGTTCTGCCGCTTTGTGCGGCTAGCTTTAGAGCCGTAGTGGCCAACGTAGTCGAAGCGGACTTGTTCGGTTCGGCGTAATAATTAAAAGAAAGGGGTCGTCATGGGACCGGAAAATCTTGTACCAGAAATGAAGGCGGTTGTTGAGGAAGTTCTAAAAAGCTATCCTGAAAAAACTGCTAAAAACAGAGCGAAGCACCTTGGTGTTGGTAGCCCTGAAGATGAAACAAAAACATGTGCCGGCGTTCAGTCTAACAAAAAAACTGTTCCAGGTGTAATGAGCCAAAGAGGTTGTGCTTATGCAGGCTCTAGAGGCGTTGTATGGGGCCCTATCAAAAATATGGTTCACATATCTCACGGTCCTGTTGGTTGTGGCCAATACTCAAGAAGTGGTAGAAGAAACTATTACATAGGAACAACTGGCGTTGACACTTATGTAACTATGAACTTCACAACTGACTTCCAAGAAAAAGATATCGTTTTCGGCGGGGACAAAAAACTTGTTCAAGGTATAGTTGAAATCAATAAACTTTTCCCACTTGTTGAAGGTGTGTCTGTTCAATCAGAATGTCCAATCGGTCTAATCGGTGACGACATCAACGCAAGCTCTAAAAAAGCTACTGCTGAAATCAGCAAGTCTGTTATCCCTGTAAGTTGCGAAGGTTTTAGAGGTGTTTCTCAATCTCTAGGTCACCACATCGCAAACGACATGATAAGAGACCACGTACTTAACGAAGAGATGATGAACAAATACCAAGCTGGTTTTGAGTCAACTCCTTACGATGTATCAATCCTTGGCGACTACAACATCGGTGGTGACGCTTGGTCTTCTAGAATACTTCTTGAAGAAATGGGTCTAAGAGTTATCAGCCAATATACTGGTGATGCTACGCTAAAAGAAGTTGCGCTTGCTCCAAAAGCAAAACTTAACTTGCTTCACTGCTATAGATCTGTTAACTATATTACAAGACACATGGAAAAAGAGTTTGGTATTCCTTGGGAAGAGTATAACTTCTTCGGATGGAGTAAAACTGTTGAGTCACTAAGAAAAATAGCTTCTCATTTCGATGATACTATCAAAGCTAACACTGAGAAAGTTATCGAAAAATATAGACCAATGTGCGAAGGCGTTATCGCTAAGTACAAACCGAGACTAGAAGGTAAAAAAGTAATGCTATACGTTGGCGGTCTTAGACCAAGACACGTTATCGGCGCTTACGAAGACCTTGGTATGGAAGTTATCGGTACTGGTTATGAGTTTGCTCATGATGACGACTATGAAAGAACAAAACACGAAGTTGGCAATGCTACACTTATCTACGATGACGTAAATGAGTATGAGCTTGAAGCTTTTGTTAAAAAATTGAAACCAGACCTAGTTGCATCTGGTGTTAAAGAGAAATATGTCTTCCAAAAAATGGGTCTTCCATTTAGACAAATGCACTCTTGGGACTATAGTGGTCCATATCACGGCTTCGATGCTTTCGCAATATTTGCAAAAGATATCGATATGGCGGTTAATTCACCAGTTTGGAGCGCTTCAAAAGCGCCTTGGGAAGCTTAATAAGCTTTCCGCTCCCTTTTAAATTTCGGCAAAGTACAGAATCTTTAGCCAAAAGGACGAAAAATGCAAGATCTTAATAACATTGTAAACGGTCAAAAACTGTTTCAAAAACCAGAATATCAAGAAGTTCTAAAAGGTAAAGCTGCTAATTTTGAAGGCAGACCAGCTGCTGATAAAGTCGCTGAAGTTGCTGAATGGACTAAATCTTGGGATTATAGAGAGCAAAATCTAGCTAGAGAGTGCATCACTATTAACCCAGCAAAAGCTTGCCAACCCCTTGGTGCAGTTTATGCCGCTCTTGGTTTCCAAAATACTATGCCTTATGTACATGGTTCACACGGTTGTACAGCATACTTTAGAACATATTTTACTAGACATTTCAAAGAGCCGACTCCGGTTGTATCTGACTCCATGACAGAAGATGCAGCGGTTTTCGGCGGTCTTAAAAATATGGTAGACGGTCTTCAAAACTGCTACGAGATGTATAAACCGGAAATGATAGCCGTTTCTACAACTTGTATGGCAGAGGTTATCGGCGATGACCTTCAGGCGTTTATAGGAAATGCAAGAGAAGCCGGTTCAATCCCTGAAGACTTCCCTGTTCCTTATGCGCATACACCTAGCTTCGTCGGTTCGCACATAACAGGCTACGAAAATATGATGTTCTCAATGATTACCCAAATGGGTAAAACAGGTGAAAAAACTGAGAGAATCAACCTTCTCCCTGGTTTTGAAACTTATATTGGAAGCATCAGAGAAGTCAAAAAAATGGCTGAAATGTTCGGCCCTACAATCACTCTAGGTGATGTGAGCGAACAATGGGATATGCCTGCCGGTAACTATGAAATGTTCTCTGGCGGAACAAGTCTAGCCGACCTAAAAGATAGCGTAAACTCTAAGGCTACAATCAGCCTTCAAAAATACGCTACTAAAAAAATAATGAAAACTTTGAAAAACAAGTACAAACAAGAAACTCACGTAAGCAATCCAATCGGTCTTAAAGGGACTGACGAATTTGTAATGGCTCTTTCAAAATTGACTGGTAAAGCCGTTCCTGCCGAGATAGCTACTGCTAGAGGCAGACTTGTTGATGCTATGCAAGACAGCTATCCGTATATGCACGACAAAAAATTCGCTATCTGGGGTGACCCTGATTTCCTACTAGGAATGGTATCTTTCCTAATAGAGATGGGTGCTGAGCCGACTCACGTTCTTTGCCACAACGCTCCTGATGGTTGGGAAGCAGAGATGAGAGCTCTTCTTGACACTTGCCCTGCAAAAGATAGCTGCCACGTATGGGCCGGAAAAGACCTATGGCACATGAGAAGCTTCCTGTTTACTGAGCCGGTTGATTTCATGATAGGAAACAGCTACGGTAAAGAGCTAGAGAGAGATACAAAAACTCCTCTAATAAGAATAGGCTTCCCAGTATTCGACAGACACCACACACATAGATACTCTATCCACGGATACGAGGGTGGTATCAACCTACTATCTTGGATAGTAAACAAAGTTCTAGACAAACTAGACGAAGAGACAAACTCTATCGCAAAAACTGACTACTTCTTCGACCTAGTCAGATAATTCACCTTCACTCCTTGTTTCCCGAGGCTTTGCCTCGGGGTTTTTAGAGCAATTTACAATCATAAAATCCGAATTTTTTGTCATCACTGATGATGTGATAGTTTTTTGACAACGCCTGCGATATTATCATCCTATCGAACGGGTCTTTGTGGTGAAGCGGTAGTGTTCCCAGCTTTACTGCGTCCATACCGTCAAAAGCAAGTATCTCCAGCCCCATCTCTTTGGCGCTTTCCAATACATCAAAATCAAAATCCAATTTTTCTATCGACTTTTTAATCATCAGTTCCGCTACGCTAATTGAACTTAGATATACGGTGTTTTCGGTATCTTCAAGGTGTTTTATCTGCCTTTGACCTATCCTGCCCGGGTCGTTTAGAAGCCACAAAAATATATGCGTATCTATAATAATTTTCATCTATTTGCCGTAAAACATTTCGTTGATTTCATCCGACTCGTCGTTGAAATCCACCGGAATAGAGAGTTTGCCTTTTAGCTGTCCAAACACTCTTTTTTTTGGCTTCTCGTCGTATGGTACTATCATCGCCACTTTTTTGTGTTGCTTGCCAAACTCTATGATGAAGCTTTCGCCGTTTTTTTGTACCTGTTCTATAATGGAAGAGAACTCACTTTTTAGCTTCCCGACTTGTATTGTTTGCATGTTTGCTCGCTTTGCTTTTTGGAGGATTTTAGCATTTGCTTGTCAAGTTGTCAAATAACCATACAGTTATTTTTTTAGAGCCTCTATCTCGGCGACATCGACAGGGTGGGTGGCTCGCCATCGCTCTCGTTCGGCTCGCAGTTTGGCTAAGTGTGCGTCGATGTTTTGGCTGGTGAGTTTGACGCCAAAGTCGGGATAGTCTTGTCCGCCAGAGAAATTGCCGTCAAACATACGGTCTAGGACTATGTCGCCTAACTCTTTTTTGTAATGCGAGCTGTCCCAATACCATTTCATTATTGCTTTTGGGTCATCCGGCACACTCTCGGTGGTCAGTTGGTGGTATCCTGCAAAATCCCATAACACGAAAGCCTCTTTGCCGTTTCGTCTGCCTACATCTTCATTGACGGCTACAAGTCTTCTTCGATACTCCTCAAACATCCCCCAGCCTTGTGTGATAGCTAGCACCTCCCACTGTCTAGCGTGGCTAGGCGAGATAAAAAGTGTTATTTTGACTCCACTCTTGTGAGCTTTGTCGAGGATTCGCTCGAATGCTTGCCAGTGGGCGGTTTGGGCTTTGTTAAAACCCTTGGAGTATGCAGTCTTAAAATAGCCATCTTCTGAATTTTGAAAAATTTTCTTGTGCCCATTTTTCTCGTCGCATTCTATTTGCAGTTTTATTGGGTCTCGCGTCCCTGTTTGTAGGTATGGTGATGGCTTTTTGCTCCCGATGGTTTTTAGACTAGATGTGAGAGCATCATACGAAAAAATATATTTAGCCGGTTCGAACTTTTCAAACGCACTCTTGTCAAAACCGCCTCTAAACTCATCTTTGGCGAAAAATGCAAACAAATCCACCCCGATGTAAACATCTTTTGCTCCGTTTTTGATAGCTGTATCTATGTAGTACTCGTACTCCGCAGGCAGTCCGCTTGAGATAGCGCTATTGTATGCTGTGCCTTTGATGTTTTTATTTGTCGTGTCTATCCCCTCTTCGGTTCTGCTTGTTCCGATAAATATCGTCTGTGGTTTTAGCTGTTGAAGCCTTATAGCTTTATATATTCGTAGATGCGTATCAACTTCAGGCTTGTTTTTATTTAGTCCATCTATCTTTGGTGAGTCAAAAATGTCATACGGGTCAATAATGAGATTAAACCCACCAACGAACAAAACGATAAGCGGCGTGAAAATCAAAATCTTGATGCTAAATTTTTTCCACATATCGTCCGCCTAAAACTGAAAATACAAAAATTGTGAGATTTTGGAGAGCGACAAGATGCCAAAAGCGAGAAGAGCAACTGTGATAAGTTGGTATTTGAGTGTAGGTGTAGTTTTTTTGCTCCACTCCTCGGAGTTTTTGAAAAATAAGACGGTCATTCCTATCAAAAACATCGGCAATATAGATTTTAGACCGCTTGGTTCGATGGCATCAATCCACATTCCAAACTCCACCCCATAAGCATTCAAAAATGATAGCCTATGCTCTACGAAGCCTGGCAACACCACCCCGCCCATACCAACCATCCCGCCAAGCACTTTTTCCACGCTTGCCCACTCTTTGGCTCTAAAAAACACCCAAGCGATATTGACAAAATTGAAAGTGATGAGCCACCCTAGCCATCCCGACATCCGTAGTCCCAAATCCTTCCAGATACGATGAATGACTATCGCCGACCCGTGAAGCGCACCCCACGCCACAAACATCCAAGAAGCCCCATGCCAAAGCCCGCCGATGAGAAAAACTGCAAAAAGATTGAGATAATTTCTAGCTCTTCCTAGCCTATTGCCACCAAGCGGTATATAGATGTAGTCTCTAAGGAATCTGCTAAGCGTGATATGCCACCTTCTCCAAAAGTCTTGAATATCACGGGCTTTGTACGGGGAGTTAAAGTTGATGGGCAAGCGGATATTAAACATAAGGCTCATCCCGATAGCCATATCTGTGTATCCGCTGAAGTCAAAGTATAGCTGAAGGGTGTAGCTCAGAGATGTCGCCCATGCTTCAAAAAAATTTAGAGTTGCAGCAGTATCAAACCCAGCATTTGCCCACTTGGCAAAGGTATCGGCGATGACTACTTTTTTGAATAGCCCGATGGAAAAAAGGAAGAGCCCAACCGCTACATTTCTCCACCGTACAGCCAAATTCCAGCGGCTTGCAAACTGCGGCATCATCTCTTTGTGATGAAGAATTGGCCCTGCTAGAAGATGTGGAAAATATGTAACAAAAAGCATATACCTGAGCAGGTCATACTCTTTGACCTCTTTTTTGTACGCATCGACCAAGAAGGCTATTTGTGTAAATGTAAAAAAGCTAATCCCGAGAGGCAAGATGATGTGCGGCAGAGGTATATCGCCACCAAATATTCCATTAAAGTTGTCTAGCAAGAAATCCGTGTATTTGAAATACGCCAGCAGGGAGACATTAAAGAGTATGCCAAAAATGAGCAGGGCTTTTCGTGTGATGCGCATAGGCTTATCCTCTGCCAACGCAGAGCCTACAAAGAAATTTACAAAGATGCTAAGAAGAAGCAAAGGGATATAGGCGATATCCCAATATCCATAAAAAAAGAGACTTCCGACTACTAGCCATACTTTGGAGCCTAGGATTAGTCTCTTGTGGGTGAGCCAAAAGTAACCTATTAGCATGATTGGCAAAAATGCGAAGATGAAGATGTAGGAGTTGAAGAGCATATGAAACCTGTCAAATTATTTTATATTTGTTGATTAAATTTTGAAATTGATGTCAAAATAATAGATAAGTTTGAATAGTAGTTAAAAAAATCTTAAAATTATTTAGTATTTTTACGTTTTGTATTGAATTTTGACCATAAAATGTCTAACTATTTAGCAAATACAATCCAATAAAAATTTGGATGTCTAAATGTTGGCTATAAAAGATATAGTAGATAAATTTGAGGTCTCAAGAGCCACTCTGCACAATTGGAAAACCACCAAACCAAAACTATACGACTACCTAAAAAACTTTGACGGCAAAAATGATGAGTTTCGAGATATAAAAAATGTTTTGGAGGCTTATACAGATGAGATGTGTGGAGAGTTTGTCTATGAAGAGATAGATTTTTTGCTCTCTTTGTATATGGAGTTTGAGGGGCTTGATAGCGTCAAAAACATAGTCGATAGATTTGGCATATCGGCGGCAAAAGATTTTAGAGAGAAGTCAAAACTGGTGTTTGGCATTTACGCCAAGCTTGAGCGTCTAAATATCGTCGAGCGATATATCTTTGTCGATAGATACCGTTCGGTGCAAAAACAGCTCAAAAAGACAAAAGAAGCAAGAGAAGACCTCATAGGATACTACTTCAAGCCTTTTTTATTAGCACCTTAGCTCTCTACTTTCCACTCCCCTTTTCTGGCGCTCCCTACCCGTACCAGTTTACCGTCCGCTTTGAGTTTTGCTATCTGCTTCTCCACGGCTCTAACCGTAATATGTAAAAACTCAGCCATCTGCACTGCCGTTGCTTTGGGGTTATTGGTTAGGTATTGCAAGATTATTTCGTCAGTGTTTACCGAACTATTTACCGAACTATTTACCGAACTATTTACCGAACTTACAGCTTCAAAGATGCATTCCAGCATAAATTCTATAAACACCGTACTGTCAGCCTGTTCATCCGATATTGCCAACGCATCGTAGTATGCCTGCTGCTTCTCCTTGATGATGCTCTCTATCGGGAAGTATGCAAATGACGGGTTGTATCGGCTAAGTATGAGCGTTTGCCACAGTCTGCCCATCCTGCCGTTGCCATCTGAAAAAGGGTGTATAAACTCAAATTCGTAGTGAAAGATGGAGCTTGAGATGAGCGGATTGACATCCGTCGAGCAAAGCCACTGGGTAAGTTCGGTAATTAGTCCGTGGACTCTAAGCGGCGGCGGAGCTATATGTACGACTTCGCCCCCTCCTTGTACGCCGACATTTCCGCTCCTAAATCTCCCCGCATCTTTGATAATCCCCTCCATCATGAGAGCGTGCGCCTTGAGTAGATCATTTATCCGACATGGGTCAAAATCGCTCAAGTGGTTATAGGCGTTGATGGCGGCATATACCTCTTGTATCTCTTGTTTTGTTCCCATTACCTTTTTGCCGTCAAGTAAGGCGGTTACTTTTTCGCTGTCAAGGGTGTTGCCCTCTATTGCTAAGGTGCCCGTGATGGTTTTGATACGATTTTTCTTGCGCAGCATTACATTTGCTTCGTAGCCTTTTTCGACTTTGCCAACCAATTGCATTATCTCTATAGCTAAGTTGAGCGCTTTTGGCGTAATAGTAAAAGGCGGAATGTGTGCTTTTTTCATTATCCCTCTTTTTTGTTTGCCTATTTTAGCATTTATTTTGAGCCTTTGCGCCCTTTACCCGCAGCTTTTGCCTCTATGTATGCTCTGCCTCTTAGCGGCTCTTTTTTGGGTTTGCTTCCGAATGCCCCCGGGGTTTTCTTGCGGTGCTCCCCTTTTTTGGCTCCCGCTGTTTTGCCGGCTCCCTGAGTTTTCTTTTTCGGCTCAGGTAGTTTGGTCGGCTCATACCCTGCAAGCACCATTTTTTCGATTGGCTTGCCCAGTAGCTCCTCTATTTTTTTGAAGCTGTGCGCTTCTTCCGAGGATAGCAGCGTTACCGCCTCTCCCTCGTTGCCCGCTCGCCCCGTCCTGCCTATGCGGTGGATGTAGTCTGTTGGGATGTGCGGCACATCGTAGTTTACGACATGAGGCAGATTGTCGATGTCGATGCCTCTGGCGGCTAGGTCTGTGGCTACTAGGACTCTGACTTTGCCCTCCTTGAACCTTTCAAGCGCCCTGCCTCTGGCTCCGTGCGTCTTGTCGCTATGGATGGATTCGCTCCCCAGTCCTCTATCTTCAAAGTCTTTTGCAAGCCCTTCCGCCCCCGCTTTGGTGCGGCAAAAGATAAGCACTTGCTTCCAATTTTTAGAGCCGATGAGGTAAGAGAGCATTTCCGTTTTCTGCTCTTTGTCTACGGTGTAGGCGATTTGCTTGATCTCGTCCGCTACGCTGGCATAAGCGTCCACTTGTACGAGCTGCGGTTTTTTGAGGATTGTCTCGGATAGCCTCTTGACCCCGCCAGATAGCGTCGCCGAAAATAGCATCGTCTGCCTTTTTGCGGGGATTCTTTGGAGCAGAGCCTCTATATCACGGACAAACCCCATATCTAGCATCGTGTCTGCCTCGTCTAGCACTAGATACTCTATCTTTGATAATCCGACATTTTTGAGTTTCAGATGGTCGAGGAGTCGCCCGGGGGTGGCTATGATGAGGTCTACGCCTGCGAGGAGCTTTTTGGACTGCGGAGCTATGTTTGCCCCGCCGTATATCGCCGCTATTTTGACATTTGTATTCGTCCCATAAGCCTCTATATTTGTAGCTACCTGCATAGCTAGCTCACGGCTAGGCACCAGAATAAGAGCTTTTGGTGTGCATGTCTCTTCGCCATCTATTTTTTCGCTCAAAAGCTGAAGTATCGGCAGGGCAAAAGCCGCCGTCTTGCCCGTACCAGTCTGTGCCGCCGCCAAAATATCCCGCCCCTTTAGAGCTAGCGGAATGACCCCAGATTGTATCGGTGTCGGGGCTTCGTAGCCCAGTTCTTTTACGCTCTGTTGTAGCTGCTGCGATAAGCCTAGTTTTGAAAATGACATGAGTTTTCCTGATGTTTGATTAGCGGTATTTTAGCGTATTGCCTTCTAGCTTTGTTTTACTTTGCAAATAACAATAGAGATATTGTCGTATCCTCCAATTTGCATTGCGCTTTCAAATAAGTTGTTTATAGTTACTTCTATATTGGATAAATTTATAATATTCGACATTTGGTCATCGCCTAGCAAGTCCGATAAGCCGTCGCTACATATCATATAAGCATCGCCGTTTTTGGCCTCTAGCCATTCACTGGTATATATCTCAAAATCATCCGCATCAAAATTGGCGATAATGCAGCTATCTAACATTTTGTAGTTGCTGGCATAGGCATTTTTATCTTTTTGCTTGATGATGCCTTCTTGGATGTATGTGTTTAATACAGTGTGGTCATGACTAAGCTGTTCAAGTTTGTTGTTTTGTATTTTATATACTCTGGTATCGCCCACATTGAATATTTTAATTTTTCGCCCTTCAAATACAATCCCGGCAAGCGTACAAGAAGAGTTTTTGAAGCTTTTGTCCTGTTTGGCGTATATTGACAACTTATCTTGAATATCTCTTATCGTCTTGATTGGCGAAAACACATTTGACTCAAAAAATGCCGCAGACAAATATTCCAAGGTTAATCGGCTGGCAACGTCTGGCCTTGGTGACGAGCTAACGCCATCAGATATAGCCAAAATTGCTTTTTCATCTGCTATTTCCAGACCGTATACCTTGCTATTGTTTGTTGCTACTGTACTATTTAATAATATAGCGTCTTGATTTATTTTTTTGACTACTCCTGCGTGCGTGATATACGCTACCTCAATAATCAAAGCTGTTAGTTGTTATCTAGCATTAGTAGTTTTTCTCGAATGATATTCCACTCTTTTGCGTATTCGGATGTTATTACCGATGGCAAATCATTGAAAGATAACGCATTTAGATTTTGGAGTTTAATTTTTGCAGGAAGTAGATAGATTATCTCCATATCGTTGATTGTGTTGTACTTATCTTCGTCCCACACTGTCTTGATAAAGTTTTCGTATTTTCCCTTTTGGGCGCTGGCTTTATGTATCTCCTTGAGGTCGTCAAATAGCATTTGCCCAAAAATATACTCTTTTTTATCGGATATGTCTTGCAGCTTGTTGTATATATCTAGTTGCGACTTTTTAAAAGATCTAGAGTCTGTTTTGAGCTCTATAAATGCAAATTTCTTGTCTGTTTCGTTGAACATCAGGTAGTCTATGTTTGTAGATTGATTTGTTCCGTCATTTTCAATTCTCCCTTTCCTTATCGGGAATTCAGGGGCTATCATTGTATATTTTTTCCCAAATTTTTGACTAAAAATATCTGGCAAAAAAATCGCCAAAATAGGGCTCAAATATCTCTCTACTTGCGCCTTTGGAGTGTTAATTCCTTCATCCACAATGACCTCCATTAGCTTTTCCAAAAAAGTCATACTAGGTTCTCCTATTTACTGATATTAAAATATTCGCCGTCTTCCAATACAAGGACATTATCAAAATGTTTCTCAAACTCTTGCTTGTATTGCGTGTGTATGGGTATGAGTGTTTTTGGTTTTAGCGATTTCGAAAAATATTGCAAGCTCTCCAAGTCCGCATGTCCACTAGTGTGCGCATAAATCCAATTGTATTTTTGCTTTAAGGAATTTAGCATGTCGATAGTTGCGCCATCGCCAAATTCAGGCTCTAGGTATCCGAGCCATTGTGAATATATTATGTTGGCATTTGATGCGTCGAGGTGCTTTATGATTTTTTCAATGTGCCACGGCGATGTTTTTATGTAAAATAGAGATGGGGTTTCCTCTATTTCTTTAATTGTTATCACATTTTGAAAAACTCTATTTTTAAAGTCGCCAAAAAATTCTTGATTGCTTTTGATTTTTTTATAGTAGTTGCCGCCAAAAGTTTTTAGAACTTTGACATTCTTCCAAGAAATAGTAGGCGTTGCCGATGAAACACTAGATACTTCGTCAAGTACCCAAGCCGTATACATATCAATGACAAATATTTTTTTGGCTTTTATGCACGCCCTGTATGCGGAGACTATACTATCTATATTTTGCGACGAGCCAATCATAAAACTGATATTTTGCGAACTTTTTATTGTTTCAAAAATCTTTGCTTCTACACTTTGTTCATCTGGAAAATCTTGATTATTGCGATGAAGCATCGTCCCCTCCATAAGAAGAACATCCACATTAATTAAGTTCTTATCGCTTGTTATTTTTTCAAATAGCTTTGATTTTCTGCCGTTTGCTCTGAAGTCGCCACTGTAAATAACCTTTTTATCACCATGCTCTATCAAAAACATATACGCATCAATCGCACTATGGTCGACCAAAAACGGTGTGATTTTTATATCTCCTATAAAAAATGGCTCCCAGGCCTTGAAAATCTGAAAGTTATTATTCAGCGGTGTGCCACCAGTAAATATCTTTGTTCCGTTCATTAAGTTTTTTGATAATGCTCCGCAGTACACAGGTATGTGTGCGTCTATTGTTTCGATTTTTCCGAAGTGGTCTTGGTGGGGGTGTGATATAACTATAGCGTCTACTTCCAATCCATCTAGCGATATATTGGCGGAGGTGTTATCTAGTGGAGTGCCGTAGTCAAAGAGGATAGTTGTGTTTTGCGTAGAAATCTCTATGCAGCTCCCGCCTATTTCATTTGTCCCTTTATGAACTGCAATTTTCATTTTTTGTCCTTGCCGTAGTATGTTGCTATCATGACTGAATTTATCTTGCCGCCTTTAAGTTTGGCAAATGTGTCCAGTCTTAGCATGTCTTGTTCAAGTTCGTATTGGTTTTGAGATCCATATTTTTTAAATGCCGATAGTGTGTTTCTTGACAGTTCTATACCGTTCTCAAGCGCCATATTTTGGAGAATAGTTTCAT
The DNA here is from genome assembly GCA_041915365.1 of Campylobacterales bacterium. Taxonomy (GTDB): domain Bacteria; phylum Campylobacterota; class Campylobacteria; order Campylobacterales; family UBA6016; genus UBA6016. The sequence goes on along the minus strand of JAYSBP010000002.1, from coordinate 121,510 downwards.
TGTCGGTATTTTCGACGCTATCAAAAGAGAGCTTTGTAACAACCATTTCCATTTGAGACAAACTGTTTGCGGCATACTCTGGCAGAGTATCATATTTGTCCAAAGACAAGCTTGTCGGCTCTATCTCCAAAAGATAGCGCAGCATTGCCCTTCTTGAATGTCCAAAACCATCGAGGGAGCCACTTTTTACAAGAATCTCCAACTCTTCTTTGTCAAATGAGAGAGCCTCCATGATTCGTACAAAACTTTCAAATGTTTCAAAGCTGGCGCTATCCCTCTCAAGCAGCATCTCTTCTAGTTTATAATGAGGTATTTGCAAACCCATAAATCCATAACCAATGGTGTTTTCATCGATGTATTCAAAATTCATTTTTGAGTGTAAAATGGAAGGCTTTAGTATTTTGATGCCGAGCTGCTTGCATTCGTCAAAAAAACACTCCAAAGTGTCTTCAAAAATTTCGGAGTTTGAGATGGCATTTGCCATAAAGTCTGCCGAGTAATGAGCTTTCAAGTATGCACACTTGTACGTAAGAGTGGATAGGTATTTACCGTATAGCTCCTTGTCCGTTAGTATTTGGCTTGGCAAATAGCTAATATCAAAATCAGTTGTGCAAAAAAACAAGCCTCTGGCTAATATACTTTTTGTCTCTTCGTCTCCCAGCACCGTTGAGTCTAGGTCAATATTGACGCCGTATCTACAACTTATATCGTCAAGCGTTTTTTCTATTATGTCGTTAGTAATTTTCATAAAACCACCTTATTTTTTTGGTATTTTATGAATAAAACCAGACGATATTATGTCTGTTTTTATATCTGTGAAGATTGTTCCAAAAAAGAGATTACCGCTTTGTCTATCTTTTCTTTTAGGGCTTTTGGCGATAGAACAAATAAATTTGGTATCCATTTTAAGACGGTTGGTATTATTTCGTTGTCGTTTGTTATCATTATCGATAGCTCCACTCCACCGTCATTGTCTTTTGATATTATGGTTTGTGTCGCAGAGATTGGCATCCGCATGAAGTACTTGGCTATCTCTTTTTGGGCGTACAGCCTGACTTCATATTCGTTTGCATTTGCGTCAAACCAAACATTCATAGCTCTTTTGATTTTTTTATCGATACTTTTTTGGATGTCTGTCGCCCTATCCAATACTCTTAGATTTGAAATATTTTTTATGTAGTATTTTCTGATTTCATTATATTTGCTGTTTTGCCCAATAAGATACCAAAGTCCATCAAAACATATTATTTTCAGCGGTATTAGTAGTATTTTTATACTTTTGTTGTTTGCTTGATAATCAAATCCAACATAGTGCTTGGATGATATTGCCGATTCGATTGTTTGTATATTTTTCGATTGCCGATCCATATTCTCTATTGATATATTTGCAAACAAATGAGAGTTATTGTTTTTCAACGCCCTTATGTCGTCGTTAAAATTAGAAAAGGCTATCTGTTTTTCAAGCGTGATTAGCTTTCCGACTCTTGTCGGCTCAAATTCAATGCTCAAATACTTGCGTAGCATCGGTAGGCGCTCGTTAATATCTCTTTGGATTGTTTTTGTGCTACATCCAAACTCTGACGCTAAAGCCTTGACGCTTAGTTTTTCGCCAATTTCGAGTCTCTTTAGGATGTTTTCTAGCCGCTCCATTACCTTTTCATTTGGTATTTTTGATATGCGGTTGCCGCCCATTCAAACTCCTTTTTTTGATATTAGGATTTACGCCTCCTCTCTCGGTGGATTGTATTTTAGTATCTTTTTTGCCGTATCAATCCCCGCAAAAAACAGCACATCAAATACGGTATCAAGCCTCGTCGTCCCCTCGTCTATCACCTCAAAAGGCTGCACGGTAAACCCCTCGCCGTGCTTCATGTTCTTTGGTTTTACTTTGAATTCTATCGGTTTTAGCGCTCGGACTAGATTTAGTACCCTCTTATATGCTTGGTCTGACTCTTTTGGGAGGAGGTTGTTGTTTTTGCCCTCAAACAGCCTCGCTTTGACTAGCAGGTTTAGCTTGTCTTCGAAGATTACTTTACTCCACTTGACTGTCCCCAGGTCAAAGTGAAAGGTGCAGTTTTTGGCTAGTAGTGGGCTTGATTTTGCCTCTCTGATGGCTTCTAACAGTTGCAAAAAGTAGTTCGCCCCGCCAAACGATGCGGCGCATGCCGTGAGTCTGTTGTGTATCGCCGTCTTTGCCTCGGTGTCCATATTATTAAAATTCATTGTTGTTCCTTGTTTTGTGCTGCTGCGGCTTCTCTCGCCTTGTCTTTTTTGCTTTTTCGCTTGCCTTTGATTGGCTCTGCCCCTTTTGGTTTCGGTGTCGCTTCGCCAATTAGCTCAAACCCTCTGACGCTCTCCCGCTTTGGCTTTATCTTACATCTTTTTTCGATGAGGGCGAAATGCTCCTTGTCTTCGTGCGAGATAAATGACACGGCCACGCCGCTTTTTCCTGCTCGTCCGGTTCTGCCTATACGGTGGATGTAGTCAGCTGGGGAGCGCGGTAGGTCGAAATTTACTACGCATTCGAGTCCTTCGACATCAAGCCCCCTTGCTGCGATGTCGGTGGCAAAGAGCATATCGACTTTTCGTTTTTTGAACTCCTCCAGCGTATGTCTGCGCTCGTCTTGTTCTAAGTCACCGTGGAACGAATATGCTTTAAATCCATATTTGCGAAACTTCGCAGAGATGTTTTCCGTTGCCCGTTTGCTAGCCATAAATACAAGCACCGAGCACCACTTCTCGGTAGTGAGTAGATGCCTTAGAAGCGGACTGCGGTTTTCACGGTTTACCTCTATCGCCCTCTGTGTGATGTTCTCCACCGTAGGTTCTTCGTCCTCTATCTCTACGTTTATGGGCTCTTGCGTGATTTTGGAAGCGATATCCAGCACCTTTGCCGGGTAGGTGGCGGAAAAGAGCATATTTTGGCGTTTTGTTGGGATGGAGCCGAGGATGAGGTCTAGCTCTGCCGCAAACCCGAGGTCAAGCATCTTGTCTGCTTCATCAAGGACAAAAAACTCCAAATGCGAGAGATTCATCTGCTTTTTGTCCAGTATATCAAGCAGCCGCCCAGATGTCGCCACTACGATATCGCACCCTTTTTGTACGGCAAACAGCTGTTCACTTATCCGTTCGCCACCGATTATTGAGACGACTTTTGGGCGTTTTGGCAGCGACTGCCCGAGTGACTCAAAAGCAAGAGCGACTTGCGCCGTTAGCTCTCTTGTTGGGGTAAGTACTAGGGCTTTTATCTTTGGCTTGCCCTCTCCCGCACCCTTTGCCCACATCTCAAGGATAGGCAGTACGAAGCTTGCGGTCTTGCCGCTCCCTGTTTGCGCTTTAGCTAGTATGTCGTGCCTCTCCAGTGCAAGTGGAATTACCCGCTCTTGTATCGGGGTTGGCTGCTCAAACCCATTTTTTGCACAAGCTTCTAATAGATATCTAGATAATCCTAAGGTTGTCATTAATCTCTCTGTTTTTCTAAGTTCGCAATTATACCCTTTAACTCCTCGCCACTTCTGCGGAAACAAAAATGCATATATGAGACAAAAGCTATTCACGGGGGCGAAAAGATGTTAAGCCGCACAGATATAAAAGAGCTCTACAACGAATCTTCATGCTCGCACAATAAAGAAAAAAAGACTACATGCGAAAAACCAAAGCCTGGGGCTACGACTGGCGGATGCGCTTTTGAGGGTGCACAAATATCACTTTTCCCGTTCGCAGACTGCGCTCACATAGTCCATTCTCCAGCTACTTGTATCAATGCCTCTTGGGAGACTAGACAGACAAAGACTAGCTGGGGCGGTACTGATATGACCCAGATGGGCTTTACTACCGACATAAGCTCCAATGACCTTATATTCGGTGGAGAAAAAAAGCTTAGAAGTGCCGTTGATTATGTGATGGAGCACTACAAACCATCAGCGGTGTTTATATACTCCACGTGCGTTACCGCTATGACTGGCGAGGATATAGACGCTGTTGCGAGAGACAAGGAAAAAGAGTTTGGCGTGCCTATGGTTACGGTGCATGCACCAGGATTTATAGGCGGTAAAAACTTTGGCTCAAGGGTTGCTGGTCTTGCCGTAGTTGATCAAGTGATAGGCAGACGTGAGCCTGAATACACTACCCCATATGATATAAATCTCATAGGCGAATATAACGTCACGGGCGATATGTGGCAGTATGTGCCGATACTGGAAAAAATAGGTATCAGGGTGCTATCGACATTTAGTGGCGACGGTAGAATAGAGAAGCTAATGACGGCACATAGAGCAAAGCTAAATGTGCTTGTGTGTGCAAAATCGCTTGTCACTATGGCTAGAAAAATGGAAGAGAAGTGGGGTATTCCATGGATAAGTGTTTCTTTTTACGGTAAACGAGATACTACAAATGCGATAATGGAGATAGTAAAAGCTTTCGATGATGAAGCGCTTACAAAGCGAGCCTTGGAGGTAATAGCCGAGGAAGAAAAAGCTTGTGATGAAAAATTAACACCCTATAAAGAGATTTTTCGTGGTAAAAAAGCGGTATTAAATACCGGAGGCAATAAATCCTGGTCTTTTATCTCCGCTCTCCAAGATCTTGGCATAGAGGTTGTAGCTACAGCCGTCAATAAAGCGACGGAAGACGACATAGAAAAAGCCAGAGAGTATTTGGGTGAAGACGGTGTATTGATGAAAGTACCGAGTGTGGATCAGCCAAAAGTCATCAAGGAAAAAGGGGCAAACATTTTGCTAGCTGGTGGACGAAGCTTGTATACGGCTTTAAAAAACAAAATAGCCTTTGTGGACGTCAATCAAGAGAAAAAAATTAGCTACGGTGGATATGACGGGTTGCTTAATTTTGCAAAAGACGTCGCAGATGCGCTCCAAAATCCTGTATTCCAAATAGCGTCAAAGGATGCCCCGTGGGCGAAGTAGCGCTAAAGCCTATATCTATCAATCCTTTCAAGTTATCGCAGCCGATGGGTGCAACCCTCGCTTTTTTGGGCGTAAAAGGGTGCATGCCTCTTATGCACGGTGCACAAGGGTGTGCCAGTTTTACAAAAGTATTTTTTACTAGACACTTTAACGAGCCGATAGCTATTCAGACTACGGCCGTCAACGATATAACAGCCGTGTTTGACGGTGGTGAATATGGGATAAGTACTGCCGTAGAGAACATCACAAAAAAGATTACCCCAAGCCTGATAGGGTTATATAGCACTGGACTTACCGAAGCAAAGGGCGATGACCTAAGAGGTGCGGCTAGTAAAGTGGAATTACCGATAGTTTGGGTCAATACCCCTGATTTTGAAGGTGGATTTGAAAGTGGCTGGAGCGACTCGGTGAGGGCGATGATAACGCAAATTATCGAAGCAAAAAGTGAAATTCAGCCAAAAAAGGCGGTAATTTTGCCGAATGTATCGATGAGCGCTCTTGATGTCGAGAGGCTAAAAGAGTTTTTGTATGACATGGGGTTTTTGAGGATTTTTGCTTTGCCTGACATATCGACTTCACTAGATGGATACCTTGGTGAAAAACAAGGACAAATGAGCAGCGGCGGAATAGAGATGGATGAGCTAAAAGCTCTTGGCGATAGCGAGATAGTCATAAGCGTTGGTATGAGTATGGCCGGATGCGGTGAAGCGATGGCATCAAAAAATCCAAATATGAAACATCTCCATTTTGACAGCCTAGGCGGATTGGTTGCTACCGATAATTTCGTAGAGAAGCTAATGGGGTGTGGCTATACGCCAAACGGTCGCATCAAAAGATGGAGAGCGAGACTGCAAGACGCAATGCTAGATACACATTTTGTGCTTGGAAAACATAGCTTTCTCGTTGCTCTTGAGCCAGACAATGCAAGAAGCATATCTGATGCCCTCAGCGAAGCAGGCGCCAAAATTGTTAGCATAGTCCTTCCACAAAAAATACAAAACGGTTTAGAAGCTTACAAAAATGTTACGGAAGGTGATTTGGAAGACATCTCAAAAAGCCTTGCAAACATCGATGTCATCGTAACTAACGAGCACGGAAAGAGTATTGCACATTCAAACAATAAATCTATGCTTCTTAGAGGATTTCCGATTTTTGAAGCACTTGGGCATTCGCTTAAAACGGATATTTTATATGAAGGTAGCGCACAGCTATTATTTGAGACGGCAAATTTGATAGAGACAGACCACCATTAAGGAGATAGGATGAAAGTAGCATTTGCAACGAAAGATCTAGTAAGCGTAGATGAGCACTTTGGATGGGCAAAGCAATTTGCCGTGTATGACATCACAAAAGACGGTTTCAAACTAGCGGAAGTGGTAAAAAGCGAAGAGTCACCTGAAAACGAAGACGACAAAATAAACTCCAAAATAGATGCGGTCAGAGGCTGTTCTATAGTGTATTGCCAAGCGATAGGACCTACCGCTGCCGCGAGAGTTGTAAAAGCTCAAATACACCCTATAAAAGTTGAGAAGGTAATACCGATAGAAGAGGCTCTAAATAGTCTTGTCGCAATGTTAAACGGCAATCCTCCGCCTTGGATAAAAAGAATAATAGCAAGAGAGGAGGGGCTAAGCGCATGAATAGTGAGAGCCTATTTTTAAAAGAGCTTGTAGGGCAGGTAAGAGCCCTTGATACATACGGTGTGTGGGAAAAAGAGAGTGATGAGAAGTTGCTAACCGATAAGTACATAAGAACTAAAGAGCAGCTAAAAGAGATGCCGATAATCGCAGACATCACGCAAGAGCAGATAAAAGATATAAGACTTCTGCTTCAAGCATTGGCGCTTGCGTTTGAGAAAAAGACGATGGAAATGGCAAACGTTATCATAGAGATGAGCCACGAAGGATTCGGACGTGGAGCCGTGATAGCGGGAAGTATAGTTATCGTTGATAAGTATTTCAAAGATGCGCATAGATTTGGCTATCCAAGCATGGAAAAGCTCGTAGAAGAGGGCGAAAAGATGCTTGATAAAGCTGTCAAAACGTATCAAGAATACAAAAAATAAATTCAAAACAAGGAGATAAATATGGCGTATGCAATGGCTAGAACAAAAGGTGGCGGTGAATGGGTACAAAAGTTTGCAGAGAGCTTGGATAAAGAAAAATGTATAGCTTGTGGTAGATGCTTTAAGGCCTGTCCTTCATCTGTTATGACTTTGACAGAGGAAGAAGACGAAGATGGCGATGAGCACAAATATATGATACTTGTCAATGCGGAAAACTGCATAGGCTGTCTAGTGTGTGCAAAAGTTTGCCCAAAAGGCTGTTTTGAACACGTACCTATGGAAGTAGCGTAACCGTACAAATCACAAAGGATATAAGATGAAAATGGTGATGGCTGTAGTCAACGAAGATAGGCTTTCGGATATTATAAACGCACTGCTAAAAAATGGCATTAGCGGAATTACAGTATCCGATACGAGAGGCTTTGGAAATATAAAATTAGACAGGGAGCTTGACCCAAGTGAGCTAAACAAAAAAGTGAAGCTTGAAATAGTGGTTTCTAGCGACGTCTACAAAAAACAGGCCATCGACATCATCAATGAAAATGCGCACGACCTCAATCACGGAAGCGGCAAAATATTTGTTTACAATGTGGATGAGGTGTATCGTATCAGAACAGGCGAGAGAGACGCCGACGCACTAAGATAAGGGGGCAAAAGATGAAAAAGCTGGATGAATTTTATAAATTGACCGATGCCGAAGATTATTTTGAATTTTTCGACCTTGAGTTTGATGAAAAGGTACTTCGTGTTAAGAGATTCCATATCCTAAAAAAATTCGGCGAACTCATCGAAAAAGCCAAGACTGCTCCAAACCTAACGGAAGAGCAGCTTCTTAATGCGTATCAGTTTGCCTTAATCAAAATATACAAAGATTTTGAAGGCGGATACAACCCTAGTGCGGCTGAAGTATGGGGATTGTTTGAAAATCCGACCCCTTGCTTTACTTGCTCTACGCAGATGAGCTGCAAAACAGAAGATCACGGAGTAAACCATGGCAACTGCCAGTCACAAGTACAGCTCTCCTTCAGCTAAGGACGAGATTCTCCCGAAGTTCGGCTTTGGGCAGAGGGTAAGACTCATCAAAGAGATACGAAACGATGGCACTTTTCCATTTGCAAAAGTGGGTGACGTGCTCATGAAAGCAGGTGAAGAGGGCTATATCAGAGATATGGGCGATTTCTTGCAAGTCATTCGTGTCTATGAAGTTGAGTTTATCGAGCACGGTATCGTGTATGGCTGTCGTGAAGAAGAGCTTGAAAATGCCGATGAGGACTACTTCGACGACGTCGAAGAGGAGTTAAATTGGCTTCGAGATCACAGAGCGAAAAAGTCGCAATCTTAAAAAGGAGGTAAAAAAATGGTAAAAGTTAAGTTTTCAGGTTTTGGCGCTGATAAGGAAGTAGAAATCAGAAATGGTGAGATACTACTTAGAGCCGCTAAAGATGCAGGTGTGAAAATCCCATGCGATTGTCAAGATGGCGAATGCGGAAGCTGTGCTGTCGAGATAATGTACACTGGCGAAAAAGCACCTGAGTGTGAAAGACTTGATTCTCAAGGTAAAGAGCTAACTACTCTTATCGGAAGAGGCGTATATACAAAAGCCGATGCCGAAGCTTTTGAGATGAGCGATAAAGCTCCTACGGTCAGACTCGCTTGCCAATGCATCGTTAGAGACGAAATGTTAGTAAAACCATACAAAGGATAAATATATGACAACAAGAGTTGAAATACTCAACGATTTTCTAGCTATCAATGTAAAACCGGGTGCAACTATTCAAGACATCGTTGAAAACGCTGGTTCTGGACTTCCTTTTGGTTGTAGAGACGGTGAATGCGGAACTTGTGTTGTTGAAGTTGTTGCCGGAATGGAATTCCTATCTCCAAAAACAGAAAAAGAAGAAAAAGTACTAAAAGTTGTTGAGGCTACAAACCCTTGCAAAACTCTTAGACTTTCATGCCAAATGAAAGTTGCGCAACCAAACGGTCACGTTAGACTAAAATACTAATAAACCGCTTCGTTCGCTCCCTCTCCTGACGGAGAGGAAAAAAAGTCTATCCTATGCGGATATGACTTTATTCCTTCCTTCTTCTTTTGCCTTATAAAGCCCATCATCAGCTCTTTTTATCAGCTCTTCGCTATTTTCCTCTTCACCTAGTGTCGCAACGCCAAAACTGCAAGTGAATTTCGGCACGCCTGCTACGTCCAATCTTTCTATGATTACCCTGATTTTCTCTGCCAAGGTTCTAGCTGCATCTAGGTCTATGTACGGAGCTATAATGGCAAACTCCTCACCACCGTATCTTGCCACCACATCGTGTTTTCTAGTGTTTTGGACCACCGTGTGCGCAAGTAGTTTTAGAGTCTCATCCCCGACTTGATGTCCGAAAGTATCATTGATATTTTTGAATTTGTCTATATCGAACATAATAAGAGAGAGATTGTCATTTGTTTGCCTGCATTTGCTTATCTCAAGCTCTATCATTTTGTCGAAAGCCCCTCTATTTTTGAGAGACGTGAGGTGGTCGGTGCTTGATTTGAGCTCTAGCGCTTGCTTTTCTAGCTCCATCGCCGTTATCTCTGTCAATGAGACTATATATTTATTTTCGTTTGGAATTTTGTTTGTAGCTATGAGGAATATCTCTTTTTTGCCGTTTGGATTTTCGCAAAACAGCTTGTTATCCTCTTTTTTCATTATTCTGCCAAACTTACAAGAGCCTAGTTTGCAAAGCAGTTGCCCATCCATAAACATACCGTTTATACACTCAAAGTGCATATTTGCCTGCTCTATATTTTCAAAGCAAAAATACCTTGCAAAGCTTTCGTTGTATACCAAAAACTCTTTGTTGCTTGCTAGTGCAACCATATTTTCTTGCAAATCGATAATGGACTTGACAAGTTCGTTTCGTTTTTTGCTTTCGCTTATGTCCGTTATGTCGGCAAGGATGAAAGAGCCGCTATCCGTCTCCACTTTGCTCAAAAATACTTTGGCATAAAACGCTTCTCCATCAACCTTCTTGCACTCCCATTCAAAGTTTTGCTCATGCCCGCCCAAGACATCTTCCCACATCTGCCCAAGTTTATCTAGCGGGTTGTTTTGCGTCGAGATATCCACTACTTTTAGGCCCAGCATTTGTTCTTTTGTGCCGCAAGCATACATTTGTACGGTGGTGTCGTTGACGTCTATGATGTTGCCGTCGATATCGTGGATTAATATGCCGTTTTGCATATTGTTAAAAAGCTTTTGGAGAAAACTGCTTGTTTTTTCTGATTTTGCGGTTTCGTTTTTGATGATACTCTGAAGGTTGGCGTGAATTGAGTCCATATCGTCGAATGCTTCTTTTACACCGTTTTTGAGCGTCGCTATCTCCGAGAATATTGAATTTGGTATTTTTGTATCTCTATTTGCGGTGTATTCGCTGACTTTTCGTATCGGTGTTAGTATCTCTCTTTCCAGAAAAATCCAAAAAGCGGCGAAAGATACCAAAAATATCGCTTCCGTGATGATTTTTGTGTGCAACATATCTATGCAACATATTATTAGTGCGGTTATAAAAATATATATGGCAATGTTGAAAGTCTTTATGCTTATCTTCATGGCCGACTCCAGTGTGGCGTTATTTACGTTAGGGGTTGGATTATAACACGAAAATTTGTTTTGTAAACATCAAAAAGAGATATTGGATGCTTAATAAATACTGTTTGAGTCTTAGTTTAGCTAAAAGCAAAACAATATAGAATATCAGTATGGGAATAATAGATGATTTACAGCTCAAGGCTGAGATAGATTATGACATCATAGACGAGTTTGTCGGGCATTATGGATTGATGTGCGATGAGATGGAAGGACTGGCTCTAGGGCTAGAAAAACCGGACTCTTACAAAAAAAACGTAGGCGAGCTATTCCGTATATTTCACAATATCAAATCGGCAAGCGCATTTATGAAGCTAGATAGAATGAATAAGGCCTCAGAGCTTGTAGAGTCAGTACTGGAGGAGGCTAGGGTATCGGAGGGGCCTGCGACAAATGACTTTGTCAACTGGATGCTGTCCATCAGTGATATATTCAGCGGCTGGCGAAAAGAGCTTGAGGCTAACGTCGTCGAACTATCGCCGATACAGCCGAAAATTCTAAATATTCCAGCGAAGATTACGATATAATTTCGCTCTTTCTTTATGGGGGTGACTTGGCTTCGACAGGACTCAGTCTTTGTCTAGGCAGCATGTCGGCTTGAGTGTGCCGTAAAAATAGCTCGCAACAAATAAATGCAAACAATGCATCTTTCCGCCCTGCAGCTGCACTAGCAGCCTAAGTTAAAAATATAACGGGCGTGTCGCTTTTCTCTCTCGCCGTCTGAGAGCTAAGGGGCATAACACTTCGACGGATAGCCAAAATGCTTTGGGCTGAGCATGCGGCGAAACTCTAGTCTGTCTGCGAGGGTCTGGCCTAGTGCGTATGTGCCTCCGAGTAGACTAACAAATCAATCGTACTAAACATGTAGAAGCTTAGGGGAAGAGAGTTTTGGACGCGGGTTCGATTCCCGCCATCTCCACCAAAATATAGTTTTTAATAATTTCCATAATCCTTTCAAAACCGAATAATTTCAAAATTTTATAGATTGACTCCAAATGCAGCCAAGATTTTAGCAGTCCCAAAATATGCAATAACCATTGCCACACGGTAAAAGCCTTTTAGTGTTTAATATTGGCATTATAGTTTTTAAGTGGCTTTTCGCTTAGCGACACATTGCGAAGCACACCCTTTACGGGTGTTAATGCGCTAATCGGGTTGTGAAAGATTTAATGCTGAGACTCTGCCTTTTTTTGTTTAAAAAATAAAAGTAAAATCAAAATAGCAAATAACAAAATAGCAGTAGCTCCGAACCTACTCATTGCCAAACCACCATTGGCTATTGGTTTATCTAAAAAATCGCCAACAACTGCCCCTAATGGTCTTGTAAGTATAAAGGCTGACCAAAACAAAAATGTTCTAGATACATTGGTAAAAAAGTACATAATAGCAAGCACCAATAGAAAACTACCGAAAAGCATTCCTGCCTTAACATAACCAAAGTTAGCAGTGTCAGCAAGCCAATCACCAAATGCTGTTCCTAATGTCTGGGAAAACATAATTGTAATCCAATAAAACATTTCGGCTTTATGTGTTGTAATGCTCTGGATTGAGATACTTCCAGTTGATTTATGCCATATAAATAACGAGGATAGTAAAAGTACTATTAGTAGTGCGGAGCCGCCAGTGTAGCCAATTCCTAACGACCTATCGCAGAAATCCGCCAATGTTGTTCCAACTGTTGTGGTAGCAACAATTGTTGCCCAATAAAGCCATTGATTATATGAAGTTGCTCTGATTTGTATTGCCACCAAAATGACAAATAGTGCGGCAAAAATGATTGTTCCAGTTAGGTAACCAAGACCTAATGACATTGATACGGCATCGCCACCAGTTTCACCAAGTGTAGTAGCAAATATTTTAACAATCCAAAATATTAGTGTTGCTTCTGGGACTTTTATCACTGAATTAGTCATTTGCTACCTTTGATTTCTTGTTGTATAATTTTACAAATATAAAACTGATAAAAAAAGTTAAAACTTCTTGCTATTTCTAATGGAAATTATTTTTTTTCAAAAATGACTTTTAAAGAATATCTTTTCAAAAAGTTCGCTTTGAGTTTATTCACCTCCACCACACCGCAATAAAATCACACAAAAACAGAAGAATTGTCGTAAAATCAGAATAAAATACAATGCGCAAAACATAATGTAAAAATGGAGAGTATCGGTGTTAAACACTGCGCATCTATGATACGCCATATTGTTTTTTATTTTTTCATCGGACAATATTTTGGAGCGCTGAATTGCGCTAGACCGACCATACCGTTTTCTAGTATGTGTACTTTTTTGAATCCGAGCATTTTTAGATTAAATGCGGCAGGTGTAGCTCTGGTGCCTGAGTGACACACGACTACTATTGTTTTATCGCTTGGTAGCTTCGCTAGATTTTGTGCGGCAAAAAGCTCGCTCAACGGAATCTCAATAGAATTTGGCAAAGCCAGCTTGACCACAGACTGCTCCTCTTTTGTTCTAACATCCAAAAGCACTATATCGGAGCCCTTTTTTAGCTCCTCCATTAGTACTTCAGGCTTCATGATTAGCTTGCTATTTGACAAAGCATTAAAATCCATGTGTGAATAAAAATCATTCATCTTTTGAGCCAATGCCGCATCGTAGGCAAAAGCCGAACTTCCCAATATCGATGTAGCTATCAAAGCAATCGTCATTTTTTTCATAATCCGTCCCTCCAATATTTTTTAGAAGTCATTATATCGATAGATAATTTATAACAAAAGTCTTTCTTATATTAAAAATAATACCTCATACCCACACCTGAAAGCTAAATAAGTTTTTATAATACATTGCGCCTTGAGACAATGGCGTTTAATTATTGTCTGGGCTTTGGATTGGCTGTTGACCGCAGTCTTTCTTTGCTGCGGTCTATTTCGTATTTTTCTATTACATAGGAGGAGTAGAAATGAAACCGTTAGTTAAATGTTTGTTTGCCGTATCTTTGTTGGCTGTTGGCGTATCTGCCGCAGAAAGTCTTTATAGTCCACCGGATGAAAGCACTATTCCGTCCGGCAAGACTGGCGATTTGATAAGGTACGGAAAGGAGCTTGTAACCAACTTCCCATACTATCTTGGGCCAAAAGGCAAAGTGGGACACTATGGCGGCAATGGCCTTGGGTGCAATAACTGCCATCTTGATTCTGGCAGAAGACCTTATGGGCTAAATTATTTCTCTACACACGCAAGGTATCCGCAATACAGGGGCAGGGAAGGGAAATTCTTGACGCTATCTCAGCGTGTAAACAACTGCATCGAAAGACCGTTGAATGGCAAGAAAATGCCTCTCGAAAGCAAAGAAATGCTGGCGATAGTGAGCTATATGAAGTGGCTTAGTACCGGCGTGCCTACTGGCTCCCATGTGGCTGGCGATGACCTTAAGGATATAGTGCTACCAAATAGGGCCGCAGATACGAAAAAAGGAAAGATGGTATATGAGAAGTATTGTGTATCCTGCCATGGCAAGAATGGAGAGGGGCAGCTAAAAGAGGACAAAATATCGTACATATATCCTCCGCTATGGGGCAAAATGTCGTATCAGCCAGGCTCGTCAATGCACAGAGTCATCAAGGCGGCGCAGTTTATCAAGTATAATATGCCTCTTGGCGTAACTTGGGAAAATCCAATACTGACCGATGAAGAGGCCATAGATGTAGCCGCTTACATCAATGACGACAAGCGCACTAGGCCAAAACCAAATCTACAAAAAGAGTATCCGCATATCGAGGATAGACCTGTGTCGTATCATATGGGGCCATATCCAGACCCTTTTTCGCAGGCTCAACATAAATTCGGTGACTACAATCAGATTATAAAGTGGAGGAAGGAGAATAATATAACGGCTACGTATTAGCATTCTGTACCCGCAACTACTGCGGGTCTCACGGTATATCAAGTGGGTTTCTAAGGCAAAGAGGGCTTCAGATATTATTGTCACTATGAGATTTTATAAAAGCGATACAAAAAGGATAAAAGATGAAATTATTGCAAGTAGATTTTCCAATGCAAGCACCGTTTGGCGATGAGATGAGCGAAGCGTTCAAAGGGCTTGCCGAGGATATAGCCGCAGAAGAGGGGCTAATATGGAAGATATGGACCGAAAATGCCGAGACGAAAGAGGCTGGCGGGATATATCTGTTTGCCGATGAGGCAAATGCAAACAGATATTTGACAAAGCACACGGCTAGGCTGGAGAGCTTTGGGATACAAAATATCAGGGGCAAAATATTTGACGTTAACGTGCCGCTCTCGCTGATAGACAAAGCCCCGATAGCCTAGAGACAAATATGCAAACACACAAAATATCCGAGATAATCGAAAAGATAAAAGCTCTTGAGGTGGAGCTAGAAGACGAGGTTCAAAAAAGGCGTGAAGAGTTTTTTTGCGATATGGGCAAAAAGATAGCGTTCAAAGACCAGATACTAGCCGAACACAGAAAAAATATACAAAACGTATTCGTCTACCTAGCCAAAGCCCCACTTTTGAATCTAGTGAGCGCCCCAGTAATATATGCAGTTATCATACCTGCATTGCTACTTGACTTGTTCGTGTCTTTGTATCAGGCGGTCTGCTTTCCGGTGTACAAGATACAAAAAGTCCGCAGAAGCGACTACATCGTCATAGATAGGCACAACCTCAAGTACTTAAATGCGATAGAAAAGCTAAACTGCCTTTATTGTAGCTACTTCAACGGCTTGATGGGATATGTGAGCGAAGTCGCCGCCAGAACCGAGCAGTACTGGTGCCCTATCAAGCATGCGCAAAATATGAAGCATATGCACTCAAAATATCAAAACTTTTTTGATTACGGCGATAGCGAGGCCTTTAGAAAAGAGCTTGACAGGTTGAGGGATGAGCTAAAAGACTAATATATTTCTTTTAGCTTGTCCGATACTCTTGCTATCACGTCTGCCCACTCTTCATTTTCACCTTTGCGAAATAGCCTTACGCTTTCGTACCAAGCTGTGTCATCTCCATGGGTGCCCCATCTCCAGTCTGCGGCTAGGGGTAGCAGTATCCAAGTCGGTTTGCCCATCGTGGCGGCTAGATGTGCGACAGAAGTGTCGACGCAAATCACCATATCAAGCGATGCGATAAGTGCTGCCGTGTCGGCAAAATCAGTCAGCTCATTTCCAAAGTCGATAATATCAAGCTCATTTTTTAGCGTCTCAAGCTCGGATGGGTCGCACTCTTTTTGGAGAGAGACAAACTGCGCAGATGGATTTTTGAGCATTGCAAATAGCCTGTGATCCACCGAGCGGAACATATCCCCTAGATACTGTTTGTTACCGCTCCATGCCAGCCCTATTTTTGGTTTTTTGGTGTCTATTATGGCCTCAAAATGCTCTTTTTTGGCCTTGTTCACTTGTATGTATTCTATATTTTTTGGTATGTCATCGGCTCTAATCTCAAGCGTACGAAGCAAGTCTATTAGGCTAATATGGTAGTCGAAATGCGGATTTTGTGCCACTATTTCGTCTTGACTCATGACTGACACCTCAAGCTTTGAGGTTTTAAATAACTCTTTTAGCGGTTCTTGCGGAGAAAATATTATTTTTGCCCCGTTTAGCTTGTCGTGTTTTAACACTCTAGCGAAGTTGATAGTATCGCCAAAGCCTTGCTCGTGGTATACAAGTAGCGTTTTACCGCCCATATTTTCGCCGTTATAGAGCGGGGCATTGCAGATGAGGCCAGTTTTTGGGCGGTAGTCATATAGTGCCAGTCCATTTTCATAGTCTCCCTCGGCCATTAGCATTAGTCCGAGGTTTGTTTTGGCGGCATTTTTTGGGTCACCAAGCTCTATTGCTTTTGCAAAAGCGTTTTTGGCTTCCTCTTTTTTACCCTCCCACTTTAGTAGTACGCCTAGATTTACGTGATTTACGGCATCATTTGGGTTTAGCTCAAAAGCCTTGATTATTGCGCCTTTGGCTTGCGATATTTGGCCTTTGTCGATAAGGATACTTGAGACGTTGCAATATGATGGGGCGTGATTTGGGTCTAGTTGCAATACCTTGACGAAGTATCCGAGTGCCTCATCGTGAAGTTTTTGCTCCGATTTTAGTAGGCCTAGCTCGATAAGAGCGTCTTTTTGGCTTTTTGGATAGTCGAGCGCTATCATATACGCCTCTTCCGCCGCCTGATACTCTTTTTTTTGCCTTAGGGCGTTGCCTAGCGTGATTAGCGGCGCACCATCCGTACTGTCAAGCTCAAAGCATTTTGCCGCTTCGCTTATCGCTTCATCCAGATTTCCAAGTTTTAGCGATGTTTTTGCTAGATTTTGCCTAGCTATCAAAAAAGACGGGTCGAGGACTATCGCATTTTGATATAGGCTAGCCGCTTTTGTCAGTTCCCCCTCTTTTGAGAGCAGGTTTGCTAGATTATTGATTGTTTGCGGATTCCTAGGGTTTGCCTCTAGCGATTTTTGGTAGGCGTTTGCCGCCGCTTCGCTCTTGCCCTCCATTGCCAGTATAACGCCAAGTAGGTTGAGGCTTCGAAACTCTTTTTTGTCTACCGCAAGGCATTTGTTGGCCCATGATTTCGCCGCTTCGTAGTTTCCCTCGTTGAAAGCGTTTGCCGCCTTGTTGTATAGCTCGTCAGTTTTTTGCAATTTTTTTTCTTTTTGTGAAGTAATATCCGATGACGACAACGGTAAGTGCTATCGCAAAGTATCCGAATAGGTGAGTATATTGCTTGATTTCTTCTATATTGTTACCGATGAAATAGCCAAGTGCCGTCAGCACCACCATCCACACGAATGCCCCAAGCGACGTAAAGAGCATAAAACGCCATAGCTTCATCTTTGCCAGTCCGGCAGGGATTGAAATGTAGTGACGGGCAATAGGGAGCAGGCGACCCAAAAACGTCGTTATCTCTCCATATTTGCGGAAAAAGTAGTCCATTTGGGCAAGCCTGCGGCGAGAGACTAGAATCTTTTTGCCGTGATTCCACAAAAAACTTCTGCCATATCGTCTTGACACTATATAGTTGATTAGCGCTCCGGCAAGGCTTCCAGCCGTTCCGGCTATCACACTAAGCGTTGCGCTAAGCTCGCCTTGGTGCGCCAAATATCCGGCAGGTATCATCACAAATTCACTAGGAATTGGAAAAACCGTACTCTCAAGCGTCATCAATACAAATATTCCGATGTATCCCCAGTCGTTTACTACCTGAACAAAAAACTGCGCTATTTGCTCCATCATGAGAGTAGCCCAGCTGATGGGAGAGCTGTGCTTCTATCCTCTGCGTATACTCGCTTGCCGCCTTTTAGGTCGTATTTCCATATTGGCGCTTTGGCTTTGAAATCCTCTACGAAGTCATTTATGAGAGCTAATGCCACTTTGCGTTTTGGGCTTAGGACGGCGGCTATGTAGCTAGTTGTGTGTAGCGGCACATCGCCTTTTGAGTGCGCCATCAGTATCAGGGCGTTTTGAGACTTTGCCTTTGTCTGCCACTCGTCAAACCAAGAGTTGAGAATCGGTTCATAGATGTCGAAGCTCAGCCCATCGATACCGTCCTCATCTCTGACTATACCTACAAAAGTGATGAACGCTCCGAAGTTCTGGCTCTTGTACTCTTCGTGCCAAGCATTGAATATTTTTTCGACCTCAAGAGAGCCGTTGTATAGCGAGAGTGCGCTCATCCGCCGCACACCGGAGGGAGTATGGATACCTTGTCGCCGTCTTTTAACGGCATATTTTTGTCGCTAACCAGCGTATCGTTGACCGCTATTGCAGAGTTTGCCAGCCACGCTTTTAGCTCCTCTTTTTCTTGCAGTTTTGCCCCCAGCTCAGCTAGAGTCGAGACCTCTATTTGCATATCTTCGAGCCCTATCGGACCTAGGAATTCTACTTTGACCAAAGTAACCCTTTTTTTGGTTTTATGGTACAAAAGCTTGGATTAAAAAGCCAATCGGAGTTAAAATAAACCAAAAAGAAAGTAGCCCGTGAATATCGCTAACATCTCGTATCTTAATCTTCTGCCGTTTCGGTTTTTTCTCAAAAAAAGACCAAAGAGCCTATCTCAAAAACTCCAAATCGCAAAGCGTGGTTCGTATCCGTCCAAAATAAATGAGATGTTTCGTCGCAAGCTTGTGGACGCCGCATTCGTATCGTCGGTGGAGAGCACGATGGGCAATAGAACGGCTAGCGGGATAGTGGCAAAAAAAGCGGTAAAAAGCGTGATTATAAAGCTTGGGGCACAAAAAAATGACAACGAATCCGCAACGTCAAATAGGCTTGCCCGTGTGCTTGGGCTATCTGGAGAGGTGTTCATCGGGGATAAGGCACTGCTAAAATACCTTGAGTCGCCTAGTGATTATGTTGATTTGGCGGCTATGTGGAACGGGGAGACTGGACTTCCGTTTGTATTTGGAAGACTTTGTTTTAATCGCAACGGCAAGAGATACAAAAAACTATCACATGAGTTCAACAATCAAAAAATTAAAATCCCGCACTATGTGATGATTGGCGAAGCGACGCAAAAAGACTTTTCATACAAAGACGCAAAAGAATACCTGACGCTCATTAGCTACCGTATCGGAGCAAAAGAGGAGCGTGGATTTGCCCTCTTTATGAAAAAAGCGAAAAAGCTTTGAAAAAGGCTTTTATTTTAAGCATTTTTTTTACCGTCGTCTCGATAGCGCTTTCGCTTGCCTTTAAGAGCATTACGGCCTCTATGTTTTCAAAGGTCGATTTGGCCGTTTTTTATAGTACGCTTGATCTTGTCGGGCTATTTATGCTGCTTTTTATCGGCTTTCGTGCGTCTATGACGGTGGCTTACAACAAAGGCTCGGACGCCGCCGACATACTCAATATTTTCAGGATTATACTTTTTTGTGTCAGCGTGATTGGCTTTGCCGTTTCTGTTTTGATAGTCTACGCTTTTGGTCTTGGCATTCATATTTCGTTTTTATTTTTACTGTTTGTTGCATTTGCCGTGTATACGTATTTTTCAAATCAGCTTGGGATGTATAGGCTCTACACTGATACGAACGTCGTTACGATACTTGAGCCGTTGGTTCTTATCGTTTGGTTTTTTGTGCTTTACGCTTTTTTGGTCGGCGGGGATACGGCGCTTTTGTATATGGCTGCATCTTGCGGGATGTTTTCAATAGCTATTTATATCGCCATTAGCAAGAGGGCGGCCTACCCTGAGCCAAAGTTTTTTGTCCCGCAAAAAAAAGAGTCGCTAAGAGGTTTTGTCAAAAATTCGGCTCTTGGCGGGGCGGAATTTATATTTGGAATACTCATACTCTATCTTGCGGTTTTGTTCGTCGGCAAGACTCTGTCGCTGGACGCTCTCGGTGAATTTCAGGTAGTCATAAAAAGCTTTTTTATGTATTTCATATCGATATTTGTCTTTCCGATAGTCAAATTCGTATTGTCAGAATTATCTCATCTGGTCGCAAAACAGGAGTTTGGGCGGATACGTCAGCTTAGAAAGTTTGCTTTTTTGTATGCTGTCAGCTCTGGCGCAATAGTCGTGTGTTTGTCATTTTTGTTTGGGAAGCCTCTGATAATATGGCTTTTCGGTGAGAGCTACGCCGCTTCCACTACGCCACTTTGGATACTATCCATCGCAATATTTTTTGTAACACTCAATACATATCAAGTCGCTATACTAAAATCTCTCGATAGGTTCTTTCTGTCCATGACTGTCAGGGCTTTCGGTAGTTTTATATTTCCAGTTTATGCGTTTTTGGTATATGAGTTTTTGCCGACGCTTGAGGGCGTGAGCCTCGCCCTTGTGCTTAGCTATGCGAGTATGGCGGCTGTTTCGCACTATTTTTCCAAAGTAGAAATGGAAAAATTAGCACTTAAAGATTAGCTCTGCTAAAATTCCAATACACTTTACTTTTACATTATCAACTTTAGGAGTTCACAATGGCAAAACACGCATTCCAAACCGAAATCAAACAACTACTAAACCTGATGATTCACTCTCTATATTCGGATAGAGATATATTCCTAAGGGAGCTTATCTCAAACGGCTCGGACGCTATGGACAAGCTCCAATATCTAGCGCTGACGGATGAAAAATACAAAGGCCTAGGCGGCGACGCAAAAATAGAAATCACATACGACAAAGATGCAAAAACCATCAAAATATGCGACTTTGGTATCGGTATGAATGATGAAGATATGGTCGAATCGCTCGGGACTATCGCAAAGAGCGGTACGAAGTCTTTTATAGAGAAACTTACGGGCGATGCCAAAAAAGATAGCAACCTTATAGGGCAATTTGGGGTCGGCTTTTATGCGGCGTTTATGGTGGCAAACAAAATATCGGTACTAAGCCGAAAAGCGGGCGAAGACAAAGCGTTCATCTGGGAATCAGATGGTAGTGGTGAATACGAAATCAAAGAGGGCGCAAAAGACACGCACGGCACGGAAATCACGCTAAGCCTCAAAGACGACGCAGAAGAGTATCTAAGCCAATGGAAGCTTGAAAGCATCGTCAAAAAATACTCAGACCACATCCCTTTCCCGATATTTATGCAAAAAGAAAAATACCTAGAAGAGGGCAAGACTGAAACTAGCATAGAGCAAGTTAACAAAGCAAGCGCGCTTTGGAGAAGGGCGAAAAACGAAATCACCGAGGATGAGTACAACGAGTTTTACTCCGCAATTAGCCACGACAACGACAAGCCGCTATTGCACATCCACACAAAAGCGGAAGGTACACACGAGTATACGACGCTCTTTTACATCCCGCAAAAAGCCCCGATGGACATGTACAGGGTAGACTATCAAGCCGGCGTGAAGCTGTATGTCAAAAGGGTGTTTATCACGGATGATGACAAAGAGCTTATGCCTACATACATGAGATTTGCCAAAGGTATCATCGACGCCGAAGACCTGCCGCTCAATGTCAGCCGTGAAATTTTGCAACAAAATAGGCTACTAACAACGATAAAAACAGCGTCTACAAAGAAAATACTAGGCGAGCTCAAAAAACTAGCCAAAGCCGACAAAGAAAAATATGAGCAGTTCTTCAAAGAATTCGGTAGAGCGCTAAAAGAGGGTCTTTATAGTGACTACGCAAACAGAGACGACCTGCTGGAGCTTATGAGATTCAAATCAACTGCCGCCGATGGCTTCGTGAGCCTAGAAGAGTATGAGACTAGAATGGTGGCTGAGCAAAAAGCGGTGTACTACATCGTGGGCGACGATGAAAACCTAGCCAAAAACTCACCGATACTAGAGGGCTTCAAAGCCAAAAACATCGAAGTACTCGTGCTAGACGACGAGATAGACAACATCGTAATGCCGTCAGTCAACAAATACAAAGATTTTGAAATCAAAAATGTATCGGCGTCACTAAACGACGAAATCCTCAAAGCCGAAGTCGATGAAGCGACAGCCGAGAGACTAAAGCCGCTTGTAGAGAAGCTGACAACCGCCCTAGGTGACAAAGTCAAAGAGGTGAAGGTATCAGGAAGCCTAAGAGATTCTGCAGCGTGCGTGGTATTCGACGATGCGCACATGACGGCACAGCTAAAAGAGATGCTAAAAGCAATGGGTCAAGAAGCCCCTGAGTCAAAACCTGTGTTTGAGATAAACCCAACCCACCCGATAATAAGCAAACTAGAAGGCGCAGACGATGCCAAAGTAGCGGAAATAGGCGAAGTGCTATTTGATTTGTCCGTCATGCTCTCAGGCGAAAGTCTCAAAGACCCGTCTGCTTTTGCGAAAAAAGTCTCCACAATCCTAACAAACTCACTATAACGTCACTCCCGCCACATACGGCGGGAAACTTCTTAAAAAATAATCTTCGTTTTGTATAATCTGGAAAAATCAAAAAAAAGAATTTTTTGTGGACAAAAAGATATGCAGTGACGAGCTAATCAAAAGAGTCAAAAATATCAAAACAGGCAAAAATACAATCGTGTATGAAAATACGGATAAGCTTTTTGAGGATTTAGATGAACACCCTTCTGATGCTTTAATTTTTAAAATTTTTGAAATTGTGTTTAATAAAAGTAAGTGTAAGAATGATGTTATTCATATTAATGCAGTGCATGACTATCTAAACATTTTTTTTAAAAAATATTCTATTTATGAACACGGGGTTGACTACTCATCTAAAGCAAGATTGCGAGAATTATTGATAAAGTCGGGCTATAAACTTAGAGATAATAATTGGCTAAAACTTCAAGCCAATTATTTAACACTTGACGAGTTGAGAAGTTATTTGGGTAACGAGATAAATCCATTGTTGATAAAAACAAGCTACAATGATTATGACGCACTTGATTTAGTGGCTTGGCATCGTTCTTGTAATAACGAGCTAGGTAGTTATCAATCAGTATTTCCTTATGTTTTATATACCGACAACGCCGTTGATTATAAGCTTAGTAACATTTTAAAATTTAAAATAAATAAGTTCTCAGTTATTCATTACGAGATTGACGGCAAAGAAGTTATTTTGTACAGCATTTACGTCAAAGAGTTTATGCGAAAAAAAGGCCATGGCTATGAATTACTATCTAATTTTTTTAAATTCATTTGCGAGACACATAATAAGGAAATTAGGATTCATGCAATGACAGATGAAATGCGTGCTTTGCTAAAAAGCCTAGAAGACAAAGGCATTTTGGTTTTGAGTCCAAATCGTGGGCAGCATGATTGGGGTAAGTTGTATAATTCTTGTAGTTATATAAAAATGGAAGCAAGATGACCAAAACCCAAATAATCGAACACCTAAAAGCAAAAAAAGATGAGTTTCGCCTTAGGTACGGCATCACGGCACTAGGACTTTACGGTAGCTATGCCAGAGACGAGGCGAATGAGGCTAGTGATGTGGATGTATTTTACGAGAGAGATAGTGGGTTTGAGCTTGAGAGTGGGCTGGAGTTTTTGCGGGTGGCGGATGAGTTAGCAATGGAGCTAGGCGTTCGAAAGGTCGATTTTGTGGGGTTAAAGTATATGAATCCGATAGTAAAACACTATGCCAAAAAGGATTTTATCTATGTATAAAGAACAAAATCTGATTTTTATTTTTACTATGCTGGAATGCGTGGAGAAGTGCGCCATTTATACGGATGGCTTTACAAATCCGCATGAGTTTGTTTGGGCTGACGAACAGATGAGGCTCAATGCCGTCATCTCGCTATTTATAGCGATAGGCGAAGAGTCCAAAAAAATAGATCAAAATCTCAAGGATGATATAGCAACAAAGCTCAACTGGTCGGATGTGGCGGGCATAAGAGACAAAATATCACATGATTATCGTGGGGTAGATGCCGAGATACTGTGGGCTGTAATTCAAAAAGACCTGCCGAGGCTCAAAGGTGCGCTTTTGGAGATGTTGGGGCTTGTTAAGCCATCAAAAGATTTATTAAATGAGTTTTTGAATTCAAAGTTTTATAAACATCTTGCGTACTTAAATGGGTAGCTTGAAAGACCGTATCTACTACCTCGACTCCCTAAAAGTCATAGCCATCTTCGCCGTTGTGCTCATACACTCGGCGTCAATGCCTCTTTATACGCTCTCCACAGATGATGCGGTGTTTGTGTACGCAAATCTGCTTGATTCGTTCTCACGTTTTTGCGTACCCGTGTTTTTTATGGCTAGCGGCGCCGTGCTCCTCGCTCGTGACTATGATATAACGGACTTTTACCGTAAGCGACTATCCAAGATTATCCCTGTGCTTATTTTTTGGTCAGGGCTCTATCTAGCATTTCGTATATTTGTCAAAAATGAGCACATCACCGTTCAAAATGCGATTATCTCTTTTTTTGATGGGCACATCTACTATCATCTGTGGTTTTTGTACGTTATTGTCATCTTGTATCTGCTTGCGCCGTTCATCCGTCGCCTCGTCGTTGCCATGAGCCAAAAAGAGGCTTTTTTGCTTTTTGTTATCTGGCTTTTTCTTGCCGTGTTGCTCCCTCATCTTGAGGCCGTTGGTGTCGTGAAGTTCGGCTTTGTATACCGTGAGTTCGGGGCTTTTAGCGGATATTTCGTGCTCGGGTACTATCTCTCTCGCATGGAGTTTTCGAGGCCGTTAAGCGCATTTGTGATGTTTGCGGCGGCCAGCCTCGCTATTTTTTATTTGACTGGGGCTTTTTGCCTTGCAAAAGAGGAGTTTGTCGGGCTCTTTTATGATTATTCGTCACCTCTTGTGCTCATCCAAGGCGTCTGTATGTTTTTACTTTTCAAGGGGCTTGAAGGGCAAAAATGGCTGCAAGATCTATCAAAGCTAGCTCCGCTTGTATTTGGCGTATATCTTTTACACCCGATAATTTTGGAGTACAGCAGTTTTATAGATGATTTATTCACGAAAGCATCATTGGTTTTCACATCCTCTTTGGTGATTGTCAAAGCCTTGTGTTTATTGGGTTTGAAGCGATTTTTGTAGCTTCTCGTTTACACTCTGTTTAATTTTTCATCACATGCTTTTCACTATGTGATTTATTTTTCAGATATTCACATTTGTGGCCAATATCGGAATGTCAAATGCAATATAACGAAGAAAACTACTAGGCGGCTAATATGGCACAAACGGCAACAATAGCGCAAGAACTAAAAAGCGGCGAAACAATACTATACATCGGGATGGGTGTATTCAAGGGATATTCATTCTCTGACGGCTCAAACATACCTCACGATAGCGACTCGATAATACTGGCGATGAACGACGGCAGACCTATGGCTCCTAGACTGATGTATGAATATGCGAGGGCGGCCATGAGCATGGAGCAGAGCAGAGGGCGCAAGTACTTAGAGGAAAAACTCAAGATTATCTACAAAAAAGAGATGCAAAAAACATCGGTTCACGCTCTGATAGAAAAGCTAATGCCAAAATACGTCATAGACACAAACTATGATGAGACACTCTCAAAAATATACTCCAAAACGCCGCACTTTGTGATTTACGGCAAGGCTCGTATCGGGGCTAGTCTCGATAGATTTGAGATTTTTGAGTGGGATGTGAATTCGGGTGCTTATGTAAGGGTGCAAAAAGAGCAGTTGACGCTTGACAAACAGATAATCTTCAAACCAATGGGTGGCGTAGCACCTGAAGCGTCGCTTATAGTCTCAGACGCGGACTTCGTCGATTGGCTCACGGAGGCTATGGGTGGTTTTGCCGTACCGCCGGCGCTCAAAGAATACAGAGCGGACAGAAAATACCTAATGCTAGGGCTAACATTCTCAAAAGATACGGAAAGGATGGTTGCCAATGAGATTACGATAGGGTTGTCGGGAGGATACTTCGTAAGCGATGAAGAACCTGTGAAAAACTGCACAAAATACCTGACTTCACACAAGATGGAAGCTATCGGCGAAAATCCAAACGAATTTGCGGCAAAACTACTAGAGCTAGCGTAGGTGTTTTGCTTTTAGGACAAACTCTCTTATCTTGGCTTTGTCCTTTACCCCTTTGACGCTCTCTACGCCGCTAGAGACGTCTACGCCATAAAATCCTCTGCCTGCTAGTTCACCTATGTTTTCAGCGGTTAGTCCGCCAGCTAGAATTATGCGAGAGGTGTCTATGCCATCGAACCAATCTAGATTTAGTCTCTTTCCCTCTCCGCCGAAACTTTCGACATAGCTGTCGACAAAACGGTATTCATCCGCAAAGTCAGACACGCTCTCTTTT
The DNA here is from genome assembly GCA_041915365.1 of Campylobacterales bacterium. GTDB lineage: Bacteria > Campylobacterota > Campylobacteria > Campylobacterales > UBA6016 > UBA6016. Next base: position 95,279 of record JAYSBP010000002.1, on the reverse strand, counting down.
TTGTCCGCTCTTACTACTTTGATGTGCCTAGTTGCGAGCCGCTCATAAAAGCTAGGCTCTGCGTCAAAATGTATCTGGGCTAGCGTGATACCGCAGTGTGAGCATATTTCATCTACCCTTTCGGCGCTTTCGTTGACGAATAGCCCCACACGCTCGACAAAAGGCGGAAGCTTCGATATTAATTCTTTTGCGGCATTTGCCTCCAGAAATCTAGGCGACTTACCATAAAAGACAAAGCCAAGAGCGTCAGCTCCCACATCTATTGCGGCGTACGCATCGCTTAGCTCTCTTATGCCACAGATTTTTACCCTCATCGTAGGCTATCTATCGCTTTTTTGTAATCATCAGAGCCAAATACGAAACTACCTGCCACCAGCACGTCTGCTCCTGCGTCTTTTAACATTCCTGCATTTTTATCGTTCACGCCGCCATCCACTTCTACGAGGGTTTTTAGTCCTCGCCTCATTATCTCGTTTTTGAGGCTTTCTACTTTACGCACGGCGCTCTCTATGAATTTTTGCCCACCAAATCCAGGATTGACGCTCATCAAAAGCACCATATCCAGCTCATCTAATATGTATTCTAGGCTTTTTTCGTTTGTATGCGGGTTTAGTACGATACCTGGTTTGATACCTAGTCCTCTTATCTTTTGAGCAAGTCTGTGAGCATGTTTTTCTTCTTCGATGTGAAAAGTGATGTATTCAGGCTTTAACGGAGCAAAAATATCCACAAAAAAACTGTTATTTTCGACCATCAGATGCACGTCAAGAGGTTTTGTGGCCGCTTTTGCAACCGCCTCAACGACTACTGGCCCGATAGTAAGGTTTGGGACGAAATGCCCATCCATCACGTCTACGTGTACGAGGTCACACCCTGCGTCGCATATCGCTTTTACGTCACGGGCTAGATTGCCAAAATCAGCGGAGAGAATACTAGGAGCTATGAGCATAAACAAAACCTTATCTTTTTTATGAAATTATATTTTAAGGCTCGTTAAAGTATAATCCCGCCAAAAATTCAAAAATTTTTAAAAGGCTTTAAAATGGCAAGAAGATGTATGATAAGCGGCAAAGGCGTTCAAGCCGGCAATAACGTGAGCCACGCTAACAACAAAAACAAAAGAAGATTTCTACCAAACCTAAGAGTTGTAAGAATTCAACTTGAAGACGGCACAACAAAGAAAATAAAAGTAGCAGCTTCTACTCTTAGAACAATGAAAAAAGGCGCTTAATTTTTTTAAGCGCTCTCTTTTTCTCCTCCGTCTTCGAATTAAAATCTTTTTTTACTAAACTTCCAAAAACAAAAACCCAACAATGGATAATCATATGATGTTCAAAATTTTACCTATTCACGGCGGCGTATGTGCCCCTCTAGGATTTTATGCAAACGGCGTTAGCGCAGGACTAAGAGGCAACGACCAGCCCGATGTAGCCTATATCTATTCTGACGCTATATGCGAAGTGGACGCCGTATTTACGGCAAATAAATTTCAAGCGGCTCCGATAGCGCACTTCAAAGAACTAGGGAGCTTCCAGACAAATTTTGTCCTTGTAAATGCCAAGAATGCAAATGCGATGACAGGAGCAAAAGGCGTTGACGATATAAAAGAGCTCTTGAGTAGCTTGCAAGCAAAATATCCGCAAATTAAAAATCCGGTGATGAGCTCGACGGGTGTTATAGGCGTTAGACTGCCTAAAGAAAAGATAGCCGCTACTTTTGATAAATTCGACCTTAGTGCAAAAGATGGTGACGCCGCCGCAAGGGCTATTATGACAACCGATAGATGGAAAAAAGAGATAGCTCTAAAAGTTGAATTAGAGGACGGCAGAAGCTTCAAGGTGGGGGCGATGGCAAAGGGTGCGGGGATGATAAATCCAAACCTTGCGACGATGCTTTGCTTTATAACGACGGATGCAGATATGCCAAAAGCGGATATAAAAGAGCTTCTTGCTGAGGTTAGCCATACGACATTTAACGCTATTTCAGTGGATGGAGATACGTCTACAAACGACACGGTAATGGTGCTTGCAAACAAAAAAAGCGGTACATATAGCAAAGAGGCCATGAAAGAGGCGCTAAAAATCGTGATGCACAACCTTGCAACTTCGATGGTAAAAGACGGAGAGGGTGCTACAAAACTATGTGCCTTTAGAGTTAAGGGCGCAAAGACTGCCGCTGACGCTGAAAAAGCGGCAAAAGCCCTCTCAAATTCCCCGCTTGTCAAGACCGCACTTTTTGGGTGCGACCCAAACTGGGGTCGTATAGCATCTACCATAGGGGCTAGCGGTGTTGAGTGCGCTTATGAGAGCCTTGTTATATCATTTGAAGATGTGACGGTGTTTGATAAAGGAGAGATAAGCTTTGATAAAGATATGGAAGCCAAAGCTGCGGCTGTGCTAAAAAAAGATGAATTTGCCATCATCTGCGACCTTGGACTTGGTGAAGAGAGTTTTACGGCGTATGGGTGTGACTTAGGATACGAATATGTCAAAATCAACGCAGACTACAGGACTTAAGCGCCTTTTTTGTAGAATACATTAAGCAAATTTAAAGGGAGAAGATATGTTCCACGAATACAGAGACGTAGTATCAAAACTAAAAGTAGACAATGCACATTTCGCAAAAATATTTGAAAAACACAATGAGCTTGATAGTAAAATAGAGCAAGACGGCGCTCATATGGATAACGTTGAGCTTGAAAAACTAAAAAAAGAAAAACTTCACCTAAAAGACGAAGCATACAATATGATTATGGCTTACAAAAAAGAGCACAATCTTTAATTTATGTAGGCTCCCTGTGAGCCTACTTTCCTAGCTTACAAGTAAGCGCCATCTCTACAAGCTTTTTACCGACTTCTTCACTTTCATCAACCAGCAAATCAACACCTGCAGCTTTTATCAGTCTAAATTCTCTACTGTTTTTTGTTCTTGCGACAAGATTTACTTTTGGGAAATTAAATCTTACTACCTCGCAGATGGTCAGCAGCTCTTCTTCTTTGTCTATTGTCACCACAACCGCAGATGCTTCCGCCACCTTTAAGGTCTCGAGCATATTTTTTTGCATTGCATTTCCAAAGATTACCCTGCATCCTCTAGCCTGTGCGTCATATACCAAGTCTCTTTGGTTTTCAACTGCCATATAGCTAAACCCTTTTTCTTCAAGGCTTTTGATTACAGCCTTGCCTGTGTTTCCAAATCCGATTACGACAACGTGATTTTTTATCCCCACAGATTTTTCGATAATATCGCTATCTTTGCTTTTTGTAAATTTATAAGATATTTCAGCCAAGTACTTTGCCAAAAAAGGCGTTATCAGCATTGATAGGGCGGCTACGGCGATAAATGTTTGCGCCGTCTCCTCGTTTACGAGGTTGATTGTTTTTGCGTATGCGAAGATTACGAATGAAAACTCACCGACTTGTGATAAGAGTATGGCTGTTTTGATAGCCGTTCTGGATGAGTATCTAAATATTTTTGACAGATAAAAGATAATAACGGTCTTTGCTCCCATAATTCCGATGGTTAGCAGTATTATCGTAAGTATGTCTTTGACTAGATAGTTCATGTCTATCAAGATGCCGATAGAGACAAAAAATACGCCTAGTAAGAGGTCTCTAAACGGTATAAGGTCAGCCTCTATTTGGTGTTTGTATGCGGATTCTGAGATGATGATACCGGCGATAAATGCACCTAGCGAGTACGGCACTTGAAAAAAGTGAGCTATTGCCGCCGACGTCAATACGACTAACAAAACCGAGGTCATAAATAGCTCGTTTGATTTTGCGCCGCTAACGTGTTTTAGAAAGTATGAAACGCCGTATTTACCGAAGAAATAAATAGCAATTATTCCGCCGACGGAATTTAGCCCAGTTTGCCAAAGTAGCGTTCCTAAGTCTTTTGAGGTGTCGGCAAAAATATTCACTAAGATAAGTATAGGGACGACGGCAATATCCTGCATTAGTAGGATTCCTATCGAGTTTCTACCGTGATTTCTACCTATTTTTCCTGTCTCTTGAAGGATTTTCAGGATGATTGTGGTCGACGACAAGGCTAGCGAAAATCCTATGGCTATCGCTATTTTCGTATCAAAATTGAGCAAGTGATGAAGTATAAAACCAAATATAATTCCAGAGGCCAATATTTGCAGCCCGCCAAGTCCCAAAACCTCCTTCCTCATCGAATGCAATTTTTCAAGTGAAAACTCAAGACCGAGCATAAACATCAAAAACACAACGCCAAACTCGGCGATAGTGGTAAGTTCTTCACTCCCCGTCAGTCCAAAAACACCTTTTGCGACAACACCTGTCAGGATGTAGCCTATAATCGTGCTTATCCCTATCTTTTTCAAAAACAGATTCAAGATAATCGCAAAAAATATGATAAAGGATAAGATAAAAAGATTATTGTCGTGCATATTACATCCAATCCAAGAGTTTGACTACTTCGTTTACCTCAAAGCATTTTATACTTGTTTTTAAATTCTTAGGTAGTTTTGGGACAAGCGCTTTATGAAAGCCTTGAGACGCCGCCTCTTTTAGCCTATTTTCTATCGAAGATACCTCTCTGATGTCCCCGGTTAGGCTCACCTCACCGATAAATATTGTCTCTGGATTTATTGGCCTATTCCTGAAGCTACTGACTATCGCCGCTATGATGGCCAAGTCGATTGATGGCTCGGTGACTTTGATGCCACCTACGACGTTGATGTATACGTCATATCTGCTTAGTGTAAGTCCTAGTTTTCTTTCAAGTAGAGCTAGTATCATAGTGAGTCTTGAGCCGTCAAAGCCGTTTGATGAGCGTTTTGGATTTGGGTATGGACTCTCGGAGACTAGGGCTTGCACTTCTACGGCAAGAGGTCTGCTCCCTTCCATTAGTACGGTAATGGCAAAACCTGGATTTTTGGAGTCTCTGCTGAAAAATTTTGAAGAGATATTTTTTGCCGCTATCAGTCCTTCTGATGTCATTTCAAATATACCTATTTCGCTAGTAGACCCAAAGCGGTTTTTGAAGCTTCTCAGGATTCTTATATCGCTACTGCCATCGCCGTCGAAGTACAAGACGGTATCGACCATGTGCTCAAGCACTCTTGGCCCTGCTATCGACCCTTCTTTTGTTATGTGCCCTATGATGAACACCGCTATATTTTGCTCTTTTGCATAGCGCATTAGTTGAAACGTTATCTCTTTGACTTGTGAGACACTCCCCGGCGCCGAATCTAAGCCGCTTGAATACATAGTTTGAATGGAGTCTATTATGATTAGTTTGTAGTCTGAGTTTTTGGCCTCGTCCAATATGGCTTCTATTTCTATCTCACCCAATATATACAGCTCTTTTGAGAGTGCGCCGAGCCTCGAGGCTCTCATTTTTATTTGGCTATTGGACTCTTCGCCTGCCGCATATAGTGTTTTGTCACCCCTTTTTGCCAATAGCCCCGCTATTTTTAGAAGCAAGGTGGACTTGCCGACCCCAGGACTACCACCCACTAGCACCAAAGAGCCGCCTACTATTCCCCCTCCAAGCACTAGGTCAAATTCATCGTCCCCACTCGCAATTCTATCAACGGCACTCTCTTCTACGTCTGTAATGGAGACCGCTTTTTTTGCTTTTGGAACTATGGATTTGTTGACTAGCTCAAGGTCCTTTTCTTTTACCTCGACAAAGCTCTCCCAAGCTCCACAATTTGGACATTTACCTATCCATTTTGCACTTTGGTATCCACAAGCTTGACACTCGAAGAGAGTTTTTTGTTTTGCCATTTTTTAATCTTCTTTAAATATTGCGCCGACAAATTCATCTACAAATGTTTTTGTATCAAACGACTCTATATCATCGGGCTTTTCGCCGACACCGACGTATAGTATGGGAAGCTTTAGGTGTTTTACTATCGAAAATATAGCACCCCCTTTGGCTGTTCCATCCAGCTTTGTGACTATGACGGCATCCAGCCCTATCATAGCGTCAAAGGCTTTTGCTTGATTAACCGCAGAGCTTCCGGCTGTTGCATCTATAATAGCTATTTTTCTGTGTGGGGAGCCTGGCATTGCTTTTTCGCATACTCTGACGATTTTTTTGAGCTCTTCTGCTAGGTTTGTTTGCGTATGAAGTCTTCCGGCCGTATCTATGACCACGTAGTCGGCATTTTTTGATATTGCGGAGTTGATAGTATCGTATGCGACGCTAGAAGGGTCTGCCCCTATTTTTGACGTTACTATCTGCACCCCGAGCCTATTTGCCCAGATTCCTAGTTGTTCAACCGCCGCCGCACGGAAAGTATCGCCTGCGCCTAGCACTACGCTTTTGCCGTCTTTTTTTGCCATATTCGCAAGTTTTGATATTGTCGTTGTCTTGCCTGCGCCGTTAACGCCTATTATCAAATCTACAAACGGTTTTTTGGAGTATATTTTTGCCGCCTCTTTTGAGTTAGAGCCGAAAAATATTGTTGACAATGAGTTTTGGAGTGCGACTTTATTGATTGAGCTTGGTAACGTATCAAGCATCTCTTCAACTATCTCATAGTCTATGTCGCTTGTTACTAGTATCTCTTCTAGCTCGTCTTTTGTTATCGTATCTCTTTTGTGCCCCACTATCTCTGTGATAGCCGATACCGTTTTTTGTAGAGATTTTTTTAGCAGCCCAAACATCGTGCGTTATTTTCCTAGGCTCTTTTTGATGTCTTGCTCTATTATCTCTTCGGGCGTAGCTCCAGTGTATTGCGCAGTTTTTACTCCGTTTTTGTCATACATAAACATTGCAGGTATCCCCTTAACACCGCCGACAGCGTCAGCTGCATCAAAGTTTGTTGGAGAATTTGCCACAAAGTAATTGATGTGATGCTCCTCTATGAATTTGACCATTTCTGCGTTTGGCTTATTCTCTTCCACCAAGATAGACACTACCGCAAAGTCATTTTTGTATTTTTCTTGCAATGCTACAAGATGCGGTATCTCTGCCTTACAAGGTGGGCACCAAGTCGCAAAAAATACGACTAAAACAGTTTTGTTCTCAAGCCCCTGAAATTTAAAACCGTTGCCTGTGCTAATCATCTCTACTTTTTTTCCGTCAACGCTGGTTAGTTCTATGTTTTTTGTTAGATTTTTGACGCTTACAAGCGAGTTTGCATCTGTTTTTTTGTCGCATCCAGAAAGTAGGAGTGTTGCACATAGCGACATGGCCAATAAATATCCGATTTTTCTCATTTTTTTATCCGTTTTTTGTAGTTTTTACAGCCGAAAGATTATAAACTCTATGCGCTTAAGGAGGCGAGACAAAATGAGCGACAAAAATAGCTTTAGACGTAGCGCAAAAGAGAAACTACAAAAAGAAGTACAAACTTTTACTTATACAAAAGATAAGATATTTGAAAAAAATATTCTTAGTTTTATCAAGAAAACATCAGCCGATAATATACTCATATTTCTCCCACTTGCAATAGAACCAAATGTCCTTGGGGCTATAAAAAAACTTAGAAAGATGAAAAAGAGAGTTTATATCCCTTTTATAGAGGATATTAATTTTAAGATTGTAAAATACAGATTGCCCGTTAAAGTCGGCGCATACGGGATTGCGGCTTGTGCAAATTCGTATGAATTAATAAAAAAAATTGATTTAGCTATCGTTCCGGCTGTGGGTGTAGACGCCTCTCTTGCAAGGGTAGGCTTTGGCAAGGGGATGTACGATAGATTTTTTGACTCGCTAGGTTATAGACCGCTTGTCGCATTCGCACAAAGAACTCTTTGCTTTAGCCCAAAGAAGCTCGGCGAGGCGCATGACATAGTCGGCGATTATCTAATATTACCAAATAAAATATTCGCAAAAGGCAGAGGAAATAATGTTAACAATAGTGTTAATAGCTACGGTGGCCGCTGCATTGTCAGGGCTAATAGGATTTGTAGTAGCAAAAAAACTGGATTCCGCAAAATATCAGATATACGTAGAGCAATCAAAATCAAAAGCTAGAGCCATAGAGCATGAGGCTGAGCTAAAGCTACAGGGGATAAAATCAAAAGAGGTAAATCTTGAGCTTGAGAGTAGAAAAAAGCTAGAGCTAGAGCTTGCAAGACTAAAAAGCGAATATGAAAACAAACAGCAACAACTCTTCAGAAAAGAGGAAAATCTCTCTGAGAAGCTAAAAAGCGAATTAAATGCGATAGATGCTCAGAAAAAAGATGTCGCCTTACTAAGACGTAATATAGAAGCGGCAAAGCAAGAGCTCGAAGGGGCCAAAAAAAGATATGATGAAAAAACGCAAGATGCTCTAAAGATAGCCGAGGCTGGAGCGGGGCTTACAAGAGTGGAGGCTAGAGAGATTGTCCTCGCAAAAGTCGAAGAGCAATGCAGGGATGAAGTGGCGCATATAGTCAGGCGCTACGAAGCGGAGGCAAAAAGCGAAGCTAGGAAAAAAGCAAATTATATTATTGCTCAAGCCACCACTAGGTATGCGGGAGAGTTTGCTGCTGAGCGTCTCATAAATGTGGTCACGATACAAAATGAGGAAATCAAAGGGCGCATCATAGGTAAAGAGGGGCGCAATATTAAAGTGCTCGAGATGCTCCTTGGCGTTGACATAATAGTTGACGATACCCCAAACGCTATTATAGTGAGTAGCTTCAATCTGCTAAGAAGAGCCATCGCAACCAGAACTATCGAGCTTTTGATAGAGGATGGACGGATACAGCCCGCAAAAATAGAAGAGATATATGAAAAAGTCAAATTAGAGTTTGATGAGAGAATGTATGAAGAGGGCGAGAATATAGTGATGGATTTAGGTGTTGGGCCTATGAATCCAGAGCTTATTAGGCTGATAGGCAGGCTGAAATATAGGGCCAGTTATGGACAAAATGCTCTTGCGCACTCTCTGGAGGTGGTTCATTTGGCCGGAATCATAGCCGCCGAGCTTGGTGGGGATGAAGCACTTGCAAAAAGAGCGGCGCTTCTTCATGACATAGGCAAAGCTCTTACGCATGACTACTCTGGCAGCCATGTCGACTTAGGGGCTGATGTGTGCAAAAGATACAAAGAACATCCTGCTGTTATTAATGCTATATACGCCCACCATGGACACGAAGAGATAAAATCAATAGAGTGCGCTGCAGTTTGTACCGGTGACGCCTTGTCTGCTGCTAGACCTGGGGCTAGAAGAGAAGTGCTGGAAAGCTTTTTGAAAAGAGTGGAAGAGCTAGAAAAAATAGCACTATCGCATGACGGTGTCAAAAATGCTTACGCTATAGCGGCAGGCAAAGAGGTTCGTGTGATAGTAAACGCATCGCTTGTGAACGACGATGAGTCGGTATTGATAGCTAGAGAAATAGCTGATGCAGTCGAAAAAGGGGTGCAATATCCAGGCGAAATCAAAGTAAGCGTTATTAGGGAGACTAGGGTAGTGGAGTTTGCTAGATAGTTTTTTGTAGATGCGGCTCAAATCGGGAACGATTTTTGCTGTGTTTTGGTTAAAAAAGTTTGGAGCTTTACGTGGTAACAAGCCAAGTATTTGCTATTAATCATACCGAGAATATGATTCTTGCCCGTGTAGATGCAAGGGATGCCGCATATTCGGAATACATAAAAAATTATATTAGTAAAAATTTTAAGTTTTTTATCCACTTAAGAGACTCTATACTCGTGTTTCCAAAAAGCGAGGACAAAACCAAGAGACAATTTTTTATGAGTTGTCTCTTGAACAATCTCAATAAAAACAAAAATGAAAAAATCAATATAGAGTTCAATCCAAACGTCCCCTTCTTTGTTGAATTTGCAAACTCAAAAGAGGGCTCGCTTACCCCTAAAGTGATAGTCAAGTGCCACAAGGATAGCGTATTTTTTAGATTTTCGGATGAAACTAGAAGGGTAGTCGAATTTTTGCGTACGACTTTATTCGGTATGAAAATTGACGTGGACTATCACGAAAAAGTGGCAAAAGTAAAAGTAAAAAGCAAAGAGGAGTATGCCGTTATCAGAAAGGTATTGGCAAAGAAGGTCAAATTTAACGATTTTTTGCATGTAAAGTTTGCCTATAACGAAGAAGAGCTAATCCGTCTAAACTCTCACACAAAAACATCAAAAAAGAGATTTTACGCGGATTATTTCGCAGATAATTCAAAGGCCAATTACCTAGCCGAACTGAACTCTAGATACGGTGATAGCTTCGATACAATAAGGCAAAGATATCTGGAGCTGATAAAGATATATCATCCGGATAGGGTGTATGGAAAAGACGAGGAGACCGTAAAGCGATATACTGCGAAGTTTAGAAGAGTTCAAAATGCTTTTGAGCAGATAAAAAAGATTCGCTACGAGATGGCCTCGTAGCCGACGGCTTATTGTTGCTGGGTAGCGTATTGCCTCATTTTCTGAATATTTTTCATTGCCGTTAAGGTTGAGGCTCTCTCTTTCTCAAGTAATTTTATAGCCTCGCCAATCATTGCGGAAGCCTGCTTTAGCTCTGCTAGATTGTCGCTTTTAAATATAATCTCCGATAGCTCTTCCATTTTTTTAAAATCACTATTGATGACGGCAAGCTTTAGCTCAGCTATGTAGTTCATTACGCCACAGCCCCGGTAACGTCTTTCCAGGCGTCTATAAGCCCTTTTGTTACGCTTATTACGGTATCCAACGGCTCCGTGGTGTTTTCCAAATTCGCCGTACTAAGAAGATAAATTTGGTGGCTGTATAGTCCGTTAAGATAGTTGGCTACTTCGCCGCCTTTTTCATAGTTAAGCGAGTTGATAAGCTCAGCAAAAATATCTATTGAGCGGTTGAGCCAATAAACTTTTTTTTCAATGTCGCCGTCTTCAATAGCTTTTTTCGCTTGAGCCGTAAAACGCAATATCCCTTCAAAAAGCATTTGTACGAGCTTTTCTGGCGATTCTATCCTCGCTGCGTTTTGGGCATATGCGTTCAGTGCTGCTGATCTCATTTTTTTCCTTTTTAACCGTTGCTAGCTGAGTTGATTTGCATTTGAAGCGAGCTAAAGCTATTTTGATATTTGGCTATCATCGAATCATATAGCGCAAATTGGTTTGCCATTAGTTCGTATCTCGTATCTATTTGGGCTACAGCCTTCTCTTTTTCGGCAGTTTTGCTGTCTATCTGGCTTTGGAACGACTTATCAAGCATTTGAAGTGTTGACTTGTCACCTGTTATCATTGAGGCAAGAAGAGAGTTTATATCTGCAAAAGCCCCTTTTTTTGTCGTGGTCGAGCCTATGCCAACGGTGATATCCTGCATTGCTACGTCCGCAGTTGCTGATGCAGATAGACCTGAGGCCGCAGCCGCAGCCGCAGTTGTTTTTATTTTAATTGCTCCACCGCTAGGCGTTTCGAGTCTTAGTTTTCCGCTACCGTCGGTATACGCCTTAACTCCTGTGTATTCATAGGACTTATTGATTGCTTCGGCAAAAAGTTGTGCGTTTTCTTCAGCTGTTCCGTTCACCGTTGTTACTGCCGCTATCGACACACCGTTTATATATATGCCGCCGGCAGGTATGCTATCGGCAGTAGTCCCGGCAGTTTTGTTAGCCGTATATGACGCTTTTGTTATCTCGGTAGTTCCCCTAAACAGCTCCTCAAGGGCGGACGAATCTTCAGATAGTTTTTTGTTGAGTACGGTTGAGTCAAGGCTTAGTGAGCCTGTCTTGTCAAGAGAAAAGCCGTAGTCGATTAGCGATACGCCGTCGCTGTTTTGTTTTGTTATAAGTGCGGACAGTTTGCTATATATAGATGAAATTTCATAAATACCTTGAAGTGAGCCGGATGTTTTTGTCGCGCTGTCAAACTTGGTCAGGTCTTTTATTTTGTTGTTAAGAGAGTTGAAAGCTGCGGCAAAATCTTCAGCCAACTTAGGTATGGTGCTTGTGTCTTGTTTTATTGACAGGTTTACCGTTGATGTGGTAACCGAATTTAGACTAAATGTTGCCCCCGTGATGACGTCGTCTATGCTGTTTGATGATCTAGTCATAGAGATGCCGTTATATTTAAATTTTGCATCTTGTGCGACTTGAAGGGTTTTTGCATCAACGGTATAATCTGTTTTATCGGTTGCAAAAAGACCGCTTTTTGCCGCTGCGCCGTTTTTCGTAGTGATGACTATTTCACCGTCGTTTTTATGCTGTAATGTGATTTTGCCGTTTGCGTCAACGGTTGCGGTGACTCCGGTTTCGCCCGTTTTGGCATTGATTTTCTCGGCTATTGCGTCTCCGTTTACTTTTGAGCCGCCGGCTAGCGTTGCCCCAGATATAGAAACACCGTTTATTATTATGTCTCCGTCGGCCGTTGAGCCGACCGCAGCGTCAGCGTCTGCATTGCCTATAATCTCCGGTTTTACGAACAGTGTATCGGCAAGTGTTCCGCTCATTGTTATCGCATTATCTTTTCCGCTATCTGCGGCTTTTAGTATTAGCCTGTAGGGATTCGTGCTATCGCCTGTGTTTAGTATACTAGCCGTTATATTTCCATCTGTAGTATCGTTAATTTTTTGGGCGAATTGCTCTAGTGTCATACCGGCTGTTACGCTAACGTTGTAGCTTGTAGTGCCGATAGACATATTAAATGTTTGATTTGTCAAAGATACCGTTGCCGATTCAGACGTAAAACCCTTTGATTGCATTACATGGTTTTGTGCCAGTTGGGATACGCTCATACTTACATTCTGCGGAGATACGCCGCTTGTTACCGATATTCCTACGCTTGTACTGGTTGACGTTGCCGTTCTTTTTAGGTATGTGGATTCATCACTCAGATCCATTGCGGCTGTTTTGACGGATGACAATGAAAGAATTAACGACGATAAATCAGATTTTTGACTCTGTGTTTTTGTTATCGACGTTGTTATTGGGGTAACTCTGCTGCTTGTTTCGGCACTTTTTAATTTGTCAATTAGGCTACTGTTTAGCGTGCCGCTTCCAAGACCGAGTGAGCTTATTGTTCCTGCCATTTTAAATCCTTTGCTTAATTAAGCTTTTTTATCAAAGATAATGCCTATTATCTCTCTCATCTTCGCCATCAGCGACATTGCTTCATCGGAAGGTATCTTGCGTAGCAACTTGTCGGAACTTTTTTCGTATACCGACACATACATCTCCTCAACCTTATCGTTGTAGCCAAATTTTACGTTTATGTTTAGAGGATTCATCTCTTTATTGAGATCCTCTGTTAACTTCATCAACTCTTTTTTTAGGTCTTTTTGCTTGGCGTCTTGTGTTGTCTCGTCGCTTTGCTTCTGAATTGCCGTTGCCGAACTACTTTTCGCCGTAGATGTTGCCTGCGATGTTGTATCTAAAGCAGCTTTCATTCCACTTTGGGTCGTGTAGCTACTATTTTGCGTATTTTGTATCTCCATAATCTAAAACTCCGGTTTTGGATGATATATCAGGTATGCCTAGCGTGTATATCGGTAAAAGATTCTGAAATTTGAATTTAGTTAAAATTACAATAAATAGTATTGAGGATATCTCTTGAAAGTTGCTATCGTATGCGATTCACCGCTTTTGAAAAAATGCCTAGAGGTTTTTTTGAAAGACTACCTAAGCTCATACTCCGCCTGTGATTTTGTCATATCGGATAAGGCCATAGACTCGGAAAAGCCTGTTTTTGTGGTCGGCGACGATAAAGGCTCAAATCTAAGAAAGCCTTTTTCAAAATCAAAATTAATAAAATCGGTAGGCGAATATTACAAAAAGATACGAAGACCGAGGACTGTGGCGCTTCAGGCTGTCCGAAAAGAGGGCGATGACCTTGAGAAACAACTGACGATTTTGACTCAAAAATTTGTCTCGGATTTGGTTGCAACCATAAGGGGCGCAAAATGAAAAAACAAATGACGTCAAAAGTCATAGCCGGCGAATTTAAAGGTAAAACGATATTTTTAGCGGATATAGAAGTTACTAGAAGTACAAAAAATATAATAAGGGAATCCGTATTCAACGCTCTTCAGGGCGAGGTTGACGGTAGCGTATTTGTTGAGGTATTCGCCGGAAGCGGTACGATAGGAATAGAGGCCCTCAGTAGAGGTGCGGAATTTGCCTATTTTATAGAAAAAGACAAAAACTCCTATGCTTGTATACAAAAAAATCTTGATTTGCTCGGTGCTCAAAATGCTAGAGTTTATAACGCCGATAGCTTCAAATTTTTTACAGAATTGCTTGAGAGCGTAGCAAAAAAAGAGAAAAGAATTTTTTATTTTGACCCTCCGTTTAGCATCAGAGACAATATGCAAAACGTGTACGAAGATACCATAAATCTAATAGCCGCCATTAAGCCACACCCTCTTGATATAGTTGCCGTAGAGTATATGAGTGGATATGAGTTGCCGCAAAGTATCGGGGCTTTTACTTGTGTAAAATCAAAAAAATTCGGAAAAAGTTCAATTGCCTACTATACGGTTTAACCACTGACAATCCTCCCGTATCCTTACTTGGAACAAGCTTTGCTTTAAAGAGTTAAAACTACTCTTTGGGGCTTTGTATGAAAAAAGTTTTTGGCTTTTGTCTACTGTTTGCATTTTTTGGTGAGTCGCTGTTTGCGACTAGAATAAAAGACCTTGCAAATGTTGTCGGCGTAAGAGATAACCAGCTGATAGGATATGGCCTTGTCGTCGGTCTAAACGGCACCGGAGACGGCTCAACATCTGTTTTTACCACCCAATCTCTCTCAAATCTACTCGCCACTGTTAATGTAAAAATAGACCCAAAAGACATAAAATCAAAGAATATAGCAGCTGTTGTTGTAACCGCAAATATACCGCCGTTTTCTAGGCAGGGAGACAAGATAGACGTCTCCGTATCGTCAATCGGCGATGCAAAATCGCTAGAGGGCGGAACATTGCTTTTGACCGCCCTAAAAGGTGTGGATGGAAGGATATACGCCCTAGGGCAAGGAGGTATTTCTACCGGCGGTTTTAATGCTGGCGGCAAGGGACAAAAGAACCATGTAACGGCGGCAACCATTAGAAGCGGTGGCCTAATTGAAAAAGAGATACCGTTTAATATAGCTCAAAAAGACGGCGTGCTTCTCAGTCTCAAGCAAGCTAGCTTCCAAAATGCCGTAAAAATCCAAGACGCAATCAATAAAACACTTGGGAGAGGCGTAGCGTTTGCCGAGGACTCAAGAACTCTCAAATTGATAAGACCTGCAAATATAAGCTCTGTGGAGTTCGTGGCTAGAGTGCAGGATATTACGGTTGAGGCTCAAAAAGAGAATAAAATCATAATAGATGAGAAAACAGGAACGGTAGTTGCTGGAGCAGATATAAGGATTGACCCTGTGGTAATAACTCACGGAGATATTACCATAAAGGTAAGGTCCGCAGGTGAGAAAGAGCCGGATGTAGACGGCAAGACGGTCATTGACCTAGGCGATAAAACGAAAGTTGGACTTGCTTCGAATGTAGTAATGGCACCAAGCTCTGAGATGACGCTATCAACGCTAATGAGAGCTCTTCAAAAGCTTGGCGCAAAGCCTAGAGATGTGATCTCTGTAATAGAGGCGATGAAAAGCGCAGGCGCTATAAAAGCCGACCTCGAAATCATATAAGGAGCATAAAATGGTAGATGTTTCAAGTGCACTGAACTCTTATGCTACCTCAAAAGCGAGTTCTATCAATACGGCAACAAAAGAAGATGCCGCTTTGAAGGAAAAAACTGACGCTTTTGAATCCGTAATAGTAAAGCAAATGCTTGACATTGCTTTGGATGAAAAATACTCGCTATTTCCTGATGCGGCGGGTAAGGAGATATACAAATCTATGTATACGGATGCGATTTCAAATTCGGTTACTGGAAATTTTGGTTATAGCAAAATGCTTTTTGATTTTTTGAAAGAGAGAGCTTAAGTTTTGCAATTTGCTGCCGATATTGTGCGTGAACTAACAACAAACCCTTGCATCATTAAGGAATCAAAATGGTAAACGCACTAAATTCAGGCATCGCAGGACTGCAAAACCAAGCTTTACAAAAAGATGGAGTTAAAGTGGAAAAGAAAGAGACCACTCAACAAATCTCAGAAGAATCAAAAGTAGACACGCTTAAGAAGTCTATAGAAAGTGGAAACTATAAGCTTGATATGGACAAAACTGCTAAGGCTCTTGTCGGGTTTTAGTTTTTCTCGTATATTTTAAGGGGTTTAAAATGTTAGTTCACTACATAAATCTTGCCATCGAAACACTACAAAATTTAATAGACATTACAAAATCAGATATAGAAGATATCAAGCAGGCCAAGCACGATAAGCTTTTTGGCAAAGTCAAAAGCAAAGAAGAGATGGTCAGCACTTTTGAAAAATATAAAAACCTAATAGACTCGGAAATAGTGTCGATGGCAACCGCAAGTCCGTCGCTGGAGCTAAAAGATCTTTTGAGTGAATCACAAAAAGATTTGCTTGACGACATGAGGCAAAAACTAAACGAACTAAAATCAACAAACAAGCATTATGCAAAGCTAGTTGTTGCTGTCGGTTCTTTTTATAATTCGCTTTTAGATCAAATGACCTCCAAAGACGAGCAGCACAATATGGGTTATGACGGAGTCATCCAGAGACGTTCAAGTTTTCTTGAAATAAAGGCGTAAGCCATGGCCGGTATATTTGATTCGCTGTATACTGCGTACAGCGGCCTGCAAACTTCGCAGATAGCGGTTAACGTAACAAGTAACAACATCTCAAACGTAAACAATGCGGACTATACGAGACAAAGAGCCTCTATACAAACAAAATCGCCTTTTTATACATACCCCGGCGATATAGGAACGGGCTCTGAGGTAGCTACCGTAGTTAGAATACATGATGAGTTTGTCTATCGTAGATATACGAGTGCATCGATGCAGCAAGAGTTTACGAACTTTGAAGAGAGCACCCTAATAGAGGTGTCAAAATATTTTCCAGATATTTCAGGAAGCGGTGTATCTACCTATATTCAAAGTTATTTTGACGCATGGCAAAACTATGCCAACAACCCAAACGACTCGAAGCAAGCAATAGCGGTAGCCGAGCACGCTCAAAATCTCTCAAATATTTTGCAAGATACGAGAAGTTCGTTAACTGATTTGCAAGCTTCTCTTGACAAAAGAGTTGAGCCGCTTGTTGATGAGGTTAACCGTCTGGCCAAGGAGATTGCCGACATCAATAAGCAAATTAGTTTGCACGAATCAAATGGCTCAAATAATGCCAATGACTTAAGAGATGAGAGAGACAAGCGTGAAACGGCTCTTTCAAAATTGCTAAATATAAATGTCAGCAAAGATGGGGTTCAGACAAATACACTTGTTGACTCTAGCATTGCAGATGGTTCAAATCAATATGTAGTGCAAGTAGGCGGCTATCCTTTGATTGACGGCGCAACATATCATCCACTTGTACTAAAGACTGATAGTGGTAGTTCTTCACAGCAATTTAATAGTGTTTTTTTCCAATACCAAGACTATACACAAATAGATATATCTGACAAAATAACAGGTGGCAGGCTGGGCGCTATACTTGACTTGCGCGGTACCGACATAGACCCCACAACAGGTACTCCTACAAAAGGGAAGCTGCAAGACTATATAGATAGGCTTGATACGTTTGCAAAAGGGTTTGTTGAGAGTATGAATAATACATACGCATCAAGCGCCGCAAGTGAAATGCGTTCAAACAAAATAACGGCTACGGGAACTGAGCCTGTTTCATTTTTGCCGTTAAATCTAAAAAATGGCTCTTTTGACGCCGTAGTGTACGACAACGCCGGTAATGAAGTATCCAGAAGGACGATTAACGTTGATATATACACCGATACGCTAAGCTCAATCGCTGCAAAAATCAATGCGGCGCAAGACGATAACGCCGACGGCAATGCGACAAACGACCTAAATAGCTATTTTCAAGCAAATTTTGTTTCTGGGACAAACGGTGAGTTTTCACTAACTCAAAACACAAATGTAACCGGAATGGGGTATAAAATAGCTATCGAGGACAGCTCTACATCTCCTTCAAACTTTGCGGGAGCACTTGGACTCGGAAGGCTTTTTGACGGAAATAGTGCGGCAAATATGAGCCTCAAGAGCGAATTTGTGCAAAGTCCGGATTTGATTAAGCCTTATTCTGCCCCGGTAAACGGTAATAACAGTGTGGCAAACTCTATATTGCAATTACAATACGACAAGATTGAGTTTAAGATGAGAAACGGCGATATCAATAGCAATACGATCGCCGGTTTTTATTTGGATACCGCTACAAGGGTGGCGGCCGACACCGAAACCGCCGTGTTAAACAATGATGCCGCAACGGCTGTATATAATGCGGTTTATGAAGAGATGTCCTCTATATCTAAGGTTTCAACCGATGAAGAGTTGGTGAGCTTGATTAAGTTTCAATCCGGTTATCAGGCGTCCGCAAAAGTGGTTACGACGCTTGATCAGATGTTAAATACGCTACTCGGCATCAAGCAGTAAATGCAAAAATTTGAAGCATATCTTGCTTTTATCTCCTTAATCGTTCTGTTTTGTTTCATCGGCCCTTATATTTATGGGGTCGATGCAAACTCATTTGACAAAGACAGGATACTTGAAGCCCCAAATTTGAATGCTTTGTTTGGGGCGGATAGGCTTGGGCGCGATATGTTGGCTCGCGTAATGATAGGGGGCCAAAACTCCCTTTTAATCGGCTTTACGGCCTCTTTGGCATCTGTGGCAATATCTTTGGCCGTAGGCGTTAGTGCTGCGTTTTACAGGGGTGTTGTTGATAGGGGTGTTGTCGTGTTGATAGATCTTTTCTTGACTGTCCCGACATTTTTTCTCCTTTTGGCTCTTGTGGCATATGTCGACATATCCCCATTTTTGCTTATTTTTATCATAGCGATTAGCTCTTGGATGGGGACTGCTAGACTCCTTCGTAGTGAGGTGTACGCTATAAACGATAAGCCGTTTATCAAAATCCTGAAGATCGCAAAAGTCTCAGATGCAAAAATAATACTCAAATACTATGCTCCACTGTTGTCGCCGATACTCCTTACAAGTTTTGTATTCGGTGTCAGCGGAGCCATACTTGCGGAGAGCTCCCTGAGCTTTTTGGGACTCGGTATATTACCGCCCGATATGAGCTGGGGAGGACTGCTCTCTGACGGCAAAGATGTTATGGATATAGCTTGGTGGGTTAGCTTTTTCCCGGGGCTTATGATATTTTTTGTGACGTTTGTCCTTGTTAATTTATCGTTTAAACTTCAAAATAAAATAAATGCAAAGAGTAGTGCAATATGAGTGAGCTAAAAAGCAGGCTTGACGCCGAATATGAAGCTAGAAACTGTGAGGGGGAGCTGTGTGAGCTAAGCAGGCCAGATCCTTTGATAGTAGCCAGAAAATATAAAGATGAGCATATAGCTCTTGCTTGTGCTCTTTTTGCTTACGGCAACGCATCTCAGATAGTAAAATTTCTATCGTCGCTTGATTTTGGAGCGGATGACGTAGAGGCTGCATTTGGTGGCAAATATTACCGATTTCAGACTCCATCCGATACGGTTCGTTTTTTTAAAGCGTTAAGGGAGTTTCAAAAAGAGGGCGGAGTAAAAGAGTATTTTCTGAGAGGCTATCAAAAATACGGCTCTGTTTTGGAGGGGTTGCATTACGCCATAGAAAAGCTCAATAAAATATTAAAGCCCGATACGCAAGGGTTAAATTTTCTTGTCGGCTCGGAAGATATCAAAATGACCGGCTCGCCTCTAAAAAGATGGAATATGTATCTTCGTTGGATGGTGCGCAAGGATTGTCTTGATATGGGGCTATGGGATGGGTTTGTAGAGAGAAGGCATCTTATTTTGCCTCTGGATACGCATACTTTCAACGTTTCAAAGAGGCTTGGATTGCTGGATAGAAAAAGCTACGACCTAAAATCGGCTGTTATGATTACCGAAAAACTTAGAGAGTTTGATGAGAATGACCCCGTAAAATATGACTTCGCTCTTTATAGAATAGGGCAAGAGAAGCTAGGTTAGCCTATCTCAAAAATATTTGCACCGCCTATGTATGAATATGAGAGTTTGAGACCTTGTATTTCGACTACTTTTTTTGCAAGATAAAGCCCGAGCCCCATACCATTTTCATTTCGTATGCTGGTCTCTTTAAAAAACGGCTCAAAATACCTATTCACCGGCTCCTCTAGCGGTTTTCCGATGTTGTGTATCGATATTTTCCCATTTTCAAATTTGCATATTGCGGCTGTTGAGTCATTTTTGAATTTTACGCTATTTTCAAATAGGTTTGAAAGCGCTATTTCCAGTAGCCCAGGGTCTGCCATCGCTATCGCTGCCGCACTCACGTCAAGGCCTATGTCGTTTGGTGCAAGCAGTAGTTTTTTTCTTATTTTTTCACAAAAACTTCTAAGAAGTATCGGCTCTATATGTGGGGCAAACCCTTGTGCGATTATTTTTTCTGCCGTCATAATCCCCTCAATGATTTGCGTCATCGATGAAAATATGGCTAGCAGTCTTTTTTGTTGCTTCTCGTCATCTATCATATGGGCGACTATCACCCCTTTTGCTATCGGGGTTTTCAGCTCATGCGCCGCATTTTTGAGAAATATCTCTCTTGCATCTATTAGGCCTGATATTTTTGTCGAAACGGCATGAAAAGCCTGATGTATCCTTCCCACCTCGTCGTCTCTGTATGCGTGCCTAGTCTTTGGCGTGATACCTGCCCCAAAAGCCTCTATTTCTGCGCCGAGCTCTTTAATTGGTTTCAGGCTTTTCAGTATTGCGGAATAAAGAAGGGTTATCCCAAGAAACACCATTAATAAAATCGAGAAGAAGTAAAAGTAAAAAGTTTTGCTTGACTTTTCGTCCAAAAGCCCTATTTCTCGTCCGTCTATCTTTATTATCGCCGCAGTTTTGAAAAAGCTGTTAAATATTCTGATGTCTTTAAAAAACGGATCCATCTGTGGCATATCTTTTGGCGGCATCGGATGAGGATGTTTTGGCCTCTCCTCTTCCGTCATATTCTCCTTAATGGCTTCGGTTTCCTCAGCCGTCAATACGCTAGCCTCTACGTCTACCAATGTAGTTTTGCCGTTTTGTTTTACCTTGGAGGCAAATGAAGTGTTGTCTATATGCCTTAATCTATCAAAAAAATCTCTATTTTGATGCTTTGTGTGTGCTTGAAGGGCGCTTAGTGCAATTACAAGTATCAAGACCAAAAAAAGGGCGAAAAATATCGTTATCTTTTTGACTATAGAGTTTTTATTCATGGCACAAACTTATATCCAAAACCCTTGACGGTCTTAATGTGTCTAGGATTTTTAGCCTCGTCGCCTATCTTACCCCTTATCCGTCCTATGATGACGTCAACGCTTTTGTCGACGCTTGCCCACTTCATAGACTCTACGCTGTCTACTATCTGATCTCTTGAGAAAACAGCATTTGGGTGTTGTATGAGAAGTCTTAATACTTCAAATTCCGCCGCCGTAAGATTGATTTTTTGGCCGTCTTTGTATATCTCAAGCCCTTGCTCATCGACTGCAAAACCGTTTGAATGCGGTGTGTTCATCTTCCCGCCGACTCTTGCTTTTATCCTTGCGACAAGCTCTCTTGGGTCAAACGGCTTTGGCAGATAATCGTCTGCACCCAGCTCAAAGCCGATAACTCTATCATCCACCTCGCCCCTTGCGGATGTGATGATTATTGGCATTGGGGAGCGTTCCTTGACTATCTTGCATACTTCCAGCCCATCTATTTGCGGCAAATTCAAATCAAGAATAAGTATGTCGTATTCCTCTCTCCCTATTGCGGCCAAACCCTCGCTCGGCATCCTGTGAGCGGTTACTTGTATATCGAATCCACCTAGATACTCTTCCAAAATTTCGCACATATTTGCGTCGTCTTCTATCAAAATCGCTTTAATCATGAAACTTATTTTAACCAAAATGGATTTTTTAGGAGTAAATATTTGGTAAACAATTCAAAAAGTCGTTTAATTTGGTTCACCTCTTATTTACTTGCTATTTACTGGTATTTGCAAATATACTGCGTGCAAAAAGCGCAACTTAAAAAAGGAGGCTACGATGAGTGCGATTAGTAGTTATTCAAGTAGCTATAGCAATTATAGCAACTACTCTGGGCAAGTAAGGGAAAAACCGTCCGAAGAGCAAATGGCAGCCATGAAACAAGCCATGTATGACAAAGCCGATACGGACGGCAGCGGCGGTCTTAGCAAAACTGAACTAACCGATTTTCTGGCGCAAGGGCCAAACGGTGATTCTATAGACGCAGATTCTACGTTTACAAGTTTTGATACTGACGGTGACGGTAGTATATCTGAAGATGAGATGGACCAAGGGATGCAAAGTCTGAGAAGTCAGATGGAGTCCAATATGAGCAAAGCTAGGTTCGGCGGGGAGCAAGGCGGAGGTATGGGTGGAATGAAAGAACCGCCTAGCTTAACTGATTTGTTTTCACAAGCCGACAGCAGCAGTGATGGTAGCATAGATTCTACAGAGTTTGCTGATTTTATTAGCAAGGGGCCTCAGGCTGATCAAATAAATGCGGATGAGGCTTTTGCTGAGTTTGACACAAATGGGGACGGAACTCTAAGTAGCGACGAATTCCAGACTGGTATGAAGGATATGATGGCTTCAATGCCACCTCCGCCTCCGCCAAAACAGGGCTCGTCAAATTCCGATAGCTCATCAAGTTCGTCTAATAATATAATGTCTGCACTTGATTCTGACGGTGATGGCACTATAGATTCCGAAGAGCTTACGAGTGGACTAAGTAGTACAAAAATTCAAGAGATGATTTCTGCTTATATCAAGCAGATGAGTTCCTCTTACTCCACAAGTTCCGACTCACTTCTCTCGACGCTAACAGCGTAAGCCAAAAAGTCCGCCGAAGCGGGCTTTTGCTAATTTGCCTATTTTTCACACACAAAATTAAACACTTATTAGATACAATCCCCCCAAAACTTTAGTCTCAAAGGCAAAAAATGGAAGGTAGACTCTTTACTTTTTTCGGCGCTTTTCTGGGCCATTCGCAAGCGGCGATACTTGTGTCGCACACTATTTTGATGGTAGCGCTTGTTATTATTATAGCCGTTGTTGCGGTACAGGGTATGAAGCTAGTCCCAAAAGGGCTTCAAAATGTTATGGAAGTATATCTTGAGGCTGTCATTAACATGGGTACCGGTGTATTTGGTGAAGAGAGAGCTAGAAGATATCTACCTCTTATAGCTACTATAGGTTTAGTCGTATTTACTTCAAATATGATGGGCGTTATCCCTGGTTTCGAATCTCCTACAAGCAATATCAATATGACTTTGGGTCTTGCTCTTATTGTTTTCATATACTATAACTTTGAAGGTATCAGACATCAAGGTTTTGTGCATTATTTCGCACACTTTATGGGACCAGTTAAAGTACTTGCCCCCCTTATGTTTCCAATCGAGGTAATTTCGCATATTTCAAGAATTATCTCACTATCTTTCAGGCTTATGGGTAACGTAAAAGGCGACGATATGTTCCTTATGGTTTTGCTTATGCTAGTTCCATGGGTTTTACCTCTTCCGGCATTTTTCCTTCTGTTCTTCTTCGGTCTTCTTCAGACTTTTATATTTATGATTCTTACTTATGTTTACCTTGCGGGTGCAGTAGTAATAGAAGAAGAAAATAAACACTAAATTTTATGAGACAAAAATACCTAGAATCTCTGATTAGCTTTTGCATCGGGGTTTCTTGGGTTCTCTCTTTTGCCATAGGCATATACCTCTTTTTACACGGTCTTAGCATCGGATTTTTTACAGCCGTTTTATTATTTATTTTGGGACTTTCGTCTGGTTTTTTGTTTGTTGGTTTTTTTGAAGGGCTTTCGCTTTTGCAAGATATTGCCGCAGAGAAAAAAGAGCAGACAAAAATACTAAAAGATATTTTATCCAAACTCCAGACCCCGAGGGAGTCGGCGGATGAAAAAATATCTAATAACTGACCCGCATTACTATACTACTCAGCCAAACTCGTTTGCGGCAGCATTAAACCGAAGTTTATTAAAATATAACCCTGATTTTGTTTGTTTTAGAGATAAAACAGAGGGCGACAAAAATGCTCTTTTGCGGCTCTTTTGCGATGCTATAAAAAAAACAGATGCCGTATCTTTGGTCAACGGCTCTTTGGAATTTGCATTAAAATACCAATTTGACGGCGTTCATCTGAGAGGTGACCAGATGAGCGAGATAAAAAACGTTAAAAATAGCGGATTAATGTGTATCGTTAGTTGCCATAGCATCGACGATGTTTTTAGGGCAATAGAGCTAGGCTGTGACTATGCTACGTTGAGCCCAGTATTTGATACTCTAAACAAGGGTGCGCCGCTTGGCTATGAGCGTTTCATCGAAATGTTGAGCAGCCTCGATAAAAATAAAATTTTTGCCCTCGGTGGAATAGATGACGAGGCGAAGGCAGACAAGATAGCCGCCAGCGGTGTTTTTGGGTTTGCTTCGATACGATATTTTGTGAGATAATAAAGGAATTATATGCAATTTGAAACGGTAATAGGACTTGAAGTCCACGTACAATTAAACACTAAAACTAAAATTTTTTGCAACTGCTCAACAAGTTTCGGAGATGAGCCAAACTCAAATACTTGCCCAACTTGCCTTGCTCTACCGGGGGCACTTCCAGTTTTGAATATGGAAGCCGTCAAAAAAGCGATGCTTTTTGGAAATGCAGTTGGTGCCACAATCAATAAAGCATCCATTTTTGATAGAAAGAGTTATTTTTACCCTGACTCTCCAAAAGCATATCAAATATCTCAATTTACTATACCAATAGTTGAACACGGTACTCTTACTATGGATTTTGAAGAGGGTGGCTCAAAAACCGTAAGAATAGCCAGGGCACATATGGAAGAAGATGCCGGAAAAAATATTCATGAGAGCGGATATAGTAAAGTTGACTTAAACCGTGTAGGTACACCGCTTGTGGAGATAGTCTCCGAACCAGATATGTCAAGTTCCCTTGAAGCCGTGCTCTATCTCAAAAAACTGCATGCGATAGTTACATACCTTGATATCTCGGATGCAAATATGCAGGAAGGCTCATTTAGATGTGACGCAAACGTCTCTATACGACCTGTCGGCGATACAAAACTATACACTAGGGTTGAAATCAAAAATATTAATAGCTTTAAGTTTATTCAGCGTGCAATTGACTACGAGGTGGCAAGACAGCGTGAAGCTTGGATGAGCGGAGCTTATGAAAAAGAGGTTGTTCAAGAGACCAGACTATACGACCCTTCCAAAAATGAGACTAGATCTATGAGGGGTAAAGAGGGTTCAGCAGACTATAGATATTTTCCAGACCCAGATTTGCCGCCGCTAATAGTAACCGATGAAATGCTGGAAGAGGCAAAAAAACTGCCTGAGCTACCTGATGAGAAAAAGGATAGATTCGTAAACTCGTACGGCCTCAAACCCTATGACGCCGGTGTTCTTACGAATGATTTGTTTATGGCAAACTATTTTGAGACGATGCTAAAAGATGGAAGCGATACGAAGCTTGCGGTTAGCTGGTTAACGACTGAGCTACTAGGTCGTTTAAATGCCAAAGGACTTGAGCTAAAAGATGGCGGAATAGAGGCGCAAAAACTAGCATTGCTTACAAAAAGAATAAGCGACGGAACAATAAGCGGTAAAGCCGCAAAAGACGTGCTTGATTATCTTGTTGAAAATACAAATGAAGAGATAGATGCAATTATTGAAAAGCTAGGTCTCAAACAAGTAAGCGACGACGGCGCTATAATCGCCATCATAGAAGAAGTTATCAAGGCTAACCCGCAGCAAATAGCAGGCTACAAAGCAGGAAAAGAGGCGCTATTTGGATTTTTTGTCGGACAAACTATGAAGGCAAGCAAGGGAAGTGCAAATCCGGCAAAAGTAAACGAACTTCTCAAACAGCTGCTAAATGGGTAAACTCTTAGCAAAATATATTTTAATTGTCGCATATGCGCTGGATACGTCCGTCCGGTATGCGACAATAAAATCTTTTTTCAAGAACCTTCTTTTAAATGATTCTTTTAGGTACAAAAAATATTTTGACTATACGATGGTTACCCTCGTTTTCGCAACCGTTGGCATCTATCTATATGATATAAAAAACGAAACCAGCTTACTGCTTGACACCATAGAAATATTTGTAATTATTGTTTTTAGCCTTGAATATCTCCTTAGATTTTGGGTGCATTCCGATATGCACAAGCTAATTATTGCCCGTCTTGAAGAGTGGGATGAGATGCTAGTGAAGCCGCAATGGAGAAAGGTGGTTTTTGAGATTTTGAAAAATAAGCTTGCGTTTGTTTTCCACCCCATGAGCATTATTGACCTTTTGTCTATACATCCGGAGCTTAGGCCTCTAAGGCTCTTCAAAATCTTTAGATACTCAGAGGTAACCAGAGGGCTGTTTTCGATACTAGCAACAAAAAAGTATGAATTCGGTGTCCTTTTTATCCTTATTACGATGACCGTGTTTATTGCCTCGTCGCTATTTTACGTTTTTGAGGTAAATAATCCACAAGTAAATACATATTTTGACGCCGTATATTGGTCCGTCATTACGATAGCCACCGTTGGTTATGGAGATGTCGTCCCTACGGCGCCAGAGTCAAAAGTGGCGTCTATCTTCCTAGTTTTTGCAGGACTAGGCGTCCTTGCGATGCTAACATCCCTCATTACAACTACCCTTGGGCAGAGAATCAGCGCTGTAAGGGAGCAAAAAAGCCATCAGCACATAGAAAACCTAAAAGAATTTGTTTTGATATGCGGTTTTGGGAAAATGGGAGAAGAGCTCGCCCACAAGCTCTCTAGCTCCAGAATAGATTTTGTCGTTATGGATATAAACAGAGATAGGATAACAAGAGCTAGAGATTTGGGACTAAAGGCTTTTTTGGCGGATGCGACTGATGCCGAGACGCTAAAAACGCTTGACATAACAACGAGGGCACACTCCGTAATATGCCTTACAAAAAGTGATACCGTTAATATCTCGATTATATTGTCCACTAGGTCATTGTCGTCAACTGTGAAAATCATATCGAAATTTAATGAAGCAAAAAACGAACAAAAAATGCTTTTTGCCGGTGCAAACGAGACGATAGGACTTAAACAGGGGGCAGCCGTACTTGCCGAGTTTGTGAACTCCCCAGTATCGTATCAGGCTATTCACGAGCTAATCTCCGATGATAAGCACGCCCTTGTGGATGAAATACACATCAAAAATGGCAAGAAAGAGCTAACCGTGGGAATGCTGGAGAGTAAGTATTTTGGTATTTTGCTGATTGGCGTAGCTAGGGCTGGACGAGAGTTTTTATTTAACCCAAAAGATGATGTGCAGATTAGAAACGGCGATATACTGATTGTCGTCGGAAAGCCAAAACGTATCGAGGGGTTTCGGTTAAAAATACTAAGAGAGTGTGAAAATGCCTAGAAAAATAGTGATTTACGACTATTCTGACGTGGCAAAAGAGCTACTAAAAAATTTGCGTTTTGGCTCTGATGATATAGTTATTGTGACAAGCAACAAAGACAATTTCATACAAGCCGAAAATGACGGTTTTGCCCCAGTTTTTGCGGACTTATCCGACGATGAGAGCCTTCTTAAGATAGGTATTGGTGGAGAGGTGACAGATTTTTTCTGTGTTACGGACGATGACGGAATTAATCTGTTTGTAACCCTGAGCGTAAGGGCGCTTAGCGATGACATTAATATTTTAGCTCGCGCCTCTGATGCAAACTCAAAAAGAAAGCTGGTTTTGGCCGGTGCGAACGAGACTATAGATTTTAACGAGATAGGCGCTACGAGGGCATTTCACCTGCTCAAGCGCCAGACTGCCCTTGAGTTTATAGATTCCGTAGTTTATGCCGAAAAAGCACCAAACAAAATGGGGCACGGGATAGAGATAGCCGAGATAGAGGTGGAAAAAAATTCTGCCGTAGACCAAAAGTTTCTTTTTGATTTGGATATTGCCAATTCGTACGACATTATATTGCTTGGGCTTATGGATAAGCAGATAAGTAAGCGGTTTATTTTTAACGTCAATTCTTTTAATCACAAAATAGATGTAGGCGATGTCCTTGTCGTTATGGGTAGACGTGCCGAGCTTGCTAGGTTTAGGCTAGAGTGTATTGGCGGTGTAAAATGAGCATAGGTGTTATAGGTCTTGGAAAGTGGGGTAGTGCGCTTGCTTTTGCCGCGTCAAAGACTGATAGCGTAAAAGTATGGTCCAGAACAAAAAGAGAGGTAGAAGGGTTTACGTCTCTAGATGAAGTTTTGGGGTGCACGCACATCATCATCTCTATATCGGCGCAAAGTCTGGATGATTTTTTGTCTAGCAGTTTTGAATTTAGAGGGCAAAAGATACTCGTAGCATCAAAGGGGATAGAGAGCCACAGGGGTCGATTTCTGAATGAAATTTATGAGGATTTTGTTCCAAGAGATAACCTCGCATTTTTATCTGGCCCTTCATTTGCCGTCGAAGTCTCAGCCTCTTTACCAACGGCCCTTGTAATTTCTAGCCACTCAAAAGATTGTGCGGAGTCATTTTTACCTTTTTTCCCATCTTTTATCAAGCTTTATACTTCATCTGATGTTACGGGCGCAGAAGTAGCCGGGGCTTACAAAAATGTTATTGCGATAGCCGCAGGCGTATGTGACGGTCTCGGACTCGGGAATAACGCAAGGGCTGCGCTTATAACAAGAGGTCTTGCGGAGATGACTAGATTTGGGGTTTTATTTGGCGCAAAGCTTGAGACTTTTCTTGGTCTTAGCGGTGTCGGGGATTTGTTTCTTACCGCTACGAGTGAAAAATCTAGAAACTACCGTGTGGGACTGATGCTAGCGGGCGGAAAAAATGAGAGTGAAATACTCAGCATTCTCGGTGAAACGGCAGAGGGGATAGAGACGGCTAGAGCAATATCTATGATAGCAAAACAAAAAAATATCCACTCGCCGATAGCCAATGAAGTAGCACATCTTCTAAATGGGGGCGAGCCTAGAGAGAGCCTAGGAAAGCTCCTTGTTAGCACAAAAAGAGAAGAGTTCTAGGCTAGGATGCTCTCTTTTATTTTTTTTACTATTTTGTAGCTCATATCTAGTGCAGCAACTATCGAACCGCCGTTTTTTAAAGCTATATCGCCAGAGACGAACAATCCTTGTGTGCCGCTTTCAAACTCATGAGAGAGTATCGGCTCAGAATCTTTTAGCCCTACGCCGCATTTTTTTAGCAAATCTATCGGAGTTGAGCCGCCTATTGCGAACACTACTCTGTCGAATATTTCAGCCTCTATCTCATCGAACATAACTTTTATTTTTCCGTCTTTTTCGTCTATGGCGGATATATTTGTCCCCATGAGCATTCTAATTTTACCGCGAGAGCTTAGTCTTTCGATATTTAATAAGTTTATGGCGTTTAGTCTCGTGAAGTTTGGCTTTCTGTACGAGAGTGCAACATCATTTTTGTCCGCCAAGTCAACGGCATATTCAGCAGCCGAATTTCCACCGCCAACTACCAATACGCTTTCATTTTGGCTGCAAGCGTCCAGATTGTAGTGTATTCTTTTTTTTGCCTCGGCGGTTATCTGGCAGGTTGGTTTGTTTGGTTTGCCCATTTTGCCGATAGCAAGTATGACGCTTTTTGAATGGTAGTTTGATGCGCTGGTAGATATGTCAAATATATCTCCGTTTTTTACGACCCTCTCGGTTTCCTCGCCAAATACGACCTCTATTTGATTTTTGGACAAAAGCTCGTCAAAAAAATCAAGCGTAGATTCTTTTGTTCCATCCAAAAACTCTATCGTACCGCCACTTTCGACTTTTTGCCCCATCCACTCCTTGTCCACTCTTTTACCGTCTTTGTAAAAGTTTCTTATTGTTGCGGAGTGATTTTGCGATTTTTCTATGAGTACGATATTTGTTATTCCAATTGCGTATGCCTCAACTGCGGCGGCTATACCCGCCGGTCCGGCTCCTATAATGGCTATGTCGTATACTTTCACAGCTCTTCTTTTTCGTCGAATACTATGCCGTCTATTTCTGCGATAGCGGCCCACTCTATCTCGTCTTCTTCGTAAATGATTGCGAGCAGTTTGGTATCAAACATATATGAGTCAACTATTTTTTGCATTATTGCGGCATCTTCCCTGATTGTTATCGCATATTTAGCCCCGATATTGCAAGCGTAAATTAGCTCTTTTATGTCGGCAACGCCTAACGCAATCTGTTTGCCTTCGTCAACTAGACCCTTGTATTTTGCGAGTTGCGACTGTTCAAATTTAAAGTACTTTAGCTCTCCGTTTCCATCAAGCGATAGCTTCTCGCCAGTGCTTACTTCTTTTTGCCCGCCGATAATTATCATTTATTTTACCCCCGCACACTCTTTTGAGCAGTAGAATTTGCCGTCTTTGGCTATAGATTCCCCAGTTTCTACAAAAGTTCCGCATTTATCGCAACTAACCATAATAGAGTTATCCATCTTTTTAAACTCGTCTTTCGGCGCTTTTTGTTGCGGATATTTTTTGAAAAATTTTACGTAGATAATATATACAACTATTGCGATTACGGCTAAATTAAACAAAAGCTTAATCAAGATTCTTTCCTTATTAAGACGTAGTGACGTCTGTTTTTTGTGTAGATTTGTACATTTTGGCCTTCGATTTCCGATGCCGAACGCTCCCCTTTATAAAAAAGCCAGCTTCCGCCAGTCTTTAATAGAGGTGATGATAAGTCTATGAGCGTTTGGCTATTTGTTACCGCCCTTGAGCTTATCATATCAAACTCCATCACTGCAAGCTCTTCAACTCTATTTTTTTTGACAGTTATATTGTCAAGCTCTAGTTCTAGCTTTGCAAATTGCAAAAAAGCGTATTTTTTGCTTAGCGGCTCGCACAATGTAAAATGTGCGTCGTTTTTGACTATGGCAAGCGGCATAGCCGGAAAGCCAGCGCCGCTCCCTATGTCAAGCAAAGAGCCAAAATCAGATGCAAAAGTAAGGGGGTAGACACTATCTAACACTGCGTCGTTGAATTCTTCATCTTTGCGCATTGACGTTAGGCTGTGTGTTTTGTTCCATGCTCTTAGCAGTTCGCAAAATCTAAAAAGTTTTTTGGCCTGTTCATTTGTGACCTCAACGCCATTTTGCGATAAAAGCTCCTTAATGAGGCTCAAAATAGATGTCCACCTTGCTCTTTTTTGGCTTTTAGGTAGTTTTTATTATGCTCTTGTGGCTCTATTATTATCGGTATTCTTTCGACTATCTCTACCCCTTTTATACTTGTTAGCTTTTTTGGGTTGTTTGTCATAAGTTTGATTTTTTTGACACCGTAATAAGAGAGCATATATTCTACTATGTCAAAGTTGCGCTCATCCGAGTCAAAGCCTAGTTGGTGGTTTGCGGCGTACGTATCAAGTCCCTCGTCTTGCAGTTTATAAGCGTTTACTTTGTTCAGAAGTCCTATTCCTCGCCCTTCCTGACGAAGATATAACACCATTCCGCATCCCTCTTTTTCTAACATATCAAGTGCTTTAGCGAGCTGGTCTCTACAATCACACCTGAGGCTCCCGATAGCGTCGCCGGTTAGACACTCTGAATGCACTCTTACAAGCGGCGTATCGCAGTCGATAGTAGCCGTTCTTATTACTAGATGCTCTTTGTCCCCCTCTTTGAAGGCCTGTATCAGGAAATTGCCAAACTTAGAGGGGAGCTTGGCGGTATTGGATACTTCTATGGGTAAAATCTTAAATCCTTCGTATGCACTAACTTGTGAATTATTTTATCTTACTATGTGTGATTTTCTGCTAAAATCGACCTAACTTCAATAAATAAGGCGTGCGTCGTGAGTTTTAAGAGATTTAGAAGGGTCAGAATCAATCCACAAATAAGAGAGATGCTGACCGAAACTAGGCTATCCGTGAGCGATTTTATTTATCCTCTCTTCATAAGAAGCGGCAAGGGAATAAAAAATGAAGTCTCATCAATGCCTGGCGTATACCAAATGAGTATAGATGAGGTAATCAAAGAGGTAAAATTATGCCAGAGTATCGGCATAAACTCTTTTATATTGTTTGGAATTCCGGATGTCAAAGACTCGATAGGTAGTGATGCTTTATGTGAGCATGGGATAATAGCCGAGGCGCTAAAAGCGATAAAAGATTCTTGTCCTGACGCTATGGTATCGACAGATCTTTGCTTTTGTGAATACACGGACCATGGGCATTGCGGGATTTTGAATCCAAAACTTCAAACAGTAGATAACGATGCTACGCTCGAAATACTAGGTCGTCAAGCTGTCATACATGCGAAACACGGCGTGGATATGATAGCTCCGAGTGGTATGATGGACGGCACGATCGAGGCCATACGCAGCGCTCTTGATGATAGTGGATACTCCCACCTGCCTATTATGGCGTATTCTACGAAGTTCGCAAGTGCTTTTTATGGGCCGTTTCGTGATGTAGCCGAATCAGCCCCGAGCTTTGGAGATCGCAGAAGTTATCAGATGAATCCAGCAAACCGCCTAGAGGCGATAGAGGAGAGTCTTGAGGATGAGGCGCAGGGGGCTGATATATTAATGGTCAAGCCAGCTTTAGCATATCTTGATATAATAAGAGACATTAGAGACAGAACAAATCTTCCGATAGCTGCATATAACGTATCGGGTGAGTATTCGATGCTAAAGATGGCCGGCAAAATGGGGCTTATCGATTATGATAGGGCCATGATGGAGACATTATTATCCATCAAGAGAGCAGGGGCTGGCATCATAATAACCTATCACGCAAAAGAAGCAGCCGCTATAATAAACGGCTAGATATATTCAAGGAATAACTTGTGAGACATTTTCTTAGTCTGAGAGATTTTTCAAAAGAAGAAATTTTGGAGATTATCAATCTCTCCGTACACATCAAAGCTGAAGCAAAAAATGGTGAGCACGTTCAATATATGGAGGGCAAAACCCTTGCTATGATTTTTGAAAAAAACTCAACAAGAACTAGGGTTAGCTTCGAGGTCGGCATCTATCAACTTGGTGGAGTAGGGTTGTTTTTGTCAGGTAAAGACCTTCAGCTAGGAAGAGGTGAGCCTATCAAGGATACCGCAAGGGTCATAAGCTCTATGTGTGATATGGTGATGATAAGAACGTATGAGCAAGAGAAAATAGAAGAGTTCGCAAAATACTCAAAAGTACCTCTAATAAACGGGCTTACCGACTTGTATCACCCTGTGCAGCTAATGGCTGATTATTTGACTATGGTTGAGCTTGGCAAAGATAAAAATCCAGTAGTAGCATATATAGGTGACGGTAACAATATGGCAAACAGTTGGCTAAATCTAGCCGGGAAACTCGGTTTTGAGGTAAGAATAGCCGCTCCAAAAGGGTATGAGCCGCTAGAATCTGTGCTTGCCGAGGCTAGAGAGTTTGCAAGTAAAAGCGGAGCTAAGATAGTTATCACAAATGACCCAAAAGAGGCCGCAACAGGTGCGGATGTGCTTACTACTGACGTATGGACGAGCATGGGGCAAGAAGATGAGTACCAAAAAAGACTAAAAGACTTCGACGGGTTCATAATAGATGAGGCGTTAATGGCCCTTGCCAAGCCTGATGCCGTGTTCCTGCACTGCCTACCTGCACACAGAGGAGAAGAGGTGAGTGAGGGTGTTCTTGAAGGTTCTCAAAGTCACGTTTGGCAAGAAGCGGAAAATAGACTCCACGCCCAAAAAGGGGTGATGGTTTGGCTGGAGAGACATAGGAAATAAAACTCTTTTCCTGTTTTCATAGAAAGTGAGATTTGTGCCATGCAAGAAGGTGTAATAATTGTCGATGTTGATAAAATATGCGAAATGCTGATGCTTGACAGGGAGAGTGTGATTAGTCTTTTAAAAAAATTTGCCGTTATGCTACCTGATATGTCAAAAGAGATAAAAGAGGCCATAGCGACTGATGATTTGAAGCTTGTAAAAGCGCTAGGCCACAAATTAAAAGGAACCGTGGGAAATCTGCGGATGGATGGTCTCTACAAAGTTGCAGAGGAGATAAATAAGATGCAGAGCATATCAGAGTTTGGCGAGCTGGAGGCTAGACTTGATGCGTGCACAGCCTCAATAATATCAAAGATAAATACCCTATAAATTTAACATTTTAAAGTCGTTTTTGCTATCTACTATCCACTGTCTTTTGTCACCCGTATCTAGGTGTATAAAGTTTTTCATGGGATAAAATCCAACTCCACCGTTTGCCATTATTCTGCCCAAATGTCCGACTAGGGATGCGTCAAGATCTTCTATCGATATATCTATCGCTTTACCTTTTGTGTGGAACGAATTTTTTGCCGCCCCTTCGGTATTTGCGTTTGTCTTCACAGAACGATAGCCGCTATTTATATTAATCGGTTTTCTAATATTGAGAGAAAGCAATGTATTTTGGATTTTGTATGTAACATTGAGTAGATTTGCATCTATCGATGCAACCTCGTCATCACCCCTCAAGTCTCTCATCAGCCAGCAAAATTTTTTATACGCATTGTAATTATATTTTCCATTTGCGAAAAATACCTCTTTGAACTGCTCGCCGCTGTCCCTTCTTGTTAGCCAGATAAAACGCTCGTTTACGTCATCTTTGATAATCTGTGAAGCGCTATCTTCGGCTGGAGACTCTTTTTGTAGCTTTGAAAGAACTTTTGAAACGTCAAACGCACTTGCCAACTCCGGCACAAATAGCGCCGATGCACCGACTGATTTAATTAAAAACTCTCTTCTATCCATTTTCTCAGCTTTCAACCCCATTATGTAAAAGCAAAATCGTCAAAATAAAAACTTATTTTACGTGTAGCTATTGTGTCAATGGCTTAATCGTCTCTAATTTTGAGGCTTCTTTTTTGGTAGATAGTATGCATATATTTTGGCTATCGCCTCTTCTAGCGCTTGTTCGTCGCTCATATTTGGGGATGTTCTTGCCTTGTCCGGTTTATTTTCCATTGAATTTATCATTCGCTCCAGACCATAGGCTGTGGGCCATCTTCTGTCATAGCCATCTTTTGCGGAGTTTATCAGTTTTGCAAATTTTACGCCGCTATCGACGATTTTTTTGGCTTCTTCTTCATTTTGCTCTACAAACTTTAGCCATTCATTCATGGTATTTTGATTTTTCCCGCCGTTTGTTAAGGCCCTGATTAGGAATTGCTCATTCCAGATTATCTCTGATTTCCCTGATTTACTTGCCCACTGCAACGTATCTCTGTATCCCAAAATAGCCTCGGCTACAATCATCGACATAGTTTTTATACCTTCTCTTGGGACATAAAAAGTCTGCAATAAATCCATAGCTTCCATTGGAGTGATGCTCCATGGCTGTTTTTCATAGTTTGTCAGAGCTTTATCTATGGTGGTTAATGCATTTTTGTCGTTTGGATTTTTGGAATATTGTTTGAGCGCATTTATATACTCCACCCTCCTGATTTGCCAGTCTTGCTTTTTTACGTCTACTACTATTGTTTTCCCGATACTTTTCGTATCAGTATCTACTTTATCGGAGCTTACGATATTTATCGTGTCGGCCGCTGTTGATTGCATCGCTAGGAGCATTATTGTCGTGTAGGCAAAGGCTATTTTTTTCATACAATCCTCAATTAAAAACTTTTTCTTAGGGTGATAAAAAAGTTTCTACCTTCTCTGAGCAGCCCGTCATTGGTTGGAAGATGGTTTACGTTGTAGTAGCTCGGCATTCTTACTTTGTTGTTTTGGATGTTGTTAATCAATAGAGATATGCTCGTTTGGCGTGCAAACTCCCAATTGGTATTTATATCCGTAGTCATATTTGCCGGAACGGATGATTGGTCTGACTCATCGGCATTTTGTGTTGTTTTACTATATAGTAAGTGCTTGATACCAAATGTTAAACTTCTTGTTGGGGAGTATATGTACCAAGCTTTGTACATTATTGGAGATATATCCGGCATTGGCATGGGCTGCAAGCTTGTTGTTTGAGATGCTGAACTATAAGACGTAGAGTTATATGTCGTATGGTTAAAACTGGCATTTATTGATAGTTTGTGCGACGTGTTCGGCGTAAATGAATACTCCAACTCAACGCCCTTTGAGAATCTCTTTGGATAGTTTGTAAAACCTATCGCTGTATATGGGTTGTTTTCCATATCTATGACGTTGCTAAGCTCCGAATAATAGCCGTTAATGGAAAATCTGTTTACGCCATCAGGTCTGTAAATCGCCATTGCGTCAAGCGAGCGAAACTACTCGTTTTTAATATCGGACGGTCCGGCAGCCCATTCGTTGTAGTGGGTAATGGCGTATTTTTCTATTAGTGTAGGCGCTCTTGAACCCGTGCTAATTATTAGCTTTGTAATAAGTGAATTTTCATCGAGCCATCTCGAGGCTACTCCTATTCTTGCATTGTACTGAACATCCGTGTCATCATGCTTGTCTATTCTTGCTCCGGCTATTATGTCTGCATTGTCAGACAGTCTGTATACGTCGTCAACAAAAAAAGACCCAGTAGTTCGCTCTGTCCCTTTCTTGATATAATAATTATTTTGAGGTGCGCTAAACATCGGCTCTTTTGTGATGCTTTGTGTCATATTTATTGTAGACATATTCGCAAAAACAAAATCCTCGACGCTTGAACGAAAGCTGTTTTGACGCAATCCAGTTGTCGATATGCCAACCCCAAGTGAAACATCGTTATCCAAAAACCTATTCAATCGATAAGATGCTTCACCATAATATGTCGTCTCCGCATATTTTATCTCAACATTGGCATCGCCAACCATCTCGGAGAGACCATGACTTCTTACCCACTCTTGCATTCTGACGGCTTCATTTAGTCTATAAGCATAGTCTTTTATTCCCACTTTTCCAGAGATAATGCCTTTGCCAAGAGGTTTATTTTGCGATACCTCACTCACAAACAACTGATTTATCTGCCCAGTATCATCCCTTGGTTCTAGTTTTTCTTCAAGACCATAATAGTTGCCTTGCCAGCTTTTTTTGATTCTTGTAGTCCAACTGAGATCATCTTTTTTGAGGGTAAAGCCAACTGAGAAGTCATCATAATCCTCATCGGTCTTTGTGTCTCTTGGGAATACGGAAGGATTTGTGACATAGGTAGAGTCAAGAGATATTTTTCTTTGTCCGCCCTGATAGTAGCCATCAGCAAAATAACTTATATTGTCGCCACTCGTCCCGCCTACGCCGCCTATTTTTTTTGAGTACCAGCTCCCGCCGCCAATAAACACTTCGTTATCCGGCGACTCAGATGACTTTGTGATGATGTTTACGGCACCATAGAAAGCCCCCGTGCCGTATACCGTTGAGCTAGGCCCTCTTAGTATCTCTATCCTCTCTACAAGCTCTATTGGAAAATTGAGAAAGTAGCTGGATGAGCCGCTTACCTCACTTCCCACGGACATGCCGTCTACGAGTATTTTTACTTTATCTGCTTTGTCGGCGTTTGGAATTCTGTATCCTCTAAATACCGTTGTCGGTTGGCCGAACTGGTTTATGAATACTTGAACGCCCGGGATTAGACCTAGAGCGTCAGATACTGTTTGGATGCCGAGAGCTTTTAATTCATTTTTGCGTAGTACGGATACAACCGATGGGACATAATCAACGTTTAGTTTTGTTTTTGTGGCTATTTGCGTCGTCTCGTCCAAAATTTCTTCAAGCGTTTCGCTCGCATAGATAGAAGTTTGGGCAAAGAGTGCAACCAATACAGAGCTAAACGCAACTTTTTTAAACAAAACTACAACCCTAATAATTTTTTTAGATATTTTACTTTCAAATTATTGAAAACAATATATATAGAGTCTCGTAGCTAATAATTTGTGACTAAAACGTTACTATTTTTGCTCTACGTCGTTGATACTATTTAAAAATTCTTGATCTTGTTTGTTTAAAAAAATATCTTCGCAAATATCTATTTTTGAATCAGGCATTGCCTCTTTGTCCTCGTAGCACTTCAGTGCTTCTTGCATTTTTGATAACAATCTATCATTTTTCGTCTTTTTGACTGCCTCTATTTTTGCTTTGAATATCGATATAGACTTGTCTCTGTGCGACGGATTTGAGTGGACTAGACTGCGAATTGTTTTTATTTTCTCAGTCGGAAATTTCAGACGTTCAAACTCTCTCAAATCGGACTCTATATCCTTTAACGCCTCATTTTTTTTGTTTGAGTTGATGACTTTTCGGTATAGCTTTGCCGCCTCTAGCTCATTATCCAAAAATACAAGCGCATGAGCTTTATTGATGAGGGCCTCTATCTCATACTTTTTTGAATTCGAGACGGCTTCGTCCACACTTTTGATTGCCGCTTGAAAATCTTTTTTACATACCTGCAGATAAGATAGGCTCTCAAGTAGTAGCGAGATTGACTCTTTGGTGCTAGGCTCTCCGTTTGCGGCGTACATTTTTTTTAGATATTTAATACTTTGCGAGAGGTGAAAAATTCTCTCATTCATTTTTTCAGGCATCGGATACTTCATATACACATCGCTTGCCCAGTAGTGAAAGGCGGCCTTTTTTGTATCGTTGTCGGCTATGTTTTTGATTGCGTATTCTAGTATGAACGCTGATTTTGCCAGTAGGTTTTTGCTTTTTGTGGATTCGTCATCGATGTATGTTTGAACGGCATCTATGCCGATATTTATCTCTTCTTCGTTTAGCTTATATTTTTTTATTGCTAGAAGTTCGTGGATTTTTTCTATTTTTTCTTTTGAGTGCCTGAAATCAAGTGCTTTTTGTTCTTTTGTAAAGTTTTTGTCTAGCTCTTCAAGTTTTCTTTTTTCGTCTTTGAGAATCGTTAGAAGTCTATCTTTTTGCTCTTGCGCTAGTGTCGGCATATTTGTAAGCCACTCTTTTCTCTCTGCATCATCCATCGACTCTGTGCCTAGTATTAGCTCTATTAGTTCGCCGTCTGATTTTAGACTTTCATTATCAATGACTATACCCATCGCCAACAATTTCTCGCTACTTTCTTTTTTGATGTCGGCAAAAAGTGCATTTGTGCATAGTGCAATGAAACAAAATAAGCAAAAAAATTTTTTAGGAGTTATTGTCATCGTTGTTTTGCTGCGGACTATTTGCCCGGTAGCGCCCACCTTTTCATTGATACTTCGCTCTCATCGTGTTCTTTGTCGCTAAAACTCTCGTGGCAAACACCCAGTCCGGTTACCTCTGGATGCTCTTTTGCAAGCTCTTCCATATCTTTTTGATGAGCGTCTGCGGAGTGATGATTTTTGACTAGCTCTTGTAGTCTTATTTTTTGTGCCTCAAATCTATCCATCTTAGTACTCCTCAAGCCCAAAATATAGCGTATCAAGCGCTATTTTTTCAATTTATGACAACATTGTAACAATTCATAATTTTATTTGAGTTGAAAAGCCTTATTTGCTTATGACGTCCGATACTTTTACAAATTTCCAACCGTCATCTAGCATTCTTTTTAGGGCTAGAATTAGCCCCTTTGCGTTTTGGCTCTCTGGATGATTCATGTGAGCTATGATAATGTCTCCAGCTTTTGTTTTTGCCATCTCTTTTTGTATCGTCTCTGCGTTATTCGTAGCGCCCGCATCGGCGTTGACGCTAAAGCCTATCACTTTGTATCCCAGCTTATTTGCAATGGCAACCGATTCATCGTCGTAATGAGCTGTTCCGGAGCGAAATAGCCTCATCTCTTTCCCGTTTATTTTTTTGACAAATTCGTGATTGCTCATAATCTCAAGCCTAACTTCTTCGGCGTTCGCCGTCCCCTTGATACCGTATGCGCTCTTGCCGTTTAAGGATAGAGGTCTGTGCTCTGTGCCGTGATTTTGGACGTCAAATAGCGGATTTGAGGATAGCTCAGCGAATAACTCAGGATTTGCTTTTATCCATTTGGTAGTGATAAAAAGTGTTGCCGGAATTTTGTGCTCTTTTAGAAAATCTATTAGAGTTCTATCGTATCCACAAGATAGTTTTGAGGCTCCGCATGCGTCTAGCGTGAGAGCCGCCTCTTTTTTGGTTGTTTTGAAGTTTTTTATGACACCTTCCGCATCAAAACCCCAATAAGCAAATAAAAATGAACTAAGAAGAGCCGTCAAAATGGCAAAACGCATAAAAATTCCTTATAAAATTATTTGTACTTTCGTGTGCGGTTTGGATGAGTTTATTTTGATTTCACCGCCCATATTGTCCTCAACTATCGCCTTGCTCATATAAAGCCCGATGCCTGTCCCTTGGGTCTTGTCTTTTGTGGTGAAATACGGGTCAAATACCTTGTCTATGATACTTTCATCTATTCCGCCGCCGTTGTCCGTTATCTCTATGACGCTCTTGTCACCCTCGCAAAACACCCTTATTTCTATGAGGCCGTCTTTCATTTCGTGTCCTACGATAGCGTCTTTAGCGTTGGATATTATGTTTAGTATTACTTGCATAAATTCATTTGGATACCCAAAAAAGAGTTTATCTTCTTCTGTCGTTAGCTTAATCTCTACATTGTTGTTTATTAGCGATGGTGATATGAACTTCATAGCCTCGTCTATTTTTGTGGCTATCGAAAACTCCTCTTTGTGTTTGTTTGGTGAAAAGAAGTTTCTAAAATCATCGATTGTTTTTGACATATATTTGATTAGAGATTTTGATTTTTCTACATTTTCTTCAATATACTGTTTGTCTAGTTCGCCAAACTCTTGAGCTATTTTGAAATCTTGAACTATTATCCCAAGGGCATTTAGAGGCTGCCTCCACTGATGCGCTATATTTCCTATCATCTCACCCATCGCCGCAAGTCTACTTTGTTTTATTAGTAGATACTGTTTTTCTTCGCTTTTTTTGACCTCTTGCGCTATTTTTATTTCAAGCGTCGCATTTAGCTCTTCGAGCTCTTTGTTTCTTTGTTCAAGTTTGCTTTTGTAGTAATTTAGGGTTTTTGAAAAAGACATTCCTAGGGCAAAAAGCACTGCCGATGAGAACACTATTGCAATGGAGAAAACATACAAAATCGCCTTCATTCTCTCGTCGTATTGTCGCTTGACGTATAGCTTGCGGTTTTCAACCTCTTTTTCTATGTCGTCCATATATACGCCCGAGGCTATTACCCAGCCCCACTCTTTGAACTCTTCTGCATACGCAATTTTTGAGCTAATAATGCCGGTGCTCGGTTTTACCCATTCATACCTATAAAATCCACCGCCTTTTTTTGCCTGCTCCATCAGTGTACTTACTATATCTTTCGTGTTTGCACCGTCAGGACCTGTTAGGTTGTTGATATGTTTACCGACAAGATGACCTGCGGTTGGAATACTAACGATAGTACCGTTGGAGTTATATATGGAAGTGTATCCGTCTTTGCCAAACTTCATCTGAAGCACGTTATCTATTGCTTTTTTCTTGATTGATTCTTCTACTGTTTCAAGATATTCGCCAGAGCCTATCATCCAATCATACGGCTCAAAATACCTCACAAAAGAGATTTTGTCCCCCATTTTGTTTGTTCCCGGAAAATACCATCTATATCTGACGTGTGAACCCTCTTTTTTGGCGAGAGCCGCTTTTTTTATCTTGTTGAATATATCCTCTTTTTTGTCGTCTTTATTGCCTATTGCGCTTTTGCCCTCCCTGCTCGTATCTGGTGGCAACATCTCCCACACGCCGCTTTTGACGGTCATAATAAATACATAGCCTCGACCGTTAAAGAACTTAAGCCCGTTGAGCGCCGTTCTTATATCCTCTTTAATTTCTTCTTTGCTTTTTTTGTCTTTATTTTTGTTGTAAATGGACGTTACAACTTCATAGGCGTTGTCGGCTTGTTCTTTAGATAGCTCTTTTAGTGTCCCCTCAGCGTTGCCTTGTTCGATTGAGAGGTGTTCTTTTACCCTTCTTACCTCTGAGACTATGAGTTTCTTTTTCTCTTCAAAAAGTATTTGGTGCAGTTTTTTTATCTGCGTATTAGCTTCTCTGTCCTCTTTGTCAACGAGATAATACCCAAGCAGCAACACTATAGATGTGATAAGCAAAAAAGTAAAAAGCGTGTAGCCTTTAATTATTTGATTTTCTTTTATTTTGAACAAGCGGCAAACCCACGCTGAATATATAATTTGCGTGGAATATAGCAGAAAAATAGTAATGAACGTTTTAATATATTTTTTTATTACGCAAATATTATTTTTTGTGCAAAACAGACCCTTTTCATGCTTTTTATTTTAAACTTAGAAATAAAATTAACGGGGGATAAATATGTTTTTACACAAAGAGTTGGCAAATATAGAGGCAATGGGGCAAAAAGCCGGCAAAGGGGTGAGCATGAAAATGCTTCTATCTCCTGATGAGTCGCCGAATTTTGCCATGAGAAACTTCATAATAGAAGCAGGCGGACATATGCCGCTTCACACGAATAGCGTTGAGCACGAACAGTATGTTCTTAGTGGCAAAGCAAAAGTCGTTTTGGGTGATAAAACAATAGAGGCAAAAGCGGGAGACATACTGCTTATCCCCGCAGACGTAGCGCATAGCTACGAGACTATCGGGGACGAGGCGTATAGCTTTTTGTGCTTAGTGCCAAAGGGCGACGACAAAATAACGCTACTGTCTTGTTAGCTTTTGGCGGTAATGCACCGTAAAGTATTTTTTCACCGATATACGGCATATCGTCGTGCGTGGATACACTTTTGCCTATTATTAGCACGGCGGGTTTGTCGCTAAGTTCTGATAACTCTTGTAGATTTGCCAGTGTTCCTATGACGCTTTTTTGTGTTGGCAGATCTACGTGCGAGATATACGCAGCCGGTAAATCACCTCTTACTCCCGCATTTAATGCAGCTTCTTTGATCTCTTTTGCGAAACTATGCCCCATGAGTACTATCGTTGTATGATTTTCCATATTCAAAAGCTCTATCCAGTCAGTATTGAATCTGCTGTCTTTGAGATGAGCCGAAACGACCGAAAAAGATGCGCTAACACCCCTGACGGTGGGCAATATGCCGCTCGTGTTGCATGCAAGTAGTGAAGAGGATATCCCAGCCACTATCTGCACCTCAAAGCCCCTTTCAATCAGATACTTCGCCTCTTCCGCAGTTCTTGCAAATACTGCCGTATCGCCGCCTTTAAGTCTACCGACTTGCTTGCCGGTGCTCGCATGCTTTGCCAAAAGCTCATTTATCTCCTCTTGGCTTGCAGAGTGAAACCCTTTTTT
The DNA here is from genome assembly GCA_041915365.1 of Campylobacterales bacterium. Lineage (GTDB taxonomy): Bacteria > Campylobacterota > Campylobacteria > Campylobacterales > UBA6016 > UBA6016. The sequence goes on along the minus strand of JAYSBP010000002.1, from coordinate 52,111 downwards.
CTTTGTTACGTCTATGATTTCGCAAGAAGGTTTCAAAAGCGAACTTATATCTTTTGTCACAAGCCCGTCCACAAGGGCGACATCAAGCGTGGGTATCAGCTCGTAAGCCTCTATCGTCAAATGTTTTTTGCCGCCAGGGCCGCAGCCTATTAGCAATATTTTTTTTGTGTTATGTTGTTCGTCTATATCGCTCATCTTTTTATAATCCTCACTCTCCAATGTTCGCCCTCTCTAACGATACTTTCTATCTTATGCCCCTCATTTTTGACGGAATTTGGCACATTCTCAACAGGGGAGCCGTTGTCCAACAGTACATCCAGCACCTCACCGCTCTTTTTTGTTGATAAAACCATTTTTGTTTTGACAAAATTCATAGGGCATTTGACGCCACGCAGGTCGTACTCCTGCGCATCTGATTTTTGCGTATTTTCTTTGGCTTCCGCTTCTTTGGTAACCACTGGCTCGACCGCAAACTTGAGTGTATGGTCCATTTTTGCATATAGTCCAAATACGGCTTTTGCAAGCTCTTTGGCATCGTCTATGCTTATTGATTCGTGCTTATCTTCAAGCGCCAAAGCCACTGTATTTTTATGCGACTCTTCCACAAGTCCCGTGTCTGCAAAATGCTTGATAAACGCCGCAAAAACGCCTTTTTCGTCTCTTGCTTCCTCGCCTCTTGTCACAAGAAGCATCCTGGCCGATACGAGTAAAAGCTCTTTTTTAAGCTCATCGGTTGGCGTATCTTCTATCTCCTCAAGCAGCTTTTTTGCTTTTTTCTGGTCGCTGTCGATAAGGTCAAACATTCCGGCGCTACACTCTCCAGCTCCTCTGTCTTTAAGGCTAAATAGCTCCTCTGCGCCAAAGTCGAAATACGGGTTTTTGTCATCTTTGAATGACGGTATGTAGTTGAATGACGCTACAAGCTCTTTTAGCTTTTCTTCGTTGTCATCCACAAAGTCATAAAATCTACCGGCATACTCTTTTGGAACGATTCTTAGTATCCCCTCTATGAGCGACGGGAGCTGATAAGCAGGAACTTCGCCTATGCTTCTTGCAAAGCGGCTTTCGTTTTCTCTGATTTTTGCACCTACGACAACGGTATATGCTGGGTACAATCTCCCTTCAAATCTTCCGGCAACACCGTAAAGCCCGATATCTGCTATTGGATGCTTGCCGCAGCTGTTTGGGCATCCTGAAATATTAATCTTAAATCCGCCAAAAGCGTCCAAATCAACGTCGCTTTTTACAAGTCTATCCGATATTGCCGCACTCGCGCCTCTAGATAGCCCTATCCCAAGCTGGCAAGTCGCAGCTCCTGTGCACGATATGATGTCGCCTATAATTTCAGGCAACGCCGTTAGTCTGCTAAACTCTCTTGTGTATGCGAAAACGGCTTTTAGCCAGTCGTTTGCTATGTTGTAAAGATATATATTTTGGTCGTTTCCAAACCTAAATATATTCTCTCCGAGCGGTGATATTTTGGCTATAAGCACATCTATCAGCTCGGCTTTTGCATCCCCCTCAATAAGCGGGATTTTTACGCTATATTTGCCGTTATTTTGTTTTTTGACAAATCTAGCCAAGAACTTTTCGTATTTTTTTTCGTCCACATCTGCATCCGGAGCTTTGCCCTCGCCTTTATCTCCCAAAAAAAGCTCATCGTCAAAGTGCAAAAAGCTATTTTTATCGGCCTCCAGCAAGGCTTCCTGCTCTTTTACGAGCCTTCTAAACTCTTCGCTTCCAAGCTCTTGAATCAAAAATCTAAGCCTATTGGCGTGTTTTTTCTTTCTATTGCCGTGTATATCGAATACTTTTTTGATAGCTTCGGCGACAATAAAAATCCTAGACTCATCCACAAACTCGTAAAGAAGCTCGCCAAGTCTAGATTTTGCCCCCATACCGCCTGCAGTCCAGACGCTAAAGCCCCTTTTGCCATCACGCACTTTGGCTATGAAACCGGCATCGGATATTGTTGCATTGGCTCTATCGGCAGATGATGAGCTAAAAGCTATTTTGTATTTTCTGGGCAATCCAAAACTATCTTTTTGCCCCAGAAGCTTAGTCGTTAATATGCTCGCATGAACGCTCACGTCAAACAGTGAATCCTCTGCCTTCGGATGAGTATCGGCTGTTATGTTACGAAGGGTATTCCCGCCACCACCTCTTGAGCTGATACCTACTTTGTGCAGCCTTTCAAGTATCGGCACTATATTGTCTATATCTACATTGTGCAGCTGCACATCGCCTCTTGTTGTCACGTGCAAAGTTCCGTCGGCAAAACTTTTTGACGCATCCGATATGGCGGATAGTTGAGGCACGCTGGCAAGCCCTCCGGCTAGCCTGATGCGCACCATGTAGGTATCGGCTTTTCTTTGCTCATATATTCCAAAAGGAACTCTAATTGTTTTGAAAGCAAGCGGGTCAAGGGCTCCGCTTTTAAAATCTTTTATATTTTGTTTGAAGCTCTCAAATTCAGCGCCAAGTGCGCTCGGTAATTCATAATAGCTCATTCTATATCTCCTCAATTTCTTCTTGTGTCGCTTTGCCGTCTACTATGCGAAACGACTTTATTACTATCTCTTCTTCGGCCAAAGAGGCTATGATATACGATATGTTGGGGTCGTATGCAAGTTTTATGTCTTCCTCAGACGGTCTTGCCGGCGTATATGGATGCGAATGGTAGACCCCATCCAGCTTTAGCCCTTTTGATTTTGAGTCCAAAAAGACATTTATTTGTTCTTGAGGGTCAAATGAAAAATGCTCCGTCGAGTTATCAACGTTTGTCATCTTGTATATATCCCCAGTCACTCCATCTTTTGACGCAAGATACCCGCACGCTTCAATCGGAAAAGAATTTCTTGCATGCTCTTTGATTGCCCCTAGTATCTCTTTGCGTATTTTCACTGTTAATCCTTTTTGACATCGCAAACAGCTTGTTCGTAGCCGCCTAGTTTTATCGTTGCCGAGTCGGAGCACACTCTACATTTTGGGTTTTTTGCTATTTTTAGCTCTTGGAATCTCATATTCTTAACATCAAACGTCACTATCTTGTTTGAAGCCGGAGTACCTATGTTTAGCAGGTGCTTGAGCGTCTCGGCAGCTTGTATTGTCCCCAGCATTCCGGCCACCGCACCGAGTATTCCCGCTGTCGAGCAAGTCGGCACACTGTTTGCCGGAGGCGGAGCGTCAAAGGCGCACGCATAGCAAGCACTTTCATGCGGCTTGACGGTCATTGTCTGCCCTGAAAACCTCAGTATTCCACCGTGACTATAAGGCTTGTTTGCTAGTACGCAAGCATCGTTTATTAGAAACTTAGCGGCAAAATTATCCGTCCCGTCTATCACAAAATCATACGGCTCTATAAGGGATAAGATATTGTTTTCATCTACCGCCGCCTCTATGGCTATCACTTCTATGTCTGGATTGATGGCTAACATACTCTCTTTTGCCGAGATTACCTTTGGCTTGCCGATGTCTGCTGTCGTGTGGGCGACTTGTCTTTGCAAATTGCCGAGATCAACGGCGTCAAAATCAACTATTCCTATTTTGCCGACACCGGCTGCAGCCAGATACAAGGCTATCGGAGAGCCAAGTCCGCCGGCGCCTATTATGAGCACGCTTGAAGAGGCTAGCTTCTCTTGCCCTTCTATGCCCACCTCTTCTAGGATGATGTGCCTGGAGTATCTCTCTAGATTGTCGTCATTCCACTCAATCATGCGCCACCTCCCATGAAGTATAAAAACGTTATGTTGTCACCGTCTTTTAGGCTAGTCTCATTGTAGACACTCTTATGTACGAAGCTATCGTTTAGTATGACGGACAACATATCCGGATTTTGCACACCTTGTACTTCTAGAAGTTGAGTGATATTTATTCCGTTTGCAAATTCTTTTTTTTCTTCGTTTATAGTTAGTATCATTTTTGCTCCTAGTTTATTATTTTGCTTTCCCAATGTGGGAAATGCTTTCTGATGAGTGCGTTAAGCTCTATTTCAAACTCACTATGCTCGCCATTTTTTTTGCCATTATCGGACACAGACTCTATCATTCCGGCCCCAACAGTGTTGTTTGTCAGTTTGTCTATTATGATAAATGCCCCAGTTACCTTGTTCTTGGCATATAAGTCAAACGCCGCTTTCTTCTCCAGTGAGACCTTGCACAATGCTATGTCGTTAAGGCCAAGAGAGTTTGCCACCTCTTTTTTATAAGAGTTGATATCTACCTTGAACTCTATGTTCTCAACCCTTCCGGCTACGCCAAGAGCCGCAAATCTAAACTCATATCTTTTTGATAGACTAAGAGCCTCTTCTTCCATCCATAGTATCAAAGCGTTAAAGCTATCCGAAACAAACGGCTCTTGTGAGACTTTTGAGATGATGTCTCCCCTAGATATATCTACCTCGTCCTCGGTTGTTATACTGATTGCTTCAGTGACAAAAAACTCGCCTCTCTTTGACTGTGAGGTTTGAACAGCAGGCTCTACGATCTCTTTAACTTTTGTTTTTTTACCGCTAGGCAGCACTACTATCTCGTCGCCAGCTTTTATGCTTCCACCGGCAATAGTTCCGCTAAAAGCCCTAAAATCAAGGTTTGGTCTATTGACGTATTGAACAGGGAGCCTAAACCTCTCATCGCTATCATTTGAAAGCTCCAAAACATCTAGTGTGTCTATAAGTGCTTCACCGTCATACCAAGGCATATTTGCACTTTTTGAGACTATGTTGTCGCCTTTTAGTGCGCTAATCGGTGCAAATATCACGTCTTCTAGCCCTAGCTTATCAGACACCTCGATTTTAAAAGCTGTTTTTATCCCTTCAAATACGCTTTGCGAATAATCTACAATATCCATCTTATTGACAGCTACTATTATGTGCTTGATACCAAGCAAATTCGCTATATATGCGTGCCTTTTTGTCTGAGTAAGCACCCCTTTTCTGGCGTCTATCAGTATTATTGCCGCATCGGCGCTACTAGCACCAGTCGCCATGTTTCTAGTGTACTGCTCATGCCCTGGCGTATCGGCGATGATATATTTTCTTTTTTCCGTCGCAAAAAATAGATATGCGACATCTATCGTAATACCTTGCTCTCTCTCTGCCTGGAGTCCGTCAACGAGAAGAGCCAAATCGAGCTCATCCCCGGTCGTGCCGTACTTTTTACTCTCATTTTTGAGACTACCGAGCTTGTCTTCCAGTAGTGCCTTTGAGTCATAGAGTAGCCTTCCTATTAGTGTGCTTTTGCCATCATCCACGCTACCGCAGGTTATAAACCTAAGTAATGTTTTGTCGTGGATACTTTGCGTAAAAATATTTGCTCCCATCAAAAATATCCCTCCACTTTCTTTTTTTCCATTGAGCCGTCTTCGTCTTTGTCTATTGCCCTGCCTTGTCTCTCGCTAGTCCTAGATGTCAAGGTCTCAGCTATTATCTCTTCTAGGGTTTGGGCATTTGAGTCTATAGCTCCCGTAAGTGGATAGCATCCGAGAGTTCTAAACCTGATTTTCTCGGTTCTAGCCGTTTTTGCTATTTCGGACGGCACTCTGTCGTCGTCAAGAAGTATTTTCATCCCTTCGTAGTCGACCACAGTTCTCTCTTTCGCAAAATACAGCGGTACTATAGGTATTTGCTCTTCGTGGATGTACTGCCAAATGTCGGCTTCCGTCCAGTTAGATATTGGAAATACCCTTACGCTCTCACCCTTTGCGATTTTTGTGTTATATATACTCCAAAGCTCAGGGCGTTGATTTTTTGGATCCCATCTATGATTTTTGTCTCTAAAAGAAAAAATCCTCTCTTTTGCTCTGGATTTTTCCTCATCGCGTCTAGCCCCACCTATCACGGCGTCAAAACCGTATTTATTTAGAGCCTGCTTTAGCCCCTCCGTTTTCATGATGTCCGTATGCACTTTGCTACCGTGTTCGAACGGGCTTATGTTCATCTTTATCCCGTCTTCGTTTGTGTGCACTATCAAATCAGCGCCTATCCTCTTTGCTGTCTCGTCTCTAAACTCCGTCATCTCTTTGAATTTCCAGAGCGTATCGACGTGCAAAAGTGGAAAAGGTATCTTTGCCGGATAAAACGCTTTTTGAGCTAGATGCAACATCACTGAGCTGTCTTTGCCTATGCTATACATCATTACTGGATTCGCAAACTCGGCGGCAACCTCTCTTATGATGTGTATCGATTCGGCTTCCAGCCTTTTTAAATGTGTCAAATTATTTCCCATTTTCATTACCTTCTATGTAGTCCGCATTCTTTGTGTTCGGGGTCTTCCCACCACCACCTGCCGGCTCTTTCGCTTTCACCTTCAACTATCGCCCTTGTACACGGCTTGCAACCTATGCTTGCGTATCCCCTTGAATATAGCTCATTCGCAGGGATGTTGCGCATCGATAGATATAGGTCTACTTCACGCTTGCTCCAAGCCAAAATTGGACTTACCTTCAAAATTCCAAATTGCTTGTCAAGCTCCACGGCCTCGTTGTTCGTTCTAGTTATAGACTGGTCGGCTCTAAGCCCTGTTACCCATATATCGTTACCAGATAGAGCCTCAGAGAGTGGCAGGAGCTTTCGCACCCTGCAGCACTCCTTTCTGCCTTCTGTACTTTCATAAATACCGTATTCACCAAGTTTTTCCTCTAGCTTTTTTATCTCATCTGTAGGGGCGCAAAAGTTTTTTATCGATATTCCGTAGTGCTGTTCTATTATTTTTTGATATGAGATTGATTCATCGAATAGCTTGTACGTATCGAGGGTAAAAACCGAAAAATCAACCCCAAGCTCACGAAGCAAGTCTATAAGCACAACATCTTCGCTTTGATGACTAAAAGAGAGTGTTATTTTTTTTGTTTTGTCTGATAAGGTCTCTTTAACTATGTTTTTAGTCGTAAATACTTTTTCTTCAAAACTCATATTGTGTACTCCGGTTCTTTGGCTTTTCCAAAATTGATTTTGTTCCATGCTCTTTCATGAAAATAATAAAGAGCTACTTTTGTAATGACCTCCACAAGGCCTATGGAGACTGCCGCCGTAGCATTCCCTGTTACGACGAAGCTTACAAGCATTGTGTCTATCGTCCCAGTAGTTCTCCAAGATATGGCCTTTACTAGGCTTCTCCTTTTTTGTTCATCCATCATTTGTCCTTTATAAATTAATTCAAAAAATAATTTATATTAAGTAGATATGTTTACTCAACTTTCGAAATCATAACAAATATTTTTTTATTGTCAAGTATCTTGACCAAACTACTATACTTTTGCTATAATAACTAAAATTTAAAAAGGACATTTATGGGATTTACAACAAAAGCTGTTCATTCGCAGCATGCGAAAGCCGATGGTTTTGGCGCATTGCGTTATCCGATATATCAAAACGCAGCGTTTGAGTATGAGAGTGCCGAGGATTTAGAGGCAGTATTTAAAGGTAAAAAAGGCGGACATACATATACCAGAGCCTCAAACCCGAGCGTTGAAGAGCTGGAGACAAAAGTTAGAGAAGTATCCGCTTCTTTGGGCGTTGTTGCGGTATCTAGTGGAATGGCGGCAATCACAAATACTCTTTTGGCGCTTTTAAAAACAGGGGACAACATAGTAACCACCGATAGACTCTTTGGGCATACGCTGTCTCTCTTTCAGAATACTTTGGAGGATTTTGGCGTTAATGTTAGATTTGTTGACGTGCTAGATTTGAAAAGCGTACAAAATGCCATAGACGACAAAACAAAAATACTTTTTGTTGAGACTGTTAGCAACCCCGAACTAGTGATACCGGATTTTGAAGGGTTGTCGAAAATAGCAAAGCAAAATAATATAGTTTTTGTTGCCGATACCACTATGACACCATTTTATTTGTTTGACTCCAAAAAACACGGGATAGACATAGAGGTATTGTCGGCTACAAAGTACATATCTGGTGGCGGTACGACCGTTGGAGGCCTTATCATCGATAATGGTACGTTTGATTGGAGTAGGGCGGAAAATCTAAAAAAATTCTATAACTCTTTTGGGCCCAATGCTTTTTTGGCGAAACTCAGAAAACAAAGCTTCAGAAATACTGGAGCTTGCCTCTCGCCGCTAAACGCATACATGCTGTCTCTTGGGCTTGAGACACTGGCGCTTAGGGCTGATAGAAGTTTTGAAAATACACTCAAACTCGTAGAGTTTTTGGCTTCACATCCAAAGGTGAAAAGCGTAAATTATCCGCATCTAAAAGGCAATAAATATTTTGAGAATTCACAAAAATACTTTTTGTTTCCGGGATCCGTGTTTACTTTTGACGTTGCGGATAAAGAGGCGGCTTACAGGCTTATGAATAAGCTAAAATTAGCGAGAAGAAGCACAAATATTCAAGATAATAAAACTCTTGCGATAGCCCCATATCATACTATCTATGCTGAGTACACCGATGAGCAAAAAGCTTCCTTTGGGCTAAGAGAAGGTACTCTTAGAATATCAGTCGGCATAGAGGATACTGATGATTTGATAGCCGATTTTGCCGAGGCGCTAAAAGATTAAGGGGAGATAAGATGTCTTTTTATTTGCCGATGATGTTTGACACTAGGAATAAGAAAATCCTAGTAGTCGGCGGGGGCCTGATAGCTCACGAGAAGATGACTAGAATAGCGGATTTGGAAGCCAAGGTTACAGTAGTTGCCAAGGAGTATTGCCATCAGATGTTAGAGCTACTGGCGGCAAAAAACATAAAGTACAAAACCAGAGGCTTTAAGACAAAAGACCTAGACGGCGTAGACATAGTGATAGCTGCCGTAGATGATATAACTTTGCAAGAAAAAATATACAAAAAAGCGACAAAGCGGAAAATACTATGCAACGCCGTTGACTTGGCCGATTATTGTCACTTTATTTTCCCGTCCATTATTCGAAAAGGGGATTTGGTACTCTCCATCTCCACTTCCGGTGCCTCGCCTGCGATGGCAAAACATCTAAAAAAAGCCTTTGATGGATATATCCCACAAGATATAGAACAGTTCCTCGCCATTATGAGACAAAAACGCTCAGAGCTTCCGAAAGGAAAAGAGAGAATGAAAATACTTGATGATATGGCAAAGGAGTATGTGGGTGCGATGATGAAGTAAGGTACGGGAACAGTCAAAGGTTTGTAAAGCTCTTAAAGTACTGAAAATAAAGGGATTATAAGTAAGAGGTGCGGATGAGAGGATTTACTTAAGAAAAACTTAAAAATACTACAAAACACCTATCCAATCGGACTTCGCCTACTCTATCAACTTTTAAAAAATTCATCAAAATTAGGCATTTTTGGCATCTTTTGGGAACAAAATGGGAACAATTTCAGCAAGCAAGTTATAACTCACTCACTAAAATGATTTAGTCGCTTAACAATATCTGGCCATTGTATTCTTTCAAACTCTGTTTTGTATTTCTCCCAAAGTTGGTAATCTACGGATTTTGCATATAGCAGCAATCCAAGAAGATGATTATAAAAACCTGTCAATGAATTAAATTTTCTGTTTATGCAGTGTTTATGTAAATTTATTCGCGCATAATATAGATGCAGCTCTATATTTTGTTTAAATTTCTTTGGCAGTCTTGGCTGTATATCATTGACCACCAGCCCTGTTACTATCTTTCTTGCGCCGGGAGGAATTATTTTTGTTTTATTGGGATTTCTTTCGAAGTTGAATTCTGACAATATTTTTGTTACTTCATGGATGATTTTCTTTGCTTCATCCCTAGAAAAGTTTCTACTGTCTGTTGAAAAGGTTATATCATCGGAGTATCTAGTGTATACAAGATTATTTTTATTTGCCAATTCATTTATTTTCTTATCCATCTCATAGCATATCATGTTTGCAAGCAGTGGGCTTGTTGGCGCTCCTTGTGGTAAAAATCCAAGTGCGGCGTTCTGATGTCTTCTATCTTGAAATATCAGTTTATAAGGCATATCTCTAGCCTTACTATTTTTTGTTAATTCTAATGGTTTCCCTCCTTCTTTTGTTGTTAATCTGGCAAGCTCAAAAGATAAAAAACGAGGAAATCCAGCCTTTTTAAATATATTAAAAACCATCCTCTCATCTATAGAGCCAAAAAAATTAATAATATCCATTTTAATTAGCCATGTCGCCCCTAAGTGTTCCTTGGCATTATGTATGCAACTATTATGTTTCATATATGCTGTGGAGCAGTTATGGACAAACTTATCAGCCATATTTGATAAAATATATCTATTTATCCATTTTTGTATTTTTAGAAGAGTGCTATCTGGCGCACATATTTTTCGCTTTTTGTTTGAATTTCTCTTGTTAATACTGAAATTATTATATCTATCGTTGCCATTCCTTTTAACTATGTCGTAAAGTATTCTGTATGGAATTTTTATTTGTATTGATAAAGATTTTAATGACAGGATGGGCGGTAAGTTGTTAGAGTTCAATTTAAGTAGTAGCGGCTCTATTGCAATAAGATATGAATTTTGATAGCCTAATGTTCTGCCCTTGGCTAGGTATTCGCGGGTAGTCCAATTAAACATTTACTTTACTCGCTTGCGAGCGGTAGACGCTCTATCTGTTGTAAAGACACCGCGCGATAGATAGAGTGTCTATCTCTTGACTTTAGTAGGCTTTTACCCGAAACACGGTAGTCCATGTTTCTGTCCAAAAAAAAGTTCATATTGAACCTTGGTATTTGAATTAACGCTAAATTTCTCTCTTTATACCCGCGAACTGGGTAGTGTAATAAAACTCATCTTTATATTCAAGCAAATAAGTAGGTTTATCATGTTTATTTTGCTTGAAATCATCTAGCAGAGACTTACCAAATTTTGTAATCTTGTGGTCTTCGCCAAGCAATCCAATTGATTTTGCATACTCTATGGTTTGTAGCGTTTCCTTTTTCTCACAAGTCAATATCTTGTTTATTTTTTTTATCCGAGCCCCTTTGCTTAATAGGCCAAGTATGGTAATTAGGCGGATATTTTTGATGGAAAGTTTATTTTGTTCCATTTCCTCCAAAAGTGATAATGCTAACTTGCATTGTCCACTTTTGAATAGAATTTCTGCCTCTGGCTGTTTTTGCTCGTATGTTGAGAAACATTTACTTAATTTATGTGGTATGCCCCTATTTGGAAATAGTGCATTCCAATTTGTGTTATTGCTCCATAATATGGCCGGTGCATTATTCGGGCATGAATGTTCAAATATAATATTTGCCATTACATTGCCATATCCAATATAACAATTTTTTCGCGTCGTAAAATTGGCATATTTTTTGAATATTTCTATCAATCTATTATTTTCTTTCTCGCCCCCATGAACTACTTTTATTATCATATTTCTATCGTTAAGAAGTTTTATTTTATTTTTTATTTTGCTAAGACCTACCTTGGTTGCTGCATAGCTAATGAGCCATATATTGCAACGCCCATACGACACCCAACTCTTAAAACTTTTGATAATTTTATATTTGGTATAGCATCCAATAACACTCCTGCCACTTCCTATAATGTCATCTATAAATACTAGGTCTGTTACTTTTTGTTGTACCATTGAGCTTAACGTAGGAGATGCTATTACCCCTTTTGTGGCTCTTTCTATTTCTGTTGTTAAATATCCAATCATGTCGGCACTGGAATATCTTGTTCTCTTATTCTTTTTTTTGCCAGATATTTTTTTATTCTTTGGAATTGGAAATAATGCAACTCTTGGTTTGCGCCTACTATTTTGCATACTCTTCTTTCTGATATTTATAATATCTTCTACGGAAGACTTGACAAAATTAGAAAATTCAGTTTTTGATACAAGAATCAATGAGTCCAAGTAGGACTTCATTATATTAAGCTCAACGATTGTCTCAAACTGCTCTAGCCATTTTTTCGCCTCTTTTGTTTCGCTTAATTTCATTGCTATTCCCTGCCTATTTTTGACTTTATTATTGTTTTTATAATGTGGCATTATTGAGTTGGACTTGCAAAATAATTAGAATTTTATTAAATTAAATTTATTCTTCATTTCTTCAACTGATTGATATCTAAGACTGGTATCATCTGAGATACCAATTTCTATAAAATGCTTAAAATCTTCATTTATAAAACTTTTATCAATTATAATCTTGCCAGTCATTACAAAATATACCAGTCTTGTCAATGCGTATGTTTCATGGTGGCCATCGTAGTTTTTAAAACCGCCAACAATATTTAATTTTGGGTCATTTAGAGAGCCTTTAAATTCTGTGTTGATACTAGTTAATTCGCTTTCCTTTAGTTTTATTAGACCAAAATCTGAAATTTTTATTACATCAATATCACCGTCATACCGCTGAATAAGAATATTCTTTGCACTAATATCACGATGCAAACCTATTGAGTCATTAATATATTCGAAAGCTTTAAAAATCTGTTTTATAAATCCTATTCTTTTATTAATGCTAAGCTTCGTATTGTTTTTGGTTATGTAATCAAACAAAGTTGCATCAGCATATTCCATAATATATGAATTATCATCCGCATTAAAACTGTACACTCTTAATATGTATGGTGAATTCAATTTTTTCATAGATTCGAATTCACGCCTAAATCTTTCTAGTTCCTGTGCATCTAGGCTGGCTTTAGCTTTTTTGACGGCAAAAATAGTATCGTAGTATTCATCTTTAAATTTATATACATGTGCATACGAGCCTTCACCAACTAGTTTGAGCTTAAAATTATTACCACGACAACTTATTGATATTTTTGATTGAAAAATTGAACCTATTTCTATTGTTTTAATTTGTTCGAAATCTTCTGGTATGTGACTGCCGCCGGAAGTACTCAAAAAATCTTTGCATATTTGGATTATTTCCGCATATGTATTGATTAATTTATACTGATTTTTGTAGTTCTGCAAAGCATCAATAATCTCCTCTTCGTCTTGTATAAGCTTTAGAAGTTCTCGACTTTCAGAGGCATTGTAATGCCTGTTGTAAAGTTTTTGATTCATAAATTTGAACAAAACATTGAATTGATAATGAAAATATGCAAATAAATATTGAAGTTGCTGATTTTCTACTTCCTTATAATATGGAAGATACTTGCTAATATGTCCTATCAGATTTGGTGTAAGTAGCTCATTGTACTTATTGTTTATGAAAATTTCTATATTTTTATCATTTATCATGTTTTCTACTCTTGACTATATGATGGAATGCTTAATATTAAGATAGTGAGTATTAAAAATGCACGACGCTATAAAATCAATAATCAAAAAACTCCTCTCAAAAATAGGCGGCGAATCACAAAAACAAAGATGGTCTGCCTATTTCAATCAACTACTGCCGCAAAAAACTCTAGGCTATGCCTCTGTTGAAGAATATCTTGCCGATAACAACTTAACATCAGACGAAATAATAAAAAACTCCATCAACTTCTCAAAACCCAATATTCCAGATGATGATAAAAGTGACTTAGCGGTATTTCTAAGACCTTTTGCTCCAATCTCAAAAATAATCATTTATGAAATAGACGCCGAAAGCACACCTGTTTATGTTGATATTTTAAATGTGCTTGAATATATAAAAAACATACAAGAAATACTAAATAAGTTTCCTATTAATGATAACGACCATAGCGGAACAGCTCACAGGGCTAGTGGATATAAACAGCTTTTAAAAACTCAAATAAATAAGCTTATCGAGAGATTAAATGACCCTTATTTTCCAATAGAAGATGAAGCGGCTATTGAAATAATTGAAACTCAAATTAAAGCTTTAAAACTTGTTGAAAGTGGAAAATTTGAGCTTCCGAGAAGTTCTTTTTCTTCATTTTTAACTCCGTGTTTTTATATATAAAAGCCTATCGGCTTATATCTAAAACACTAAGTTGGATGTGGCACTGGGATTGGGGGAGCTTACAATTTCAAGCCTACCGGAGATAAAATCCTTTTTGCCAAGATTGAGCTTGATAACTGGGTAAAAGAAGGGGTAAGTACAGGAGAAAATCAAGATGGCATCGATAATAAAAAGAGGCAACATCCTTTGGATAAAGTTATATCAGAATGGAGAGATGGTCAGAAAATCAACGGGTTTGACTGATACACCGCAAAACAGAAAAGCGGTCGAAAAAGAGCTTTTGCCAAAGCTTGTTTTGATGGCAAAGAGTGGAGAGCTTGAAAAAGCCCCAAAAAGAGTTAAAACGGTTAGAGAGTACATAAAAATATTTTTGGATATAAAATCCAAAGAGATTAGACGCTCTACAATGAAGCATTACACACAAAAAATCAACAAGCACATATTGCCGAAATTTGGCAAAGTGCCAGTAGATGAGTTAAAAGCTTCGGAGCTTAGAAATTGGCTTGCAACTCTAAGCGTTGGCGATAAAGCAAAAAAAGAGATTAGGGCGGTTTTTGGTGCAATACTCAGAGAGGCCTTATATGATGAGGCGATACCAAAAAATCCGATTGATTTTGTGCGTGTTCCTAGGCCTAAAAAACCGATAATTTCACCTTTTAACAAAGAGGAGGTGGGGCTACTTTTAAAACACTCTTACGGATGGTTTAAAAATTTTATAGCTCTTGGGGTTTATAGTGGTATGAGAACAGGCGAGATGCTTGCCATAAAATGGGAAAACTTGGATTTTGATAACTATGAAATCCATGTCGAGGCAAGCAGAACAAACGGAATCGAAGATGGATTAAAAACGGAAATGAGCCACAGGGTAATCCCTATGTTTAAACCGTTGTTGCCGTATTTAAAAAATCAGTTTTGCGAAACGGGATTAAAAAACGGTTATGTGTTTTTGAATAAAGACGGTAACCCGTTGTTTGGCAGTTCCACGGTAATTAGGCGATACTGGTTGCCATTGCTTGAAAAATGCGGGCTTGGTTATAGAAGATTGTATGAGACTAGACACACATTTGCTACAAATATGCTTGAAAGTGGTGAATTTAGCGTTGGAGAAATCGCCGAAATGATGGGGCATACATCAACGCAAATGTTGTTTACTAGATATACGGCTTTTATAAAATCTGAACAGAAAAATAGAAAGATAGATGTTGATATTTTCTCTCAGTTAGGCACAAAAACAGGCACAGTCAGTAAATTTGCTTAGAGAGTATCGATAGAATAAGGGAAAAAATGGTGCGGATGAGAGGACTTGAACCTCCACGCCTTGCGGCACTAGATCCTAAGTCTAGCGTGTATGCCAATTTCACCACATCCGCGTAAGTTAACAAAAGAAAAAAGTGGTGAGCCCGTCAGGATTCGAACCTGAGACCTACGCCTTAGAAGGGCGTTGCTCTATCCAGCTGAGCTACGGACCCATAAAAAAATGGTGCGCTCGGAGAGGGTCGAACTCCCAACCTACTGATCCGAAGTCAGTTGCTCTATCCATTGAGCTACGAACGCGTCGGCTCTTTGGCGGCCTTTTAAGGTTGCGCTGAAAAAAGAGATGAAATCTTACAGAAACATTTCTTAAAAACAAATTTAATGGGGTAAGTGATGGGATTCGAACCCACGGCCCTCAGAACCACAACCTGATGCTCTAACCGACTGAGCTACACCTACCGCGCTAATCTCAAATCTAATGGTCGGGGCGAGAGGATTCGAACCTCCGGCCCCCTGGTCCCAAACCAGGTGCGCTAACCAGACTGCGCTACGCCCCGTACTCAAAAAGAGAGCGAAATTCTACTCTCTTTTTTCTTTTTTGTCAACACTTTTAAATGATATTTTTGATTTTATGGTACAACTTAGTTAGTTTGAAGTAGTTGTTTTTTTGAATTAATGACTTCATAAGCTCGTGATTTGAGTGTTCTACTGCATATTTGAGCCGCCCAAATTCTTCAAATTGTTTAAAAACGCTTTGCAGAATGAGCCTTTTCTCTCCGATTTGCATATAGCTTTGCGCCATTTTTTTTGCGGCATCCATTTTCCCATCTTCTATGTCATGGACTATATCGGTTAGGCTCATTTGCCACGCCTCTTCTAGTATGGAGAAGTTGTCATCACTCTTTAAAAACGGATTTGATTCTACTAGCGAGTATGCCTCGGCAAAATTTCCGCTCATCAGCAGTTCCTCAAGTTCTTTATTGTCGGAATCAAGCTCATACAAAGACAAGGAGCCGTCTAAACACCCGATTAAAATTGTATTTTCAGAGTGCATACATGATGCACTTGCAACATTTTGCGCCTTTATAATTCCTTCGCTTAGTTCGTCGAATGTGCGAGAATCCAAAAGCTTGATATTCCTCTCTCTGCCACAAATATATATGCACCCTTTGGCTCTTTCAAATACCGAGACGCCATCGTTTAGTTTTTTTGGATTTGCGATAGTTTTTTTAGCAAATGCGTCAAAAACAAGTATTTGCCCCTCCCTATAAAAAACCGCAAGCTCTTTTTCACTCAAAAATTCTACGCCCACTATCGGCTCATCGAGACCGATTACGGATATATGATTTTGCGGGTCTGATATGTTGTAAATCCTTATCTCTTTGTCATATCCAGCTATAGCAATATGTCTTTTGTTTGGATTCCAAGCGAAAGCGGATATGAAGTCGCTTCTAATGTCAAAAGTTGGAGTGACTTTTTTTGTGGCAAAGTCAAAAATAAAGCTTTTGCCGTCCATGCCGCCGCTTGCTAGTTTTTGCTCATATGTAGAGAACTTGAGAGAGTAAACCTCTGCGCTATGTAGGTGCGGAACTTCTAAAACCATTTTTTTTAGGGCAATGTCCCATATTTGAAATTTTGTGCTACCTTTCATTGCAAAAGCCAAGTAGCGCCCATCATAAGAGATGTCAAAAGCATTCGTATATCTAAAAAAATCGGCTCCGCTAGCCTTAAAAGTGCTCTCTTGCTCTAGCGTTTCGGAGCTTACGGTTGTTACCGCTCCATCTTCCGTTAGCGCTATGAGTTTGCCGCCGGCGCTTTTTATTTTTACTATCGCCGATTCAAGTTGGACGCTTCGCTTCGCTTTCAAATTATCCTCTTCGGTATTATTTCCTATATTATAGACACAAATAGCCTGCTAAGCAAGGTTTTGCTAAAATTCGGCCTAAAATTTTGTCAAGGAAATAGGTTGAGAACCCATTATTGCGGCGAAGTCACACTGGATGACTTGGAAAAAGAGATAACCGTATGCGGTTGGGTAAATAGCTACCGCGACCACGGAGAGTTGATATTTATAGACCTTAGGGATAAGAGTGGACTTGTTCAGCTGGTTTGCGACCCAAAAGATAGCGCATCTGCACATAAGATAGCTAGCGATGTAAGAGACGAATTCGTACTCATAGCTAAAGGCAAAGTTAGAAAAAGAGGTGTGGGACTTGAAAATCCAAAGCTCAAAACTGGTGCGTTAGAAGTTGTAGTGACTGATCTTGTAATAGAGAATAAATCTCCAACGCCACCGTTTCAGATAGGTGATAGCAAGGTAAACGACGAGCTTAGACTTAAATATAGATTTTTGGAGCTTAGAGATTCAAAACAGCTAAATAACTTTGTTACACGCTCCAAGGTTACAGTTGCAATGAGAAACTACTTTGACCAAAACGGATTTTTGGAAGTTGAGACACCGATACTTACGAAGTCTACACCGGAGGGGGCGAGAGATTATCTGGTCCCTAGCCGTGTTCATCCTGGGGAGTTTTTTGCGCTTCCGCAGTCGCCGCAACTATTCAAGCAGCTACTTATGGTGGCGGGATTTGATAGATACTTTCAGGTGGCTAGATGTTTTAGGGACGAAGACCTCAGAAGCGATAGACAGCCTGAGTTTACGCAAGTTGACGTTGAGCTTAGCTTTTGTGATGACGAGATGGTTATGGCT
This sequence comes from Campylobacterales bacterium, assembly GCA_041915365.1. Taxonomy (GTDB): domain Bacteria; phylum Campylobacterota; class Campylobacteria; order Campylobacterales; family UBA6016; genus UBA6016. Next base: position 34,353 of record JAYSBP010000002.1, on the reverse strand, counting down.
ACGGCAGAGGGCGCTCTTGCCGCTGCTTTCTCCGCCGCAGGTATCGATATTAAACCACCGTTTAATAGGATGAAGTACTCTGAGGCTATGGAAAAATACGGTTCAGATAAGCCAGATATGAGGTACGCCTTGCCTCTGACGGATGTTATCGATTTGTTTGAAAAAACAGAGCTAAAAGTATTTGCAGAAATCGCCAAAATGCCTCATATCAATAGAATCAAAGCGCTAAACGTAGATGGTGGCGAGAAGCTAACTAGAAAAGAGATAGACGCCTTGACTGAGTATGTTGCGAAATTTGGCGCAAAAGGTCTTGCGTGGCTAAAAGTCAAAGAAGACTTGACGCTTCAAGGGCCTATTGAGAAATTCCTAAGTGACGCGGAAAAAAGCGAACTTGTAGCAAGACTAGGTTCAAAATCAGGCGACCTTATATTCTTCGGCGCCGGCAAAAAAGCTACCGTGCTAGAATATATGGGCAGACTAAGACAAGAAGTCGCAAAGCTAATGGGTCTTATCGACGAAAACAAATATGAATTTTTGTGGGTTGTCGACTTTCCTATGTTTGAAGTTGATGAGGGCAAAGTAAAAGCTCTTCATCACCCGTTTACTATGCCTAGAACACTAGATGATAGCAACCTCGAAAATATTGAGTCTGTGGCGTACGACATAGTGCTCAATGGCTATGAAATAGGTGGCGGAAGCATCAGGATACATAAAGAAGAGACTCAAAAAGAGGTATTCAGACTTCTTGGTATCGGCGAAGAGGAAGCTAAAGAGAAATTTGGTTTCTTGCTGGACGCTCTCAAATTCGGCGCTCCTCCGCATGGTGGCTTTGCGCTTGGACTTGACAGGCTCTTGATGCTGATTACGAAGTCTGAAAGCATCAGGGACGTAATCGCATTTCCTAAAACGCAAAAGGCTCAATGCCTTATGACAGCGGCGCCTAGCCACGTTGATGACGCTCAGTTAAAAGAGCTATCAATCAGGGTAAGCAAAATAGAGAGTTGAGATTAGCCGACACAAAAGAGGGCGATTTTATCGAGATAGAGGAGTTTTTGGCTCCTTTTTGCGATGTGGAGAGCCGTATTTGTTCAATGGGGGTCACAAAGGGGGAGAGGGCGAGAGTCTTCTCTAATTCGTTTTTGTCTCCGGTACTTCTTGATATAGACGGTACCAAGATAGCAATCTCTAAGACAGAGGCAAAAAAAATTCAAGTAAAACTTATAAAGAGGGGATAAAGAATGAAAAAACTGTTTTTGATAATCGGAGCACCGGGAAGCGGTAAAACTACGGACGCTAGTATAATTGCAAAAAACAATGAAGACAAAGTGGCTCACTACTCTACCGGCGACCTACTAAGAGAAGAAGTTGCAAGCGGTTCTGAGCTTGGACAAACAATTGATGGTTTTGTATCAAAAGGAAATCTAGTGCCACTAGAGATAGTAATAAATACAGTTGTAAAAGCTATCAAAGGGAGCCCCAAAAACGTAATCCTAATCGATGGCTTCCCGAGAAGTGTTGAGCAAATGGAAAAACTAGACGAAGTTCTAAAGGGCGAGCCAGAAGTTGAACTAACAAATGTAATTGAAGTAATGGTAAGCGAAGAAGTTGCTAGAGATAGAGTGCTTGGACGTGCAAGAGGCGCTGACGATAACAATGAAGTATTCAACAATAGAATGGCTGTATTTATGGGGCCGCTAGAGGCAATTAGAAGCTTTTACAATGCAAAAAACATCTATCACACTATAAATGCGGAAAGAACTATAGAAGAGATAGTTGCAGATATGGAAGCATATATCAAAACAAAAATCTAAATAAACAGCAAAATTCCGTCGCACTTGCGACGGATACCTTTTGTTTTTAAAGGTAAAAAATGAATTTCTACGCTTGTATCATAGGCACCGAGCTTCTAAATGGACGCCGAAAAGACTCACACTTTGAATTTTTAAATACCGAACTTTTGAAACGCGGCTGGGAGCTAAAAGCCAGTTTTGTAATAAAAGACGAACCGTTGTTTATCGAGGATGTATTTAGGCTAATCAAGCACGATAAAGATTCCGTTATGTTTTGTTTTGGCGGAATAGGTTCAACCCCCGATGACTATACTAGAGATGTCGCAGCCACAGTTTTTAGTGACGGATATATGGAATACAACAATGAAATGGTAAAAATTATTACTGATAAGTTCGGTGAAAAGGCGTATCCAGACAGGGTTAAAATGGGATATTTGCCAAAAAATGCAGGACTTTTGTCAAATCCGATAAACCAAATATCAGGTTTTTATCTAGAAGATAAGTATTTTTTTGTCCCAGGATTTCCGCAGATGGCTCATCCGATGGTCGTTGAGGCACTAGATAGGTTCTATCCAAGGGGTATTCAAAAATTTAAAAAAACGTTTACTGCTTTTTGCTCGGAGGGTGAGATTATCGATATTATGCAGACCTTGCCACTATCCGTAGAATTTTCCAGTCTTCCAATAATGGACGGCGATAAGAGGGCCGTAGAGCTATACCTAGCTTCTCATAGCTCTTGCGTAACGGATGACGTATTTGAGCATTTCGTTACGCTCACGGAGAAAAAAGGGTACAAATGGAGAGAGGGCGGATATTTTGATTCGTAAGGCGGCAATCGCTTTTGTTAGGTTTTATCAGAAGTTTTTGTCTCCGATTACTGTAGGCTCATGTCGTTATTATCCAAGTTGTAGCGAATATGCGATTTGGCAGTTCGAGACTAATGGATTTTGGCGTGCGCTTTTGTCATCAATCTTTAGAATACTTAGATGCAACAAACTTTTTGACGGCGGCATTGAATACCCAAAGGTCTTATTTGAAGTCCCAAAAGTATCACTAAAAGCGCAGTTTAGATATAATAAATTAAAATATTTTATAGTGCCTCAAAAAGATTATTTTGTCGCCGTAAAAGTCCTAAAAAACAAGTAAGAGGGGCACGCTGTTGGTTTCCTTGGATTTTCTCGCCAAAAAAGATGTTTTGGTATTTCAAAAAGATATTAGTATTTCTGACGCTCTCGAAAAAATGGATAACTCCGAATATAAAACCGGCGTTTTCTTGGAAGATGGGAAGGTTGTCGGGATAATAACCGAGAGCAATTTTATAGACGCTTTTTTGGATGGATTTTCATATACGGATAGCGCATTCAGTATAGCCACAAAAGAGGTGGTCAGCTTTCACGCCAATAGGTCTGTCGAGTATGTAGTGGATACCCTCATCTCAAAAAACATCAAACAAGTTCCAATAGTAGACTCAGAAAATAGATTTGTCGGACTTTTGACGCAAGATACGATAATAGAGTATTTTGAGAGTAAAAGCGATAGGCTAAAACAAAAAGCCATAAATTTAATTTCGAAAAACAGAGTTGTGTCTGTTGATACCAATGATACGATTAGGCATTGTGCATCATTGATGGGCAACTATCGTATAGGTTTTTTACCTATTTTTGATTCCGGCAAGCTTGTAGGTTCAATCACGGACATCGATATATTGTCAGCTATGAAAAACCATAGCTCATTTGACGAACCTGTATCGAATTTTATGTCTTGTGATGTCGGTATAGTGGAAGAGTTTGCAAGTGTAGATAGTATTTCGCTTCTTATGAAACAAAAGAATTTAACACAAGTCGTAGTGGCTGGCAGCGGCGGCGAGCTGGTGGGTGTTTTGTCGAGACGAGACCTTACTAGAAATATCAAAGATAGCTATCAAAACTTGCTAGAAAAAAAGCTAAAAAGTGCCAGAGACTCCCTATATGCCATACCTACGCCTATATTGGAAGTCGAAAAGAGCTATGGGGGCTACTATATCGTCTGGCACAATATAACCGCAAAAACGATACTTGATGTTGAGCTGTTCGATTTTAAGATAACGGACATAATATCTTGTGACGGTTTTGAAAAAAGTCTTGAAGCGGCTTGGAACGGTAGCGGCGGGGAGGCGATTGAGATAGGAATTGGCGACAAGAGTTTTGACGTCTCAATAGCCAAAATAGACGACAACGTATTGCAGCTTGTATTTCACGATATTACTCACATCAAAAAAGAGAGTGAGCAAATCAAAAAAATCATCGACATACTCCCTGAGATTATTTTGGTTACAGATGGAAAGAAAATAGTCTCCTCAAACAAAAGCCTACTAAACTTTTTTGGCGTTAAAAGTATCGATGAGTTTTTGTTATCTCATAGTTGCATTTGTGAAAACTTCTTGCCGCAAACTGGATTTTTGGAGTTTGATGGAAAAGATACTTGGATTAAGGTGGCGCTAAAAAATACCGCTATCTCGGTGGAGAGTCTTGCTAAAATGTTTGACAGGGTTAGGGGGGGAAGAGAGGATATTCTCCGTCAAGGCGATAGACCTCGGCGCATCGGAGGGGTCGGTTTTGGTGTCTTTATTTGATATAACCGAGAGCTATCTTCAAAAAGAGCTTTTGCAAAACCAGACCAAAGAGCTAGAGAAGCTAGCAACCACCGATTCTCTGACAGGAATATACAACAGAAATAAGCTAAAAGAGATAGCCACCTATGAGTTTAAAAAGCTAAGAAGAGAGAGGCATCCCTTATCGCTTGTAATTTTTGACATAGATTATTTCAAAAAAATAAACGACACATACGGTCACAATATCGGTGACTATGCCTTAAAAACCATAGCCTCATTGGTTGGCGGCTTGGTACGTGAATCCGATACTTTTGTCAGATGGGGCGGCGAGGAGTTTATAATACTTACGCCAAGTACGGGTTTGCATAACGCAGGTGTTTTGGCTGAGAAAATCAGAGTTGCGATAGAGGAATATCCTTTTGAACAAATAGGGACTGTGACATGCAGTTTTGGAGTTGCCGAGGCTAGTCATGATTTGGAGTTTGATACTTTGGTGGAGCATGCGGACAAAGCGCTTTACGCCGCCAAAAAAGGTGGTAGAAATATGGTGGAGTACTTTAACTAAAGAAGTCTAGCAGCCACCTCGTCCGCCACGAAAAAATCATTGCATATTATTTTGTCGTCAACTTCGCTGATTACCCCGTTTTCTACCAACCAACCTACGGTTTCTTTATTGTTTGTAAGTAGGTTTTTTGGGACGCCAATGGCGCTTCTTAGCCCTAAAAGTATTTTCTCAGCTCTCATATCATCAATGCTTAGCTCTTCGGTATCTGCAAAAAATGGGTTTTTTATGTAGTCCTCTATTTTTTTGTGCGGATATAGCCGCCTTTGCCCGTCAAAGCCGACGGCTCCAGCTCCGACCCCGATATATTTTTTATACTCCCAGTAGCCAAAATTATGTTTTGAGCGCATTTTGCCAAAGCTTGCGACTTCATAGTGTTCGTAGCCTGCTTGCTTGATTGTGGCGGCTATTTTTTGTGCCATATCGGCATCATATCTGGTTGCTATCTTATTTTTCTCAAAAGGCGTCCCGTCTTCTATCGTAAGCGAATAAGCGGAGATGTGCATTGCGTTTAGTGCAAGAAAAGCATTCAGTTCTTCCTCTACAAATTTCTCGTCGTCAAATTTTGTGTCGTACATAAAATCGACGGATATATTTGAAAATCCGGCGGTTATGCTATGCCCGTAAGCTATCAACGCACTTTTTGAGTCATGAACTCTTGATAAAAATGATAATTTTTCATCGTTTAGGCTTTGTACCCCAAGGCTTAGTCTGTTCGCCCCCATAGAAAAAACGCTTTTTGCCTTCTCAAGACCCCAACTTGAAGGGTTTGCCTCTACCGTTATTTCAGTATTCGTGTCTATGTACGGTGATATTTTTTTGAATATTTTTTCAAAATCTGAGATTTTTAGCATAGATGGAGTGCCACCGCCAAAATATACGCTCTCAAGAGCAAGATTGTCAAACTCTGCAAGTTTTGCGTCTATTTGTGAGCAGAGCGCATCGACGTATTCGCTAATCATACCTGCTTTATCGGCGAAGGTGTTAAAAGCGCAATAGCCGCATCTTTTCTCGCAAAAAGGTATATGCAAATAAAGCAGTTTTTATCCTTTTTTTGATAGCATTTTAGCCAGAATAAGCTAGGTTTACACGTAAACCAAAGAGGCGGCAGATGGCAGAGAAAATATATCGACCAAACGTTGCCGCAGTAGTTTTATCATCGGATTATCCGGCTCAGATGAAGGTTTTTATAGGCCTTAGAAGCGATATGAAGGATGTTTGGCAGTTTCCGCAAGGCGGGATAGATGACGGAGAGACCCCAAGAGATGCGCTTTTTAGGGAGCTAAAAGAAGAGATAGGCACAGATAATATAGAGATTATCTGTGAATATCCCGAATGGGAGTTTTACGACTTTCCCGAAGGTGTCGCCAAAAACAAAAAGTTATACAACTACAGCGGCCAAAAACAAAAATACTACCTTGTTAGATTAAAAAATGACTCAGAGGTAGATATAAAAACAGAGCATCCAGAGTTTAACGAGTATAAATTCGTACAATTTGACGGTGTTTTTGGTTTTATTTCGCATTTTAAAAAACCAATTTATAAAAAAGTTCTCTCGTATTTCAAAAGAGAGGGCTTCATTTAATTTTTTCAAAAAGAGTTAAGAGATGCTGATAGTTCAAAAGTTCGGCGGCACTAGCGTCGGCAACCTAGAGAGAATAGAAAACGTAGCGAATAGAGTAGCAAAAAGTGCGAAAGAGGGGCACGGAATTATAGTCGTAGTTTCGGCCATGAGCGGTGAAACCAATAAGCTTATAGAGTACACAGAGCACTTTACAAAAACCCCTGATAAAAAAGCGATGGACTTTGTCGTAAGCTCCGGCGAGAGAGTTACGGCTGGACTTCTTGCTATCGCCCTGAATGCAAAAGGGCATAAGGCTATGGCGATGAGCGGCAGACAAGCGGGCATTAGAACAAACTCTGATTTTACTACCGCCAGAATAGCCGACATAGACCCTAAAAATATGAGAGACAAGGTCAATGAAGGGTACATAATCGTCGTCGCCGGTTTTCAGGGCATTACGGAAGATGGTAGCGTGACGACTCTGGGGCGAGGCGGAAGCGACCTTACGGCCGTTGCTATAGCGGGAGCCGTCGGTGCGGATCTTTGCGAGATATATACGGACGTTGACGGCGTATATACGACAGACCCAAGAATAGAGCCAAAAGCCAAGAAGCTAAACGTCATAAGTTATGACGAAATGCTTGAACTGGCAAGTGCAGGGGCAAAAGTCCTACAAAATCGCTCGGTCGAACTAGCCAAAAAACTAAACGTAAATCTAGTAACAAGAAGCAGCTTCAACGAAAACGAAGGAACGCTTATCACAAAGGAAAACGACATGATGGAAAACGTACTCGTCAGCGGGATTGCGCTGGATAAAAATCAAGCCGTAGTAACGGTAAGAGGTGTTGATGACAGACCTGGAATTGCGGCAGATATATTCAAGGCACTCTCAGATGAGAATATTGTAGTGGATATGATAGTTCAAAACGTAGGCCAAGATAGCAAGGCAAATATCAGCTTTACCGTTCCACAAAGTGAATTAGAGCGCGCAAAAGTGATAATGAAAAGATTTGAGAGTGCCGGAGCTATTACTACTTATGATACAGATGTTGCTAAAGTATCGGTAGTTGGTGTAGGCATGAAAAGTCACAGTGGCGTTGCTGCAAAAGCTTTCACGACGCTTGCAGCTGAAAACATCAATATTTTGATGATAAGCACCTCTGAGATTAAAATATCTATAGTTATCGGCGAAAAATACGGTGAGCTTGCAGTAAGAGTACTCCATGAGGCTTACGGACTGGGAAACTAAAGTGAAAGAACTTCTCGACTGGACTCTTTCAACCATAAGAGACAGAAGTGAGTACGGATGGCTCGAAGAGAGACGCTTTGAGTGGGTCCCGCTAACGCAAAACTGCCTCAGTACGGTGATGAACGGTTCAGCCGTCATAATTATTACCGATAGAGATAGAGGCTGGTTTGCCGATTATCTTATCAAGACGCTCAATAAGCCATCCAAAAATAGACCTTTTTTGCCGTTTTTTTCAATAAAGTGTATGCTTCCCGGGCTTGATAGCTTTAGTACTAATGAGACTTTTTCTGCTTACACGGATATGCTGGATATTAGCTTCAAAAACTATATTTTTTGGTATATCGGCAGGGGTGATGACAAAATGGCGGCTTTTGCAAAAGAGCGTGGAGATGGGTTCTTGTGGATTTTTGATGAGCAAATGCCAAATAGTTTTTACCTAAAATCATTCGATGAGGCGCTTGACAGCAAGCTTATATCGCTCGCTTCGATATTTGACAAAACTATCGATGCCGTGATGTTTTCAAAAGTCAAGCTAGGCTAGCGAGCCTTGGCTAGAGGGTTTACTACCGATATTTTTTCGGCGAACGGTTTTGTAGCCGTTTGCAATGACTACGAACACGCTATAAGTACTGTAAAAAGCAGTTTTGACGGAGCTGTTTTTATATTTCCAAAACCCTTCAAAGAACAAAAAGATTTACTCGTAGAAGATGTTGAGGAGCTGATGGAATCCGCCTATCTTACTGGCGAAGATAACAGGCTTTTTGTCATCAAAAGCGAGAACTACTCTACTGTCGTCCAAAATAAACTTTTAAAATTACTCGAAGAGCCGCCAAACGGCGTAAAATTTTGTCTTCTTGTCGCCTCAAAAGCTGCCTTGTTGCCGACCGTCCGCTCAAGGCTTAGTGAGTGCGAGATAAAAATCAAAAAAGCCTCTCTTGATATAAGTATTGATTTTGCCAAGATGAGTGCTGAGCTGATGTTCGAAACGCTAAAAAAGTGTGAAAGTATGAATAAAGAAGAGGCTAAAGAGTATTTGTATATGCTCCTTGACGCTTACAAAAAAGCTCCATCAAAAAAAGAGCCACTCAAAAACTCCCAAAAACTTGAAATTTTTGACGCAGCATTCAAGGCACTGGGTCTAAATACTTCGCCAAAAGTCGTGTTTGCGACGATATTCGCTAAATTGACTGCAAAATGATACAAAGGTTATCGACAGATACAAAAGTCTCGGAAGTCCTAAAAAAAATAGGGGTTGACGGCGCAGGGGCAAAAATACTTCAAAAAAAATCATCGATTAATTATTTTTTTATACCCTCCCTCGATATTAGGGCGGCAAACATCCTAAAACAAGATGCCATCTCTGTTGGTGCGGACCTTGCCGTATCAAAAGAGGTTGCGGCGATGAGTGTTGAAAGTAGTGATGCTTTGCTGTTGTGTACTGACGCACAACTTGACAAACTAATAAAAAAAGAGTCCATCCAGCCTTTTGGGCTAAAAAAAATATCGACGCAGCTCCAAAGATTTGCCACGCATAATAGCTATGAACCAAAGATAATGGGCGTGCTAAATATTAATGACGATAGTTTTTTTAGCTCAAGCCGAATAGATAGCTCAATTTTTGTGGATAAGTTTTGCGCCATGTTGGGTGACGGCGCACAGATAATAGATATAGGGGCGGTATCTAGCCGACCAGATAGCAAGTATCCAGGGGCTGATGAAGAGCTAAGGAGACTTGAACCGATTTTCTCTCTTGTTGCAAAGCATAGTTTGGATGCAAAAGCAGATATAAGCATAGATACATATGAGCCTAGAGTAGCGAAAGCGGCGCTTGAAGCGGGATGCAAAATAATCAATGATATAACGGGGCTTTCAAATATCGAGTTAGCCTCGGAAATTGCCAAATATGACGCTACTTTGGTGATTATGCACATGAGAGGAACACCTGAAAATATGCAGACATTCACTGATTATGAAAATATATTTTTTGAGCTTGATGCATATTTTGAGGAGCGAATAAATACAGCTCGTGAGCTTGGCGTTAAGAATATCGTTTTGGATCCCGGTATCGGATTTTCAAAGCTTTTAGAGCAAAATCTAGCCCTTATAAAGCACTTAAGACATTTTGCCACACATGGTAGAGAGCTACTGGTCGGTGCTAGCAGAAAAAGTATGATAAATGCCATCTCTCCTAGCGAGCCAGATGGGAGGCTTGCCGGAACGCTGGCCCTTCACCAAAAAGCGTTAGATGAGGGTGCTACTATCATTAGATGTCACGATGTCGAAGAGCATGTGCAAATGCTGAAAGTATGGAAGGCGCTCAAAAACACAGGTATATGAGGTAAAGATGAGCGAACAAGAATACAAAGGTGCTGTAAAACAGCTAAACGAATGGGCGATGGCATACTATACGATGGATGCGCCGCTCGTGACGGATGACGAGTACGATAGGCTTTACCGTGATGTCAAGGGTTATGAAGCCAAAAATCCAAATACAATAGAGCCAAATAGCCCAACGCAAAGGGTTGGCGGTGTAGTGTTGGATGAGTTTGAAAAGGCAAGACATCTTGAGCAGATGTACTCGTTAGAAGATATTTTTGATGAGCAAGAGTTGGGCGATTGGATTGGGCGTGTGCATAAGACATCTACCGATGCGCAATTTGTTTGTGAACCAAAGTTTGACGGAGCTAGTCTAAATCTAGTTTATGAAGGTGGCTTGTTGGTTCGAGCTATCACGAGAGGCGATGGTGTAGAAGGCGAAATGGTGCTAAATAATGTCAAAACCATCAAAAGCATTCCACTTGCCATATCTCACGTTGGACTTTGTGAGATAAGAGGCGAAGTCGTTATCTATAAAGAGGCTTTTGAAAAAATAAACTTTGATAGAATGGCCGAAAATCAAGCGGTATTTGCAAATCCAAGAAATGCCGCAGCTGGAAGTCTAAGACAGCTTGACCCGTCTGTTACAGCCAAAAGAGAGCTTGTTTTTTACCCTTACGGCATCGGCAAAAATGATCTTTCGGTAAAAACGCAAAAAGAGCTTTCCGAGTTTTTTAAAAATGAGAATTTTTTGTCACCGCCTCGTTCGTACCTTTGTGCCGATGAGAGTGAGATACTAAAGGCATATGAGGACTTGAAAGAAGCAAGAGATTCTTTGCCTATGATGCTCGATGGTATGGTAATTAAAGTAAACTCATTTGCATTGCAAGAAGAGCTTGGTTTTACCGTCAAATTTCCAAGATGGGCGGCCGCATATAAATTTCCTGCCGTCGAGCGTCAGACAAAGCTCCTTGACGTCGTATTTCAAGTCGGCAGAACGGGGGCAGTAACTCCGGTGGCGCAACTAGAACCAGTAGATATAGACGGTGTTGTGGTGGCTAGGGCTACGCTCCACAATTTTGATGAGATACATAGAAAAGATTTTCGTATAGGCGATACGGTTACCGTGATAAGAAGTGGGGATGTTATCCCAAAAGTAGTTATGTCTTTGACGCATTTTAGAGACGGCAGTGAAAGAATCATACAAAAGCCGTCGGTCTGCCCCGTATGCAATAAGGAGCTTTTGGATGAGGAGGCTATTATCAGGTGTCAAAACCTTGAGTGTCCGTCTCGGGTTGTCGAGAGCATTATACATGCCGCAGGCAAAAAAGCTTTAAATATCGATGGGCTTGGTGAGCAGATAGTAAGGCTGTTGTTTGATAAGGGGATTATTTGCAGTCTTATTGATTTGTATGCGCTAAAAGAGTCTGATTTTGATGGGCTAGAAGGTTTTAAAGAGAAAAAAATCGGCAATATTTTGGCGTCCATAGATTCGTCAAAAGGGTGTGAGTGCTGGCGTTTTATAGTGGCTTTGGGAATTGACCTTATCGGAGAGGTTGCGGCAAAAAAATTGTGTGAAAATTTTGGACTTTCGGCTTTTCATCAAAATGAAGAGGCTGTGTCCGCAATAGACGGTTTCGGTTCTGAGATGGTAAAGAGCTTCTTGCATTTTAGCTCTACAAATGCCGAGGATATAAAAAAATTAATCGAGATATTATCGCCGGTACAACCGATAAAAAAAGATATAAAAGAGTCATTTGTAACGGGGAAAATTGTTGTTATCACCGGCACTCTTTCAAGACCTAGAGATGCTATAAAAGATATTTTAGAGGCGCATGGGGCAAAGGTAACTGACTCCGTTACCAAAAAAACAGACATTTTGGTGTGTGGCGAAAACGCTGGTAGCAAGCTTGATAAAGCAAAAACGCTAGGCACTACCGTAATGAGCGAAAACGAACTTATGGAGGCTCTATCTTGAGGTTGGATGCTTACTTGGCCGCAGAAGGTTTGGCGGCTAGTCGTCAAAAAGCGCTTTGGCTCATAGAAAACGGTTATGTGAGTGTGGATGGCAAAATAACCATGAAGCCGTCCGTCAAAGTGGAAGACAATATGGATGTGAGCGTAGCCGAAGTAAAAACATACGTCGGCAGAGGTGGACTTAAATTGGAAGGTTTTTTTGAGGATTTTGCACTTGATGTCTCAGGCTTTGCCTGCCTAGATATAGGGGCTTCCACTGGCGGTTTTACGGAGGTTTTGCTTGAGAAGGGGGCAGGCAACATTGTGGCCGTGGATGTCGGAACTATGCAGTTAGCTGAGAGCTTAAAAGGTGACGTGCGGGTGCAAAGCTTTGAAAATACGGATATAAGAAAGTTTGCTTACAACCAAAAATTTGATTTGGTTGTCGTAGATTTGGCTTTTATTAGCACAAGAGAGATACTCCAGACAATCGCCGCTCACTCCAAAAAATACATACTTACCCTAATAAAGCCGCAGTTTGAGGTCGGTAAAAACATCAAAAGAAACAAAAAAGGCGTCGTGACAGATATGGCGGCTATAGAAAAATCTCTTTTTGATTTTGAGCTTGAGGCGGTTAGGCTTGGGCTCAAAATACTTGCAAAAATGCCTTGTAAGTTTGCGGGCAAAGAGGGTAATCAGGAGTATTTTTTTATGTGTGAGGTGGTGGCGTGATAAAGGCTCTTGCTATAGGGAGATTTGATGGGCTACATCTGGGGCATTTTGAACTTTTTAAAAAGCTCGGAGAAGAAGGGGGAATACTTCTTGTTGATACCAAAAAATCCAATCTTACGATGCCGTCTGATATTGCTAGATATACCGATTTGCCTGTTTTTGTCTATGACCTTGACGAGCTAAAAGAGCTTGATGCCAATAGTTTTATGACTAGGATAAAAAGTGATTTTCCGGAACTGCAAAAAATAGTTGTCGGCGACGACTTCAGATTTGCGGCAAACAGAAGTGCCGGAACCAAAGAGTTAAAAGCGCTATTTTGGGGTGAAACAGTTATTGTGCCGGAACTAAAGATAGACGGCAAAGGGGTTCATTCAAAGCTTATTAGGGCGCTTTTGGTGGATGGTGACATTGCGAAGACTACCGCATTTCTTGGCAGAAGATATGAGATATGTGCAAATCAAATCAAAGGTCAGGGCATAGGCGCACAAAAGTTAGTTCCCACCATAAACCTTGACGTAAAATCGTATATTTTGCCAAAAGAGGGAGTTTATGCGACGCTAACGGAATGTAACGGCAAGATTTATCACTCCGTAACTTTTGTTGGACACAGACTCTCTACAGATGGGAATTTTGCCGTTGAGACCCACATACTAGATGATTTTTGTGACGTTGATGTGACTGGCAAAGTGTGGATAACTTTTGTTAGTAGAATACGAGGGAACAAGTATTTTGACGGTATTGAAGAGCTAAAAAAGGCAATCCAAAACGACATAATAAGTGCAACAATTATGTTACGCAAAATATAAATATTTTTTACGTCTGTACGATATAATCTTATGAAAAGACATTCAAAAAGGAGTCTCAAATGGAAGGCGTAAGCGGTTCTACATCGACTGGTATAAATGCTATCGAGGCGATGAAAAAAAGCAGGGAAGTTCAGGAGATGCAAGCATCAAAAGCGCTGGAGAGTGCTAATACTCAAACTCAAGAGACAAGCGACAAGAAGAAGTCTTCTGAGCTTGCGGCACAGTCGACTGGACTTGGCGTAAATATAAACGTTCAAGGCTAGTGCTTTTTATATTTTGAGCGGGCGGCTCCCGCTCTTTTAATTGCTGATTAGCAGCAGTTCTTCTTTTCGCCACAAGGCTTCAAAAACTTTGAGAGTATTTTCATGGCTGGGCAAAAATCAAAAATAGCCCAAATGGTTAGCATGGCAATCATAAAGCATTGAATCGCAAAAGTAAAAATCTCGTATCCAGCAAAAAATAAAAACAAAGATACCGTTAGCAAAGTTGCCATCATAAGTCTATGAACTCTTTCTATACACATTATAAAACCTCCAAAATTTTTATAAAATTTTACCAAAAAATTATAATTATAAGAAGATTTTATTATCCAATGGGTTGTTAGAATAGCTCCAAATCGTCGTCGTCATCGTCTGCCGCAGCCACTTTTTCGCTAATAAGAGCATCTATTTGCATGCAAGAGCTAAGGAGTGAGCTATCAAGATAGTGTATGTCGGCTGTCTCTTGAATAACAAAAATATTATTTCTCCAGCTAACCAAATCATCAAGTACCAATCCAAGTAACATAGATAGTTTTTGGCTCACCGTAGGCACTCTCTCCTCTTCTATACTTCGCAAAAATGCACACAATGAGGATAGGGCATACCCTATAGCCGAAAATTCATATATTCTATTTATGACTCTTGAGTATTCATCTATGGCGCCGTCTATTAGGGATATTAGCGCTTCTTTTGTGTTGCTGCTCGATAGGTCGCTATTAAGTTCTTTCCATTTTTCCTCAATGTCCTTGAGGTCATATATCTCATCCATAGAACCTGTCTCTGCAAAATCAGCCACGAATTGTCTGGCCGATATTTTATCTGTATGCGAACGCCTTAATAGCTCCACATCCTCTTCGCTTACTGTTATTTTCTCTTTTGGCTCTGCATTTGGCTTTAGCGGTTCGGCAAAATTCATCTTAGATTCATTACCCATTTTTATCGTTAGGTATATGAGCGTCGTTTCGCACAAAAGATTTTTTTTGACTGAGGCCGATAGCATATCGTTAATTTCCATGCAATCTATCGAGTTTGACGGAATGAAGGTTAGATATGCGTTTTCAAAATCTTCTTCAACTATTACCGTTAAAGGGGAATTTACCTTGATACAACTTTTGCACAGTTTGTATACTGCTGCCAAATCGTCTTCAAATTCAAACGTTATTCCAGCATCGTTTTTGCTCTTTAAATCTGTTAGCCAAAGACCCAGACTCATGGCATCTTCCTCGTCACTTATGTAGAAGTATGTTTTGAAGTTTCTACATTTGCCGGCTTGTTTTGATATCGGTTTTTTCGCCGACATACCAGTTTTTGCCCCTTTTTTGACAAGACAGGAGCTAATTAAACCTTCAAGTTTTGATTTTATGGCTTCTTTATCTACAGGCTTTCTAACGTATCCATCGATGCCTAGCTTAATAAATTTATCCTCGGTTTCTTTGTCGCTAACAGCCGTTATTATCAGTAGATACGGAGGTGTATCCATCTCTTTTATTATCTTGGTTGCCTCGAATCCATCCATAACGGGCATCATGACATCCATGAGCACGATGTCGATATCTTCATTCTCTACGATTTGTGTTGCTTCAAGGCCGTTTACGGCCTCCAGTACTCTGACATCTTTTAGTTTTTTGCAGATATTTTTTAAGATTAACCTATTGTCTTCTATGTCATCCGTTATTAGTATGCTAATTTCGTTTGCCATTCTTATACCTTTGGGGTGGAAAGTGAAAAGGTGGTTCCAACCCCTTCTTCGCTCTCTACGCTAATTTCTATATTCATTGCTTCACACATGTCTTTTACAAGCTTCAGCCCAAGGCCAGTTCCCTCGTCACCGTCTTGGCTTTGCTCAAAGGCCTCAAATATCTTATCGATTTTTTCTTTAGGTATTCCGCGCCCTGTATCCGTAACAGTTATAAGAAGATCTTCTTTTTGACGAAGACAACATAGCTCTATGTATCCGCTATTTGTGAATTTAATAGCATTCGATAGGAGATTTAAAATAACTTGGAGCAGGGTTCTTTCGTGCGCAAATATAGTAAATTCCTCAAGCTCGCTACATATACGTAGTTCAAGGTTTTTCTTTTTTGCGGCAAGTATGCAGGCGTCAACTGCGTCGTTTATTACCTTATGGACATCGACGTTTGCAAGTGGTAGCCCCTTTCTTTCTAGCTTTGAGATATCAAGTAAGTCATTGATGAGCGACAACAGATGCTTTGAATTTTTTTCTATTCTTCTTAAAAAGTCTCTATTTTGTATTTTTATATCGTCGTCGCCAAACATATCGTCGAACTCATCTATAATCATCTCAGAGAAGTTTATAATGGCATTAAGTGGAGTTCGTAGTTCGTGTGATGCTTTTGCAAAAAATGAGCTTTTTGATTCAAGTGCTTTTTGCGCAGCCTCTTTGGCCAGTATTTGCTCCGTTATATCATGTCTTATTGATATGAACTCTACTATTTCGCCTTTAGTATTAAGTATGGGTTTGATTGTTGCGTTCACATAATATGCTGAGCCGTCTTTCTTTTTGTTTTTTACCGTCCCTCTCCATACTTTTTTGGATAGTATGGTCTCCCAAAGTTCTGCGAAATGTTCTCTTGGGCTGTCTGGATGCCTTATGATATTGTGGTTTTTACCTATCAATTCCTCTCTTTTATACTGTGAAATATCGCAAAAAGCGTCATTTACGTGCGTGATAATCCCCTTTGCATTTGTTTTGCTTACTATTGATGCTTCGTCTATAGCCTCTTTGTACTCCATAGAGAGTTTGAGTTCCTCGTCGAGTGCGCTGTGCAGACTTTTTATCTCTTCTTTGTACGAGATATTTCTAAATATTATTATGTAGTATCTTATTTGTTCATTTTCGTCAAATATCGGGGTTGCTATGAGGTTACACAAAAACGGAGTGCCGTCTTTCATATGAAAGGTAAGCTCTGTATCTATCTCTTGTAGATTTTGAATTTTATCATCTATGTATTCGATTTTTGCTTTGTCCGTCTCTTGCCCACCTAAGAATCTAGCTCCTTTGCCTATCAGTTCATCTCTCGCATATCCGGATATATTGCTGAAAGCATCATTGGCATACAAAATAGGCATATCGAACTTTGTGGCGTCGGCGAGTATTACGCCGTTAATTGTTGATTTCAAAAAGCCGTATAGTATTTCGTATTTATTCGGTATTTTTTCCAAAAAGGCTTTAGGCATTGTGCTCTTCCTTGTAAAAATCATATATCGCTTCAGCGTCTTTTTTTCCTATTGCCAGGCCTAACTCATCCATCGTGGCTATTCTGATTTTTTCAAAACTACCAAAATAGTCCAACAATCTCTTTATTTTAGCCTCTTTTATCCCTTTTAGCTTCATAAGCTCTATCTCTTTATCTTTTTTGCCTTTTTGTTTTCTGTGAAACGTCACCGCAAATCTATGCGCCTCATCTCTTAGATTCTGCAAAAACTGCAATCTTTTATCGGAGGGAGGCAGTTTGATGATTTCATTGCATAAGTATATTAGGTCATTGGCGCTATTTTTTGCCCTATGGGCTTTGCCGTCTATCTTCTCTTTTGCTATTGCAACTACAGCTATATCTACCCCAGCGCTCGCCAATATATCTTTGGCTAAATTTAGATTTGCTTTGCCGCCGTCAAGAAGCCACATATCCGGAGGCGGATTTTTGTCAAAGCTAAGAGCCCTTCTCGTTAGAGCCTCTCTCATCTGTTCGTGCTCACTCGTCGCCTCCAGGTTATAATGTCTATACTCCTCTTTTTTCCAGCCGTCATCCCATACTACCATTGATGCTACTGGGGATGAGCCAAATAAGTGCGAGTTATCGAAAGTCTCTATTCTACTTGGGGCATTATCGAGACGTAAAAGCTCTTTTATTTGAAAAAGTGTTTGCAAATGCCCGCCTTCGCCTCTTTGACGTAGTAGCTCAAAGCCATTTTTTAGCGCTATTGCCGCTATGTTTTGATGCTCTTTTTTCTTTGGAGTTGAGATTTTGACTTTTTTCTCTATTTTTTGAGATATTAGCTCCTCTATCGCCTCTTTGCCATCAAAATCATGTAGAGTGTATATCGTCGGAGCCACTATCGGATGCTCTTTGTTGTAAAACTCCAAAAGCGCTTGAGAGTATATTTGTGAGTCCACCTCTGTGCCGCTCTCCTCTGATATTGCCACAAAGCTATGAGATGAAGAGACAAGTTTGCCGTCACGTACAAAAAACCTAACAATACATGCTGCATTTTTTGATTTTGCAAGAGCAAAAAGGTCAAAAGCATCGTTTTTTGCCAAATCCACTTCGCTTGTTACCGCTATAGCCTTGATTGCCGATATGCTATCTCTTAGTTTTGCAGCCTCTTCAAAACGAAAATCCTCAGAGAGAGCGAACATCTTAGCTTCTAGCTTTTTGATTAACCCTTTTGCGTCATTGACGGCGGACATTGCATCGTCTACACTCTTGCGGTACATAGCAGTATCTACATCGAATTCACAAGGGGCTGGACATCTGCCTATCTGATAAAAAAGACACGCTTTTTTCCCTTTCAGGCAAGAGGCTTTTTGTATAAGCATAAAATTTTCATATAGGGCGTTTAACAGCTCTCTTGAGCCTGATACAAAGGGGCCAAAATATTTTACGGTTTTGCTTTTTAGTATTTTTCTTGTTATTTCAAATCTTGGATATTTCTCTTCGAGGTCGATAAAAATATACGGGTATGTCTTGTCGTCACGGAGTAAGATATTGTATTTTGGTTTTAGCTGTTTGATTAGCGAGTTTTCAAGCACGAGTGCGTCGCTCTCTGAATTGAGGACTATATACTCCAAGTTTACAGCCTCTTCTATCATTTTGTATATTCGCACTCCTAAATTTGGAGCTGGAGAGAGGGACGGGGAGAATCGAAAATAGCTTTTTACTCTATTTTTGAGACTTTTTGCTTTGCCGACATAGAGTAGCTTACCCTGGGCGTTAAAAAACTGGTAAATACCGGGAGTGTCTGGTAGGTTTTTAAGCTTTTGAAGCATTTTTTTTGATTTGCTCCCTTATTACTTCAAGTTTTTGTCTTAGCGCTTCATTTGTGAAATTATTTTCAAATTCGCCGCTGGAGCGTTCTTTTTCTAAAAATGTAGTTTTTATCTCATGTTTTGGCGGAGTCGGTTTCGAATATGCTTTTATTTTTGAGAACACTAGGCTCTGGCACTGTGGGTCCATACGGCAATACTCTTTTAATATCGGTGTTAGTGAGTTTAGTTTATAATTCGCCTCAAATTCCAGAGTTTTATTTGCTAGGATAAAAAAGAGCGTATCGTTTTTTATGTATGCGTTTTTTACCCCATCTGCTAAGGTTGGAGGGAGAAGTTTTTTTATCTTTGCTATGCAGGCAAAAAACTCCACCTTACTATTTGAGGCAAACGATAAATGTCTAAGAAGCTCAGATGCTTGTTTCATACCGCAATTATAGCCGCTATTTTTTTAACGGGCTGCGGTTATAAGGGCGATCCCGTTTATAAAGAGGGTAATAAGACGATAGAGTACAACGCTACGGGTCCAGTCGCCGATACGAGTCGTATGTGATTGATGTCTTAATCGTAGGCGCAGGTGTTGCCGGATTGTATACGGCTATTAATCTCCCAAAAAACCTAAATGTTTTAGTTCTTGCGAAGAGTGAACCGTCGGCCTCCAATACGTATTGGGCACAAGGTGGAATAGCAGTAAGCAAAGATGAGTTTGACGTGGAGCTTCACATCAAAGACACTCTTGATGCCGGTGTTGGACACTGTGATAGGGCGGCTGTTGAGATACTGTGCAAAAATAGTATGAAAGAGATTCAAAACCTAATAAAACTAGGTATGAAGTTTGATACAAATGAAGACGGAGAACCTTTGCTGACCAGAGAAGCGGCGCACTCGGCGGCAAGAATACTCCACGCCGACGGGGACGCTACGGGTAGAATGCTTTTTGAGTTTTTGTATTCAAAATGCCCACATAAGGCCAGGGACCATGCGGTTGTTGTCGACTTGCTCATGGAGGACGGTGTTTGCTATGGCGTAACTATCCTAAATAAAAATGAGAAGTTAGAAAATATTTATGCCAAAAAAGTAGTCATTGCAAGCGGTGGAGTCGGCTCTTTGTATAAATATAGCACAAACGATACGTCGATATCCGCAGATCTTCACGGGATGGTGCTAGAGCATGGCGGGGCATTACAAGATATGGAGATGATGCAGTTTCACCCGACCGTCTATCATGATTCAAGATTTGCCCGCAAAGTGCTTCTCACTGAGGCTCTCAGAGGCGAGGGCGCTTTTGTCGTTGATGATGACGGGAAACGCTTTTTGTTTGACTATGACGAGAGAGGGGAGCTTGCCCCAAGAGATATTCTGTCCCGTGCCGTGGTGGATTATACGAAAAAAAGCGGTAAGCAGGCGTATCTCTCTTTTGACGTATTCGATAAAGAGTTTTTTATGCATAGATTTCCTAATATATATGCCAATATGAAAAGCCTAGGATTTGACCTTCCAGGCGATAGAGTGCCTATATATCCGGCTTTTCATTACTCCATAGGCGGTGTCAAATGCTCTCTTGATACGAGGGTAGAGGGGTTTAAAAACTTATTCGTTGTCGGCGAAGCTGCGTCAAACAGAGTACACGGGGCAAATCGTCTAGCCAGCAACTCTCTTCTTGAGGGGCTTGTATTCGGTCGTATTGCCGCAGATACGATAATGGCCGATGGTTTTGACGGAGAGCAAAAAGAGTTTGCGCTCACGAATGAGCCCCTTTTCAAAGAGGGCGATACGAATATTAAAGGAGAGATAAGAGAGCTGATGTGGAACGATGTCTCCATAGCTAGACGGGTCAAAGACCTGGAGGCGGCAGGCAAAAAGCTAGACGCCCTTATCGCTTCAAACCCGGGCAGAATGGCGAGACTTAGACTAAAAGTCGCCAAAAACATGGTTGAGAGCGCACTAAACAGAAGAGAGTCGCTCGGCGCACACTATATCACTAATGAGGAAGGCTAATAATGAAAGATGTACCTATTATAGTTTTTGACTTTGGCTCGCAATATACGCAGCTAATCGCAAGAAGACTTAGAGAAGAGGGGGTGTACTGCGAGATAGTGCCGTACTCCGAAAGTCTTGAGGCGGTAAAAGCCAAAAACCCAAAAGGTCTTATCCTCTCCGGCGGTCCTGCTAGCGTATACGAAGAAGATGCGTACATGGTGGACAAGGGCGTCTTTGAGATGGGACTCCCGATCCTCGGTATATGCTACGGCATGCAGCTTATCACTCATGTGTTCGGCGGCGAAGTAGTCAGAGCAGACCACCACGAGTACGGAAAAGCAAAAATACTTTTTGACGATGTGCACGGAAGTGTTAGCCCTCTTTTTAAAGATATAGAGTCCAACCATACCGTATGGATGAGCCACGCCGACAAGGTGACTAGATTGCCTGAGGGCTTTGTGCGTATAGGTCATACTGATAACGCCGAGTTTGCCGCTATCGCAAACGATGAGAAAAAGCTATACGCTCTTCAGTTTCACCCTGAAGTTGCACACTCCGAGTTTGGGCACAAAATGCTCAAAAACTTTGCAAAACATATCTGCAACATCGAGAGCACATGGAATATGGGGCATTTTGCCAAAGAGCAAATAGCTAAGATAAAAGCGCAAGTCGGTAACGACAAAGTGCTTTGCGCAGTATCGGGCGGCGTCGACAGTATGGTAACGGCAGCGCTTCTTGTGGAGGCGATAGGCGACAAGCTAATTCCGGTATTTGTAAACAACGGCGTACTAAGAGCCAACGAAGTAGCGCAAGTTCAAGATATATTCAAGCACTCAATCAAAAGAGAGCTGATAACAGTAGATGCCGAAGAGATGTTCCTTGGACGACTAAAAGGGATTACCGAGCCTGAAGCAAAGAGAAAAATCATCGGACACACTTTCATAGAGATTTTTGAGGCCGAGGCAAAAAAACACGCCGATTGTAAATACTTAGCACAAGGCACGCTATATCCAGATGTTATCGAATCCGTAAGTGTAAAAGGGCCATCAAAAACTATCAAATCACATCACAATGTAGGCGGTTTGCCTGATTGGATGAAATTTGAGCTCATTGAGCCGCTACGTGAGCTATTCAAAGACGAGGTACGAAAACTAGGTCTTGAGCTAGGGCTTCCAAGCTACGCCGTAGATAGACATCCGTTCCCGGGCCCTGGTCTTGCTATCCGTGTGATGGGAGAGGTGAACAAGCCAAGCCTTGAGATACTACGAAAAGCCGATGTCATCATGATAGACGAACTAAGAGCATCAGGATATTACGGTAAGGTATGGCAAGCGTTTTGCGTACTCCTGAATGTCCAAAGTGTGGGTGTAATGGGTGATAATAGAACATACGAAAACACGGTATGTATCAGAACAGTTGAGAGTACGGACGGTATGACTGCTGTATTCGGCAGGCTTCCATTTGAACTTTTAGAGCGTATGAGTAGTCGTATAATCAACGAAGTAGACGGTATAAATAGGGTGGTGTATGACATCTCCTCTAAGCCGCCTGCAACTATCGAGTGGGAATAAAAAAAGGATGGAACCTCCGGTCTATCTCCTCTCCTCTACGAAAGTAGAGGGGGCAAAAAATCTTCCACTTATTAAAACAGTTTTTATTGACGCAAATATAAGTATAGATGACTATGACGTTGTTATCTTTACCTCCAAAACCGCAGTCGAAGCTATTGAGAAGCTTGGTGTTGACTGGAGGCGAAAGCCGTCCATAGCCATAGGCGACGCTACTGCCGATAAAATCAAGAAGCTAAAAGGGCGTGTCTCTTTTGTTTCAAATGAGGCTTACGGCGACGAGTTGGCTGTTGAGATAACCAAAAGATATAGATTCCTTAGATTTTTGTACCCGAGAGCTAAGACGATAGCCTCAAATCTGCCGGATATTTTACGCAAAAAAGGCGGAGATATTACGGAGATAACGGTATACGAAACCGTGTGTAACGATGAGATATTTGATGCTCCTATAGATGGCTCTGTGATAGTATTTTCTTCCCCATCGACCGTCAGGTGTTTTTATGAAAGATTTGGCTGGAAAGATACATATAAATGCGTAGCGATAGGCAAGACCACGGCGAATGCGATAAACTTTTGTGATGACGTGCATATATCGCCAAGACAAACGCTAGAAGCAGCTGTCGAATTTGCTCAAAAATTAAGCTAAACTAACCTACAATTATTTTCTATTTCCTGGACGGTGCGCTATCCGTAACATTTTGGGTCCTAACGATTATTTCAGTCAGCTCGTTAAATGACCCGCCGGTGTGTTCGGTGGCCTTGCTTGAGGACCTAGTCTGAGAGGTTGCCGCCTAAAGGTTGGGCTTAGAGCTTTAGTATGACTTTGGAGGACCAAAGTCTCTAACGAGAACGCCCGTCCGGGTTTCTCCTTTTTTCATACTTTTCCCAAGGAACATGATGAACGTTTTGATAGTCGGAAACGGCGCTAGAGAGTTCTCTATAGGGCTAGCCGTAAAAAAAAGCAAACAATTAAATAAACTATATTTTGCGCCAGGAAACGGTGCTACGTCTACAATAGGCGAAAATGTCGGCATAGGTGACTATGAAGGTCTAGCAAACTTCGTCAAAAAAAATCAAATAGAACTAACTATAGTAGGTCCAGAGGCTCCGCTGTCCAGTGGAATAGTGGACGTATTCAAAAAACATAATCTAAAAATTTTCGGTCCATCAAAAAAAGCGGCAAGACTAGAGTCTTCAAAGGCTTTTATGAAAAATATACTTGCAAAATATGATATTCCGACGGCCAGATATATAGAGACCTCAAGTGAAGCAGATGCCTCCGCATTTGTTGAAACTCTAAACGGAATGGTTGTTGTAAAAGCGGACGGTCTTTGCGCAGGCAAAGGTGTCATTATCTGCAATACAAAAGAGGAAGCCAAAGAGGCCATCAAAGATATGCTAAGCGGCGATAGCTTTGGCGATGCGGGCAAAAGAGTTGTCGTGGAG
The DNA here is from genome assembly GCA_041915365.1 of Campylobacterales bacterium. Classification (GTDB taxonomy): domain Bacteria; phylum Campylobacterota; class Campylobacteria; order Campylobacterales; family UBA6016; genus UBA6016. The sequence goes on along the minus strand of JAYSBP010000002.1, from coordinate 10,529 downwards.
GAGTATCTTGACGGTTTCGAGCTGTCAGTTTTTGCACTAACTGACGGCAAAAACTACAAGATATTGCCGGCTGCCCAAGACCACAAAAGGTTAAAAGATGGCAATGAGGGGCCAAATACAGGCGGTATGGGCGCTTATGCCCCAGCTCCGCTATGTACTCCTGAAATTATGGAAAAAATAGAAAAAAATATTATAGCTCCGACTGTAAAAGCGATGGAGTCTGAGGGGTGCCCTTTTGAGGGTGTGTTATTTGCTGGAATTATGGTCGTAAATAATGAGCCGTATACGCTAGAGTTTAATGTTAGATTTGGTGACCCTGAGTGTGAGGTCTTGATGGCCCTTATTAGTAGCGACGTCCTTGGCCTGTTTGATGCTTGCGCTAAGGGCGAAGTTGACAATCTTGAATTTACGATGTCTGGTAGGTATGCGGTCGGCGTGGTGGCTGCGAGTAGGGATTATCCTTATTCTACAGCCCCTGCGACAAAAATAACGGTTGATGAAAATATGCTTGCCTCTATGGCTGAGCTTGGGCATATATCCTACGCTGGAGTTGAAGCAAAAGATGACGGGCTATACGCCAACGGCGGTAGAATTCTTGTTGCGGTGGGCGTAGCGGATGATATTAAAAGTGCGCAACAAAATGCGTACAAGATAATGTCTGCGGTTGGTTTTGACGGTATGCATTGCCGTAAAGATATAGCATATCAAGCAGTAGGAAACTGATGCAAAACGACCTTGAGTATAGGCTATTCAAAGAAGAGCTGAGACTTGCGTCAATTCCAAAAAGAGCGCTTGCTTTCGTGGTGGACAAAATTCTTCTTGCTTTGATAGTTCTTGCTGCAATGGGTAATAAATTTGACGGCAAAGACTTCGAGGGTGTTATAGTTGCACTTAATCAAACGCTTGTTTTTACGACAGCCGTCGAAATAGCGTATCAGACTATTTTTACTATGCTTTACGGAGCTACGGTCGGTAAGATGATATTTAAAGTAAAGGTTGTAGATATACAACTTATAGATAATCCTTCTTTTGGTGCGGCACTCCTTAGGGCAAGCGTAAAGTTTTTGGGTGAAGCGCTTTTTTACATCGGTTTTATATGGGCGCTATTTGACCCGTTTAAACAAGCTTGGCACGATAAATTTGCAAAAACAATGGTTATAGATGCTTATTAGGAGTTTGGCGGCTATTTCGCTGGTGTGTGCGTCGCTGTTTGCTGAAGAGAAAGTAGAGATAGTGGCAAAACAAGTCGAGCATGAAAATAATGTTACGATAGCCACAGGCGAGGCTGTAGCGGTAGGAGACGGTTATTTTGTTAGGGCGGACAAAATCATATACCACAAAGACACGTCAATGGTTGAGGGATATGGGGACATTTTCATACTAAAAGACTCATCTTTTTATACGGTGTCAGATTATGTTAAGCTATATTTGGACGACAAAAAAGGGTATTTTGATAAGTTTTTTTTGGAGGGTTCGGCTGACGGCGTGTGGGTTTCTTCAAAGGATGCAAAGGCCGACAACAAGATTTATTCAGTAGATTCGGCTGTAAGTTCAAGCTGTAATCCGTCAAATCCAGACTGGTACCTCAAATATTCATCTGGCGAATTTGACTCCGAATCAAAAGTGATGACTCTTAAAAATACGACGCTATACCTCAAAGATGTTCCGATTTTATATACCCCTTATTTCTCTTTTTCGACCGATAAAACTAGACGTAGCGGTTTATTGAAGCCCGATATTGGGGTAAAAGGAAATGAAGGTTTTATATATATTCAGCCTATTTATCTAGTAACCGACCCTGAAGCGCCTTGGGACGTTGAGCTTCAGCCACAGGTAAGGACAAAGAGAGGCGAAGGTATAAACGGCGTTTTGCGTTTTATGGACTCAGAGTATTCAAAAGGTTATCTCAAAAGCGGCTATTTCAAAGATACACAGAGCTTCAGAAGTGAGTACAATCTAAAATACGGTTCCCACTACGGTACTACGTTTTTTTATGATAGAGAGAAGCTATTTTCGTCCAAAAATCCAAAAGACAATGCGGAAGACGGATTATATATCAACCTAAACTATCTAAACGACATCGATTATGTAAATCTTCAAGCTAGAGATAATTTGCGCGAAAATAACATAGACAGAATAACGACATCAAAGATAAATTACTACTTTCAAAAAGATAACAATTACTTTGGCGCATATATGAAATACTATATTGATACGTCAAAAACATCAAACGACGACACCGTTCAAGAGTACCCGAAAGTGCAATATCACAGAAATCTAGAGAGTCTGTTTTTTGATAATTTGACGTACTCTTTTGATATGACAAGCAAGAGATACGAGAGAAGAACCGGACTAAACGCATTGCAAAATCAGGCGTCTTTACCAGTTTCATATACGACTCACTTTTTTGACGACTTTGTGGGTGTTAGTTTTATGGAGTATTTATATGCGAACAAGGTTGGATTTACGAATAAACTTGGTACCGATATACAAGACTACTCTTTTTATTCAAATACCCATAAGGCAAAACTTTTCACAAATCTCCAAAAATCGTATGACGGTTTCATTCATTCTCTTGATATAGAACTTTTATATACAAAGCCTGGCTCAAAAAAAGAGAGCAACTATCCGACGCAAAAAGACGAGCTAATAACACTCGTTACAAGTAGCTCGGAGAGTGAAAATAGCGCTATCAAGTTGGCACAATTTTTTTATGACTCAAAAGGGAATTTGGCGCTTAGCCATAGACTAAATCAATCTATCTATCATGATGCTTCAAGGGTTGACTATAAATATGGTGATTTGGAAAACGAGGTCATATATCATGTTAACAAAAATCTATCGGTTGCGACTGATATATTTTACTCTCACAAAGATAGCGTAATATCTGCTGCAACATCATCTGTTACTTACAATGATGGGGACTTAATAACGTCTTTATCGCACGTATATAAAGATCAAACCACGCTTCTTGGAAAAGAGAGAGGGAGTTATTTTGCCCTTAACGCATCAAAAAAGCTTGATTATAAGTACTCAGTTTTTGGAAGCTATGAGTATGACGAACATCTCAGAGAGACCAGGGCGTGGAGCCTTGGGCTAAACATGGGTAAAAAGTGTATGTCGTACTCTCTTAGCATCAAGCATGAAGCGACCCCTATTCTTACAAGCACTGAGTCCAGTTCGATTAAAAACTATATAGTATACTTCAGCGTAAACCTGATACCTCTTGGGGGATTAAATCAGGCATATTCGGTTAGCAGTAAAAAATGAGGTTTGTTAAATGAGAGTTGAAGCAAAAGTAGGTTTGTTTGTTCTTGCCGGTCTTGTCGCACTTTTTATGCTTAGCATGCAAGTTAGCAAAATAACCAATTTTACAAAGAGCGGCTACACAATATATGCTTATTTTGACAATTTGACAGGTCTTGATACGAATGCAAAAGTAAAAATCGGCGGTGTGGACGTCGGTTTTGTAAAAGAAAAAACCCTTGAAAATAATAGGCCAAAGGTGGCAATGGTTATTTATGAAAATATAAAAATTCCAGCAGACTCCTATGTGATGTTAAATCAAGATTCTATTCTTGGGACTAAGTTTGTTGAGATAAAGCAAGGCTTAGCTCCTATTAGCCTTAGTGAAGGGCAGACTCTCCAAAAAGAGATTAAGTATGCAAATTTTGCCGAGACGGCAACCAGCATCAATGACGCCGCAAATGAGCTTAAGATGTTTATGAAGGAGTTAAGAGGTGCATTTGATCCAGAAGCCAGAGAAAACCTCAAAGAAGCTATAGCAAACTTCAAAATAATGGCCGCAAACGTTGGCAATGCCGCAAATGATTTTGGCTCGATGTCGAGAGAGTTTAAAACTACCGGCAGCACTATCAATGATAAGCTTCCTAAGATTTTGGAGCAAATAGACCAGCTATCGGCCGAGTTTGCAAAAACAGGCAAAGATGTAAACGGCAAACTGCCAGAAATAATGGATAGGTTTACGGCCATTGAAAAAGATTTGCAAGAGGTTATAAAAGAGAATAAGCAGCCGCTAAATAGTGCATTGAAGTCTGTTGACACGTTTTTTGCAAACGGTAATGACACTATGCAAAAGCTTGACAAATACATCTCCAAAGGGATGAATAGCAAACTTGAGGTTGCCCTAAGGGGTGAAGCGATGGGTAAGGACGGCTACACTAAGGGATATTTTAGTGCCGACTACTCGCCGGCACCGACAAAACACTACCTGATTGATATAGTATCTTCAAGAGATAATACGATTATGGATTCAAATAAGCAATTTGTAGAGCCAGAGAAACACTCAAAAGGCAAGACGTATGTTTCTGCACAGTTTGGAAAAAGATTTAACAATACAATGGTTAGGGGTGGTATTATAGAGTCTACCGGTGGAGCCGGTATTGATTATTATGCAAACAAAGACAAAATCAAGCTATCGGCAGAGGTGTATGACTTTGGCGCTCAAAATGATGCAAGAGGTGACAAGGCACACGCAAAAGCAAGCCTGAGATATAGGATGTTAAAACATATAGACGTAATAGCCGGTTATGACAACTTCCTAAACAAAAAAGCGGCAAATGTCTTTGGAGGCTTGGGTGTTACTTTTGTTGATGATGACCTAAAATATATAGTTGGAAGCGGCGCTTCTAGTTTTGTCAAATAAGTATTTAGATTTTTAAAAGGTAGTTTATGAGTTTTTTATCGGTATCAACTGAAGTTTTCGGACGAACAGAGAGTTTTGAAACAGGCAAGATGGCGAAATTTGCCGATGGAGCGGTTACCTTCCAAAGCGGAAATAGCGTTATATTGTCAACAATTGTTAGCGAGAGAGAGACGAAAGACGAAGACTTTTTGCCACTTACCGTTCAGTATATAGAAAAAAGCTATGCAGCAGGCAAAATCCCAGGTGGTTTTATAAAAAGAGAGAGTAAGCCGAGCGATTTTGAAACTCTAACTTCGAGACTTATCGATAGAAGCATTAGGCCTTTATTTCCAAAAGGGTATAACTACCAAACGCAGCTCACGGCTATGGTGCTTAGCTGCGACAAAGAGGCCGACCTTCAGGTATTGGCTCTAAATGCGGCTTCTGCTAGTGTCTTTATCTCCGACCTTCCAGTATCAAAGCTGGTTCTTGGGGTAAGGGTCGGCAAGATAGATGGCAAACTAGTGCTCAACCCGACAATTACCGAGCTTAACGAAAAAAGTACGCTTGATTTGTTTATTGCCGGAACTGATGAAGAGATACTTATGATAGAGATGAGGGCTATCGGCAGAGACGCCGTCGAGGTTGCATCTCTTCAGCCGGTAATGCCATTTTTGGATATGGGGCTAAATAGCGAATTTATAGAGACGCATACGGTAAATGAAATGTCCGAGGAAGAGCTGCTTGAGGCTATCAAGTTTGCCTCAAATGCTATCAAGGCGGCAAGTGATGAGCTTACTCCAAAACTAAAAGCAATCAAAAAGCCGTTAAGAGAATATGAGCTAAAAACAATCATTCAAGACGACAAGCTAATAGAGCATATTAAAAACTTTTACACAAAAAAACTAGAGGATGCTATTGGGGAGCTGAGCAAATCAGAGAGAAGCAATGCAATAAAAACGGTAATTAACGATATAGTTGCCGACCCTTTCGTGCAGGAATTTGGCTACGATAAAGAGCTTGTAGCATTTAGTGCAGAGAAAATAAAAAGAGAGATTTTAAGAGGGCTTATTTTAAAACACCAAAGGCCTGATGGGAGAAAGCTAAATGAAGTAAGGCCTATTAGTATAGAGACGAACATACTACCTAGCGCACACGGCTCTTGCCTGTTTACAAGGGGTCAGACGCAAGCTCTTGCGGTTGCCACTCTTGGAAGTGACATGGATAAGCAGTCTTTTGAGAATCTAACAGACAAAGGCTCTCAAGCGGAAAGATTTATGCTTCACTACAATTTTCCTGGTTTTTCTGTCGGTGAGGCAAGCAGAGTAGGGGCTCCCGGTAGACGTGAGCTTGGGCATGGCAATTTGGCAAAAAGAGCCATAGAATGCGTAATCCCAAAAAGCTATGAGTCTATTGTTAGGGTGGTTTCGGAAATACTTGAATCAAACGGTTCGTCATCTATGGCTACAGTTTGTGGCGGCGCTCTTGCGATGAAGGCGGCCGACGTGCCGCTGGCGAAGCTCGTAGCAGGTATAGCCATGGGGCTTGTGAAAGAGGGCGATAAGTATGCGATACTAAGCGATATTATCGGGCTTGAAGATTTTGATGGTGATATGGATTTCAAAGTTGCCGGCACAAGAGACGGAGTGACTGCGCTTCAAATGGATATTAAGCTGGGCGGCCTTGATTTTGAGCTTCTAAAAGCTGCCTTAACTCAAGCCAAAGAGGGGAGAGAGCATATTCTATGCTTAATGGAGAAGGCTTCTAGCGAAATCAAACTAAATGAAGCGGTCTTGCCTAGTACGGAGATATTCCATATAGATGCCAGCAAAATAGTTGATATTATCGGTCAAGCTGGCAAGACAATCAGGGAGATAATAGATAGATTTGAAGTAGCTATCGACCTTGACCGTGAAAAAGGCAGAGTAAAAGTCGTAGGTAGTGATAAATCCAAGGTAGCTGGTGCAAAAGAGCATATTCTTACAATCGCAAAACCAAAAGCTCCAGCAAAAAAATTCGACTTGCTTGAAGTTGGTGTAGTGGTCAAAGGAAAAGTTAAAAAAATAGTTGACTTCGGGGCTTTCGTCGAGCTTCCAAATGGGCAAGAGGGATTAATGCATATCTCAAAAGTAATGGACAAGAGAATAAATAACGTTAGGGACTACTTGAGCGAAGGAGATGAGGTTGAAGTCAAGGTTATGGCCTCCGCTCAAAACAAAGTAGAGCTCGCAAACGCCAAGTATTATTAAGCAAACGGCGGATATAATGCCGCCCGCAAAGGTATTTAGTAGGGATACGCAAGCCGAACTGACTTATTGCAAAATTTTTTATGGAGACTCACAATGAAAAAAATCGTTCTTATGATTCTTGCTCTGTCTGCTGTGGCTTTTGCTGCTACCGGCACACTAGCTAAAGCGGAAGAAAATGTTATATTCGTACAAGCTGCAGCACTAATCGCTGCCGGCGTTGGTCTTGGTATAGCTGCTCTTGGTGGCGCTATCGGTATGGGTAATGCTGCTGCTGCAACAATCGCTGGTACAGCTAGAAACCCAGGTATGGGCGGCAAGCTTCTTACTACAATGTTTATCGCACTTGCGATGATCGAAGCTCAAGTTATCTATACACTTGTTATCGCTCTAATCGCTCTTTACGCAAACCCTTTCCTAGGTTAATCAACCTCACTTCCCGCTACGGCGGGATTTCTTCTTTTATAAAAATATGCGGTCGTGGTGGAATTGGTAGACACGCCATCTTGAGGGGGTGGTGTCCACAGGATGTGAGGGTTCGAGTCCCTCCGACCGCACCATCTATCTTTTTTAAACAATCTCAAAACATTTCTCAAACACTATAAATAAAGAGCTTTAGAGCATTTTATTGTTTCATACAATTTCCACATAATTTGCAAAAATCCATTTTTTTGGTACATTCTTTGGTGCATTGTTTTTTAAGTACCTAAAATATGATTAGGATGTACCAAAAATGCCAAAGATTATAACTCCATTATCTGATATGCAAATCAAAAATGCAAAGCCAAAAGAGAAAGACTACGTATTGCGAGAAGAGATATTCAAATTCTATTATTACTAATATGTGAATTTAAAAAATAGAAGTATTGGGGAGTAAGGGCTATCACCATTTTACTAATTTCAAATGAGCTAAACGGGCTTTTTATTGCGATTAATTGATTAGTGTATGGGGTTTAATGGCCTAGCAAATACATTTTTATGCCTGTGCTGCTTATTTTTATGTTGTATAGATTCTGCTCTGCAGGGTGTGGCAAAATTAACCCAAGAATTACACTATTTGGCATTTCTTACTGACAAGTTGCAAAATTTGTTAAGATTGATTTTGTTGAGGTAATGATTTAGTGGCGGGCAGGGGGAGAGGCCCATAGGTAAAAAGCCAAAAACTACAAAAACCTATAAATATCGGCGTTTACAACCATATCACTTTCTCTCAATTTAGCTTATTTTGGCTCCAAGATGGCACAAATGTGGCACAGTAAATTTGTATTGTGCCATTGACTTCTCTTTATATAGCTACTATAATATAGTTAATAATAACTACATAGGAGTTTAATATGTTAGAAGCTCTATTTGGTTCTAAAGACAAAGAAAATACATTGCAATATATTCTTGCCAGAGGACAAGGGTATGCTTCCGAAATAGCCGATTTTTACGGTACAAAATCAAGTCAAATAATCAAACAGCTTGAAGCCTTAGAAATAGCCGGTATTTTGGTTAGTTTTCAGGTAGGCAGGGCTAGGATTTATAAATACAATCCAAGATATTATTTTTTAAACGAACTGGAGTCGTTATTGCTAAAAGCACGCGATGCGTATAAGCCGGAACTAATCGAACAGCTCACAAAAGCAAAGGTAGCTCCTAGGCGCAAAGGTAAGCCGACATTTGAAAGAAGAACCGCTGAATGAAACCAATTTCCGAAATGTCATCTATTGAATTAGCGGCTTTTGTTTGCTCTAGTCTAAAAGAGGTTGGGATTATCACGACGCTATCAGGTGGTTTTTGCACCGAGATTTATAGCTGTGGAGAATATACCTCTATGGATATTGACCTTATAAACCAATACAACGAAAGTCACAAGTTGATAGTCAAAACCATGAAGCAACTTGGGTTTATGCAGGACGGAAGATACTTTTATCACGATGACGCAGAATATGCGATTGAATTTCCTAGTGGACCACCCGCAGTCGGCGACGAGCTTATAACCGATGTCGCAGAAATACAAACTGACGCTGGCGTATTAAGATTGTTGACGCCTACCGACGCCATAAAAGACCGTTTAGCTGCATATTATCATTGGAACTCTGAACGAACACTCGAACAGGCGCTTTGGATTGCCAAAAAAAATAGTTTTGATATGGACAACATCAAACAGTGGTCGGATAAAGAGGGCATGAATGATAAGTTTGAGATATTTATGGTTAGGCATCAGGGGTGGCTAAAAAATAACTATAACTTTGGATGAGGGCTGTATCGATTAGCTTTCGGAATTTGTAAAAGATATGGAGAGAAATATATGGAACTGATATATCTGTGGATTGAAGATTACAAAAATATCAAAGAGCAGGGCTTCAACTTTAGCGGGCGGTATCGGTGCGAATATGACAGAGAAAAAAACGAGCTGACAATCAATGAGAACAAAGACTATGTACATATATTTCCAGACAATATTAATGTGACGGCTATTGTAGGGAAAAATGGGAGTGGGAAAAGTAGTATTTTTGAGCGCCTTATTATAGAAAACTACTGCGATATGCATGTTGGCATAGAAACTATTCCAGATGGTGCAGAATATAAAACTATAGTCATATATTGTAATTTTTGCAATCGGTTTTTCAAAGAAGCACCTTTTAGGGTTGTCAATAATACCAAGATGGAGCATAGTTTAAGTCAAGAACATAGTGATTATAGAAAAATATTTTGTTCAAATTCTCATTTTGAAAATCAGATAGTTAGAGAAGACCGTCAAGTGTATTACGGCGTAATAGAGAGACAAAATTTTTCAATGCGTAAATTTAGAAGCAATTTTACTAAATTGCTCTCAAAAAACTTGCATTCGAAGAATATAAAAATCGAAACAATTTTAAAAAGCTTTAGAGTAAATCTTCCAAATTATATTGCCCTAGAAGAAAATAGAGCCTTAAACAATAATAACCATGTTAAAGCATGTTTTAGCTTATTTCATAACAAACTCAATGCACAAAAAATCCATACCCTTCAGCAGCTTTCAAATTCTCATGATGTCGAAGTTTATTTTTATTCATTATTTTTTTTTAGCATACTCGACGACATAGTTAACTCTAAAACTGAATCTGACAAAAGTAAATATAAGCAAGATTTAACAAATTTTATTACCGATATGCAAAATATCACGCCGATTGAAGCAATAAAAAGATTTTTCAATAACAGTAGCATTCAATATATAAATAATATAGAACAATTTTTACAAATATTACTAAAAAGTGTTATTGTTGAGCACAATGATTTAGTAAAAGAAATCAAAACAAGGCAACTATTTTTAATTAGCCTTGCAGATATTGGTAAGGAGTTTTTTGAGCAATTAAGTTTAATTGATGACGAGATTTTAAGATTTCATTACATTCAGTTTAAAATCGAGCCCAAACGCTATGAATATATTCACTTGAGTTCTGGTGAAATGGCTAGCTTAAACTTGATAATGAATGTCTTGCAAGGAATTATCGACACAGCGGAAGAGACAAATAGCCTAATGATATATACTGCCACCAAAAATCAATACACAAAAAAAGTAATTTATCTTCATAAATGCTAGACTTAAAAACTGTATTTTTGGAGAAAAATATCATGAGCAAAAAGAAAAAAACATACACCGCCGAATATAA
>JAYSBP010000001.1:0-319123 GCA_041915365.1 Campylobacterales bacterium | reverse complement strand
ATTTCGAACCCGGCAGTCAAGCACCACATCGGCGATGATACTACTCCTTACTGGAGACGGAAAAGTAGCTCGTTGCCGGGGGTTTCTTCTTTCTTACTTTTTATTAAATCAAAGTTTTTTTGTTGTTAAAATTTCATTTTATGAACTGTATCTTTTCTGCTTACTAAAGCGCTTTTCGCTAAAATAAAAATAAAAACGAAAGTGTGTGAAAATTGGTTGTAGGTGTATTTGATAGTGGGGTTGGTGGACTAACCGTTGCAAAATCTATAATAGATGAAAAACTATTTGACGAGGTTATTTACTATGGCGATACAGCTCGTGTTCCGTATGGTACAAAAGATGAAAACACTATCATTAGATATTCACTTGAGGCTGTAGAGTTTTTCAAAAACTTTAATATTGATATTCTTGTAGTTGCTTGCAACACTGCTAGTTCTTATGCGCTTAATGAAATGCGCAAGATTGCCCCTTTTGAGGTCGTCGGAGTAATTGAGCCAGGTGTTTTGTCGATTACAAAGCAAAAGCCTAAACTTGACTCAAAAATACTTGTAATAGGCACTAAGGCAACTGTTTCCAGTGGCATATATAAAAAAATATTAGAGGATAAGGGATTTTCAAATATTACGCAGATTGAAACTGGGTTGCTTGTGCCGCTTGTTGAGGATGGTATTTTTGATGGCCCAGTAATGGATGCGATGCTTGAATATTATTTTAAAAAGATTGAAATGCCTGACTATATAATATTGGGATGCACGCATTTTCCGCTGATTGCAGATGCTATAAACAGTTATTTTAAAGACTCAATACTTGTACACTCCGGTGATGCAATTGTAAGTTATCTGTGTGAAAAATTTACTCTAAAAACTTGCGAGCACGATAGTATATTGAAATTATTTGCCTCATCGAGCCCTGAGCGGCTGAAGGCTCGTGCGCAAGATTGGCTAAGAGGGAGTGAATACAAATGAGTAGAGTTCTAGCGTTAAAATATAGACCAAAAAAGTTTAGCGATTTAATAGGGCAAGAATCGGTATCTCAGACAATTTCATTGGGTCTAAAAAGTGATAAGCTCTCTCATGCTTATTTGTTTTCAGGATTGAGAGGTAGCGGAAAAACTTCAACTGCAAGAATATTTGCGAAGGCTTTGGTTTGCGAAAAAGCTCCAGCTTCAGAGCCTTGCGGGGAGTGTGCAGGATGTCTATCTGCCGAAGAGGGAAGGCATCTTGATATTATCGAAATGGATGCTGCAAGCAATAGGGGCATTGACGATATTAGGCAATTAATAGAGAGTACAAAGTATAAGCCAGCTCAAGCAAGGCACAAGATATACATAATAGATGAGGTGCATATGCTCTCAACCCCAGCGTTTAATGCCCTTTTAAAAACGCTTGAAGAGCCACCGGCATACGTCAAATTCATTCTTGCGACGACAGATCCAATTAAACTTCCACCAACCATTCTATCAAGAACTATCCATTTTAGATTTAAAAAAATAGGGCATCAAGACGTTGTGGAACACATAAAGCATATACTTGATAAAGAAAATATTTCATATGAAGATGAGGCATTAGATTTTATTGCTAGAAATGGTAGCGGCTCACTTCGCGACACGCTTACGCTACTTGATCAAAGTATTGTATTTTCAAAGGGATTCGTCTCAAAAGATAGCGTAGTTGAACTTCTTGGGGCCGTAAATCCAGACAAGATAATAGAGCTGTTCGGGCTTGTTCTTTCTAAAAACAGAGACTCTGTCATATCGTTTATTAAAGAGTTTGAGGAGTATGAAGGCGAGAATGTCATAAATGAAATTATTGAGTTTTTGAAAAATTCAATATCACAAAAAAATAGAGCCATTCCGTTGTATGTTTTGGAAAGGTTTTTCAGGATAGCTATGGATGCAAAAGAGCTTTTGTTTGTCGGAGCGGATAGCAACTTTGTTCTAACGCTTACGATGCTAAAAATGATAGAGGCTATGGAGATTGAGGACATAGAGTCATTAATAGCCAAATATGAAAGCGATATTGATTTATCAAGCGTACCGCAAAAGCCAAAAAAAGAAAATGCACCAGTATCGGAGAGTGTAACAACCGTAAAAGTAGAGCCTGAGGTCGTAGCGGTTGCGCCAAAAACAAAGTGGGAAAAGCTGATTGAAGCATTGTATAATAGAAGTTACGACATAGGTTTTATATTTGAAAAATCAATCTCTTTTATTTCTTATGAAGATGGTGTTTTGACATGGATTAGTAGTGCACAAGGCGAGCAAAAAGAGCTATTAATAAAGTATTATGCTCAAATAAAACATATCGTTCAGGAGATATACGGGTTGGATACATCCATTGCCGTAAAAAAAGAAGAAGAGCCGCAATATGAGCAAACAGTAGAGGTTAAAAGCAAGAATGAAAGCCCGGAGCATCAAATAGAAGAAGAACAAAAAAACATATATCGGGCGTCTGAGCCAAGTGAAGAAGGCGATGATGACACGGAGGCAGAATATGTGCAGAGTGGCCCAGGTTTATTCGATGATGAATCTAGCAATGAAGATGTTAAAGAAGAAAAAAGCTTGGAAGATGAGGCGATGGAGCTAAGCCTTTTAAAACATCCTTTGGTTGAAAAATCAAAAGAAGTATTTGGTTTGACGGATAGCAATATATCCGTTTTTCAAAAGATTTAAATCTTAGTATTGTAATATAAGCCCAAGTTTGATTAGGTGGTAGTTTTATGGATTTAACGGTTCTTGGCGGTATGATAGGGGCTATCGCCTTTATTGCCGTAGGCGATACTTTGGAGGGTGGAAATCCCGTACATATTCTTCATATAACCTCTATTATGATAGTTGTTCCCCCAGCTTTGCTCTCGGCCATGACGGCGACTCATGGGCACTTTGTTAAAGGTGCTTACTCAAATCTTGGTATGGTATTCAAAAAATCGGCTGTTAACTATGAAAAGACAATAGAGCAGCTGTATGATTTTGCTATTATCGCTAGACGTGATGGGCTTTTGAAGCTTGAGGCAGAGATACCTAATGTTGAAAACGAGTTTATGAAAAAAGGGCTAGACCTTGTCGTCTCCGGTGTAAACGTCGATGTAATAAGGCAGACTTTGGAGATTGAAATAGAAGAGACGGAGCATTATTATCACGGGTGTGGACACTATTGGATACTTGCCGGCGAGACATTTCCGGTTATGGGTCTTATCGGTGCGGTTTTGGGTCTTATTCTAGCTCTTGCAAAACTGGATACGCCATCTGAGATGGCAACTGGTATTGCCGGTGCATTTACGGCGACGGTTACTGGTATTGCGAGTGCGTATATTCTCTTTGGACCGCTTGGTAGAAAGATGATTGCAAAATCGCACGACATAGTGAAAGAACAAATTATAGTTCTTGAGGGGCTAGTTTCTTTGGTTTCAGGGGACAATCCTAAAATGATGAGGGGCAAACTTTACAATTATATCGGCGGCGAACCAGAAGAGGGTGGCGCTAAGCACTAATGGCTAAGAAAAAAAAATGTCCTGAGTGTGAGGGTGGGGAGAAGTGGGCGGTTCCGTTTGCCGACTTCTTTAGTCTACTTCTTGCTCTATTTATTGCACTATACGCCATAGCCTCACAAAATAAAGATAAAATGAAGGCGCTATCCAAATCTTTTGCGGATATTTTTGACTTTACGCCTACACAAATGAGTGTAAACCCTCAAGATGCTGGGAAGGATTCGTCTACAAGTAAACAGGCTTCTGAAAGCAAAGAATCAAAGCAGAGTGCACAAGCGGTTCAGCAGCAAATAGAGATTGCAAAACAGCTTATGAAAGAGCTCCAAGCTATCAAAGATGTAGCACCAGAGAGTGGCAATGGTAGCGACACTGAAGTTGTTATGACTGATGAAGGTATTAGGGTTAGGATGCTTAATGCTATAGTTTTTGATGAAGGTAGCGCCAATTTGACTCCAGCGTCCAAAAAAATAGTTGATATATTGGCGGCATCCGTCAAGTCATATCCAGGCAATATAAAAGTCGAAGGCCACACATCGTCATCACTTCCACCAAAAGGAAGTATATATCCTTCAAATTGGGAGCTATCATCAGCAAGAGCATCGTCTGTCGTTAGGGAGTTTATATCGCTAGGATTTAACCCGACTAAATTTACGGCCGTTGGATACGCAGATACTAAGCCAACTAGTAAAGAGCCGGAGGCGGCAAAACATTTTTTAAATCAGAGAGTTGATGTCGTTCTTATGAGGTATGACGGCAAGGGCGAGGTTGGTGGAACGAGCTCCATATTGGATGCTCCACCGCCTCAGACGTCAATACATTAAGCTTTTATTATCCCTTTTAGCTCTTTTTTTGCCTTTTCATAAATTGCAAAAGAGGCTAGATGAATATCTGCATTGTAATACTCAACTCCCTCAAGAAAATCGGCTTTATCCAATATGATGTCAGCCGTTGGATGATATTTATTTGATGCAAATACAAGTTTCATCCCAAAAAACGGCATAACTATCCGATAAAAACTTCCAAGCTCCGTAAGTTGTTTTTTTACGTCATTGCCTAATTTCATACACAAAACACCATCTTTTTTTAGAACTCTAAATATATCTTGCTTGTTGGTATTTTCGTCATTTGTCACCACAACATCAAAACTTTCACTATCAAATTTCTCACCTTGATTTGCTTGCGTTGTGATATTTGCCGCTAATTTTATGGCCTCTTGCGGTATGTTGTCAAAGCCTATACTTAAACACTCTTTGGCATTCTCATGTGTGCACAAAGGCACAAAAAATAGCATTTCTTTTTCAGCTTGCTTGCTGTTTACATCGGTATTATCAAAGTGCATTTAGCCACTCCTTTTGCCTAAAAATCAGGCGATTTTAGCTCTTTTTTGTTAAAATCGGTCTAAATTAGTCCACGATAGGAAGTAAAATGCCAAAGCTTAGTTACAAGGATTCCGGAGTAGATATAGATGCGGGAAACGAACTTGTTGAGAAAATAAAACCATTTGCGAAAGCTACGTCAATAGCTGGCGTACTTGGCGGAATAGGTTCTTTCTCTGGAGCTTTTGAAATTCCTACCGGATACAAAGAGCCTGTAATACTCGCGGCAACGGATGGTGTCGGAACAAAGCTCAGACTTGCCATAGAGAGCGGGAAACTTGACGGCGTAGGTATAGACCTTGTGGCCATGTGCGTAAACGACCTGATATGCAATTTTGCGACCCCTATGTTCTTTCTTGATTATTACGCCACGGGAAGACTTGAGGTTGAGAGCGCCGCCAGCGTTATAGCATCAATCGCAGAGGGATGTAAGCTAGCCGAGTGTGCATTGATAGGTGGCGAGACGGCCGAGATGCCAGGGATGTATTTCAAAAATGACTTTGATCTTGCCGGTTTTTCAGTTGGTATTGCCGAAAAAGGCGAAATAGAGAGAAGTTCACATTGCAAAGAGGGTGACGTCCTTGTGGCTCTTCCTAGCTCCGGCGTTCATTCAAACGGTTTTTCTTTGGTTAGAAAGCTATTTTTTGAAAAACTAGGAATGAGATTTACGGACAAATTTGGTGATGGTATGCTAATCGATACGCTTTTGGCTCCTACGAAAATATACGTGAAAGAGTTTAAGGCAAACAAAAATGACATCAAAGCTTTGGCACACATAACTGGCGGTGGCCTTGTCGAGAATCTCCCTAGGGTGTTGCCAAGTGGTCTTGGTGCTATTGTTCATAAATCTTCAATAAAAACATTGCCTGTTTTTGACTTTATGGCAGAGCATGTTGAAGAGGCTGAAATGTACAGAACATTTAATATGGGCGTTGGTATGACATGGGTCGTGTCAAAAGAAAATGCAGATAAAGTTGCCGCAAATGTCGGTGGTTATGTGATAGGCGAGCTTGTAAAAGGTGATAAAGAGATTAGGCTAGTCTAGCTTGAGCTCCTCTTTTATCGCCGCTCAGCTGTTTCATTACCTGATTCTCTCTCCTTTGCCGTTTTTATTGACGTTTCTTGCCTCTGCGCTTTTTGCATCAAGGCTTAGATGGTTTTTTGTGAGCGTAGTTGCTTTGTTTTATCTTCTTTCTACCAACTTTGTTTCAAAATATCTGCTTTGGCCTCTTGAAGATGGATTTAGAAAATACCAAAAAATAGATTTTAAACCTGACGCCGTAGTTGTTCTGGGTGGCGGGGCTAACGCTTACGTTCCAGATAGTAAGCTAGCCCTAAATGCCTATAAAAGGTTTGGACAGGGTATGGCATTGGCAAAAAAAATGAATACCCCGCTTATTTTTACTGGCGGTGGCTGGGCGGATAGAGATGGGATTAGCGAAGCTGGGGCGGCCATAGAGAGTGCAAATGTCATCGCTGACTCTTATGGATTTGCAAGACCTTTGACGTCAACCCTTAACGGTGGTTTTGGACTTATGGTCGAAGATAAGAGTGAAAATACGCTCCAAAATGCTCAAAACACGATAGTGATTATGAGGCAAAATGGAATTAGTGCTCCAAAAATTGTTCTTGTTACATCTGCATTCCACATGAAGCGAGCAAAAATAATTTTCGAAAAAAATGGCTTTAGCGTAACGCCTTATGCGGTTGATTTTCTGACAAAAGAGTTAAAGAGTTCGTATCTTGATTTTATGCCTAGCTTCGGCTCTTTGGAAAATAGCTATATTGCCCTAAAAGAGTATGTCGGTATAGTAAAATTCTTTTTTGTTGATAACGGAGAAAAAAAATGAAAAAAGCTGTTTGCATTATATCCGGCGGCATGGATAGTGCCGTAGCGGCAAAAATAGCAAAAGACGATGGATATGAGGTGGTTGCCGTGCATTTCAACTATGGGCAACGTACGGAGGGCAAGGAGCTTGCGGCATTTCGTGCGGTAAGCGCCGATATTGGAGCCGGGCAAAAATACGAGATTGACTTACCGTTTTTTAAAAGCGTAGGCGGTTCGGCATTGACTGACAAGAGTATTGCCGTGCCTGTCGGTGGAATAGAGGATGGCGTACCTGTAACGTATGTCCCGTTTAGAAACGGAATTTTTCTCTCGATAGCTACGGCCATAGCGGAAAAAGAAGGAGCCACGGCAGTTGTTATAGGTGCGGTTGAAGAAGATAGTAGTGGTTATCCAGACTGTACTGAGGGGTTTTTGTCCTCATTTGAGGCCGCAGCCAATGAGGGGACAAAAAAAGAGACGCAAATTAAGATATATGCCCCCCTTTTGCATAAATACAAAAGAGAGATAGTCTCGGAAGGGATTGTGCGAAATGTTGATTTATCTCTTACATGGAGTTGCTATCAAAACGAACAAATAGCATGCGGGGTGTGCGATAGCTGTAGACTTAGGCTAAAAGGGTTTGCCGAGGCTGGGGCAGAGGATAGAATAGCCTACGTTAGTCGTTAAAATCAAATGAAAACAGGCTGTTCTCTTTTCTCTCTTTAATTAGTGTAGATTTATCCGCATTGACAACAAAGGCAAAGTTAAAATCATTTTCCTCTAGCATATCCGTAAGCTCTCTGTCAGAGCCGTAAAGCGTAATAATTATCTCTTTTTCTTCTATGTTTGAAAGCGAGAGCGGAAAGATATATAGATTTTTTGCCCATTTCGTATTTTTGATTAGATAGCTCATTGTTTCTTTGAGTATTTGCGTATCAAAAAACTTGGCAAAGATAACCACTTTTGCCGTTTTGCCAAATTCTTTGGCATAGAGATAGTTGTCAACAAATACTGGATCAAAAAAGTGGGTAAAACTGATTGAAGAGACGTCAAATTCAACCCCAGCCTCTTTTAATATTGATATTGCGTTTCCAAGATATTTTAGCTGAAACTCGGGAAGGCGAACTCTTACACTAACTCCATCGATAAATACTGAGCTTTCAAAGAGAGTGGAGCTTGATATTTGAAGTTTGCACTCTTTTGGGGCTAGGAAATTTTCCACGGTATCTGTGGTTAGCTCTGATAAAAACTCCTCATCGCATCCAAATACGGTTGTCGCTTCGTCATTTTTGATGAGTGAAAAAAGTGATTTTATATCTTGCTTATCGACAAATTCAATACTTTTCGATTTTGATATTTTTTTTATCATTTCAAGTGTTATCGGGTCAACGCTTATAAATCTGAAGCTTTTTTTGAGCATCCCATATCTAGCTAGGCTAAAAGCCGCAATAGAGGCATCTCTCACTTTTATAAAGGCAACCTCTGGGTCTGTAGGTTCTATCTCGTCTGAGTCATATATGACGCCATATGCTCCATTGTAAACCGCTTTTTTGATTTCCGCTGGATTTAGCGCTATAAACAAATCCCCTCTTCTTATTTGGAGGTAGTTTAATTTTATATCCTCAAAATATGTTATGGAAGGGCTAGTCTTTAAATCACCTCTTGTTAGCGCAACGACGTTTTCTATTCTCATCCTATTTTTGAGCCGCTTTGTTTTGGAGTTTCAGGCCTTACTAGGGCAAGACCATTTTCATCCTTAGCAGCAAGAAGCATTCCTTCGCTTTCTATTCCCATTATTTTTGCAGGTTTTAGGTTTGCCACTACGCAAACTTGAGTGCCGACCATTGACGCAGCCGAGTAGCTCTCCCTGATTCCTGCTACTATCTGCCTTACGTCGCCATCGCCTAGGTCTACTTTTAAAATAAGTAGTTTGTTGCTTTTTAGAGCTTCCTGTGCTTCTAGTACCGTTCCCACTTTGAGCTGTGTTTCGAAGAATTTATCTATCGTAACATAGTTTTTTTCTTCAGCCTTTTGCTTTTCCTCTTTTTTGGGAGTCTCTTCGATTACCTCTTCAATCCTAGGAAAAAGCGCAGTTACCTTTGACAGCTTAGAGCTTTCCAGTAATTCTTTGCCATAAATCAATTTTTCAAAACTTTGAGTATTTATCTCAAATCCAATTGCCGTAGCCACATCCGCCATTTTGTGCGGCATAACTGGTGCGAGCAAAAGGGCGGCTTTTGCAAGGACGTTGACGCAAAGAGCTATTAGAGCCATTGCTTCCACCTCTTTGCCCTCTTTCATTTTGTTCCAAGGGGCTACCGTATCTATCGCTTTGTTTGCAACGCCAAGCATTTTCCATATCTCTTCGAGGTATCTATGAGTTTGCATGCTATGGAGAAGCGGCTCTAGCAGGTCTGTAATTTCATCGATTTTTGCTAAATCATCTTTGTGATAAGTCTGCAAATCTTTTAGCTCTATGCTAAGCCCAAAATACTTGTCGCTCATCCCGATAGTTCTGCTTAGTAGATTTCCAAGGTCGTTGGCAAGGTCTGAGTTGATGCGGTCTATTAGCGCTCTTCTGGAGAAATCGCCGTCTTGCCCAAACGGTACTTCACGGAGCAAAAAGTATCTGAAGTTTTCTAGCCCGTAAGTATCGGCTATCTCTTGTGGATTGACTACATTGCCTTTTGACTTACTCATTTTTTCGCCGTCTCTAGTCCACCATCCGTGAGCGGCTACACTTTTTGGTAGTGGCAAATCAAGGCTCAAAAGAAATGCGGGCCAGTAAATCGCATGAAATTTGAGTATATCTTTGCCGACTAGCTGAAGTCTTGCCGGCCAGTACCCCATATCTTTGTCAGTTGTGCCATATCCAAGTGCGGTGATGTAGTTAAGTAGCGCATCGAGCCAAACATATATGACGTGTTTTTCGTCATTCATATCTTTTGGTAGTGGTACACCCCATTCAAAGCTAGTTCTTGTAATGGACAAATCTTTCAATCCGCCCTCAACAAATTTTATCACTTCATTCTTTTTGGATTTTGGAAGGATACAATCTTCATTTTCGTTGTACCACTTTAGAATTTCTTGTTCGTATTTTGAGAGCTTGAAAAAATAGTTTTCTTCCTTTAATACCGTTGTCGGTTTGCCGCAATCTGGGCAGAACTCATCGTTTACAAGTTGTGTGCTAGTAAAAAAAGTCTCACAGGATACGCAGTAGTTGCCCTCGAACTCGCCTTTGTAGATGTCGCCTTTTTCCCACATCTTCATAAACGCTTTTTGAACACCTGTTTTGTGCTCGTCGTCCGTGGTTCTGATGAATTTGTCGTAGCTTATCCCAAAACCGTCCCATAGATTTTTGAATTTTGCACTGTTTTCGTCTGCCCACTCTTTTGCGCTTTTGCCCCTTGCTTTCGCACTTTCTTCTATCTTCTGCCCGTGTTCATCGGTGCCCGTTAGGAAGTATGTGTTTTTGCCCGTCAGTCTGGCGTATCTTGACATGGTGTCCGCTATGATTGTGGTATAGGCGTGTCCTATATGTGGGGCGTCGTTGACGTAATATATGGGGGTTGTGACATAAAAGCTATCTTGTTTCATCTATTGTTATCCTGTTTTTGTATAAATCTAAAATTCAAATCCACCGGTGTCGCCCTTGCTCATAGAGTTGTATGCGCTAAGAACATAAGCTTTTCTAGTCTCGCAACCTATGATTTTTGAGCATGCAAAGCAAGAGCCGTAAGATGCGCCGTTAAACTCGACTGATGACGACTCTTTGTTCTGACACTCTCTTAACGCTTCAAGTCTAGCGTCCAGAGCCTTCTCAAAAACGTTATCAGACGATTTTTGAGTAGACATCCATTACCTTGTTTATCTCATAGTTGGAGCCAAAAAAGCATGGCGTCGTAGCGTGATGGTCTTTTGGGCTGAGCTCCAGTAGTCTTCTATGTCCGTCAACGGCCTTGCCACCGGCTTTTTCGTATATGTACGCAAAAGGGAATACCTCGAACACCATTCTTAGTTTCCCATCCGGCTTGTCAAGCGTACCTGGGTAGCTAAATAAACCGCCGCCTTTGATAAGTATCTGGTGCAAATCAGGGACCATACCGCCTGAATATCTCAGTCGATACCCCTCGGCAAAGAGAGTATCTATCATCGCCTTGTGATATGAAGGCCACTTGGCTTGCGTTCCGCCGCTTGCGTTTAACTTCCCTTTTTCTTGCAGGTGTATTGTTTGGATAAATTTGAATTCGCTATTTTTGTCGAGCCTGTATAGCTCTACCTCGTCTGTTGCGATAACCATTTCTACTCTTGGCCCATATACGATATACACGGCGGCTTTTATGTGCGCTCCAGCGAAATCCTCTTCGTAGATACCAAATATTGAGCCGACGGAGAGATTTGTGTCTATGAGGCTTGAGCCGTCAAGCGGGTCGTATCCGACTAGGTATTTACCGCCGTCGTTGAGTATGTCTACCGTCTCTTTTTCTTCGCTGGCCACGGCTTTTACGCTTTTTACTTTGGCAAGCTCCTCTTGTATGATGTAGTCGCTTTTGATGTCTAGTTTCAGCTGGACGTCACCGCTTGCATTTTCGTTTTCGGCGTAGCCGGTATCGTCGTACGCTATCGCCTCTTGTATCCTAAACGCACTTCTCTTTATTGCTTCTATAACTTCTATCATCATATTTCCTTTGCGTTTTTAAATATCCACTCGACTATTTTTTCCACGTTATTCAAATCCAAAACCTCTATATCACCTGGCACTTCGTACTCCGATATATTTATGGTGTCGTCTATCGCTATCGCTTTTACAAAGCCAAAATAGCTAACGTCTATCTGACCCCTGAATATACCTATTCTAGGTAGCGGCAAAGTCTTTAGGCCCTCGACTAGTAGTATATCGAAGTTACCGAGCATTGATATTATTTCATCGAGGCTTGATGGCTCATTTTTGAACATCGTAGTTCTTGAGGGGCTTCTGACGACCACGTTCGCACCAGTGGCAAAAAACAGGCTGCTGTCTTTACCGTCCGTGTCAAACACGGCTTTGTCTTTGGGATCGTTTTTGACTATGGCGACTTTGTGGGCTGATTTTAGTCTCTCGGCTATCTTAACTATCGCCGTTGTTTTTCCGCTGTTTGAAGGGCCCGTGAAGGCTACTGCTACTTTCATAACTATTCTTCTTATTTTTTATGCAATTATAAGCGATTAGCGGTTAATTTTTTGAGATGCCGCCTCACATAGTCTAAATAGCGCTCCAAAAAGAGTGGATGGGTGTATCGGTTTTGGAATCGACTCTTGTACGCCTAGTTTTTTTAGTTTGTCCAGCGCCTCTTCATCTAGTCCGCTGACCACCCCTATCTCTATATCACAACCTCTATTTCTAAGCTCTCTTATCAGCTCCAATCCATCCATTCTCGGCATCATAGCGTCGGTTAACAATATGTCAAAATTTGTTTTTTCCATCAACAGCAAAGCCTCTATGCCGTTTGACGCCGTTGAGATTTCACCGAAAATATCGCCCAGAATAATTTTCATACTTTGCATTATGAAATCATCATCCTCCACGTATAGCAGTTTTAGCCCTTTTGAGATTTCGGAGAGTCTTGCTACGTCTAATTTTTGCATCAAAATAACTCCAGTTCGTCATCGCCATCTACGGCATCGCCACCTGAAACGCCAAGTTTTAGCTGAAGCTGGAGACAAGAGCTAAAAAGGGAGCTATCTAGGTAGTGTATGTCTTTGGCGCTTTTTTGTATAAATATTTTATTGCGCCAATCGGACAAATCAAGCCTCAGCGTATCCAAAAACAAAAGCAACATATTTCTGCTAGCTTCGGTACGCTCAGCATCCATAAGGACTTTTGCGAGTGAATCTAGCGCAAACGCTAGGTCTTCGAACTCTATTAGCGTTGATATTGTTTTGGAGTATTTTTGAAGTATTGACGATATTTTTTCCACCGCATTCCAGTCTTTGCTGTACTCAAAATCACCGACAAGCTCTTTCCATTCATACTCTAGCTCGGCAAGCTCCTCTACCTCATCGACCGTTTCGCCGTCAAGTTCCTTTAGATATTCTTGTGACGTGTATTTAGTGGTGTGGCTTTTTCTTAGAATATCCCTCTCTTCTTGGCTGAGGTACAAATGGCCGTTTGGCTCTTTATGTCCGCTTGAAGTATTGTCGGTTTGTTTTGCGGTATTTTTGAGAGTATTTTGGCTAGATGTCTTGTATCTTGAAAATAAAATCTCCTCCAAAAGCTCCGCATAACCCTCGTTCTTTCTCTTTTGATACTCTATCTTCGTTATATTGCTAAGCGTAAATATCTCAACTTTTTCGCCCAGTATCACAATCTCTCTTTTTGCTACCAAAAAAATATGTTTTTTGCCGGAGATGTTTATTAGCGTTTTGTTTGACTGTATGTCGTCATTTTTTAGCTCATCCACTTTGGACACAAAGCCGTCTTTTTGCTCTATGAACGAATCAATATTTTTTGAGCCGTTTTGTAGTTCTCTTAGGTTTTTTTCTCCGAAAAGCTCCGCAAAAGCTTCATTCGCAAACTTAAGCTTATCGCCGCTAAAGGCTACAGAAGGGGTCGGAAAAGCGTCCGCTAATTTTTGTGTTACATCTGATGTGGCCTGATTAATCTCTTCCAACAATATCTTTTTATTTAGCTCTTCTGCCTTTTTTCTGTTAAGTATCGCCTCAGATACAGCTTGCAAAGAGCCAAATAAATTTGGGAGACTTATCGGTTTTAGAATATACCTATCTATTCCTATCTCTATTGACGTTAGAAATAGTTTTGCGTCGCTGTAAGCGGTTGTTACGACTATCGGTGTATTTGGGCTGATTTGCTTTATCTCTTTCGCCGCTTCAAGGCCGTTTTTTATAGGCATTTGTATGTCGGTTACGACTAAATCGTAGCTTCCGCTTTTGAAGAGTTTTAGCCCCTCGTCTCCGTTTGGTGCGCTTGTGACGCTTTTAAATAGATTTCTTAAGATGTCAGACATCTGCTCCCTGATTATCTCTTCATCTTCCATATAGAGGACATTTAGCTCTTTGCCCAACTCTTTTAGTGTTCTGGCCTCCATTTAGCCCTCCCTTTGATGACATATGGTGACGGTGTTTTTGATGCCTACTCTTTTATTTTGCTCATAGATATTTTCTATTTTTATATCACCGCCAAAGCTTTTTTGGATAATAGTTTTGGACATATAAAGGCCTATGCCCGTTCCCTTGCCAGTCTCTTTTGTCGTGAAGTATGGCTCAAACATTCTATTTAGCACGTCTTCGTCGACACCGCCTGCATTGTCTAATATCTCTATCGATACCTCATCATCGCCTTTAGCGCCACATGTTATTTTTATCTCTCGCCCATCAAATTGCTTATCTTCAAAAGCGTCTCTTGAGTTTGAAAATATATTAATAAACACCTGCTCAAGCTCATTTTTAAATCCAAAAACACAAATATCACACTCGTCGCAAAACCGCACTTCTATACATCTTGCCGCCAGCTGAGCCCCTATTAGCTTCATAGTCTCGTCAATCACCTCTTTTATGTTGAAGCTCTCTTTTTCTTTTGACGGTTTGAAAAAATTTAGAAAATCATTAATAGTTCCGGACATTTTTTGCGTATGAGAGAGTATGCTATCTAGGATGGAGTCGAGCGTCTGTTCGCTTAGTATTCCCAGCTCTTGTTTTGTTTTGATATTTATAGCCGCCGTGCTTATGGCCGTCAGCGGTTGACGCCATTGATGCGCTATCATATTTATCATCTCACCAAGGCTTGCTAGCTTTGATTGTTGTGCTAGGAGCTTCTCTTTTTGCTCTTTTTCGGCCTCTATTTTTTTGCGCTCTTCTATTTGTGATTTTAGTAGCATATTTGACAGTCTAAGCTCTGAAGTTCTTACGCCAACCTCTTGCTCCAAAGCTTCGTTATTGTGTTCTAGCTTTTGTTTTGCGCCTCTGAGTTCATGTTCTAGCTCTTTTTGTAGTGCTATATCTTCACTTACGGCGACAAAATGGGTTGTCTCTCCCAGTTCGTTTTTGATTGGGGATATTGACAAAAGTACCCATTTTATATCCCCGTGCTTTGTTTTGTTCGTTATCTCACAGTTGTATGCTTCGCCTTTGACTATCGTATCCCACATCGTGTTGTACAGCATCGGCTCCGTGAGGTTCGATTTTAAGATTCTTGGTGTTTTGCCTATTAAGTCGTTGTCGTCGTAGCAATATAGCTTTTTGAATTTTTTATTTGCGTAGATAATAAGCCCGTCTTTGTCGGTTATTATGACGGCGGCCGATGTTTGTTCAAGTGCCTGAAACAGTAGATTTAACGTATCTTTTGTAGCAACCAAATTTGATACGTCTTGTCCGCTTGACTGAATCTCTTTTATCTCTCCGTTTTCGTCCAAAATTGGGACTATGCGCCACTCAAACCACGCCCAGCCATTTTTTGTAAGCTCTCTTTGAAGCAATGTTGATGGTTTTTTTGTTTTTTTGATTTGTTCGTGGGTTTTTTCAAAATTCGGAATATCGTCTTGCGATATCGGAGGCATAAAAACTTTGCCTATCATATCGTTTTGGTCAAAGCCAAAAAAGTCGGCGTATGCCTTGCTTACGTATACAAAGCGGTTTTGTAAGTCTACTCTGACTATTAAGCTATTCTGTTTTTCTAGGATATCTCTTAGTAGGCTGATTTCGGCTTCTTGTGCTGTCATCGATCTCCCTTTTTTTAGGATTCCAAGGGTGTTGCGGTGTCAGATGCTTCACCGAAACTAATCGATTATCTATAAAAAAATATAAAATTTATCTTAAGCACATATAATATTTATGACGAAACGAAGACAAAAAGCTACTTGCTAATAATCTCATTAATACAGGCTTCCAGTAAATCCAAGTCAAGAGGCTTTGGGAGGAAGTTATCAGCGCCAAGCTCTTCGGCTTTTTCTATGTTTTCTATCGTGCTGTACGCGGATATTATGAGCACTGCCGTCTGCGGTTTTTCTTGCTTTATTTTTTTTAGCAAATCAAAGCCGCTCATTTGGGGTAGATGTAAGTCTGTTATCACTATGTCGACATCCGTTTTTGAAAAAACGTCGTACGCATCCTCGGCATTTGACACCGCCGTCAATGTGTCGTACCTATTTGATAAAAAGCTTTTTAACGCTTCCGCCGCAACAACGTTGTCTTCAACAAATAGTAATTTTTTATTTTTCATCGCCCAGCCTTATATTTTAGTCTTTCGTTTCATCAGAGCCATAGTCAAAGCCTCGGTAAGTGAATTAAATTTCTCATCCACACTTTTTTGCGAAGATATAAATTGCGCTATTTTCTCCTCCTCTTCTTTTATCTTTTTTTGAAGCTTTGTAATATCAAAGGTTAGTTTTTCTATTTTTGAAGAGACAATTTTGCTTTGATGCTCCAGCCTTTTTTTTCTCGTAAATAGCGCATCGTCTTTGATGAGAAGCTTTTTTAGCATCAAGGTTTTATCGCTTATGCTAGCTTGTATTTTTACCCTCTCTTCGTCTTTGCCCCTTTTTAGCATATCTCTTAGCTCTTTTATCTCTTCATTAATAGATGCTTCGGTGTCTGCCTTGTCAACGCCTTCATTATCTATTGCGGCAAACTCTTTTTCAATCATAACGGCCTCTTCGTTGAGCCGCTCTATTTTTGAGTACATATCATCGGTTGTCGACCTGATGTCGTCTGCCGCATTTTGCTTTATCGTCAGGGCTTCAATCGTCTTTTGCCTTTGCATTACTATCGCAATAATAGAAGGAATCGTCCACTTGAGACCGCCTTTGTCTAGTATCTCCGGCAGCTTGAATTTATTTCTCTCGGCGTCTATCTCTATTTCACCGGAGTAGTTTTTTAGGAAGTTTTCCGCATTTGGGTTTTTACTTCCGACAAGCATGAGTAATGAGAGCGCCATCTTGGTATGTGCCAAGACCCAATTTTCTCTTAGGATAAGATTTGATAGCCCCTCCAGTATAAAATCTTCTTCGCTTAGGTTATCCCTTAAGAGGTCAAATATCGCTTTTTGAAAAATTTTGATGTAGTTTTTTATGAAATAGCCATGGGTAATTACGCTAAAGTCAAGGTCGGTGCTTATGACTTCATCCGCTATTTCGGCAAATGTCTCCTGCTCAGCCTCGACACTTTCAAAAAGAGAATCTTTGAGTTTTTGGAGCTCTTCTTTTGGAAGTCCGTTGTATCTTTGCTCTCTCCTTATCCTCTCTTCTTCGTCTATTTTTTCTCTGAAGCGTTTTATTACGACCTTATCGTTAAGAAAGAGAACAACGTCTTTTGGCGATATGCTTATTTGCTCTTTTAGCCTCTGGCGGATTTTTTCTTTTGTTTCCGCAGATAGCTCTCCGGCGGTGATACCAAATTCGGAAAGTATATCTTGAACATTTATCGTAATGCTGTCGTTGATGATAGATATATCGCCAGAAGAGTCGCTATTTTCGTCTACCGCCTCTTTTATTTTTTGGATTAACGCTGGATGTATTAGCGGTACACCACCCCATCTTTTTATGAATATGGCGCTGTTTTTGAATATTACGAGGTCTTTTGAATCTAGTTCAAATACCTGCTTTATGGCAATTCTTAACTTTTCTTTTTTGTGGTCGCTCTCCGTATTTATTACTGATTCAAACAGCATTTCACAATGCTCTTCGCTGAATCTTAGGAGACCTTCCTCTGTTTGTTCTAATTCCGATTGTTCTCTGATGTTAGAGATAAACTTGACTAAATTTTCCAGATTGGTTGCTTTCTAAAAATATTTTTTTGTGTTAATTATACATTTATGGACTTATTGTTGTAAGTTATTGTTGATTATAATCTGCGCACTTTTACGGAGGATTTTGGTATGACAAAGGGTGTAGCTACGGCGCTTTTGGCGGCTTTTGTGTTCGGGGGGTGCCAGACTTATGACGCTTTTGATATGTTCAAAAAAGATGAGCACTATGAAAAGGCGATAAAAGAGACAAGAAGTGCCCAAATAGTAAACTCGATGGAGACAAAAGCCAAAATAACGCTAACGTACCTAAATCCAATCTATCCGTCTCGCTACTCTGATGCGGAGTATTTTTTTGTTGGGCTTTATATTCCTGACGACTACGACAAAAAAGAGCAGGCCGGGCTTTTTAACAAAGACTATTTGCTTAGTATGAGGGTGGCTCCAAAAAAAGATGACGTAAAGCTTGGCGAAAAGGCCGCAGAGGCGAGCGATGTTCAGGCAAAAGTGGTAGAGACGATAACAAAGCCCGACCAACACGAAATATACAAAAAAATGCCGCACACGGATGCTTGGAGCAGATATTACATTGTCTCTTTTCCAAAACAAGACAAAGATATGCAGCTCAACGTTAAGCTTAAGGGGCTTGACGGCGTAGCAGTATTAAATTTTCCAAAAGCTCATTAAGCCCGATTTCCCTTCCAAATCGTCTTGAGTATACGGCGTAGTTGAGAGATACACGCTTGGCGTAGTGTCTCGTCTCGTCGTATGGTATATTTTCTATCGACCAAAACGGTTCATAGGGAAGCATCTTCTCATCTTTAAAGGTGAACAGCCCGTCCCTCTCTATCCTTTTGAAAAAACCATAGCCCGCATTGAATGAAATAGCGATAAGGGTAGGGTGTACCACCTTTGATTCAAGCCAAGCAAAATGAGTGGCGGCGTATGAGATATTTTTTTTCGGTTCAAAAAGCTCAAAAAAATCAAGTTTCTCTTTTTTTTTGACCGCAAGCTCTTCGGCCAAAAGTGGTATTATCTGCATTACCCCTATTGCGTATGCGCTACTGACTATTCCTGGGACAAAAAGGCTCTCTTGTCTACCTATAGCGTGAAGCAAGACTTTTTGCGAGTCGTTATAATCTTTGAATATTTCAGCGTATGGCAACAAATAAAACTCTTTTTTATATCCCTCAAGCTTCTCCTTTGCCTGCAGATAGTAAGCATCGCCGTCTTTTTGTTTTTTTATTTTTGAAATTATCTCTTCTAGCTCTTTGTGCGATGAGCTGTTTAGTTTGCGTTTGAAATTTATCCACTCAAACGGGCTTGATATATTGCGCTCATTTATCATGTCGATATTCGACTCTAGCGATACAAACTCTATTTGATTTGGCTGTTTTCCTAGTTTTTCCGACGCAACGGTTGAATAAAAGTTAAATTCTTTGCTGTTTGCGGCTTTTTGAATAAATTTGGAATCTTTTGAGCCAAGGTAAGCCCAAAAATTTGCCCTATCTCTATCGCTCTCTTTTGTTGCGGTTTTTGCGGCTCTCTCAAATGTGGCGGTGGCGTTTTGCTCATGGCGAAGTTTTATTAGTCCAAGAAAGAATAAAGCGTCTGAATCGCTTAGTCTATTTGGTTCTATTTTTGAGATGCTTTTTTGCATCATTGTTGCATTTTTGTCAAACAAAACCCATTTGATAAATCTTTTTTGAGAAGGAGAATCTACAATGGCGTCTATCTCCTCATCGCTGAGTTCCGTATCAAAAAAAGCCGAACGAAACTCTTTCGTACTTTCAAAATAGAGCTCAATGTCATCTTTGTTGATTTTCTCTTTTTTTGTTGATGTTTTGACGAGTAGTTCTATTTTTTCACTTTTAGCCGGAGACACCTCTTTTATCAGCTCTGCTAGTCTCTTTGGTTCATCTGATTTTGTTAGGATGGCGGAGGATATTTTTTTGTAGTTTATGCCCAGCTCGGCACATTCCGGAGTTTTTTTGAGGGCTCTTGTGACATTGCTATCCATGCAATCAAACAGTGTTGATAGTTTTTTTGAGCCGCTTTTTTGGAGCAGAAGCGACGAGTGGCGGCTTGTCGGTGTTTTTGTCAGAAAATACGCAGTATACAACTCGTTTTTTGAGACATTTTGCTCCATTTGCTTTAGTAAAAATAAATCTCTAGCAAACCCAGAGGGCTGTTTTGATAAAGAGTCGATGTCATACCCGAAGCCAACCCCGAGCAAAAGCAAAAGACTACAAAGAAGCCGCAAAGTGACCAATAATTTTTACCAAGAATATATCAAGAAATTGAAGTGCAAGGACTATGATTAAAGGGGTCAAATCAACACCGCTTAAAACAGTATTTATCTTGCTCCTAACAAATCTATACGCTGGATATGTGAGCTTATTTAGTATCTGAACTATTGGATTATATGGATCTGGGCGAACCCAGCTAAGCAAGGCTTGTATGACAATAACCCAGATATAGATATTTAGCACCATATGTAGAATATGGCCGAATGCTTCAAGGAGAGTTTTTAATACAAACATTTAGTAACCGCCGTTTTTTGCTTTATTTTAACAGACGGCGGTTTATTGTTAGATTTCTATTTCGTATTTTAGGATTTTGTATCCTATTTGCCTGACCGTAATTCCTAGCTTTCTTGCGGCTTTCGCCTGTATGCCACCGCACTCCCTAAGGGCGTTTACAATCGCCTCTCTCTCTATCGTTTCAAGCTCTGTTTTTGTGACCACACCATCGCTTTTATGCTGTATTCCGCCGAATTTTTCTTTTGCGTACATGCCTGGGAGCGCCGCCGCCACGACCGACGCGTCTAATTTGCCGTTGTCGTTTAGGAGCACTAGCCTCTCCATCGTATTTTCAAGCTCCCTAATATTTCCGTGCCATGAATAGTCAAGCAACATAGGGTATGCATCGTCCGCAAATTCAAGCTCTTTTTTGTGAAGCTTGCAAAATTTGTACAAAAAGTGGTTGGCAAGCATCAATATATCCTTGCCCCTCTCCCTTAGCGGCGGCAAGAAGATAGGGATGACGTTGAGCCTATAAAATAAATCCTCTCTAAACTCGCCTCGCTCTACCATCTCTTCTAAATTTCTGTTTGTTGCGGCAACTACTCTTACATCTACTTTTATTGTTTTTGAACCGCCGACCCTCTCAAACTCTTGCTCTTGCAAGACACGCAAAAGCTTCACTTGCAATGAAGCAGATATGTCGCCTATCTCATCAAGAAATAGCGTCCCGCTGTCGGCTAGTTCAAACCTGCCTTTGCGCATCTCTTTTGCGTCGGTAAATGCACCTTTTTCATGCCCGAATAGTTCGCTCTCAAGTAGGCTCTCGGCAATAGCCGCACAGTTTAGCTTCACAAAAGGGCCATCTTTTCTCGCACTTGTTTGATGCAAGGCCGCAGCTATCAGCTCTTTACCTGTGCCGGTTTCGCCTCGTACTAGGACGGTAGCTTTTGAGCTGGCTATTTTTTTTAAGATGCCAAAAACCTCTTTCATCTTTGCGCTTTCGCCGATGATGCTCTCAAAATTTGAAGCTTGCAGTACTTCAGACTTATAGTAGCTGTTTTGAAGCTCAAGCTTCTTTTTTTCCTCTTTGTGCGTACTTTCTAGCTTTGCGGCCTGCGCAAGCGTTGAGGCGACTATTGTTAAAAAATTGATACACTCTTCAAAATCAAGAGCGGTTTTTTTTGTCAGACTCACGCCGAGCACACCTATGACGCTATCGCCCGTAATCATCGGAATTGCGATGTAGGAGATGTCGTCTATTTTTCTAGCTCCGGTTTTGTTCAAAAATAGTATGTCACTGTGGATATTTTCTATGACAATAGGCTCTTTAGTGCTGGCGGCAAGGCCGGTGGCCCCTTCGCCCACTTTGTAGGTTGACAACATTTTTTGCTTTGGAGTGAGATCTATTGATGAAAAAAGATTCAACTCTTTTTTTTCTTCGCTCAGTAAATGAACAGAGCATCTCTCTAATTTTAGGTAGTTTCTAAGTGTTTTTAGCGAGTCGCTCATCTTTTGCTCTAGCGTATGAGAGCCCATTAGTAGGCGAGATAGCTCAAGCAACGTTTCAAGTTCGGCAAGCTTGACGCATTCAGTACAATTTTGTAACTCTTTGTGTCCCATACTAACGCCTTAGTGGAGTAACTTTTTGGCGATTCTAACGCAAAAATGTAGCATTTTGGGGGCAAATATTGTTTAAAATATAGGCAAGTATCACCCGCCCTCTAAAACATTACATTTAAAGCAGCTTTGAAGGTCTTTGCAGTCGTGGCAAGCTGGAGCCATAGAACCTATTTCATCAAATAAAAATTTTTTCCATCTTATCTCGGGCGGTCTTCTGGCGGCAAGAGTATTGTAGTTTTCACTCATAAGCTTGTTTAGCTCTATTCTTGAGCTCATACCCATATCTGAATACAAATGCCCAGATTCAAAAGCTTTTGAGGCTATGTATGAAGCGAGTGCGTTTTTTGCAAAATCGTTATCTGCATTTGCCTGTAGAAGTTGAAGAATTTTTTGAAAGTCAGGTTGATTTTTCATCTTAAAACTCCGTTGTAGGAACGGGAGTTTCATTTTTTATTCCGTCTTTTGGCGGACGGTATCACAAAGGGGATAAGCCCCTTTGTGATTACTTGGCGGCACCCTCTAGCTCAACGCTAATAGATACCTCATCGCCTACTACGAAACCGCCAGCTTCCATAGCTTTGTTCCAGTTAAGTCCAAAATCTTTTCTGTTGATTTTTGTGCTCATCGCTATGCCGACTTTTTTAGTGCCATACATATCTGTGACTACTTTGCTAATTTCAGCGTCAAAAACAACCGGTTTTGTTACGTTGCGTATTGTAAGATTGCCAGACACTTTGCCTTTGCCGACTTTTGTCGGAGTGAATTTGCTCATGACAAAATTCATTTTAGGATATTTTGCCGCATCAAAAAAATCACCGCTTCTTAGGTGGTCATCTCTTTTTTGTATGTCGGTATCTATTGAGGCGACTTCTACGCTACCGTCAAGTTTTGTTAGTTTTCCACTCTTGTCGTCTACGCTAAAATTGCCGGTAAAGTTTTTGAACTTACCTTTAACATTGCTAATCATTAAGTGTTTAATACTAAAACCGACGCTTGAGTGTGAATTGTCAAGCTCATAATCAGCCGCAAAAGAAGCGGATGCAAAAACTCCCGCTATTAAAATTCCAAGTAAAGATTTTTTCATTATTAGCCTCCTGATTTTTAGCTATTTTTAGCAGTTTTTAGAGCCTCTATTAGCTCGTCTATATTTTCATACGGAATATGTACTTTCCATTCCGGTTCACCGCCGTCAAGTGCCACCCCTATGCTTACTACGGGTTTTGAGCTCTCTCCGTACGGATGCTCCATTTTGCTCAACATTATCTTGCCGCCTTTCATGCTGGCAAGCTCTATCGTAGCAAGCAACTTCTTATCGCTCATAGCTTTTCCTTATTTTTGATGTGACGGTTATTGTAGGAAAAATAGCTTAATTTAGTTTGAAATTTTGTGTATCAATCGAGAGATAGAAGGACTGAATTTTTGTATCTCATAAATTCTAGTTTTTGCTCTAGGTATTTATTTTCTTCTTTTAGGGATTTGTAGCTTGAATAAAGTGAGTCCGTCTCTAGGCTTGTGTAGTAGATGTTTGAGGATAGGTATATCTTTGGTGCCGTAAGCGCTACCGCCAGAGCCAATGCTATAAGTGCGGTTAGTATAGTCTTTGCCCCCAGGCCGTTTTGACCCATATTTACGGCATCTAGTTCCTCTAGTAGCTCTTGTTTGTCGTGATTATCTATTGTCTGCAAATTTAAAAGCCCTTAGTTTTGCACTTCTAGCCCTCGGATTTTCTCTGATTTCTGCATCAGTTCCGATAAGCGGTTTTTTGGTTAGTATCTCGCCAAGCTCATTATTGTTGCCACATGTGCATCTCATGGCCTCTGGTGGGCAGATGCAAGAGCGTGACCACTCTTTGAACGCAGTTTTGACGATTCTGTCCTCTAGTGAATGAAAGGAAATGATACCCAAAATTTGCCCGTTTTGTGGCAGATTTTTTACATTTTCAAGCAAGTCTTCTAACTGTTCAAGCTCTGAATTTACCTCTATTCTTATGGCTTGAAATGTTAGGGTGGCAGGGTGTATCTTAAACCCTTTTATATTTTGAGAAATTATAGTCGCCAACTCTTTTGCGCTCTGTATTTTTTCTTCTTTACGCCTTCTTACTATTAGTGCGGCTATTTTTTTTGAGTATCGCTCTTCGCCATATACTCTTATTATTTTCTCGAGCTCAGCTTCAGAGTAGCCGTTGACTACATCGTATGCACAAAACTCTTGTGAGCCGTCCATTCTCATGTCAAGAGTTTGTGACTCAAACGAAAATCCCCTCTCTTTTTTATCAAGCTGTAATGAGGAGACCCCTATGTCGGCGAGTATTCCGACTATATTTGTCGTGTCTATTTTTGTGAGTGCCGAGCCAAAGTCTGATTTGATTATTCTGACTCTATCGCCAAACTTTTCTAATCGTTTTGAGCTAAAAGCTATAGCCTCGTCATCTCTATCTATTCCGATAAGCTTTAGATTTGGGTGGGCGCTTAGTATCGCCTCTGAGTGTCCCCCGTATCCGAGCGTAGCATCGATAAAGACTCCGCCGTCTAATTCGGCAAATATGCTGAGCACTTCGTTTAGCAGTACAGGTTTGTGCGGAATATCCAAAATTACCCCTTTGATATTGTTTTTTTGATGCCGTCAAATAATTCGTATATCTGCTGCTCTGCAATCGTTAATGGTGGCATAATATATACGGTATTACCAAGCGGCCTTATAAATATTCCGTGTTTTAGTCCCTCCTCGAATAACTCAAGGCTAGGTCTCGACATTGAAGTTTGCAGTTCAAAGGCGGCAATCATGCCAGTTTGTCTTGTGTTTTTGACTTTTTCATTACCTTCAAGTTCTTTTAGTAGTAGCGAAATCTGATTTATTTTTGGTTTTAGAGACTCTATTATTTTCTCATTTTCAAAAATATCCAAAACCGCATTTGCGGCAGAACAAGCGAGAGCGTTACCGCTGTACGAATGAGAGTGCAAAAACGCTTTTTCTATACCGTCCTCATAAAAGCCTCTAAAAATTTTTTCTTGGCACATAACAACGGATAGCGGCATATACCCACCGGTAATCCCTTTGGATAGACACATTATATCTGGGATAATGCCTGCTTGTTCGTGAGCAAAAAAACTCCCGGTTCTACCAAAGCCGACCGCTATTTCATCGAGTATTAAATGCACCCCGAATTCATCACATAATTTTCTAAGTTCACTCAAAAATAACGGAGAGTGCATTCTCATGTATCCGGCGCATTGCACTAGCGGCTCTATGATGACGGCCGACACCTTGTTGGCTATTTCTTGCAATGTAGTCCTAAGAGAGTTTGCGGCAACAAATGTCTCTTCCTCGCTTTTGTCTTTTGGAGATTTTACGATTACGGTTTGTATGAGTATCTCT
Source organism: Campylobacterales bacterium (assembly GCA_041915365.1). GTDB lineage: Bacteria > Campylobacterota > Campylobacteria > Campylobacterales > UBA6016 > UBA6016. The sequence continues at coordinate 294,181 of JAYSBP010000001.1, read as the reverse complement.
TCAAAGGTTTTTTTGTACAGTCCGACATCTCCTACACTCAAAGCACCCAAGGTCTCACCGTGATAAGAGCTTTCAAAGGCTATGAACAAATCTCTTGTTTCACCTTTGTTTTTAAAGTATTGAAAGCTCATCTTCAAGGCGGCCTCTATTGCGCTTGAGCCGTTGTCAGCAAAAAAGACTTTTGATAGCTTGCCGTCTGTTTTTGCTACAAGCTTCCTGGATAGCTCAACCATTGGGCGGTGTGTAAAATTTGCCGTCATAATATGTGCAAAATCATTTAGCTGCGACATTACAGCGTTATTTATCCGCTCATTACAGTGCCCAAGATTGTTCACCCACCAAGAAGATATGGCATCTATGTAGGCATTTTCTTCAAAATCATATAGATACACGCCGTTTGCTTTTTTGATAGGTATAAGCGGGGTTTTTTCAAAGTCTTTCATCTGCATACAAGGATGCCAGACGGCACATAGGTCTTTTGAAACAATGGAAGCTGACAAATCCACGCAAACCCCTTTTTTACCGAATTTTAATGCACATCTTTATAAAATCAGGTTAATTTTACTCTTCAAAAAAGGCCTCTTTATGATTACATGGATGCAAAAGCATCGAAAATACCTAGTTATTACGATATGGATTTCTACTATAGCCTTCATAGGGGCAGGGTTTGTCGGCTGGGGCAGCTATGATTTCGGTTCTATGGGCGGCAAAGTCGCCAAAGTCGGAAAAATAGAGATAACAAGAGAGGAGCTATCCTCCACGTACGGCAATATATACAACTACTATTCAAAAATGAGCGGCGGCAAATTAGACGAACAGACCGCAAAAACACTTAAGCTGGAAAGCCTAGCAGTGCAGACACTTGTAAATCAGGCGCTTTTGCAAAACTTTGCAAATGAACTTGAAATAACGGTAAGCGATGAAGAGGTGGCTGCAAAAATAAGCTCTATGGAGCCTTTCCAAAAAAGTGGGCATTTTGATAAAGATAGCTACATAATGGCGCTCAAAAATGTAGGGATAAAGCCAAAAGAGTTTGAGGGCGGGCTAAAAAAAGAGCTACTAATGGAAAAGGTGTCGGCAATAATAAACCCGAAAGTTTCAAAGGATGAGACCGCCTCACTGGCTTTTGCTGCACTATCTAAAGATAGGGTAGGTATTAAAATTATTGATGTGACGGCGTTTTTGAAACCGGCGGATGAGGCTTCTATTAAAACTTTTTGGGAAAAAAATAAAGCAAAATTCAAAACAGAGCCGACTTGCGATATTGAGAGCGTAGAAGTTGCCTCTGCTACTTTTGCCCCTAATGATGAAGAACTCAAAAAAGAGTATGCCGAAAACGGCTCTTTGTATTTTAAAGACGGCAAAAAAATGAGCTTTGAAGAGGCAAAAGAACAGGTTGTTCAGAATGCAAAAATCAAACTCGCAAAAAAAGAGGCTCTAAAAAAATACGTTGAGCTAAAAGAGGGCAAGCTGAAAGGAAAAGAGGTGAGTGGAGTTGTCTTGTCACCATCTTCTCCGATGCCAAACGAGATAAAATCTGAGCTTTTAAAGGTCAAAGGAGCCACCACTTTGAAACCGATTTTGGTAAATAATATGTTTGCCGTGCTCAAAGTGACAAAATATAATCCAGCAAAAGAGATGAGCTACGAAGAGGCGAAGCCGATAGCAAAAAGCGTAGTTGAGAGAGATGGGGCTCTTGCCGCAATGAAAGCGGATGCAGACAAAGAGCTTAAAGGTGATTTTGCGACAAAAGATGTAGGCTTTTTGTCAAAAAACCAAAATAACATGATAGCTGGGCTTGCGCCACAAGAGGCTGCACAGGTAGCTTCGTCCATTTTTGAATCAAAAGATACGAAAGGGGTTGTTTATTTACAGTCAAAAGCTGTTTTGTTCAAAGTTTTGGAACAAAAATTGCTGGATAATAACCAAAGTGAGGTTGGCGAACAGATGTTTGCTAAGATGTTGCTTGGAGTCAAAGCCTCTATTGTTAACCAAAGTGTGCTAGAATACCTGAAAAATAGGTATGAGGTAAAACTCTTTATTAGCCTTGATGGCAAAAATGAAAAAAAGTAACTAGGTAAAAATGGACAATCAGGCAGCGATGGATTTTTCTAAACCAATTTTGGCGATAGATATCGGCTCAACCAAGACTTGTGCTCTAATAGCCGAGATAAAAGGTGGCGAACCGCATATTACCGGCACTGGTATAGCTAAGTCAAACGGTCTTAAAAAAGGGGCTATAACAAATATAGAGTTAGCCTCAAAATCTATAAAAACGGCCGTTTCTGACGCAAAAAGAATTGCCGGTATGGAGTTTGGAGAGGCTGTAGTCTCAATATCGGGCGCATACACAAAAAGCATCAACTCGCATGGTATCGTAAATGTGCCTAATGGCGAAATTACACTAAAAGAGATAAACAGGGCGATACAGACTGCACTTTATAATGCGAATATCCCGTCCGAATATGAAACAATCCACGTGCTTCCTTATGATTTTAAAGTTGATGAGCAAGACTTTATAGAAGACCCTATTGATATGAGCGGTAATAGGCTAGAGGTGAGCGTTCATATAGTGACTGTTCAAAAATCAAGCCTAGAAAACCTTAGAAAAGCTGTAAAATTAGCCGGTCTTGAGATATCTAATATAGTTTTAAGCGCTTATGCATCTTCGATAGCGGTTTTGAATAGAGATGAAAAAGAGCTTGGCGTTGCGGTGATAGACATAGGGGGCGCAACGAGCAATCTTGCTGTTCACCTGGGTAACTCAATAAGATACAATGACTTTTTGGCTGTAGGCTCAAATCATATTACAAACGACCTATCTATGGCGTTACACACACCAATTCGTGACGCTGAGCAGGTAAAACTAGAGTATGGCTCGTTGCACTCTAGTTCAAATGCGATTATAGAGCTTCCTACGGTTGGAAACGAGGCAGAAAAACAAGAGGTTTCTCTTGAGATAGTTTCAAGTGTTATATATGCAAGAGCCGAAGAGACATTGATGATTCTTGCAAAATCTCTTGAAAAGAGCGGTTTTAGAAATCAAGTCGGTGCCGGCGTAGTCTTTACTGGCGGTATGACAAAACTAGAAGGGCTTAGAGATTTAGCGGTTAGTATATTTGACAATATGCCGGTTAGGTTTGCAAAACCAAAAGACATGGACGGTCTTTTTGAAAACCTAAAAGACCCTTCTTGTTCGACCGTAATAGGTCTTATTTTGTATGCGGCAGGTAAAAATGCTCTTTACGAGATAGATTCGGCAAAAAGACTCAGACTAAAAGAGAATTTTGCAACGCCTATGGCATCCTCTCAGGGGCATAAAGAAGAAGAGAAGAAAGTCGATACCGACAGTACAAAACAATATAGAGCGCCTGAAAAAATTTTACAAAGCGGGGCAAAAGAGGCAAATAAAAAACTTCTTGAGCACATTGATTTGCCGGATAGAAAAGGCGGCGGAATCAAAGCTTACTTTGTAAGGTTTTGGCGTTGGGCTACACAATTATTTTAAATCTTAGGCAAGGAAGATAGATGAACGGTTTGTTTCAAGTCGAGGAGCTTCGATCAAAAAGCGGCGCAAAAATTAAGGTTATCGGTGTCGGCGGTGGCGGATGCAATATGATAAACCACATGATAAGCGAAAACGTATCCGGCATAGACCTAGTCGTTGCAAATACGGATGCGCAGGCGCTTGACAGCTCGCTGGCTCCAACGAAAATACAGCTTGGTGCAAAAATGACCAGAGGCCTTGGTGCTGGCATGAAACCAGAGGTTGGTAGAGGGGCTGCCGAAGAGAGCTATCAGGAGATAAAATCTATGCTTGAGGGTGCGGATATGATATTCGTTGCCGCTGGTATGGGTGGCGGCACTGGAACTGGGGCTGCCGAGGTTGTTGCGGCTGCTGCAAAAGAAGTTGGCGCTTTGACCGTAGCTGTGGTAACTAAGCCGTTCATCTTCGAAGGACAAAAGAGAAGAAAATTTGCGGACGAGGGTCTTGCGGGCGTAAAAAAAGTATGTGACTCAATCGTAGTAATCCCAAATGACAAACTACTTGCCATAGTTGATAAAAATATGGGGATTAAAGATAGCTTTAAAATAGTTGACAACGTATTGTCAAGAGCCGTTACTGGAATCAGCGGTGTTATTTTGAAGCACGGTGATAACGACATCAACCTTGACTTTGCAGACTTAAAAACGGTCATGAGCCATAAGGGAACTGCACTTATGGGCGTTGGTGAAGCAAGTGGAAATGACGCTGCATATCAAGCTGTTAAAAACGCCATAGAATCTCCGCTGTTTGATAACATCTCAATAAGTGGTGCAATGGGAGTGCTGGTTCATGTAAATATGCACCCAAACTATCCACTTGTACAAATACAACAAGCTATGTCGATAGTTTATGAGAGCGCCGATCCTGATGCTGACGTTATATTCGGTACAACAACTGATGAAAGCATTGAAAACGATAGGGTTGTTATTACCATAGTTGCGACAGGTTTTGAAAAAGAGGCCGCAAATGGTTTTGCTCCAAAACAACAACTAGACAAAGATAGTCAAATTGAGCAAGAGAGAGTGCAGGTTAGAGCTATCAGAAAAATAAGTGGCGGCTATGACATCACTTTTGATGAGGACGAGTTGCAAGTTCCTACTTATCTTAGAAGACAAATGGACTAGACCTCAAAAATTACTTTTCTTAAAACCAAGGAGTTGTCATGAAAGTTGCTATTGATTTTATAGAGCAAGACTTCTCCTCAAAACAAATAATCCTCAAAGAATCCAATACCGCTTTTGCAAAAGCGGTAGCCGCAAAAATCTACAAAGACATCGGTTGCGAAGTTCACATAGTTAAAGACTTTGATTCACTAAAAAAAGCAATAGCATTAAATAGTAATAATTTTTTTGTCGGCATTTTTGACTATTCATCCGATAAACCGTCAGATATGGAGGCCATTGATTTTGCGCTTAGCGTGAAGTTGCCGACCATAGTTTTAACAGAGGGCTTTGACGATGATACAAGAGACCAGCTACTGACAAAAAATATAGTCGACTATGTCCTCAAAAGAAGTGTAGACGATATAGACTATCTAGTAAGGTTGATTAGGCAATTGCACAAAAACAGCTCTACTGAGGTTTTGGTAGCCGATGATTCGTCGGTGTATCGCAAAAGTTTATCTGATATATTGAGAAACCAGCTTTTTACCGTCTATGAAGCAAAAGATGGCGAAGAGGCTCTGGCTCTAATCAAAAAGCACAAAGACATAAAACTTGTTTTGACTGATTATTTTATGCCAAAAGTTGACGGTTTTGAGCTTGTGACAAAGCTTCGAAAAACAAAAAGCAAGGATGAGCTCGCCATAATAGCGATATCTGGCGACACCAGCGAGATGGTTGTATCTAAGTTTTTAAAATATGGAGCCAATGACTATATTAAAAAGCCTTTTAGTAAAGAAGAGTTTGTATGCAGAATAAACAACCACATTGAACATATTGCATTGATAGAGTTTCAAAAAGAGCTTGCTAATTTTGACTTTTTGACCGGTCTTTACAATAGAAAATATATGATGGGGGCTGGCGAAACTTTGCACGCAAATGCGGTTCGAGGCAACATAGATTTTATAGTTGGGATGATGGACATAGACAATTTCAAATCCATAAACGACAGATATGGGCACGATGTCGGAGATATGGTTATCAAAAATTTTGCACTTTGCCTTAATGAGTGTTTTAGAAAATCTGATGTTATTTGTAGATTTGGCGGCGAGGAGTTTTGCGTCCTTTTGACAAACGTAGAAGACCAATACATAGTGGCGGCGTTTGAGAAGTTGCTGCATAAAGTAAGAGAAGCAAAGATAGTCACAAGGGATAACGAAATAGTACAGTACACCGTTTCAATCGGTGTTTGCGCAACACTTCTTGGCACTTTTGAAGATATGCTAAAGGCGGCCGATGAGAGGCTATACACTGCCAAAAAAGCTGGCAAGGATAGGGTTGTTGCGGATATTATCCCGTCTTAGATTTCTATCTGCCTACCGTTTAAGAAGTTTTGGACTATTTGATTGTTTGTATTTTTGAAGCTATCCGCATCGCTACTTTCTATAATGACACCCTCGTATAGCATTGCAGCGTAGTCGGCACACTTGAAAGCCTCTTTTATGTCGTGGCTTATTAGTATTGAGGTGATTTGTAGTTCTTTTTGAAGCTTAATTATCATTTGGCTGATTTGGTCGCTAATTATCGGGTCTAGACCAGTTGTAGGCTCGTCGTAGAGCATAATTTCAGGTTTTAGTATTATGGTTCTAGCCAGACCAGCCCGCTTTCTCATCCCCCCTGACAACTCATCCGGATATAGTTTTGACACACGCTCGGGCTCTAGGGCCACCATCTCAAGGGCGGCATAAACCTCTTTTTTTATCTCCTCTTCGCCCATATTGGTATGCTCTCTTAGTGGGAAAGCGACGTTTTCGTATACGTTCATACTGTCAAACAAAGCGCCGCTTTGGAACAAAAATCCTATTTTTTTGCGAAGCTCCAAGAGTTCTTTGCCGTCAAGTCCGGTAATTTTTTGTCCATCAACCCTTATCTCTCCGGCATCAGGTTTCAAAAGCCCGACTATGTGCTTTATGATTGTGGATTTTCCGCTTCCTGATAGGCCAAATATGACAGTTGTGACCCCTTGCTTTATGTCTAGGTTAATCCCTTTTAGTATCTCTTTTTTTCCAAATTTTTTACATAGCCCCCTAATCTCTATCATCAACCGCCTTTTCTCTCAAAAAACTGCAAGACAGTATCCTCGTAAATCTCATAAAAAATGCCGCAATCAATGTAAATAAAAGTATTTTGAAGTCAATTTCCGCAAGTTTGTGCAATGTTTCAAAATCGCTAGAGCGTATCGCCGCCTCGCCCATGGCTTGATAGGCTATGATTTGCGGGGTAAAATAAAAGGCATAAATACCTATTGCGGCGACATTAATAGTGGACAAAGCTATCATTATAAGTGTATTTTTCTTATTGGCCGCCAAAAATCCCTCAAAGGCTATCGTAAGAGCGGCTGTTGTTAGCAGGATATAGTTAAATCTAGAAAATATCTCACTCATCATAAGACCCGAGTCGTATTTTGCAAGCATTTTAACGCCGAATATTATCTCTGAATGAAAAATAATAGGCGCAACCATAGCTCCAAGCAAAAACACCCCAACGGCGGAACCGGCTAGGCAAAATAAGTAGAAAGAGGCAAAAAGTTTTATCATTTGTTTTCCTTAATAATCCAAAAGCCCCTGTCAAGTCCGGCGTAATCCTTATAAAATCCGTACCTAATGCGCTTTTTTGTCTCTAATTTTGAAGCAAGTCTCTCTCTTTGGTCAAAACCAATCTCACAGACAAAAGCCATAAAACTTCTATCAAAAAAACCGTCAATCGCAGCCTCTATTATCTCAGCCCCGTTCTCGCCACCAAATAGTGCGCTATGAGGCTCGCAAAGAACGTTTTTTTCGAGCTCGCAACTATTTTGTATGTATGGCGGATTTGCGGTTAGTATATCAAAATTATCACCTTTTGCATTGGAAAATAAGTCTGATAATAAAAAATCTATATCTATGTTAAGTTTTTTCGCATTTATTTTTGCCACGTCCAATGCGTCAGCGCTAATATCGGATGCCGATATGCTAAGTTGCGGCATCTCTTTTTTGATTGTGCAGGCTATTGCCCCGCTACCCGTGCATATATCAAGAAGCGTTTTGGCTTTTAACTCTTTGGCTATTTCAATAGCCTTTTCTACCAGCAGTTCCGTCTCCGGCCTTGGTATTAGGCATCTCTCATCAACAAAAAAATTGTATCCGTAAAAATTAGCTTCATTCATGATATACTCGAAGGGGGTATGTGCAATTCTTCGCTTCAAAAAATCATCAAAAATATGCGCATCTATCTGCACTTCGTCATTTGCGATTAAAGAGGCCTGACTTTTGCCTGTGTATTTTGCATATAGCCAAATACACTCTTTTGCTGCGGTTTGTAGCGGATGAAGCTCTCGCTTTGCTATTTTAATAGCGTCGCACAGTTTGATTAAGCCGCTAATCGTGCAATCCTTTGCGTAATAGGAGGGTGCGTGTAGTCAAAAAATATTTTCAATTTTGAGGCAAAAGGAAAAGCTTTGTTTTCTTTTGAGAGGACTTTTAGCGCCCCTATCATAGGCTCTTTGAGGCCCATTTGTGACGCATATCCGTCCGCTTCGAATTCATTTTTTTTGTATATTCCGTTGACAAAAGGCATTGTCAGATACATAGCCGGAGCCGACAGTAACAAGAATATGATGACAGCACCGCCGCCGTTTGCCACAAGGCCAAGCGAGTTATAAAACTGGCCGTTCAGACTACCTAGGACGTAGCAAAGCCAAAAAAATTCAAAAAACATCACACCCATTAGGTCAAATATATGCTTTTTTTTGAAGTGCCCAAGTTCGTGAGCCACAACTGCAAATAGCTGTTCTTTAGATAGTTTCTCAAGCAATGTATCATAAAGCGCAACCCTTTTTGTCTTTCCAAGCCCTGCAAAATATGCGTTTAGCCTAGTGTCCCTTTTACCTGCGTCAACTCTATATATCTCATTTAGCTCAAAACCACTTTTTTTGGCTAACTCTTTTAACCCCTGCGTTATTTCTTCATTCTCTAGTTTTTCAAATTTATTGAACATCGGAGCTATGAAGTTTGGGTGGACGATGTTTGCTATCAATATAAAAGATGCGATAAGCCCAAATACAAAAAGCCACCACATGGCAAACGACGATATAAAATATATAGCGGCAAGCGATATTACCCCACCTATTACGAGGGTCATAATAAGCTCTTTTAATTTGTCGGAGGCAAAAAGTGAGTATGTTGTTTTTGTAAAACCGAATTTTTTGTCAAGCCCAAAAACCGCAGCTATTTTGATTGGCATCTCAATAAAAAAGTTTATCGTCAAAAAAACGATAATCCCGACGGTTTGCATTAGTATACTCTCGGAAGACAATAGCCCAGATAATAACGATAGTCCAAACAGTGCCCAAAAGGCAAAAACAACACTCTCGTATAGCGTTTCGTATATTGCAAACTTCTCTTTTGAGAGTGCATACTCTTTCGCTTTTGACATCTCTTCTTGCTCAAAGCCGTCCAATGGCTTATCGAATGTTTTTAAAAATCGTATTTGAGAGAGGTTTACGAATAGTTTTATTGCCACATAAGCGGCGTAAAAAAGCAGAATCAGCTTTAAAATAAATGGTTCGTTCATAATTATTGTTAGCTCTTATTTTTTGACGGATTATACACGATGGACACTTTTGGTAACACACACTTTTGTAACTCCTTGTGTGCAGGCAGCCGATAATAAGAACTTATTAACCGTGCATTATTTGTTTCATTAGAAAAAATGATTATACTGGGTCTTATTTTTCAGTTACGATTAAAATTTGATTATGTAGAATGTTTGTTCCTTGCTATGCTTGTCAACCCCTATAATATTTGGTTTTCAAGTATAAGACCCTTTTTCAAAACTATAAAAGGAGATTATATGAAACTAGGCTTCCTAGTGGATCTAGGTCTGTGCATAGGATGTAAGGCTTGCGAAGTTGTCTGTAAATCAGAAAACGCAGTGCCTTTGTCTATGTGGAGACTAAGAGTAAAGTATGTAGATTCCGGCGTCTTCCCTGAGGTAAAGAGAGCTTTTACGCCTCTTAGATGTAATCATTGCGAAAGTGCTCCCTGTCAAAGGGTCTGCCCTGTTAGCGCTCTACACTATCTTGATAACGGGATAGTGAATGTAGATAAAAATAGATGTATCGGTTGCGCGGCCTGTGTTTTGGCGTGCCCATACGGCGCTATTTATATCGACCCAGAGACAAACACGGCAGACAAGTGCACTTTTTGTGCACATAGAGTTGAAGCAGGTCTTGCTCCGTCTTGTGTCGTTGTGTGCCCTACGGAGGCAAATGTATTCGGAGACCTTGACGATCCGTCAAGCCGCATTAGCCAATACATAGCGTCACATAGAGATACGAGAGTCAGAAAACCTGAGAAGGGTACTATGCCTAAGCATTTCTACACAGGCGCCGGAGATATAAATCTCAATCCGCTAGCATCCACAAGAGCCGAAGGGTTTAATCTCTTTAATGAAATCGGCCACTTAAAACATGTAGGGGGCCATTAATGATTTTTGAATCACTTGTAGCTAATGTGCCGGTACTAAAATCGGCAATCGTTACTCTGGATGTCCTCAATACGCAAGTTGCGTGGGGCTGGATAATTGTTATGAATATGTGGGCGAAATCAATTGCAACGGGCGTTTTCTTTGTCGGTATTTATATGATGAGAAAATATCCTATAAGCGAGACTTTTTACAAATATATGGTTCCACTAATAGGCCTTGTGTTTGTTGGTATAACTCTTTTATTTACGGTTTTAGACCTTCATAAACCGTTTAGGGCGTTTTATATATTCCTTCATTCGCACTTTACGTCTGCAATTACTTGGGGGGCTTGGTTTATAAATATATATTCGCTCATTCTTGTGTTGCTTCTTTGGGCTGTTATCAAAAAAGATGAGAAGCTATTTGGCAAGCTAATAGTTCCTGGCCTTGTCGTTGCATTTTTTACAACTGTTTATACGGCTGGACTTATGGGCCTATCAAACGCTAGAGAGATTTGGCAAGCTCCTACAGAGATTGTTCAGATGGTACTTGCGGCAGGTCTTGCTGGTAGTGCAACACTTATAATAGCCGGTAAATTTAATCTTGACGATGAGCAAAAACAAAAACTAGGTGTAATTCTAGGTTTTGCGGCTCTTGCCTCTTTGATAGTGTATGTCTCTGAAGTTATATTTGCGCCTACGAAGTCAGAGGAAGCCGAATGGGTTGTTCACTATTTGACAAGCGGTTTTATGGGTGTTTATTTTGTACTTGGTTTGGTTATAGCGTTTGCAATTCCTGCGGCTCTTACGTGTCTTGCAAACAGAACTAAAAATTCAATGTTCCTACTGCCTGCCGCAGTGCTTGCGCTTGTGGGTCTTTGGATGGTAAAACATGCGTGGCTTATCGCTCCGCAAATGATGCCTTTGAGTTAAGGGAGAGAGAAGAATGATAAAAAGAAGAGATTTTCTAAAGCTTTCAGCTGTTGGTGTCGGCGTAGGCGTCGTAGCTAGCGGTGCGGTAAAATCATTTATTCCGACTCTTGAAGCTGGTGCCGACGTCGCAAAATTCGACAAACTACCGATTTCAAATGGCAATTTTGCCTACTATCCACCTTTTGATAAATGGGGTAGCTGGAAAGAGATGGATGGCGATGACTGGAAAAATGGCGGTATTGCAAGACACGATGTGAAAGTACATGATTATATGCTTGTTCCGACGGCTTGTAATAACTGCGAAGCGTCATGTGGCCTTTTGGCGTACGTTGACAAAGAGTCTATGACTGTCAAAAAAATCCTCGGTAATCCGCTTCACACGGCTTCGCTTGGCCGTACTTGCGCCAAAGGTGTTGCTGCATATAGCCAAATGTATGATCCAGATAGAATCCCATTCCCGCTCAAAAGAGCGCCTGGCTCGAAAAGAGGCGAGGGCAAATGGGTTAGAACTACTTGGGACGAGGCGCTAGGCACTATAGGTAAAAAAATGAGAGATACGTTGCAAAGCGGTGACCCTACTAGTAAAAAAGCGATAATGTATCACGTCGGTCGCCCAAATGAAAACGGCTTTACGCCTAGAGTTTGGCATACGCTTGGGCAAGACTGTACGAATTCTCACACAAATATCTGTTCTGCCGGCGGTAGATCAAGTTCTCTTATGTGGGTAAACGATGACAGAACTGCTCCGGATTGGGCAAACTCTAAACTAATAGTACTTGCCTCTTCGCACGCCGCCGACGCAGGACACTACTTCCAGCAATCGGCCGGACAAATAGCAAAGGCCAGAAAAGCAGGCGCCAAACTGGTTGTTATAGACCCTAGAATGTCAAACTCTGCTGGTATTGCAGACCTTTGGATAGCCGCTTGGCCTGGTACTGAAGCCGCTATTTATATGGCGATAGCAAATAGACTTCTAAGCGAAAATAAAATCGATGCGAAGTTCGTCAAAGATTGGTATAACTGGCAAGTTATGATGGATGACAAGCCGTATCTGGAGTATCTAAAAAAAGAGGGCTTCATAACGGAACTTCCAAAAGACGGTAGTTTCGATAGTTTTGTCGCACTCATGAAAGATATGTGCAAAGACTATACGATGGAGTGGGCATCAAAAGAGAGCCACGTTCCACTTGATAGACTTGAAAAGCTATATGAATATTTCGTATGGGCAGGAAGCCAGATTACAGCGTTTAACTGGAGAGGACCTTCTATAGGCAATAGAGGTGGCTGGTTGTATGGTAAAAATATGATATTTGCCCTTTCTCTTGTAGGTGCTATGCAAGGCAAGGGACAACTCGGCTTTGAGCATCAAAAAGCAATATTTGTAGCCGGAAAAGGCGGTAAGGCTTGCGTTGGCGAAAAAGCTCCACAGGTAAATGAATGGAACGAGCTTAGCTGGCCGCCGGAATGGCCTCTTGCGAGCTATGAGCCATCTCAATGTCTTCCTCATCTTCTAAGTGACAAAGAGTGGCAAGATAGATGGAAAGCAAAAGGACTTACGGTTCCGTCTAAGCTATCTGTATGGTTTGGTAGGATGTACAATCCTGCGTGGATTAATCCTGATGGTTTTAGATGGATAGAGGTGCTAAAAGACGAAACAAAAATGGAGATGACCGTAAACCCTTCTCCGACTTGGTCTGAGACTAACTGGTATATGGACTATATTCTTCCTACCGGTCTTGCCGGGGAGAGACACGATCAGCACTCTGAAGCTTCAAAACCTGAAGCGTGGACGAGCTTTAGACAGCCTGTTCTTAGAGTAATGCTTGAAAAAACTGGCTGGAAGCCGAAAAATCCGGCACGTGCAACACTTGAAGCCCACATGAAAGCTGGTCTTGGCGAAATCTGGGAAGAAAATGAGATGTGGATAAATCTAGTATTTGCCATGGACCCTGATGGAAGTATGGGTATAAGACAATACTGGGAGTCAAAAGCTAACCCTGGCAAACCTGTAACAGTATCCGAGTATTACAATGCGGCTTTCTCAAATCTTCCAAACCTTGTAAAAGCGGCGGATGTAGCTCTTGGGCAAAAAGTCAAAAATGCAAAAACGCCTCTAGAAAAAGAGCTTGCCGAATTTGCAAAAAGCTACCCTTATTATGACTTTATGAGAGATAGGGGAACTTGGACTGAGAGAACAAATGTTTACGACATCTACAAAGAAGAGATGCACATAGACCATGAAAAACACACGGTAAAAACCAAAGCTCCTCAGTTTTGGCAAGCGCCTGTAGAGTATCCTATGTCAAACGTGAAAGTAGACGCCAGAACAAACGTAGCCTATGTTCAAACTCCAGAGGGTAGACATAATATCGGAGTACAGTATGAAGGCAAGCTAGTTGATGGTTTTGAGACGCCTAGCAAAAAACTTGACTTCTATGTTGATTGGATGAAAGATTGGGGTTGGCCTGAGTACGCCATACCTATGTATCCAAAAAATGAAGAGCAAAAGAAAAAATACGTTCACGCTACAAGCCATGTAAATCATATGTATATGAAAGAGACGAATGCGTTTGCTCTTAACCCGATATTCAGGCTTCCATACAACATTCACACGAGAAGCATCAACTCAAAATGGCTAATGGAAATCAGTCAAAATCACAATCCGGTGTGGATGTCTACGGCAGATGCGAAAAAATTTGGCCTAAAAACAGGCGACGCTATTAAAGTAAAAGTCGTAGATACGGTAACCGATCTCGAAAGCGGTTATTTTGTTGGTATGTGCGTGGCAACAGAGGGGATACTTCCTGGAACGCTTACGTGCTCTCATCACGCAGGTAGATGGAGACTTGTTGATAATGTTCAAATCCCTGGATTTGAACAGCCTCTTGTGCCGATAGGCACAGGCGCTCCGATCGCCGAGCTAAAAAAAGAGGGACAAACATACTCTCTAAGCTATAAAGAAGGCATTAAGCCGCAACACCCTGAAGAGACGAAAGAGTTTGGCAAAAATGGCTGGCCTTTTGTTGAGTTTAACAAAGATATGAAACACGTTCACTGGAACGGATTGAGTGGAACATTTCAAAATGCGACGTTCTCCGCAAATCCAGACCCTATCAGTGCGGCGCAATGCTGGCACAAAAAAGTGCTTGTTGAAAAAGCTGGCGCTAACGATAAAATAGGTGACGTAAAAGTAAACATAGAAAACAATATGAAAATCTTCCAAGCATGGAGAGACAAACTAACTCGTCCGGCACCTGGTCCAAAAGGACTTAGAAGGCCTGAACACCTCAAGCGTCCTTGGGTTCCTATAACTAGGGAAGCGTATAAAATGCCTACAAAAGCCTAGAGCTTTTACCGAGAGCCTTAGGGCTTTCGGTTTTTTATTTTTTTAAGTCGTATTGGTACAATTTAGAAAAATGAATTAAAGGTATACCTAGTGGCTAGCGAAAAACAGAGACTTAGAGAGTTTTACTATACGCTTATCTCAAGGCTTTTGATAGCAGAGATAGATAAAGATACGATAGAGGCTATACGCTCGGATGAGACGCTGAAAACACTTTTTGTATATTCAAAAGAAGATGATGACTATCTTGGCGGAGATGTGGAGAGCATCGTTCAAGATTTGGCAAGTCACTATGCCGATTTGTTTCTTATTAGACTTGCCCCCTATGAGAGCTTCTATACCTCAGAAGACCAGATGGTAAATTCTGGCACAGATAACGAGGCTATGGTTTATTATAAAAAATATGGGTTTGACGTAGAACTTATGAGAGCTAGGGTTGTATCCGGCGATCACATAGGTGTCGAATTTGAGTTTTTGATGAATTTGGTAAAAAGCGAGAGAGAGGCCTTGAATGAAGGTCAAAGCGAATATGCGGAGACTATCAGGGGCGTGCAAAAAGAGTTTATAAATGGTCATCTGCTGGGCTTCGCAATGATGTTTTTGCCTGCTCTTTTGGATGCTTCCAAATCTCCTTTTTACAAAGATGTGGCTGAGATAGCTCTTGAGTTTTTACTCTCCGATTATGAGGAGCTCTGCTCTAAATGAGCATAACGCTTTTAGCGGAAAACTGTGTTCGAACTTTGAGCATCAGCTCTGAGTGTTCTGTATGCAAAGATAACTGCTTGGTCGGTGCGGTGAATATATCTTCAAATGTTGTCAAAATAGACCATAAGATATGCACCGAATGTGGCGACTGTGTAGGTATTTGCCCGACTGGAGCGATTGGCGTCAAAGATGCGAATATCACTTCTTGCTCTGTTGAAGAGCTGATTTGTCTAGCAAAAGATACAGATATAGAGCTACTTATCGACGCAAAGCTAAACTCTAATTCGTTGCAACAAAATAAAGTGGATGAGGCAAATGCGATTTTGGCGGCTTTTGGTATTGCCAACAAAGTAACCGTAAGCCAAAAAGAAGGGCAAAAAGAACAGCCTATTGACGGCTCGAAAAGAGTGCTTTTTAGGATGTTTACAAAAGAGGGCATAAGCGCTGCAAGTGAAGCAGTAAAAACGGATGAAGAGTATAAAAACTCCGTTGACTACTTGCTTTTAAAACAAAAAAAACTTCCACAAAAAAGGGAGCTTTTTTTGTCTTTTTGTGCGGAACACAGACCAAAAGAGACCGAGACCGACTCGTCTTATCCACTTAGCTTTGCTACCGAAAAGCATATAGATGATACTTGCGATAATTGCTCGCTTTGCTATAATCTGTGCCCGAGCGGTGCATTAGAGACTACGGCTATGAAAAATGCGATTATTTTTAGCGCACACCTGTGTCTAAAGTGCAAGCTATGCGAGGACGTATGTGAGAAAAAATCTATTACGTCTTTGCCTGTCGTAACTCTGTCGGTGTTTGCCGAAAGAAAAAAAAAGGTGTTAAAGAAATTTGCGGCTAAATTATGCCCTACCTGCGGAGCCGTTTTTGCCGCAGAGACCGATGAGTGTGCCAGATGTACAAAAGAGAGCGAAGACGCTAGGGAGTTGCTTGGATTATGATAGGTAAAAATACTAGATTGTTTGCCCTGATGGGGGAAAACTTATCGGCAAGCAGGCTTTATCAGATGTACAACTATATATTTGAGACAAATGGCGTGGATGCCGCCTTTGTAAATATGAGCGTTCCGGCGGGCAAAATGACTTTTACGCTTGAAAACCTCGGGCAAAGCCAATTCGAGAGTGTTTTGATAGACAAAGAGAGCGCTAATTTGCCGGAGCTTTTAAGTTTTTTTGGAAAAACCGACGGTTTTGTCGCTTCGATACAAATCAAAGACGGTGCTTTAGTGCCGTTATTTACCCCGTCTTTAAATGAATCCGAGGAGGCAATGCTAGAAGAAGCGAAGCTAAACTTTTTTGAGTGGTTTGGACGTTATCCTAGTCTGCCCACAGATGTGTTAAAGACGCTAAAAGAGAGTGCGCCCAGAGAGTCTATTTTAACAAGAGAGTAGGAAAATGGAAGAAGAATCTAAACTTACAAAATATATTTTATCCCCACTGCTAAGCGGTGTTTATATCTCAAAGTCTGACTTGTCGGCTATCGCTATTTCTTGCGGATTTGCCGTCCAGCTTCAAGAGCGAAAGAGAATGCTCAAAGAGATATTTGCCCTTGTGCAAAGAACTGAAGATTTTATCAAAATAGTAGATGCGTTTTCGTCTTTCGTGGATTACAAAGCTGAGCAGTACAAAAGCATAATGGGCGAATATCCGTCGTCTGCGGATGTCGGCGGCGTATTTTTGCAGAGGATAGCGGCAGCAAAGGCAGAGTTTGAAAAAGCCAAAGAAGAGGCGGCTCTTATAGCTTAGCCTCTCTTTTGCTTATTTGCCTCGCCCCGATTCTTCCAGCACCCTATCCATTAGTTCAAACATTTTTTCGCTTGCCTCTTCCATTTTGCTGAGGTTGTCAAAAATTTGCTCTTTGTTCTCAACAACTCTGTCGGTAGGCTGTATGAATTCCATATTGTTTCTGGCATATTTGTGTATATCGCCGTGGCATCCGGCTATCATTGCGAAAGACGGAGCATTGCCGAAGATTTTTTTTGCTTCTTCATCATACCATTTGCCAAACTTACAAGAGTGCGAGTCACCGATTTCTACTTTGTTTGATGAGTGAAATAGCGATGAGTAGACGTTTGATTTGAAAATGATGTGGTCCATCTTTGCCAAAATAAGAGAGTTCATATTTTCAAGCGATACGGCAAGATTGTTGACGCTGTTCGCATTTTCGTTAAATCCGTATACGGTCCCTTTGAATTCTTCTATGGATGTTCCAGATACTTTGGCTATCTCTGTCATCTCTTCAGAATTTTGGCTGATTTCGCTTGCCTCTTGCTGAAGAGTTTGTATAGATATTGCTATCTCTCCAGTCGCCTTTTGAGTTCTCTCCGCTAGCTTTCGCACTTCGTCGGCAACAACCGCAAATCCTCTACCATGTTCACCCGCTCTTGCGGCCTCTATCGCTGCATTCAGGGCTAGAAGATTTGTCTGGTCGGCTATATCTTTGATTAGGTTGACAACAGAATTAATCTCTGTAGTTCTAGATGTCAAAGCCTCTATTTTGTCGTTTGAGGAGTCTATTCTTGAGAGCAATATATTTAGTTTTTCTACTATTTCTTCAAGAGCGGCTATGCTCTCTCTTGATTGTGCCGCCGTATTTGCACTCTCAGAGCTTATAAATCTTAGTTTGTCTACGCTTTTTTTGAGATCATCTTCTACGACAAAAAGTCCGCCTGAAATACCCTTGCCTATGCTTCCAAGTTCTGAGTTTAGCTGCGTTCTTTTTGTTTGTCTTGCATTTTTTTCCATCGCTTCCAATGCGCCGTTAACAAGTGAAGCATTTAACGCAAATTGTCCCGGTAAGCCATCCGTTATTAGTTTGCGATAAAATACGCCTTGACCGGCTTTTGAAATAGACGTACGAATTTCTCGCATAAACACCTCTATTTTGTCAAGCATATTATTTACAGCCCAGCAAGCTTCGTTTAGCTCGCCACCGTCGCTAATATTTGTTAGTCTACTTTCAAACTTTCCGTTATTTACATCGTGTACTACAGACGAAAATCCTAGTACGCATCTTTGAACTTTTGCTACATGAAAGTATAAAACCACTATGCCCACTAGATTGATGACGCCAAATAGATAAGTCCAGTGAAATCCGAGGACCGCCGTCTCTGTCGCAAAGCCTATTGAAAGTGTAATAAAGAGCGCAATTGCTAGATATTTTGCCTTAGATAGAGAGGATAAATTCGTCATAACTGACCCCTTTGCTGTCCAAAATATTTGCAAGATATTTAAAAGATGCATCTACGCCGCTAGATTTTTCTATTCTTAGCATCTCTGCATAAACTTTTGATATTAATTCTATAGACTCTTTTTTCGGTCTTCTTCTGACTGAGTGGTATGCGATTATCGTACCTTGATCGTCAAAAGACGGTGTAACTTGCGCTTTTACCCAGTAGTTAGCCCCGCTTTTTGAGAGGTTGTTTACGAAAGCAAATATTTCTTCGCCTTTTGCGATGGTGTCCCAAAGAAGTTTGAATACGGCTTTTGGCATATCAGGATGCCTTAGTATGCTGTGCGGAGCGCCAAGCAACTCCTCTTCGGCGTAGCCGCTCATTTTAATAAACAGTTCATTTCCGTAAGTTATTCGACCTTTAAGATCGGTCTTTGAGACTATAAATTCTCCATCGGGAAACGATATTTCTGTGCCTGTCGGCGTAGCATGGCTCATCTATACCCTTTATTGTTTTCATCTGCTTTTTTATTTTACAAGAAAATATTGTTCCAAAACTATGCTAAATTGTAACAAAAACGGAAGGCAAAAGCGTGACTATCGAAACTACGGCGTAACCCTTTTGGACTAAAGCAAGGTTTTGCAAAAATTACGAAAATATTTATAAGTGGACTTTGAAATATGCACAAAAAAGTTGAAACGGCCAAAACACTCTTAAATGCGCTACCTTATATAAAAGAGTTTAGCGGTCAAACGATGGTTATAAAATACGGTGGTGCGGCGCAAATATCTGATGAGCTAAAAACATCTTTTGCTAGAGATATACTGCTTCTAACGCTTGTCGGGGTGAAGCCCATCATAGTTCACGGCGGCGGCAAAGACATCAATAGAATGCTTGAGAAGCTAAATATCGAGCCAAAATTTATAGACGGCATTCGTGTAACCGATGAAGCAACGATGGAGATTGTGGAAATGGTGCTCTGGGGTTCTATTAATAATGAAATAGTTTCTCTCCTTTGCGGGCATGGTGCAAAAGCCATAGGACTAAACGGCAAAAGCTCATCTTTTTTTAGAGCAAAGCCTTTGGCTGAAGGCATGGGGCTAACTGGAGAAGTTACGGACGTGGACCCGTCGATAGTTGAGCAAGTGCTTGATGAGAAGTTTGTTCCGGTCATAGCCTCCATTGCTGAGGGCGAAAGCCTCGGGCATCCTGGCTACAACATCAATGCGGATACGCTAGCTTCAGCTGTTGCTGTGGCAGTAAAGGCAAAAAAAGTGATATTTATGACAGATACGGCTGGGGTTCTTAACAAAGAAAAAAACTTACTAGCAAGTTTGAACAAGAGCAAAATAGATAATCTAATAAAAGATGGCACGATAGCGGGCGGAATGATTCCAAAAGTAGAAGCTTGCCTGAAAGCAGTAGACGGTGGCGTGGAGAAAGCACACATAATAGACGGCAGGGTTGAACACTCAATATTGCTTGAGCTGTTTACTGTAGATGGAATAGGCACGGAAATTTCACTCTAGTTTGGTATAATCCACGCATTTTTTACACATAATTTTTAAATATTAAAGAGTCGTTAATGGACATTAGAAAATCATTTTTGGATTATTTTGCGTCAAAAGGACATAGCGTTGTAGATAGCTCCCCGCTAGTTCCGGACGATGCAAGCCTGCTTTTTACCAATGCCGGAATGGTGCAGTTTAAGAGTATATTTACAGGCGAAGTACCCGTGCCAAATCCCCCTAGAGCAACTAGCAGTCAGACTTGCATTAGAGCGGGTGGCAAGCATAACGACCTTGAAAATGTGGGCTTTACTGCTAGACATCATACATTTTTTGAGATGCTAGGCAATTTCTCTTTTGGCGATTATTTTAAAGAAGATGCCATTAAATACGCTTGGGAGTTTGTGACTGGCGAGATGGACTTGCCAAAGGACAAGCTATGGATTTCCGTGCATGACAGCGATGATGAAGCAGCTAAGATTTGGGAAAAGTACATCGCAAAAGACAGAATAGTCAGAATGGGCGACAAAGATAACTTTTGGCAGATGGGGGATACCGGCCCCTGCGGACCGTGTTCTGAGATATATGTAGACCAAGGAGCGGAGAGATTTAATACCTCCGAGGATTATTTCGGTGGCGACGGCGATAGATTTTTAGAGATTTGGAATCTTGTATTTATGCAATACCAAAGATTTGAAGACGGGTCTATGGTGCCTTTGCCGAAACCTTCGATTGACACCGGTATGGGACTGGAGAGAATCACGGCTATCAAAGAGGGCAGATTTTCAAACTACGACAGTTCACTATTTATGCCACTAATCGATGCGATTGAAGCAAAAGTCGGCAAAAAATATGAGTACGTATCTGGTGCCAGCTACCGTGTAATCGCAGACCACCTAAGGGCTGTTAGCTTCCTTGTAGCGCAGGGCGTGACATTTGACAAAGAAGGTCGTGGGTATGTCTTACGAAGGATACTTAGAAGAGCGGTAAGACACGGATACAAACTAGGATTTAAAGAGCCGTTTTTGTATGCGCTTTATGATGCTCTTGTCTCCTTAATGGGTCACGGATATCCGTATCTAGCGGAAAAAGCCGAGTATGTCAAAGAGAGTATCAAGGCCGAAGAAGAGAGATTTTTCTCTACGATATTTGCGGGAATGGAGCTATTTGAAAAAGAGATGGCGATGAACCCAAAAATATTTAGCGGTGAAACGGCGTTCAAGCTGTATGACACATTCGGTTTTCCTCTTGACCTCACGGAGGATATGCTAAGAGAAAAAAATGTGGCTCTCGACAATGACGGCTTTGATGCGAAGATGAAAGAGCAAAGAGAGAGGGCTAAAGCGGCTTGGAAAGGTAGCGGGGACGCCGCAAACGAGGGTGATTTTAAAGAACTTCTTGAGAAATTCGGCAAAAATGAGTTTATAGGATATGACAGACTTGAAGCCGATGCAAAAGTGCTTGCGCTACTAGATGCAGACTTTAAAGCCACAAAAGAGCTAACTGGCAATGGCTGGGTGATGCTAGATACTACGCCTTTTTACGCTGCAAGCGGTGGTCAGGCGGGTGACACGGGAGAGTTGGCCGGAAAAGGAGTCGTTCTTGACACTAGAAAGTTTTTTGAACTAAATCTCTCAAAGGTAGACGTGAGCGGCAAAATATCCGTGGGCGATACTGTAAGAGCAGTAGTATCAAATGCTAGAGCCGAGAGTGCAAAACATCACTCTTGCACGCACTTACTTCATGCGGTTTTAAGGGAAGTGCTTGGAAATACTGTTACGCAAGCCGGTAGCGATGTGGATGATAAGCGTCTTAGATTTGACTTTACGGCTCCAAAAGCGATGAGTGACGAACAAATAGCAGAAGTTGAGACAAAGGTAAACGCCTTAATAGCTAGAAATATTGGCGGTAAAACAGAAGTTATGGCCGTGGAAGATGCCAAAAACAGTGGTGCGATGGCGTTATTTGGCGAAAAATACGGTGACAGCGTAAGAGTTGTGAGCTTTGGTGATGCCTCTGTGGAGCTTTGTGGCGGTACACATACATGCTCTACGGGCGAGATAGGCAGCTTTTATATAGTAAAAGAGAGCGGCGTATCTGCTGGTGTGAGACGTATAGAGGGCGTGGCTGGTCTGGCTGCAGTCGAATACGCAAAAGGCTTCAGGGCTGCGGTTGAGGAGCTTGAGAGTGAGCTAAAAAATAAAGACCTAAAAGCCGGAGTCACAAGACTGAGAGCCGAAATAAAAGAACTAAAAGAAAAACTAGCCAAAGCTCAAAGCGGCACTAAAACAGAGCTTGAAACACTTGATATGAACGGCGCAAAAGTGGTATGCGATTTTGTAGACGGCGTGGATGCTAAAGCGCTTGTAGATGAGTTGAAAAACAAATACAACAAAGCGGCAATAATGTTGCTCGAAGTTGGCGATGACAAAATATCGGCCGTTTGCGGCACAAAAGGTGTGGAAGTGAATGCAGGAGAATGGCTCAAAACCGCTCTTGCGGCAGCTGATGGCAAAGGCGGTGGCAGGCCAGACTTTGCAAGCGGAAGTGCAAAAGATGTCAGCAAAAAAGATGAGCTAAAAACGGCGGCATTGGAATTTGTGAAATCAAAACTGGGAGCATAGATATATGAGCGCTTTTTTCGCCGAATATGCAAGAATAATAGTTTTTGTGCATGTGTTTGCCGCAGTGATTTGGGTCGGTGGGATGATAGCCATTCGATTGGCCGTGCATCCATCACTTCCGATAATAGATGAAAAAGCACAGAGACTAGAGTTTGTCATAGGTGTTTTGAATAGATTTTTTCTAATGGTCTCTCCATCGATTGTATTTTTGGGGCTTACTGGAATCGTTATGATGCTCTCTCTGGGCTTCAAGGCCGTCCCAGATTTGTACGTGCTAGTTCACGTGAAGACTCAAATATGGACCGTTATGGCTATTATTTATGGAGTTATTTATTACCGTTTTGTTAAAGCCAAAAAATATTTCAATGAAGGTGAGCTTGATGTTGCGGCAAAATATCTAGCCCCTCTTGCTAAGATACTTATACCTACGAATATATTTTTGGGGCTAATAGCCATTATGCTGGGCGTTGTTTTGAGAGGTTACTAGGGTGCTTTTTTTGGCATCTTCCTCGCCCACAAGGGCAAAAATTCTTCAAAGTTTCAATATTGAGTTTTCGCAGATAGGTTGCGGTTTTGACGAGGAGAGGGTAGAGGCCGACACACCAAGAGAATTTGTCTATAAGGCTACGATTGGCAAACTGGAGTCGACAAAAAAAGAGTATGGCGTGAATACGCCTATTTTGTGCGCCGATACCGTAGTGACGGCAGATGGCGCAATACTGCGAAAACCAAAAAATATAGATGACGCAAGAGAGATACTGCTGAGACAAAGCGGAAACTCTGTTGGAATAGTGACTTGTATCGCTTATGCTTCAGCACTCTTTACTTTTATCGACCTATCGGTTACCGAGTATTTTTTTGAAGAGTTCGATGTGGTGGCTCTGGATAAATATTTAGCTTCAAATGAATGGGTCGGCAAAGCTGGTGGATGCATGGTCGAGGGATTTTGCAAACACTACATCAAAAAACAAGTCGGATTGGAGTCTTGTGCAATGGGGCTGACTATTGAAAAGCTACTGCCGTTTCTGTGATGAATGAATTTCAAAAATCGCTCGACGTACTGGCAAAAAAAGGTAGACTAAGAAGCAGGAGGTTTTTGCCAAAAAATAGTATCGATTTTGCCTCAAATGACTACCTAGGATTTAAAAAAGACTCAAAAAGTTTCGAAGCAGCAGTAGCTAAAATCACAAAAGATAAAGCATTTGCCCCATCAGCTTCACAGCTTGTATATGGTTATCAAGACTCCCACAAAAAATTAGAAAAGACTCTTAAAAAAATGTACGGCTTTGAAGAGGCCCTTATTGTAGGTAGCGGCTTTTTGGCCAATACTTCTCTTGTCTCTGCGCTTGCGGGGCATAATGATTTTATTTTGATGGATGAGGAGTATCACGCCAGTGGGATAGCGGCGCTCTCTTTATCAAAAGCAAAATATGAGCTATTTGCGCACAACGACCCAAAAGATTTAGAAGAGAAACTAAAAAATATTAAATCAGGCAGGGTGTTTGTCTTTGTGGAGTCGGTTTATTCTATGATAGGTGATATTTTGCCGATTGATATTATGGATTTGGCAGACAAATATGATGCATATCTGATAATAGACGAGGCGCACGGGCACGGCGTCATAGGCTCTCATCTAGGTGGGATATATGATTATTATGGCATATCGCCAAAGCCAAAGCATATTAAGATGGGG
This sequence comes from Campylobacterales bacterium, assembly GCA_041915365.1. Classification (GTDB taxonomy): domain Bacteria; phylum Campylobacterota; class Campylobacteria; order Campylobacterales; family UBA6016; genus UBA6016. Next base: position 270,043 of record JAYSBP010000001.1, on the reverse strand, counting down.
ACTTTGTCAAAGGCGATAGGGAGCTATGGAGCTTATATATTGGCCAAAAAAGAGATGGTTGATTTTTTGGTAAATAGGGCAAAGCCAGTCATATACTCTACGGCTTTGTCTCCAATAGATGCCCAACTTGCCAATGAGAGAATTAAAAAAATAGCAAAATCACATAAATCGCTTCGTGCCAGGCTCGACAAGAGATTGTCTTTGTGTGGAGATATTTTTGGCAAAAAGTTTTTAACTCCTATAATAATGATAGAGACGCAAAACGGAGAGAAGATACACGAAGAGCTCGCCAAAAAAGGTGTAATAGTCGGTTTTATCAGGCCTCCGACCGTCAAAATACCATCCATAAGACTGATTGCTAGACTTGGCGAAAAAGATAAAGACCTGCTGTCGACTTTGAAATTTATAAAGGCTAATGCTTGATAACTTTTGACAAAATTGCTATCAGTTGCGGTGAAAAACAACTGGTTGATATATCATTTCAGCTCAAGAGTTCGCTTGCGATAGTAGGCGAGAGTGGTAGCGGCAAATCGTTGACGCTCAAAGCGATAATGGATGTGCTTCCAAAAGAGCTAAAAAAAGAGATTAGTTTTTCTTCTGAAACGGAGCTAAAAAGAGGAGAGAGTATCGCATTTGTGCCACAAAACCCATTTACCGCTTTGTCGCCGATGAGTAAGATAAAAAAGCAGTTTTGGGGTGTCGATAAGGCCAGAGGTGAGGAGCTGCTTGTGCAGACTGGGCTAGATAAAGAGATTATGAATAGGTTTCCATCTGAGCTTAGCGGCGGTCAGCTACAAAGGGTTATAATTGCTCTTTCGCTTGCGCAAAATCCAAAGCTTTTGCTGATGGATGAGCCGACAACGGCGCTTGATGCGGATACAAAAAACGAGATAGTCTCTTTGGTTAAAGAGCTAAGAGAGAAGCTTGGGTTTTATCTGATTTTTGTGACGCATGAGCTTTGGCTTGCAAAAGAACTTTGCGAATATATCATGGTTATCAAAGATGGGCAGGAAGCTGAATTTTCAGAAGCGGACAGATTATTTGCGACCCCGAAAAATGAATATACGAAGCGACTAATGAGTGCGGATTTTAAAGGTAGGGAATTTAGAAAATGATGAGATACATTGCGGCAATAGCCATTTTGGCAACAACGCTGCTTACTTTTTTAATTATATATTTTTACCGTTCGTTTAATTATGATTTGGACAAGCTAATAAACTATAACCCACCTTTAACAACGCAAGTGTTTGATGCGCACGGAAAGCTGATCGCCAATGTTTTTGATACGGAAAACAGGGTTTATGCTACATACGAAGAGATGCCAAATCTTCTAATAGAGGCACTTATAGCGACGGAAGATACGGCCTTTTTTGAACACAAAGGGATAAGCTTTGAGGCGATACTAAGAGCGATAGTAAAAGACATCATAGCCGGAAAAGCAGTAGAGGGCGCTAGTACGCTAACGCAACAGCTGATCAAAACAACTCTTTTGAGCAGTGAAAAAACGGTTAGCAGGAAGATAAAAGAGGCTTTTATAGCCTTTAAGATAGAAGAGAAGCTAACAAAACAGCAGATACTTGAGAGATACTTTAACCAAATTTATTTTGGACACGGATATTATGGCGTAAAAACAGCCGCATGGGGATACTTTAGAAAAAATCTAAACGAGCTGACCCTAAAAGAAGCAGCCATACTTGTCGGGCTTCCAAAGGCTCCTAGTTTTTTTGACCCGGTTAAAAACTTTGAAGGTTCAAATCAACGCTCAAATACGGTAATAAACAGAATGCGCTATCTTGGTTGGATAGACGATGCCACCTATCAGGCGGCGATAGCCGAACAGCCAAAGGTGTATGACGAGCCGATAAACTACAACAAAGCTCCATACGCAGTTGATGCCGCAATAAAAATGCTGTCGGCGCAATATCCGGATATAAAAAACGGTGGATATAGGATAGACTTGACTATAGACTTGGCGCTTCAGGAGGCCGCAGACGCCGCCCTTAGAGCCCAATATGATGAGCAGATAAAAGCGTACGGTTCAAAAACAAATATGTCCTCTTTTAACTGTGCGTTAATATCGGTAGAGCAGTCAACGGGAGACGTATTGGCTTTGTCCGGCGGGGTTGATTTTTATAAGAGTCCGTTTAATAGGGTTATGCAGGCAAAAAGACAGGCTGGCTCTAGTTTTAAGCCGTTTATTTATTTGGTAGGTATAGAGAGCGGTAGTTTTATGCCTGATAGTTTATTGTCTGATACGCCAAAAACATATACTTTCGGCGGCAAGGTGTGGAGTCCTCAAAACTACGACCACAAAAATGAGGGCGAGATAACTATGAGGGAGGCACTTGTCCACTCAAAAAATCTAGCCACTATAGACTTGGTTGAAAAAGTCGGAATGGAAAGCGTCAAAAAAGAGCTTATAAGATTTGGTTTTGGCGGCGTAAAAGCCGATTTGTCGGTGGCCCTTGGAAGCTACACCATTTCGCCGTTTGAGTTTAGCGAGACCTACACCATTCTCTCAAACTATGGGACAAAGGTATCTCAAAGACTTGTCAAAAGTATAAAAACAAGAAACGGCCAGACGGTTATGTTTGAATCCAAAAAAGAATCAATCGCATCTCCTGACCACGTATATCAGGTTATAGATATGATGAAAGACGGCGTAGCAAGAGGTACGGGAACGAGAGCTGTAACCCCTGGTACCGAAGTGGCTGGAAAAACAGGAACTACCAATGACTACCGTGACGCTTGGTTTTGCGGATTTACCCCTTCCGTTCAGACTTTGGTGTGGTTTGGCAACGACGACAATAGGCCGCTTCCAGGCAAGATGACTGGCGGGGTGGTTTCCGCTCCCGTGTTTGCAAAATATAACGAAGCCGTGCTTTTGCGTAGACCTGAATCAAAAAGGGACTTCTTCAGACCTGGGGCGGTTACGGAAGTTTTGGATGAAAATGCTACCGATGCAAACGCAACGAGATAGCCGCTTTGTTAAAACCATTTTTGGTTAAAATCAGACGAAAATAGCACAAAAAAAGAGGAAACTTTGAAGTATTTTATAGCTAGCGACCATGCGGGGAAAATTTTGAGAGCGTACACAAAGCAACTACTTGAAGACAAAGGGATAGAGGTTGTTGACCTTGGTTGCACGGAAGAGAGAGTAGATTATCCTGATTATGCGAACAAGCTATGCGAGGCTGTGCTGTCAAATGAAGGCTCAAAGGGCGTTCTTATCTGCGGTAGCGGCATAGGTATGTCAATGGCAGCAAACAGGCACAAAGGTATTAGGGCAGCTCTTTGTCACGATGCGTACACAGCTGCTGCGGCAAGGGGGCATAATGATGCAAATGTCCTTTGTATGGGAGAGAGAGCTATCGGTTTTGGCGTTGTCGAGTCGATAGTCGCCGCTTGGCTTAACGGCGAGTTTGAAGGCGGAAGACACGCCGAGCGAATCGCAAAATTTTAAAGACAAGCGGGTATAGATGTTTGACTGGCTACTTCTAAGCGCAAATTTACTGCTTATCGGGTTTTTGGCATTTAAGATGTATTACTACAAAAATATATCGGAGAGGGAAAAAAACTCTACGGGAGCCACAAAAACAACGCTTGAAGAAGCGGAAAATCTAATCCGAAAGTATCAGCTTCAACTCCAAAGAAGCCTCGGGGATATAGACATACTAAATGAAGAGCTGAACAAGCTTAGAAATGATGTCAAAGCTATCAAAGGGCGAAACGGACAGTTCAGGCTTGAGAACGACAGACTAAAAAGTAGAATCAAAGAGCTTGAAAATAAGATAGAAGCGCTAATTTAATCAAACGAGGTATCAATATGAAAACGCTCGGCGAGCTAGAAAAAAGCATCATTGTCTCTTCAATCAGGGATATCCCCGATTTTCCAAAACCTGGGATAATGTTCAAAGACATCACCACCCTCTTGAATAACCACGAAGCATACTCAATGCTTATGTCCCATTTTCACGAAAGATACAAAGACTACAATCTTGACTTTATCGCCGGAATAGAAAGCAGAGGCTTTATATTTGCTTCCGCTTTGGCGATGTCGCTCGGTCTTGGTTTTGTGCCAATAAGAAAGCCAGGTAAGTTGCCTAGTACGGTTGTAAGTGAGAAATATACCCTTGAGTACGGCACAGATGAAGTACAGATACATCTAGATGCTTTTAGAGGGGTCGAAGATGCTAGGGTGTTGCTTGTTGATGACCTTATAGCGACTGGTGGCACTGCTGTTGCTGCCGCAAATTTGATAAACAAAGCCGGCGGTAAATGCGTTGAGGCATGCTTTGTTGTTGAACTTGGATTTTTGCCCGGCAGAGGCAAGCTAGAAGAGATAACAGAAGTTTACTCTATTTTAACGGTATAGGCGGCAGATGGAAGAGACCCTCATAAGGCTCCTGACGGAGCATGGCTACCCGATTCTTTTTGTGTGGAGCATGATGGAGGGGGAGCTCGGTCTCGTTATGGCTGGGCTTTTGTCTCATACTGGGCATATGAATGTGTTTTTGGCGATTATAGTTGCCGGTTTTGGCGGTTTTGTCGGGGATCAGGTCTGGTTTTATGTCGGCAGATACAATAAAAAATATACGCTCAATTACTTTAAATCGCATCGACGAAAAGTGGCGCTCGCTCATCTGCTTTTAAAAAAATACGGCTGGCCTATAATATTTATACAGCGTTATTTATACGGCCTTCGTACCATTATACCTATGGCCATAGGAACCACAAGATACGATAAGATAAAATTCGCTTTTATAAACTTAATAAGCGCTTTTATATGGGCTGCTATTACTATTGTTCTTACATATTTTTTAGGTGAGATAATTTTGCACGCCATCAAATACGTTAAGGCTCACTGGTATTTTGCGTTGCCTTTTGCAGCAGTTATTTTGGGAACTTTTTACTATTACGTCAACAAGGCTTCAAGGCCAAAACAAAAACTTCCGAGGGTAGAAAATAATGAAAATAACATTTAAAAATAAAGATATAGCTTCAGTAAAAGCTGACGTTCAAATAGTATTTTTGGAAAAAAAGCCGTCAATAAAGAAATTTGTCGGAGACTTAGATATTGAAGCTTTAGAGGAATCCGGATTTTTTAAGGATGGCTGCGACTGTTTTTATGTAAGCGGTTCGAAAAAACTGTATTTAAAGCTAAAAGAGTTTGACGCAGAAGAGATTAAGGTGGGTGCCGCAAAGGCCTATAATGCCCTAAAAAACTTCTCATTCAAGAGCGCAAAAGTCGAGGCATGCTCCGACGCGGAGCTTTTCTGCGCCGCTTTTGCGGAGGGCTTTGTGCTTGGCGCTTATTCGTTTGATTGGTATAAGAGCGAGAAGAAAGAGTCACTTCTCAAAAGTATATATATATCTTCGGTATTACCGAAAAAATCGGTACTGTCGGAGCAAAAACTTTGCGAAATTATCGACGATTCGTTGAGCGTTGCCGCAAGTGTTAATTTCGTGAGAGATATAGTCAATTCGACCCCTGACGACGCTACCCCTATTCAGGTGGCGACTATTGCGGAGAAAGTGGCAACTGAATGTGGCTTTGAGTGCAAAGTCTACGATGAAAAATTTCTAAAAACACAAGAGATGGGAGCTTTCTTATCTGTGGCGAGAGCATCGGCACACCCCCCTAGAATGGCGCATATGAGCTACAAACCAAAAGGCACAACCCCGACAAAACGAATAGTGCTAATAGGCAAAGGGCTTACATATGATAGCGGCGGTCTTAGCCTAAAACCGTCGGATTATATGGTGACGATGAAGGCCGATAAGGCCGGTGCATGTGCAGTTATCGGTATTATGCAGGCAGCTGCAAAGCTGAATCTAAACGTTGAAATTCACGGCTTTTTGGGGCTTTGTGAAAATATGATAGGTGGAAACGCATATAAGCCGGATGATGTGCTAAGGGCAAAAAATAAAAAAACTATAGAGATAAGAAATACGGATGCAGAGGGACGACTTGTTCTTGCCGATGTTCTTTGCTATGCGCAAGATTATTTCAAAAAAGAGGGCAAACCTTTTGATTATATGATTGACATGGCTACTCTTACAGGGGCTTGCGTGGTTGCTGTAGGTGAGTACACGAGCGGAGTCATGGGACACAATGAGAAGCTAAAAAAACTTATTTTATCAGCCTCCGAGGAAGCCGGAGATTTGATGGCGACATTGCCGTTCAATAAACACCTAAGAAAACTCATTAAGAGCGAAATAGCGGATATATCCAATTGTTCTAGCTCACGTTACGGCGGCGCAATTACTGCTGCAATGTTCCTTGATGAGTTTGTTTATGACGAAAATAAACAAAAATGGGCACATCTTGATATAGCAGGGCCTGCATACGTAGAAAAGGCGTGGGATTACAATCCGCACGGCGCAAGCGGCACACCGGTCAGGACAATGGTTGAATTTTTGAAAAAGATGCAAAAGGCAGAGCGGTCAATTTTGGCGGCGGCTGGCTGTTTGGAGGTTTGTATTGCCTAGTTTTAGAGAACAAAAATTTTGGCTGAATGCAAAAGAGCTAGTTGCCGCAAGGCTTAGCCTTACCGATGACAAGGCTGATGACGTCGTCATAGATGAGAGAATACGTGGCGACGTTGAGATGCGGGGTAGCAACCTGTGGGTTTTGATGTTTGCTATCTTCGTGGCCTCCGTCGGCCTAAACGTAAACTCTACCGCCGTTATAATAGGCGCAATGCTCATATCCCCGCTAATGGGGCCAATAATCGGAATGGGTTATGGCGCCGGTATTAACGACTTCACGCTTCTTCGAAAATCTTTTAAAAATCTAGCCATAGCCACCGTAATAGGTCTTTTGACATCCGCCGTTTATTTTTTCATTTCGCCGCTCGATACGGTACAGTCAGAGCTTTTAGCAAGAACTACACCTACTTTTTGGGATGTGCTAATAGCGTTGTTTGGCGGGCTAGCAGGCATAGTAGCCGTAACTAGAAAAGAGAAGACAAATGTCATACCTGGAGTGGCGATAGCTACCGCATTGATGCCACCGCTTTGTACCGCTGGATTTGGGCTTGCTACTGGGCATTGGAGTTATTTTTTTGGCGCATTTTATCTGTACGTAATCAACTTTGTTTTTATATCGGCTTCATCATTTCTTATTGTTCGGATATTCCACGTTGCCGAAAAAAAATATGTAGATGAGACTTTGGCAAAAAAAGCTCAGCGATACATAGCCATCATAGTTGTCGCAACCGTACTGCCAAGTTCATATCTTGCTTATCAACTCGTTGAAGATGAGATATTCAAAGCAAAGGCAAATGTTTTTGTAAATGAGCACATGAATTTTAAAAATACGAGTGTGGCACAGGTAAAGATAGAGCCAAAAACAAAAGAGATTAAAGTATTTTTAGTAGGGGAGTATATACCACAACCTAGCATAGACAAGGCGAAAGCGACGTTGATAAATGGGGTGCTTAAAGGTTCAAAGCTGAAAGTATATCAAAGTGGAGAGCATGAAAACGTCGACATTTCAAGTATCAAAGCCGATATAGTCGGTGACCTGTACAAAAATAATGTGCTTTTGCTGGAGTCTCAAGATAAGCAGATAAGAGAGCTTAGAGCGAAGCTCGCCGCCACACAAGAGCAGACAGAGCTTTACGAGACAATATCTTCAGAGCTTACGGTGCTATTTCCGCAATTTTTTGACGTTATCTTGTCAAGAGCTATGACGCAAGATGCAAAGGATAAAAATAAAATAGTTCAGACTTTGGTAGTAAACGCTAGCGCAAAAGGGAGTCTGTCAAAAGCCCAAATAAAAAGATTGGAAGAGTGGCTAAAGATGCGTAGCAAAAATGAAAACATAAGGCTCATAATAAGAAAATCATAAAAAAAGAGGGTGGTAGCATGCAAACTTTGGGCGATTTTTATTCCATCATCACCTCAAGTCAATCTGTCCTTAATCTGTTGTATATCGGGGTTGCATTACTCTTTATTTTCTTTATTTCAAAATTTTTACGTCGTACTATTGCTGAACATACCGAGAATATAAACACCAGATATAAATTAAGAAAGAGCGTTAGCTTTTTATCATACGCATTTTTTGTTGTTATTATTATTTTTGTGTTCAAAAAAGACATTGACAATTTTGCTATCGCCATGGGGGTTATAGGCGGTGGGATTGCATTTGCCTTGCAGGAGGTAATTGTCAGTATTGCAGGGTGGCTAGCCATTACCTTCTCGTCTTTTTATAATGTCGGCGACAGGGTTAAGGTAGGCTCAATAACGGGTGATGTAATCGATATAGGGATTTTGCGTACGACGCTTATGGAGTGCGGAGAATGGGTAAAAGCCGATCAATATACCGGTAGAATAGTTAGGATTGCCAATAGTTATATTTTTAAAGACCCTGTTTTTAATTATTCCGGCAATTTTCCATTTTTGTGGGATGAGATTGCAATCCCCATCCGTTACGGTAGTGATGTGGCTCTCGTTGAGAAGGTGCTATTGGAGAGCGCAAACGACATAATAGGCGAATATTCTCTTGCGGCAGAAGCAAGCTGGGGGATTTTGACCAAAAAATTTGCGGTTGAAAGTGCTTGTGTAAAACCTAGTATTTTTATCGTTGCTACCGACAATTGGATTGAGTTTTCGCTTCGCTATGTTGTGGATTATAAAAAACGTAGAACCACAAAGACGGAGTTATATAGGGGCATTTTAAAAAAAATTAATGAGGCTGGTGAAAAGATCAAAATTGCATCGTCAACAATAGAGATAGTTGGTGATTCATATACCAAACTAGAAAGATAAAAACAGAGCCTCCGGCGTGCAACTAACTGCAACGCCGAAGACAAGAGCAGCCCGGAGTACTTGGGTTATTTTTTGTCTACAAAAATAGTAAACCCTTTTTTGAAAGGCTCTTCTGTTTTGATGTATGGTCTTTGAACATAGTTTACAACGTTGCCTGTGCTATAAACCTTTGCCGTGCCATATATTGCACCATCTTTGACTTCACTCGTCAACACCTCTGCGGCATATCTCTCCCCAGCCTTGTCATCTTGCCAAGCGCCCCAGTTTGAAAAGTTGTACGTACACCCGCTAAAAGATGCGCAAAGTGCGGCAACCAATACCCCGTTTTTTAGAACATTTCTCATGGTAAGTACCCTCCTTTTAAAAGCCATAAAAGTTAGCTTCCAATAAGAGGATTATATCGCTTTTAAATAAGACAAAAATAAAATTTGTCATTATTTTTGACCGATATCGACACCGTATAATTGGCCGGACTTATCGTTTTTACGCTATATTTACGGGATAATTTATATTTAGCAAGGGTAATAAATGGAACTTGGAGTAGGGCTGGTAGGTCTGCCAAATGTAGGAAAATCGACAACTTTTAATGCACTAACAAAAGCGCAAAATGCAGAGGCTGCAAACTACCCTTTTTGTACGATAGAGCCAAATAAGGCGATAGTTCCGGTTCCCGACAAAAGACTAGAGGAGCTTGCCAAGATAGTAAACCCTGAGAGGATACAACACTCAACCGTTGATTTCGTGGATATAGCGGGACTTGTAAAGGGTGCGAGCAAAGGCGAGGGGCTTGGCAATCAGTTTTTGGGACACATCAAAGACGTAGGCGTGGTGCTTCATGTTGTCAGATGCTTTGAAGATGGAAATATTACGCATGTCGAAAATAGCGTAGACCCGCTAAGAGACATAGAAATTATAGAGACAGAATTGTTGTTGGCAGACATTCAAAGTCTTGAAAAGCGTATAGAAAGACTTGAAAAACAAGCAAAAACAGACAAAAGTGCGGCGGCGATGCTCGTTGAAGCAAAAAAACTACTAGAGCACATGAATTCAGGTGCCTTGGCAATTAGCTTTCCCGATAAGGACAATGAAGCGTTCGCCGAGCTTAGTCGTGAACTTAGACTAATTACGGCAAAAGAGATAATGTACGCCGCAAATGTTGACGAGGATGCGCTTGCGGGGACTAATCCGCACTATGAAGCGCTATTAAAATTTGCAGAAGAAAAAGGTGCGGATGTAATCAAAATTTGTGCAAAAATCGAAGAAGAACTTGTCGGCTTGTCTGATGAGGAGAGACTTGAGATGCTTGAAGGACTCGGCGTTGAAGAGTCAGGCCTTGATCAAATAATACGAAAAGGGTTTCATAAACTAGGCCTTATCAGCTACTTTACCGCAGGAGTTAAAGAGGTTAGGGCGTGGACGATTGAGAAAGGGTGGAAAGCTCCAAAGGCTGCTAGCGTAATACACAATGACTTTGAAAAGGGCTTCATCCGTGCCGAGGTTATCGCTTATGATGATTATGTTGCAAACGGCGGCGAACAAGGGGCAAAAGAAAAAGGAAAAATGAGACTAGAGGGCAAAGAGTACGTCGTCTGTGACGGCGACGTAATGCACTTTAGATTTAATGTGTAAAAGGGCACTCTAGCATTGGTTCTAAGCCTGCTTTTTTGATTAACTCATAATCGCTTGTCGGCTCTTGCCCGCAAGTGGTGAGATAGTCGCCCACTATCATAGCCCCACATCCAGCGTCAAATATCTCTATCTGCCTATCCCCAAATGTGCACTCCCTGCCGCCGGCTACCATTATGACCGTATTCTCAAGCTCTTTTTTTGCTTTTTTGATGACATTCAGTGCTTCATCGGCATTTATATTGCTTTGTTTTATTGGCAGGGCAGGGTTTGGATGATAAAAATTCATTGGGCTACTCATTGGATTTAGTGATTTTAGAGATGCCAGCAGAGAGTCTCTATCTTTATCACTCTCCCCAAGTCCAAATATTCCACCTGCACACAACATTAGCCCGACGGATTTTGCATTTTCGCAAGTCGTATATCTTTCGCTCCAAGAGTGCGTCGTGCATATTGTTTTGTAAAATTCTTCCGATGTCTCAAGGTTGTGATTGTAGCTATCTATTCCAGCGTTTTTTAGCACTTTAAGAGATTTCGTGTCAGCTATTCCAGCAGACGCTATCAAAAATAGTCCGTCAACTTCCGCTTTGACGGCTTTTGCCAAAGATGCGAGATATTCTGTTTTCTTACTATCAAGTCCAAAGCCGCTCGTAACAAGACAAAAACCTATTGCGCCTGCACTTTTGGCTTTTTTTGCCTCTTGTATTACCGTTGATGGTTCTTTGAATTTAAAAGCGTCAATTCCAGTTTTGTATCTAGCGCTTTGTGCGCAAAAAGTGCAATCTTCTGCGCAATTTCCGCTTTGTACGTTTGATATTGCGCATAAAAGTATTTGTTTGCTCATCTAATAAACTCCGTTTCGTGCGTATTCCATACGTCTGTTTTGATTTTTCTGTAGTAGTAAGTGACTATAAATTTATCTTCTGTTATCTCAAGCGTTAGGCACTCTGATAACTCTTTGTTTCTCGCACACGCCTCGCCTGGGTTCAAAAATAGCGTTTTACCCGTAAAGTTGATGTATTTTTTGTGAGTGTGCCCGAATATAACAATATCAGCATCCGGATTGAGATATATTGGGATATGCATTAGTTTGAAGCGTAGGCCGCCAAGTTCAAAATATGACGGCTCATAGACAAGCGAGTATTCGTCTTTTACGTCCCTGAGGTGCTTGTCATTATTCCCAAATATAGCGGTAAACGGTATTGAGCTTTTCTTTAACTCCTTTAGCACTAGCTCCTCTACGATGTCACCGGCATGTATGATATGCTCACACCCGACCGATGACATTAGCTCTATTATCTTTTTCGCACGTCCAGCTTTGCGATGCGTGTCCGATAAAATGCCTATTTTGATGAGACGCCCTTTATTTCTGTTTTGTGTTTGCATTCGGGGTCTAGACACTCGTAATACTCTTTTGTTTTTAGTTGTTTATGTGCTGTAACCCCGCCGCATTTTTCACATTTTACCGTCGACGGTTCATATTTTGATATAAATTTGCACTTTGGATAGTTTTCACAACCAAAGAATTTTCCTCTTTTTGAGCTTCTCTCAAGCACTTTGCCGCCACATAGAGGACACGGCACAGCAGCCGCTTTTGGCTCTTTGAGCGGTTTTGTATTTTTGCATTTTGGATACGCTGAGCAGGCCAAAAAATCACCTCTTCTAGATGATTTTACTACCATTTTTGAGCCGCATTTGTCGCAGTCTATATCTGTTTCTATTGCACGAGGTTTTTCCTCTTCGCCTTCTTTTTTGATGTTTCTCGTGTATTTGCATTTTGGATACGCCGAGCAAGATATGAACTCGCCGAATCTACCAGCTCTTTTTACAAGAGGCTTGCCGCATTCAGGACAGTCTTCATCTATTGGAATCGCTATTTTTTGGCTTTCTATTTTCTTTTTGCCCTCGTCTATTTTTTTGATGAAGCCTTCATAAAATTCGGCTAGAAGTTTTTGCCAATCCTTTTTTTCTTCTTCGACTTTATCAAGCTCTTCTTCCATTTTTGCGGTAAAGCCGCTATCGACTATCTCCTCAAAATGTTTTTCAAGGACGTCTATAACCTTGAATGCAACCTCTTCGGGCACTATTTGCTTATTTTCTATTTTGATATAGCCTCTATCGTCTAGTGTGGATATGGTTGGGGCATAAGTACTCGGTCTGCCTATGCCAAGAGATTCTAGTTGTTTTACGAGTCCGGCCTCTGAATACCTTGACGGTGGTTCTGTAAATTTTTGCTCAGCCGTAACTTTTTGAAGTTTTAGTGCTTCGTTTTGTGCGACATCAGGCAATAGTTTGTCTTTGTCTTCGCTTCCCAGTGCTTTATAGAAACCATCAAATACGAGCTTCGAGCCGCTTGCTTTAAATACCAGGCTTTTAGAAGCTATAAATATATTTTGACTTTCAAATTCTGCGTCTTTCATTTGTGAAGCCATAAATCTATTATAAATTAGAGTGTATAGCTTTAGTTCATCCGCTTTTAGATACCTCTTTGCGTCATTTGGCGTTAGCTTTATCATTGTTGGGCGTATAGCTTCGTGCGCCTCTTGCGCTCCTTGAGATTTTGTTTTATACACTTTCGGTGATTTTGGAAGATATTTGTCCCCGTATAGCTTTCCTATCAGCTCTCTTGCCGCCTCTTGTGCCTCTTTAGCTATGTTTAGGCTGTCCGTTCTCATATATGTTATGACGCCGCTTGTCCCTTTGTGTGTCTCAACGCCCTCATATAGCTTTTGTGCGACCATCATCGTCTTTTTCGGTGAAAAGCCGAGCTGAGATGACGCCGCTTGTTGCAATGTCGATGTCATAAATGGGGCAGGGGAGGCTGATACTTTTTTCTTTGTCTCTATTTTTGATACGGCAAAGCCCTCGGAATTAGCCGCAGCTACTATCTTGTCAGCATCTTTTTTTGTTTTTACGCTTAGCTTGTCTATTTTTTCGCCAAATGCCTCTGCAAGCGTCGTTTCGATTTTTTTATCAAACAATGCTTTTAAGTCGTAATATTCCACTGGGACAAAAGCTCGTATTTCCCTTTCTTTGTCGACCACTATTTTAAGAGAGGCTGATTGTACGCGTCCTGCGCTAAGCCCCTTTTGAATTTTTGACGCTATCAGTGGAGATAGTTTATACCCGACTATTCTATCGAGTAGCCTTCTCGCCTGCTGCGCATTTACCATATCCATATTTAGTTTTCTAGGGTTATCAAGTGCTTTTAGTATGGCATTCTTGGTAATTTCGTGAAAAACTATTCTCGGTAGTTTCGTTTCGTCTTTGCCAATAACCTGCGCTATATGATAGGCTATCGCTTCCCCTTCTCTATCCTCGTCCGTTGCCAGATATACCGTTTCGGCTTCCTTGGATAGTTTTTTTAGCTCTGCCGCTATTGCCTTATGGTCATCTGTTACGCTATAGTCCGGGGTAAAGGATGAACCGTCTATTTTTATACCGAAATTATTTTTTGGCAGGTCTCTTATGTGACCTTTGCTAGCTACAACGGCATAGTCTTTGCCCAAAAAACCTTTTAATGTTTTTGCTTTTGCCGGTGATTCGACAATTATCAGATTTTTCAAATATTAATACCTTAATTTATTAGCTTTTTTAAAAGGGAAAAATTCTACTCAAAAAAAATTAAATTGTTTTATAAAAAATTCGATATTGTATTTGTCAAGGCAAGGATGCCGAACATCAAACAAAAGGATTTAAGATGGGTTTCAGAATTAACACCAACATCGCTGCGATGAATGCACATACAAGTGCGACCATGAACAACAGAGAGCTAGATACTTCCCTATCAAGACTTTCTTCAGGACTTAGAATCAATACCGCTGCGGATGACGCATCAGGGATGGTTATTGCGGATAGTTTGAAATCTCAAGCTAACTCACTTGGTCAGTCAATCAAAAATGCGAATGATGCGATTGCAATGGTTCAAACAGCTGACAAAGCGATGGACGAGCAAATCAAAATACTAGATACAATCAAAACTAAAGCTACGCAGGCTGCTGCGGACGGTCAAAGCTTGCAATCAAGACAAGCTATTCAAAACGACATCGGCAAGCTTCTTGAAGAGCTTGACAATATCGCTAATACTACTTCTTACAATGGTCTAAACCTACTATCTGGTAGCTTTACAAATAAGCAGTTCCAAATAGGTGCATACTCAAGAGAGACTGTAAACGTAACAATCGGCGATACTACGTCTGCAAAAATAGGTTCTGTTAGAACTGAAACTTCTGCTACTCTAACGGCTGGAAGTAGCTCTAACACTCTTAAGTTTACAAATATTGACGGCTCTACAACTACGGTTGCTAGCGTTAAAATATCAAATACTGCCGGAACAGGTCTTGGTGCATTGGCTGAGGCTATCAATAAGGTTTCTGATGTAACTGGCGTAAAAGCAAGCGTGAAGGTTGTTGCTACGGCATCTGCTGCTGTTGCTGCCGGAAGTACTGGTAATATGGTTATCAATGGTATTACTATCGGTACCCTTACCGTAAAAGCAAGCGACGAAGATGGTGCGCTAAGAAATGCTATCAATGCAGCTACTACTCAGACTGGTGTTGTTGCTTCAATAGATGAGCAAGGCAAACTATCGCTTACATCTACTGATGGTAGAGGTATAATTGCAACTGGTATGTCAGGTGCTACAACTGCATCTGTTACTACATACGGTAGACTTACGCTAACTTCTCTAAATGCTAGAGATATTATAGTTTCATCTTCTGACACTAACCTAAATGCTGCGGTTGCGACGAACAATAAGTCAACTACGCAAAACCTTAGAAGTGTAACTGGTAACTGGAAGGTATCAGAGGGTAACGCTATCGGTGCTTATGCTAATAAGCAACAATCTGGTGCTGCTTCTGGTACTTATCTTGGGGCTGGTGTTACAACAAGGGCTGGGGCTATGCTAGTTATGGACATCGCAGAGTCTGCAATGAAAATGCTTGATAAAATTAGATCTGGTCTTGGTTCTACACAAAATCAGTTGACATCAACTATTAACAATATTTCTGTAACTCAAGTTAACGTTACAGCGGCTGAATCTCAAATTAGAGATGTTGACTTCGCTGCTGAGTCGGCTAACTTCTCAAAAAGAAATATCCTTGCGCAATCTGGTTCATACGCTATGAGCCAAGCAAACTCTGTACAACAAAACGTACTAAGACTACTTCAGTAGTATTTAATAGTTTCTGGGTTTCTGGGGCTGGATGGGATTTCCCATTCAGCCTTTTTTCGTTTTTAGCCTCTCAAGCTCTTCGTCTATTAAATATTTATTTTTTTCTATAGTTATAAGTACCGCATCTATGCCGCCAGCCAGCATAAAAAGCCAAGCTTTATGTCCAAATAAAAACTCTATCATTTTCGCTTTTTGCTCAATCTCAGTCTTAAATGGCTTAACGGCTATAACGGCTAAATCAAGCTCCTGCGATAATATGTAAGACTGCGTCGTATCCCAAAACATTCTTCTAAAAGTCTCCGTTGCAGAAATCTCTTTTAGAACATCTATTCTCTCTAGTAGTTTTTTTACTCTATCGAAGTTGATTTTTTCTAGCTTGTTAGCTTTGTTTAGATTTTCCAATGTGGTGCACTCTTTTGCAACATCTAAAAATAGTTTTTCTATCGATTTTTTGGCATCTTTTGCGTATTTGAGCATTGTTTTTAAATTTTTATGTACATGCCTTATGTGTTTTGCATACGTTTTATCGGATGGAGCTTCTAGCTTTATTTGCTCTTTTACAAAGCCTCTATCAACCAACTTAGACATCGCCTCTTCAAATGGTATTTCAACTGTGCCGTCGATTCGTACGCCGCCCTCTGTACAGTTGTAGGCGATTAGATATTTTTTTGCATCTGCTATCGCAGAGACGAAGAAGCCCAAAAACATTCTCCAAATATCGTTTGTTCTTGCCATGCCGTTTCCGCCATATGCTGTTATAAAACTATCACCATCTTTGGTTTTTACCTCATCTTCCCCGTATACGTGATTTTGAGCATGGCTTTTTCCGTCGCTTCCATACGCAAGATCTTGCCCGATAAATACTACAGATTTATAGTCCATCAAGAAGGCAAGCTCAAAAGCCATATTGGCACTACTCATTCCGATTCCGATATATCCATAATCGTCTATGCCCAGTAATTGCATATACCCAAAAGGCCTCATCGCAACGACCAGTTGCCCATCTTTTATATTTTTATATATTTCTTTATGTTGCAATGCGGATGATAGGAATACCACATCTTTTTGAAATTTTTTGCTTGTATTTTTAAAAAACTTTGCAGTCTCTTTGACTCTTTCGAGCGATGTAACGATGTCGGGCTTTATTCCCCATTTTTCCAAGATTGGCATACTTGCATCAACACTAATAATGGTTACGTGCCTCTGTATCTCTTTTAGTAGCGGAAGCTGTTTTGTTAGTGATGGCCCAGTTGAGACTATAATGGCTGTATCTGCATTTTTTTTGCCCAAAAGCTCATAAAAAGACGGATTTTTTAACATTCTAGGTATGTTCTGCCAAAAATGGTCTATTCCAATCAGTGAGTCCTCTGCATCATTGCCGTGAGCCCTAATAAAATGCAAAATTGCATCTACAAAGATTTTATTGACTTTGACCATATTGCCTTGATATTTGTTGTAGTAAGGCGACATTATCTGTAGAGTATATGTTTTCAAAAACTGCCCAAATTTGTTTGTGCCGATGAACCATCTTATCGCCGGATAGTCTGCATTCGCCTCAAGAAACAATACTAGCCTCTCGTTTTTGATTTCTTCACTAAAATCTACAAAGTGCAAAGCTATAAAAAGAATCTCCTCTTCAGGTTCGATAACAACTACTTTTTTATGCACTTCATTTTGTAAAATAGCTTTCAAAAACACCCCATTGCCAAAGCCATAAAAGGCCAAAAATGGATATCTCAGATACTCCTCAAAACCGGTAATTTGTTTTAATGTTTCCTCTACAGGATTTGCGTACATCTTTTTTTTACCGGCTATTTCTATGAGATTTATATCTAGTGGGTCTTTTGTAGAAAGTGTGACGTCATATTTTGTATTTTCGGTTATGGATGAAAGTTTATAATATAGCGTTGGATTTACTGCTTCTAAAGCATTTAAATTTTTATAGTAAATATCACTGTTCATTTGAAGCCTTGGCGTGGAGTTTGTGATTTTTTTATGGGTGTGTAGAACTCGCAATAGGGGCAAAAGCCCCTCCGAAAATATTATTGAAGAAGTTTGAGTACGTTTTGCTGTATCGTGTTTGCCTGAGCCATAGCAAAAGAGCCAGACTGAGCAAGGATATTTCTTTTTGAGAAGTTTGCAGACTCCTCGGCAAAGTCAACGTCTCTAATTTGAGACTCTGCTGTCGTAACAGACACTTGTGTGACAGATATGTTGTTTATCGTAACTGTCAGCTGCTGTTGCGCAGAACCAAGGTCTGCTCTAATTCTATCAAGCTGTTTCATGGCTGACTCAGCAATATCCATAACCATCATTGCGCCAGTTCTTGTGGTCACACCTGAGCCTAGATATTTTGAGGATGCACCAGATTCTGCGCCGTTTGCGTATGCGCCAGCCGCAAGACCTTGTGTAGCTAGGAAGTTACCTCTTACATCCCTAAGGTTCATGGATGTCGTTGAGCCAGCAGAGTTCAAATCTTTATCTAGGTAGTTATTTGCGTCGTCAACTATGATATCTTTTGAGCTTAGTGTAACAAGCGTCAATCTACCGTAATTACTTGTATCCATTGCCGCAGTCGCTGCACCAGACATATGCAAGCCGAGAATTCCAGGTGATTCATATATACCACCAGCGCTTCCGGTTTGTACATTAATACCTCTGCCATCAGTTGACGTTAGATTTAGTCTACCCATAATATCTATACTAGCGTAAACACCTGTTTGGTGAGTTACAGCATTAATTGCATTGACTAGGTTGCCGTTTGAGTCACTCTCTTTCATATCCAAAATATCGCCTATAGTGATGCCGTTAATCCTTAGGTTCCTCACATCTCCTGCTGCGACCGCGGCGGAACCAGTCGTAACAACTCTATAGCTTGCTCTAACGCCAGTTGTATCTGACGCTTTATTGATAGCCTCGGCAAGAACGCCAAGACCAGTTCCGGCGCTGTTTGAAATTTTAACACCTTGTAGTGTTGTTTGGGTGCCGTCAGAGTTTGAGAAGACAAGGGCAGCAATTCCAGCCGCACTTATTGTTTTTGATGTTTCATATCTAACAGAACCTATTTTGTCAGAGCTTGTGGCGCCGATTGAAGCTCTTACCGTTTGGTTTGAGTATGCGCCTATTTGAAACTCTTTGTTTGTGAAAGCTCCAGCAAGAAGGCTCATACCGTTAAATGATGTTGTTGTGGCAATATTGTCAAGTTCTTCAAGAAGTCTTACGACGTCATTTTGAAGCGCTTGTCGTGAAAGTGCACTTTGACCGTCTTGAGCCGCCTGTGTTGCTTTTACTTTAATGGTATCTAGTATTTTGATCTGCTCATCCATCGCTTTGTCTGCAGTCTGGATGATACCGATAGCGTCATTCGCGTTTCTAACAGCTTGGCCTAGAGCGTTTGCCTGAGATTTCAAACTATCCGCAATAGACATACCGGATGCGTCATCTGCTGCCGTATTAATTCTAAGACCAGATGAGAGTTTTGATAGTGCGCTATCAAGTTCTCTATTGTTCATAACCCCATAGTTGTGTGCGTTCATTGCCGCTACGTTTGTGTTGATTCGAAAGCCCATCTTCAAACCTTTAGTTGAATTTTTCAGGATTAAAGCACAAAGCGTTCCAACTTTTTATTTGTTTGCTTTGGCTAATATTTATAAGCTTCGCACGGCCTAGAGTTAAAAGATAAATGTAGTAAAATGAAAGCAATTTAACTTTATATGGACTACTGATGAAAAAGATGTTTTTTTGTTCGATTGCAGCAGCTTGCGTGCTTAATGCCGGAGTTGTGGACGGTGTAGCTTTGACGGTAAACGGCAAGGTTGTGACTATGTACGAGA
Organism: Campylobacterales bacterium; assembly: GCA_041915365.1. GTDB lineage: Bacteria > Campylobacterota > Campylobacteria > Campylobacterales > UBA6016 > UBA6016. Next base: position 250,633 of record JAYSBP010000001.1, on the reverse strand, counting down.
TAGTCAAGCTCAGCGAGCAAAGAAAGATATCGAGAAAAGATGCAGTTGAGGCTTTGATTGAGCAAAAACTAGAAGAAGCTGAACTTGCAAAGCAAAATATTCAGATTGAAGACTTTGACGTTGACAGAAAAATAGAGCAAATAGCAGCTTCTAATAAAATGACATTAACTCAGTTTCAAGATGCTTTGAGTGCAAGACTAATAAGCTATAGCGAGTATAAAACGGATGTGAAAAATAAAATGGCTAGAGAGAGGCTGTTTCAAAAAATTACCTATCAAAAGTTCACCCCTGTTGACGAAAAAGACTTGAAACTATATTACGAAAATAATAAACAAGAGTTTTCTACTCCGTCAATAATAGATGCGATTCAATATTCATCAAAAGACAAGAGTGCTCTGGTGAGACTTATAGGTTCTCCAATGACAAGCGAGCCTTCAGTGACAAAAGAGGAAATATCGATAGATACAAAAACTCTTGACCCGTCATTGGTATATATACTCAAAAATACGGCTGACGGCTCTTTTAGTCAAATTTTACCGGTTAAAGAAGAGTTTGTTTCGTTTTATATAAAAGATAAAAAAGATTTTAGTGTGCCAGAGTTTGAGGCGGTTAGAAACGAAGTTAGCGAGAAGATGTCATCTAAAAAAGAAGAAGATGCGATAAAAGATTATTTTGAGAAGTTAAAGGCTGCAGCGAAAGTAAAAGTTATTAGATTGCCAAATTAAAAAAAGAGAGGCGCTCCCTCTCAATTTTTTATGCGAGAAGGCTTGTTGCTTTTGTGGCTAGGTAATCGAAATCGTGAAGATTTGTTGGGTTTGTCCCCTGTAGTTTTGTTTTGATCGCATCAACGCTGTAGTCTTCTTTGCTCTCATTTGTTGCGGCAAAGCTTTTTGACAACATATCTTTTAGTGAAGCCGTGATATTTCTTAGGTCTTTTACGGCTTCTTCCATTTTGTCGCCGCTTATTTTCTGCATTGAACTATTTGCAAGCTCAATCCCCAGCATTGTCTCATTGATGGCTTTTACATCGCTAACAAAAGCCGCATTTTTGGATGTAAGACTATTTTCTGTAGTTGTCGCAGAGCTAGTGCCTTCTGTTTGCGTCGACTCCATTTTTTTGTCATTTTTTAATTGTTTTGTGCCGTAGTCAGTTACTTTGTATTCACCTATCTTCATCGGTCAACCTTTTTTCGGTATTTTTGCCTTTTAAAAACAAAATCCGTTCCAAAAAGGGTAGCTTTTTGCTAGCCCTTGTAATTTTCCAAATACTTAGTATCGTAGTTATTTGATACAAAATCAGGATTTGCCATCATTTTTTTATGGAAATCTATAGTCGTCTTGATACCACCAACTTCAAATTCTCTGAGCGCTTCACTCATTTTGGCTATTGCTCTGTCTCTTGTTTCTCCCCAAACTATCAGCTTACCGATGAGTGAATCGTAGTGTGGAGGCACGATATAGCCAGCGTAGCAGTGACTATCAACCCTTACATTTCTTCCACCTGGAGCTATCCATTGTTTGATTTTGCCAGGATTTGGTAGGAATCTTACTGGGTCTTCGGCTGTTATTCTGCACTCTATTGAGTGGCCTTTTAATGTAATCGTCTCTTGTGACGGCAGCTCTTCGCCTTCAGCTACTTTTATCATTAGTTCTATTATGTCAACGCCAGATACCATTTCACTTACTGGGTGCTCTACTTGGAGCCTTGTATTCATTTCCATAAAATAGAAGTTTCGTTGCTCATCTGCCAAAAACTCAAATGTTCCGGCATTTTCATATTTAATATATTTTGTAGCTTTAACTGCCGTTTCATGCAGTTTTTTTCTTGTTGCCTCGTCAAGCAGTATTGCCGGGGATTCCTCTATTAGTTTTTGGTGTCTTCTTTGAAGTGAGCAATCTCTCTCGCCAAGATGTATTACGTTGCCATATTTGTCGGCAACCACTTGCATCTCTATGTGTCTTGGCTTTTTGATGTACTTTTCCATGTATATAGAGCCGTCGCCAAAAGCAGACTCCGCTTCAGAGCTTGCCGCTAGATATGCATTTTCTAGGTAGCTTTCGTCTTCTACAACTCTCATGCCTCTGCCGCCACCGCCGGCTGAAGCTTTCATTATTACGGGGTAGCCTATTTCTGCCGCAGTCTTTTTGGCATCTTCCATATTTGTGATGATACCGGCAGAGCCAGGGATGACAGGTATTCCGGCTTCCCTCATGACATCTTTCGCTTTTGATTTATCACTCATAAGGTTCATAACGGTAGTTGAGGGTCCTATGAAAGCTATTCCGTGTTTTTCGCACACTTCAACGAAATTCTCGTTTTCTGACAAAAAGCCGTATCCCGGGAATATTGCATCCGCTTCTGTTACTTCAGCCGCAGCTATTATCGCTGGAATATTCAGATAGCTTTGCGCAGATTTTTCGCCGCCTATGCACACGGCCGCATCCGCATATTTGAGGTACAAAGCATCTCTGTCTGCCGTAGAGTATACAGCGATAGCTACTTTACCCATTTCTTTTATTGTTCTGATAGCTCTTAGCGCTATTTCGCCCCTATTGGCGACAAGTATTCTTTTGAGTTCTTTTTTTGCCACTGATTAAGCCTTTTCCACTCTAAATAGAGGCATATCATATTCTACCGGCTGCCCGTCTTCTACGCATATTTCAAGTATTTTGCAGTCAAATTCCGCTTCTATTTCGTTCATTATTTTCATGGCTTCGATTATTGCCATCGGCTGCCCCTTTTTGACATATTCACCAACTTTTGCATAAGGGGCAGAGTCTGGTGACGGAGCTTTGTAAAATGTACCTACCATTGGGGATGTTACTACTTCACCTTTTGCTTCAGTTCTTGGCGTGCTAGTTTGAGCCGGTGTCTCTATGTCTGCGGCTATTGTTTGCACTTGTTGAACTACTTTTGGAGCAGCCGCTACAGCTACCACTTCAGTTGAAGCTTTTTCCAAATCTATAGAAAAGTCGTCCTTTGCTATTTTTATCTTAGTAACAGAGCTTTTATCGAATATCTTTATCAGCTCTTTTATGTTTTCAAATTCCATATTTATCTCCATAGGATTAGGTAATTAGTCGTATAATAGCATAAATATGGGTAAAAAATTAAATTTGACGGGTTTTATATGGGACTAAAAGCAGATAGTTGGATAAGAGAGAAGGCTTTAAAAGAGGGAATGATAGAGCCTTTCGTGGAGGGATTAACCACAAAAGACGTCGTTAGTTATGGACTTAGTTCATATGGCTATGATATTAGAGTAAGTAACGAATTCAAAATATTCACAAACATAAATGCTACCGTTGTAGACCCAAAGCATTTTGATAGCGCAAATGTTGTGGATTTTGTCGGAGATATATGTATAGTTCCGCCAAACTCGTTTGCACTTGCAAGAACAATAGAATACTTCAAAATACCTAGAAACGTACTTGCGATTTGCCTTGGTAAAAGTACATATGCCAGATGTGGCATTATCGTCAATGTAACACCTTTTGAGCCTGAATTTGAGGGGCACATAACTATAGAAATAAGCAATACGACTCCGCTTCCAGCAAAAATATACGCCAATGAAGGCATAGCGCAAGTGCTTTTCCTTGAGGGCGATAGTGATTGCGAGACGAGTTACAAAGATAGAAGCGGCAAATATCACGGACAAACAGGGATTACTTTGCCAAAGGTTGCGGCGCACTAAATGTTTAACGGGAAAACTATTTTAATTACAGGCGGGACTGGGAGTTTTGGTAAAAAGTTTGTCAAAACCATTTTGGCTAGATATAACCCCAAAAAAATAATAGTTTACTCAAGAGATGAGCTAAAGCAGTTTGAGATGGCGACAGAGTTTAACGCCCCTTGTATGAGATATTTTATAGGTGATGTGCGCGATGCGGATAGACTATTAAAGGCTATGGATGGTGTGGACTTTGTTGTCCATGCGGCGGCCCTCAAGCACGTTCCAATAGCTGAGTACAATCCTATGGAGTGCATCAAGACAAATATCAACGGTGCTCAAAACGTCATAGATGCGGCGCTTGCTAATGGTGTAGAAAAAGTGGTGGCACTTTCTACGGATAAAGCGGCAAATCCAATTAATTTATATGGAGCTACCAAGTTGGCAAGCGACAAGCTTTTTGTTGCCGCCAACAACATAAAAGGCTCCAAAAAAACTACGTTTAGCGTTGTAAGATACGGCAATGTCGTAGGCTCCAGAGGCTCCGTGGTACCGTTTTTCAAGAAGCTTGTAAGTGACGGAGCGAAAGAACTGCCTATTACAGATGCTAGGATGACGAGGTTTTGGATAACGCTTGAAGAGGGTGTGGAATTCGTCATTAAAAGCTTTGGAAGGATGCAAGGAGGCGAAATATTTGTCCCAAAAATTCCTTCTATGAGGGTTGTAGATCTGGCGTTGGCTGTTGCCCCTAATTTGCCAATGACTATAGTCGGTATTCGTCCAGGTGAAAAACTGCATGAGATAATGTGCCCAGCAGATGATAGTCATAGAACTATCGAGTTTGACGACCATTTTGTTATTGAGCCGACCATTAAGTTTACCGATACGTCTATCAATTATTTCAAAAACCCAGTTGGGGAAAGCGGCAAAAAGGTTGCAGAGGGTTTTGAGTATAGTTCTGAAAAGAATGATTGGTGGCTCGGAAATAATGAGATGCTAAAACTCATAGAGGGTGCATGATACCTTACGGTAGGCAGTCAATCGACAATGATGATATTGTATCGGTTGCTGAGGCATTGGGTGGTGATTATCTTACTACTGGGCCGAAAGTATTTGAGTTTGAAAAAGCTTTTGCCGACAAAGTAGACTCCAAATACGCCGTTGCGGTATCTAACGGCACAGCGGCGCTTCACCTATCCGCACTTGCTCTTTTGTTGCCGGATGACAAGGTCTTGACGACCCCTATAAGTTTTGTAGCTACTTCAAACTCCATCGTTTATTCTGGTGCGAAACCTATATTTGTTGATGTTGCAGATGATGGAAATATTGATTTAAATCTTTGCGAAGACGCTATAAAAAAAGATGGCTCTATCAAAGCTATATTTGCTGTTCATTTGAGCGGTAGATGTGTTGACCTGAACGGATTAAAAACGCTCAAAGAAAAATACGGCATAAAAATAGTAGAAGACGCAGCCCATGCCCTTGGGGCTACTGGTGTGGCAAGCGTCGGCGATGCATCTACGTTTTCGTTTCATCCCGTCAAACATATCACCACTGGTGAGGGTGGTATGATAACGACAAACGATGAGGCGGTATACAAAAAACTGCTCTTGCTTCGTTCGCATGGTATCGCAAGGGATGCCGAGAGCTTTGAAAACAAAGAGGCGTTTGATGAAAATGGCAGGCCAAACCCTTGGTATTACGAGATGCACGAGCTTGGGTTTAATTATCGTATTACTGATTTTCAGTGCGCGCTAGGACTTTCGCAGCTAGGCAAGCTTGACAAGTTCGTAAACCGTCGCAAAGAGATAGCGGCTAGATATGATGAGGCTTTTGGCGATTTTGAGCACATAAGGCCGTTGTATCGTTTTGACTATGACTCATCGTATCATCTATACATTGCCCGCATTGATTTTGCGGCGTCAGGTGTGAGCAGGGCAGAGCTATTTAGGAAACTAAACGCAAAAAAAATATATCCGCAAGTTCACTACATACCGATAAACTCTCAGCCTTACTACAAAAAACTAGGATTTGAGCCAAAAGATACACCAAATGCCTTGAGGTATTATGAAGAGTGCTTATCTCTTCCGATGTTTTATTCTCTTGATGACGAAAGCCAAGAGTTTGTCATAGCTATGCTAAAAGAGATAATTGGTTGAACGTCTGCATTATCCCGGCCCGTGGCGGCTCAAAGCGAATTCCCAGAAAAAACATAAAAGAGTTTTGCGGTAAACCGATAATCGCTTATGGGGTAGAAGCGGCGAAAAAAAGCGGGCTTTTTGAGCGTATCATAGTTTCCACCGATGATAAAGAGATTGCGGAAGTAGCGGCTTCTTACGGCGCAGAGGTGCCGTTTGTAAGACCAAAGGAGCTTAGTGATGATTTTACCGGTACGACACCTGTCGTAGCTCACGCTATAAGAGAGCTTGAAAAAAATGGGGCGTGCATTGACGTAGCTTGTTGTGTGTACGCCACGTCCGCCTTTTTGACTCCAGAATTATTACGTGAGGGCTTTACGGCTTTAGGTGAAAAGGAGTATAGCTTTAGTGTTTGTGACTTTGCGGCTCCCATTTTTCGTTCGTTCAAGGTGCTTGATGGCGGCGGAGTTAAGATGTTTTTTCCTGAGCATTTTTCCACCAGAAGTCAAGACCTTCCCGTAGCATACCACGATGCGGCGCAGTTTTACTTCGGGCGTAAGAGTGCTTTTTTGGACGGTTTGCCTATTTTTGCCACGCACTCTGCGGCGGTCAAGATAGATAGGAGAATGGTGCAAGATATTGATACGCCTGAAGATTGGGAGATTGCGGAGGATATTTTTAGAGCGATAAGCTCATCAAGATAACACCGTCTTTTTCTTGTATTGTGCAAAATCCAAATTTTTTGTAAAGACAAATCGCTCTTTCGTTAGTTTTGAAGACATTTAGTCTTATAGTTGTGATATTGAGTTTTTTGCATTCATCCAAGATTTTACCCATAATTAGACTGCCCTTGTTTTTTGTACCGCTAAATGGATTTGTATATATTCCAAGTTCATATTCGCTCTCGGATGAATTTATCTTTGTTAGATAGACGACACCTATTTTTTCATTGTCTTTTATGGCTAGAAACTGTCTTCTGCTTGTTGTTGTGCTGAGGCTTTTTACAAAGGACAAGTGTTTATCTTGTGTGATGATGGAGCTATCGAAAAAGTTACTACGAACACTCTCTTCGTTTCGCCACCCGAGCACCTCGATGGCTTCATCATCGGATAGTTCTGTAAAATTTTTGAGCGATATTATCTGAGTCCCCTGAGCTGCAAAAATCCCTCGGCCGCCCTCATCCCTACGCATTGTCCAGTCATCTTTGCTATATTTTCTATTCCCTCTAGACTTCTTGGATGCGGCCAGTCTCGAATTTCTGTTGAGTATGAACTCATTGCGTTTTTTTTGATATCCAAATAATCTGAAATATCAAAATATATATTTGGAGCGAAATGATTTGGATAATTCCATTCGCTTGATGAAAGCGTAAAAAACGCAAATACATCCTTACAATATTCGCCATATATTGGCCTAAAAGCTGTCAATACGGCTTGATTGGTGATTTGGTGGTCTATATTTAAATCTTGCACCCAATGTGTGAAAACAGCGGTTGGCTTCACTTGTTCTTTGGCTGACTCCACTATTTTTATGACATCCAAAAGCTTTACGCTATCAAATGAATTATCTGGAAGAGCGCCAAAGAATACATCTTTTGCCCCTAGGGTTCGTGCGGCCATTTTTGCTTGTACGGTAAGCAGCTGTGTATCCATATCGCCATGCGAGACTCTTGATGTTGCCCCTTCTCCCAAAATTAGTATAAACACTTCAGAGCCTGATGCGGCCAACTTTGCTATTGTTCCTCCGCAACCAAGCACCTCATCGTCTGGGTGGGCGGCTACAACCAAAATTCTATCCATGATGGGTTAATCTCTCTTTTATTATATTAGGGCAACAGTTTTTCGGCAAATCACTTTGTTTGTAGAGTTTAGCACCGCTATCTACAAAAAAACCTTCATCGATACAAAAAGCGGTCAGCGGAGCCTCTTTATAATATACGGCCCCGGTGTCTATACAGATCTTTGCATTGTCAACAAAAGGATAGTAAAATCCTGTATGCCCAATGATAAATTGCCTACCCCTGTATCTATCCTCGTTTGCTAAAAAATCATACCTTGCAAATAAAAACGACTCTTTTTGCACACCTGCTAGGTCTCTATCGTAAGAATCTAGTTTTAGTCCAGAATGTGAAATTATGTAGTTGCCTCGCTCGACATAAACACAGAGGTTGTCGAAAAAATCAGAGTATGGTTCATACAGGGTATCTTTCGCTGTTTTTTGTTCTATGGCTTGCATACCAAATGATTTGGTGGTTGCTACTCCTCCGTGTTTTTGCAAAAAATCTACAAAAGTTCCGTTTTGTACTAGCTCTAGCCATGCATATTCGTGATTGCCGAGCAAAAAGGTGCATTGGGTATTTTTTGATAGCCGTATCAAAAATTCTAGTGTCTCTTTTGAGTAAGCCCCTTTGTCTATGTAGTCCCCAATAAAAATCAGCTCTAAGTCTTTAAAATTTTGCAGATTATTTATAAGTTTTTCTAGTTTATGTAGTTCGCCGTGTATGTCGCCTATTACAAACGTCATCTGCTCCCCAGATACTCTCTCAGGGCCTTATCGTATGAATATTGGGACATATCTACGTACTCGCTGAGATTTTTGTTGCTCATAAAAAATTTGTCGTACTTGGAATTTAACACTGCAATATCGCTTTTGCTGGATGGATACAAAGCCCTTAGCTTGAACGCTGTTTGTACAAAATCGCACTCTTCGCCATAGCCTATGTTTATCGTAGAGTATGGGTTTTTATATTTGAATGAGCGAAGTAGTTCTGTCATTATTTTGGACAGGTCTGGCAAGTGTATGGCCTCCCAAAAGCCAAGCCCCTTTGGATTTATTGTGATTTGCTCGTTTGCTGTGAGTTTTGACGCTATATTTGCGACATACCCGCTTTGTCTGTCACCGCCAAATACACCGGGTAGCCTCAGTATCAAAGATTGTATTCCTAGATTTTGCGTGTAATATGCGACAGTTTTTTCCGCAAATAATTTTGATAGTCCGTATGGGTGCAATGGATCTGTTTTTGAGTCTTCCGTGGCGGGGAGGTTAACATGCGGTGAGTAGACGCTCATGCTGCTGACGTATATAAACTTTGCTTTGCTGCCTAGACTGGCAAGTATCCCCAAAAAATTATTTAGTCCGTTGATGTTTGTGACAAATGGCTCTTTTGTAAAATCAATATCGCATTCGCCTATCCCGATGAGTGAGGATGCCAAAAATAAAATCTCATCGTAGTTTTTGGCTAGAACTTCTTTTATACTATCGGTATCTTCTAGGCTCAAAAAAAGATTGCTACCGTTTTTTCTGCTTGTGACATCTATGTCATAATGCGCAGATAGACTTTTTTGCAAGCCTCTGCCTATATATCCATCTCCACCAACAATAAGAAGTTTATTCATAAAAATAACTTTGCGGTGTTCTGTATATTCCGAGACCTTCTTTGAAATCTTCTATAAACTCGACATTTTCGTCATCGAATCGCTCTATCGATAGGCCTACTTCGTCAATACCTGCCTCCATAGTTAGTATGGTCGTTGTTGAAAATCTAGGGTTTATCTCAAAAATTGCTGGTTTAGTGCCGATCTTGAGCTGTATATTAAAACTGCCGCACGGCTTTAACAGTTCAACTATCTTTCTAGTCAGCAGTTCTATTTGTTTTGACTTAACCGTAACTGCGTTTTGCGTTATCCCTTTTTTTTGAAGAACTAGCTTTGGCACAATCGCTAACAGCTTATTTTTAGAGTTTACTACCACGCTAATTGTATACTCTTCGCCATCCAAGTATTCTTGAGCCATTAGTTCATTTTTTTTGTACTCGCTTAGTGTTAGATATGCCGCTAGTTGTTCGTTTGAGTCAATTTTTTGAACCCCTCTACTACCTCTGCCTACTATCGGTTTTACAAATATAGGGTACTGTCTTGTGCCGATATTATCGACTGTAAACGTATCAACGTTCGAAACCCCTGTATGTGCAAGCTTGCCCATAAGGGCATTTTTGTCTAGGCATAGCTCGCAAAAATCAAGCGTTGGACTTATTAGTTTCAGATTTTTTATCTGACCGGCTATTTTGTGCGCTATTGGTATCTCTTCGTCTATAAGCGGTATATAGTATTCAACATTAAGGTCTGTTAGCGTTTTAAGCATAAAAGGTTCAAATTCACTACTTTTAACAGGCGGTACAATTATAATATTTTGATTTGGATATATTTTTTTTACTATGGTGTTGGAATCAGTAAAATATGACTCGTACTTATCCAGCCTATCAAATAGGTATGGGAAAAGTGAACCTCCGACGCCGGAGATGAGAATCTTCTTTTTTTCCACTACAGCATACCCCAGTCTATCCAGCTGTCGGCGGCTATGTCACATTTTGCCTCTCTTCCCTCTACTATGTCTAAAAATTTTGGTTTAATGCCATACCCAGGACGTTTGATGATTAGCTTGTCACGGGTGATAACCTCTCCTTTGGCTATATCTACGAGTGCATGAATGCTTCGCCTTGCTTTTTTGTAGTTTTCAAGCTCAAGCTCGCTAGGTCCATTTTTTTCACCCGTGCCAAATGCTGCTTCAGTGTCCCTGATGTGGGATACCATCACGGTGAGTTCTTGTGGCTCTATTGCAAATGCATGGTCTGGACCATCCATCTTCTGGCTAAGAGTAAAATGTTTCTCTATTACTTTTGCCCCCATGGCGACTCCTGCTACGGCTATGTGCGTTCCCATGGTATGGTCCGATAGTCCTACTATCGAGCCGCTAAATGCTTGACGCATAGTCCCCATGGCTCTTAGATTCATTATACTTGCGGGGCTAGGATAGGCTGATGCGCATTGAAGTATTATCGGCGGCAAAGATGAAGTTTTTTTGTATGTAGCGTACGCATCTTGTATCTCTTCTAGGTTTGCGAGACCGGTTGAGATTATAGTCGGTTTGCCACTTCTGGACATATACTCTATAAGCTCTAGGTCTACAAGCTCAAATGAAGCCAACTTCAAGGCCGGCGTGTCTATTTTTAGAAGCTCATCAATATCAAGTATGTCTGTGACTGAAGAGAAAAAAGTAATACCTTTTTTTTCGGCGTGTGCTTTCAAGATTGGAAGCCACTCGTACGGAAGCTCCAATGTTTTTAAAAGTTCTACGGCCGACATTTTGAGTGATGAAAAACTTGGCGTATACTTTGAATAATGCCTCTCGCCCTTAAAAAGTTGAAATTTAACGGCATCACACTTTGCTTCACTTGCGGCGTCTATAAGCTCTTTTGCAAGCCCTAAATCTTTGTTGTGATTGCTCCCAGCCTCTGCGATTATATAGCAAGGAGAATCCCCGCCTACCAGTTTGTTATCAATTTTTATCTGATTCATATGCATCCATTAATTGTTTTGCTAGTAAAAGGGCGCCATCCGCTTGACTGGCATTTTGTGCAAATACCGATAGCCTATCTCTATTTGCCTTGTCGTGCAAAGACAACAATGCCTCTTTTATTTTTTCATCCAGCTTATCGTCTATTGCTTCACATACATAAAGGACAGCCTCTTTGGTGGCAAAATCGGCTATATTGTTTTTTTGATTATCAGCCATGCATACGATAATGCTCGGTATTCCGCATGCACATAGCTCATTTAATGTTTGTCCGCCGCCGCTGATGGCTAAATCTGCGGAGCACATGAACTCCTTCATCTTTTGTGCATCAAGAGAGATAAGCATTTCCATATTACTGTCCATGGCTAGCTTTATATCGGGTATGTTGCTAAAACTTTTCGAAACAATAATTTTTATATTTGCGTCAGGATATGTAAATCTGGCATTTGTGATAAGCCTTGGCATTGTATTGTGTTTATCGAGTCCGCCTATAGTGATAAGTATAGAAGATACATTTTGCGCAGCGGTGTATTTTTTGACATTCCAAAATGACTTTCTGAGAATCTTTGGCTTGATTATCAGTCCGTTTGGATAGTCTTGTTTGTCCAAATCATCAACAAACACGGCCAGTCCGGTATTGACGCTTATCTCTTTGTATATTTCTGATGTAGCCGAGTATGAGTCTACTATGGTGATATCGGTATTCTTTGCGTAATCGCCGACTTTTTGTATCGTTTGCCAATTATCATGAATTTCAATATATTCCCCGTTGGTGCTTGTGGGCATTGGAGATTGCGAATATACAATGATAGTTGCGCTTATGCCAAGTTCGTAAAATGCTTGCGCTAACGCCTGCATTCTGCTTAAATGCCCATATCCTACGCCGTCACCGGCTTCAGTTAGTATTGTGACGGTTTGCGCTGCTTTGTGTTGCGACGTGGTTGGTTTCATTGTTTTTGTCTTATAATGCTTTATAGTGGCGTAGCGTGGTCGATATTGTGCCAAATGTTCGGATAAAAAATCTTCAAAATAAATATAAAGCTAGAAATATAAATGACAGTACTTCAAAACAAGCAAGAATTTATAAATGCCTGCAACAATGAAAATGGCATAAAGTTTATACAAGTATCCGCCGCATACCTAGAGTGTGTATCCGCAAAAGACGAGTTAAATGATTTTGTTAATGTCTTTGGGAAAATATCCAAAATTAAGAGTCTTGAAGCCTCTACTGAGCTAACTGGGCTTTGTCTATCGCTTCGTAGCAAGGTATACGACATATTAATAGCAAACGGTGATGTTCCGGAGAGCAATTATATCTATCTTTATGATTATTTTACACTTTGCTCGTTGCCGGAAGACGCTAGATACAGTGCGTACGAGCAGTTTGTCGACCAAAATCTATATGGCGATGGCGTTTCCGATATGGAGCGTGTCTATCTTATAGTGCTTAGGTTTTTTGCGTCTATGGCAAACTCCAGAGAGTATGCTTTTGAGAAGTTCTTGCTCTCGTCTATGAGGCTCCATCTCCTTGAGGTCGGGAGCGTGGGATTTTCAAAATTTGTTAGTGACTATCTTGATGACAGTAGGGTTCAAATAGAGAGCGTTCTGCTAGTATTGGAAAAGATTTGGGATAAAGAGTTTTATTTTTCTCTTGATAAAACACAAAGACGTTCTACTTTCAACTGGTCGCTCCACTCTCTTTGGCTTGTTCAAAAATATTTCAATCACCCGTCTTGGGTCTCGCTATATCCGAAGTGGAAAGAGATTTTTTATGAACATATCGCAAGAGATGAGTGCGATGAGGCTATGTATGTTCACTTTTTTGTATACCACAAGATGGGTAATAGCTTTCAGACGCAAGCCGAATGGAAGATGTTTAATGAAGATATAGATAGACCGGCGTCGAAGTACTATGCTCAATGGTGTGAGCGTGCAAATCTTCCGAAATGTAAAGCAGTTCAAAGCGACGGCAAAAAACTCATAGGCTTCTTGCAAGATAGACTTGTTATGAACTCGCCGTTTAAAGTCCAGTATTCTCTTTGGAGGGTGCTTTTGGATAGTGAAGGGTTCAGGGAGCAATACGACATCAAAATCTATCTTATGGGTTATTTTGAAAAAAGTGGCAATGACAAAGAGTGTATTGATATGGTGCAAAGATTGGGCATTGATGTGTTTGACGGTGCCGCCCCTTTTTATGCCGCAGGCGTATATCATAGCCACTTGGAAAAAGCTCTTTATATCAGAGAGCGCATGCTATCGGATGGCGTGGATATTTTGGTCTCTCCAAACAACGGATACGACATTAGTGACTTCTTGGTTGTTGGCAGGGTGGCTCCAAAACAGATATATTGGAGTCACGGCAATCACGAGTATGATGTTGGCGAAATTGACAAAAAAATTACGCATTGTGGTTTGCAGGGGTGTGATTACAAGTTTGAGACATTTACCGTTCCTATGGATACGGAGGCATTTTACAATCCATATCGAGATTCTCGTTTGATAGAGCACGAGAGGGCTAGATATCCGAAAGACGCCTTTGTGCTCGGTGTTATAGGTAGGCTTATAAAGGTGGATAGCGATGAATATTTAGAAACTATTGCAAAGATAATGCGCCAAAATCAAAATACGATATTCGTAGCTGCCGGTAGTGGGAATATGGATAGTATAAAAACAAAAGTTGAAAAACTTGGCATAGCCGATAGATTTTATATGCCTGGACATGTTGATGCTCATCTCTATGGATACGTTATTGACTTGTTTTTGAATACGTTTCCACTATCGCAAGGGGAGAGTATAGCGGAATACGAGGCAAAGGCAAAGGTATGCCTAACAATTATAGACAATCAAAATTACATAAAAGATGTACATGAGTATTTGAAAACTGATGAATCGCAAAAATTCAGGACTGAATATGGATATGATGAAGCTAGCATGTTTAAATATGGAGATCCTCTGGGGCTTCAAAGATATGCCTGCGGAAAAGAAGAGTTTATAGATAGGGCATCAGAACTAATACGTAACGAGGCGCTTCTTGATGATTTACAAATACTAGTTGCAAGACTTTTGGATTACAATCAAAGAAAGACTGCTGTGCATTTTGCAGAAATTTTCACGGAATATCTATTATGATTGATAGTCATGTTGCGGACAGTGGCTGGATAGTTAATAATAATGAATGCAAGGCGCCGATTAACGCCAAAAAAGAGTTGTTGTACGCATTAAAAGGTTTTACTGTTGAGGTGCTGGTTTTGCCAATATTCGCAGCATTTGTTTGTATGGTTTGGATAAAAAGCAAAATAATAAACAACAGATCAAATAAAATACTTTTCGGTACTAATTCCGTTATTTCTCTTAAAACTATAAAATCAGCATTGAATGGTGAGTTTGACATAACGTATTTTGTTTTCAAAGACTACTTTCATATTCTTGATGATGTTGTGCCTGTTACAATAAATGATGTATGCCCAAGGTTTATCGCAAACAATTATCCAACGTTAATAGGTAAGTATTTTGCATTTATATGGGCTATAAAAAATTTTCAAGTTTTTGTTCTGTATTTTAACGGCGGTTTTTTGGATAAGACATTTTTTATGTGGAGACTAGAACCTATTATATACCAACTGCTTGGCAAAAAATTTGCAATGCTTCCATATGGGGAAGATGTATGGGATACTAGAAAAAATTTGAATATCTATCATAAATACGGACATCTGGTGTATAACAATCTGTATTTTAATGATGATTTTAAAAGAGAACAAAGGGTGTATTGGTGGTGTAAATATGCAAATCTTGTTTTTGCGCCAGTTGAATATTTAAGGTATATACCCAGAGTTGATATATTAACACTTACTGGGCATGTTCTAAAAATAGAGCTACACCCATATAGTTTTAAAAGCAACGGCGACAAAATAAAGATTTTGCATTTTGCAAATCAAGGGGCAAGAAAAGGAAGTATGCAAATTAGAGCCGCCTTGGAAAAAATAGCTAGTGAGAATGAAAGTATAGAATATTTAATTTTGGATGGCGTAGAGCGAAAAGTAGCCATAAAAGCCATGGAGGATTGTCATATTTTTATAGACAATCTTATAGACGGCGTTATATCTTATTCGGGTGTAGAGGCTATGCTATCAGGCAAAATAGTGATAGCAAAAATGGACAAGTTGCTAAATGAGTTTTATACAAGTATCTCGCCAAAGTTTTATAATAAGTTTTTAGAGGAATGCCCTATTGTAAATACAGATATTGCCAATTTTGAACCATCTTTGCGGTCACTAACCAAACAAACGGGCGATTTTCAGACATTAAGCTTAAACAGCAGAAGGTTTGCTGAAAGACTAATAGAGAATAGCCTAATTGGCTGGAGAGAGTTTTTAAAACAACTAATTGAGTTTAAGTAATGTGTGCGATTTTTGGCTTTAGCGGTATTAAAAATAGAATATTATTAGAAAAAATGAGTAATGCTCTATGGCACAGAGGCCCTGACTCTAAGGGCACTTGGGAGTCTGAAGAGTGTTCTATGGGGCTAGATAGGCTTGCCATATTGGACATAGACGGCGGCATGCAACCATGCGCATATAAACATGTAGTATCCGTTATGAATGGTGAAATATACAATTTTAAAGAACTTAGACGTAAATTGGAGGGGCTTGGATATGTGTTCAAATCCGACCATTCTGATGCGGAACTAATCCCTGCTGCCTATATGGAGTGGGGTCTTGACTTTGTAAATCATTTGAATGGCATGTTTGCTATAGCTATTTGGAATACCAACACAAAAGAGTTGATTTTAATTAGGGATTTCACTGGGAAAAAGCCCTGCTATTACTCAGTTAGAGGCGGTGAAGTTTATTTTGCATCTGAAATAAAAGCCCTTTTGGCAGCTGGATTTGGAACAGGTATATCCAAAAAAGCAGTTGTATCGTTTTTGGCAAAAAAATCAGTAGAGGCTCCATTGTCTATCTATGATGATATTAAGCAAATAAGACCAGCAAGTATTGTTGTATTTAAAAATGGTGTCATTATTGATGAAATAAATTACTGGGCGCCAAGATTTGATGGTAGTTTGCAACTTGCAAATGATGAAGAGTATGTGAGCTTAATAGTAAATCAACTTATGCTATCCGTTAAAAATAGATGCGATATGGATGTCGAATTTGGATCATTTTTATCCGGTGGGCTCGATTCGAGTCTGATAACCACATTGACGGCTATGAACTCAAGCAAAAAACTAAAGACGTTTACTTTGGTTTATGAAGATGATATACATGGTAAAAGCGATGATGAAAAATTTGCAGCCATAGTTGCCGATAGAATAGGGGCTGATAGGTATATATACAGACTTGGGCATGAAGAGGTCTGGAGTTCTATGCCCGCGGTTTTGTCTGCTTTTGACGAGCCATTTTCCGCAACTATTAGCCCATATTTTTTATGCTCCCTTGTTTCACGATATGTAAAAGTTGCTCTTTGTGGGGATGGCGCTGACGAACTTTTTGGTAGTTATTTTACACATAGGCATTCTGCTGAGCTTGACAGCGATGATGTATTGGATAGCGACAATACCGAATGGAGAAAAAAACTTTTAGTATTTAATGGCAGTGAATTATCTGAGATGTTTGGTATTCACACAACGGCTACACCTTTGCGTGAGGCTGGCGAGTACGCAACAACTCAGCTACATAAAACATTAGAGAGTGAATTTTTGGACCAGTTTCCAAATCAAGTTTTAAAATATGCAGACAGATTGTCTATGGCTCATAGCGTTGAGGTCCGTAGCCCTTTTTTAGATAAGGATTTTATAGAGTTAGCGGGACATATACCTAGTGACATTAAAATTAAAAACAAAGAGGTTAAATACATTCTTAAAAAAGCGGCGCTAAGATTTTTGCCTCATGAGCTAGTCTATAGACCAAAGGAAGGGTTTGTTTTGCCTATTTGGAAATGGATGGATACGGTATGGAAAGAAAGAATCAAAAAAACACTTCTATTATCCGATATAAGTAGTGATTTTGGCATAAGGAAAGAATATATCGACAGGATTGTCAAAGAGTGGGAAGGCGGTGCACCGCACCACGCCAAGATTTGGAGCTTGTCGGTGCTCTCAATATGGAATAGGGATAGGAAAAATGCGCTTAAGTGATTCTCAAAAAGAAAAATTGCTCTTTATAGAAAAAAATCTACAAAATTTTGATTTTCCACCGCAAGTTATTATTGAAACTACATCAGTTTGTAATATGAAGTGCTCTCATTGCAACCATAGAATCATGGAGCGCCCAAAGATACACATGTCTGATGAAGTGTATAAAAAAATTATAGACGAGATAGCAAAGATAGCCCCCAATACTGAGGTTTGGCCTACTTTTTACGGTGAGGCATTTGCACTAGGGTATAAACTGTTTGATAGATTAAGGTATGCAAGAGATAAGGGGCTTACGAAGCTTGTGTTAAATTCCAATGGCAAGCTCTTGGGAAGAAAAGACTATATAGATCAGATACTTACTAGCGGGCTTAAGAGATTTATTTTGTCTTTAGATGGATTTAAAAAAGAGACATTTGAGCGAATAAGAGTTGGTGGTAATAGAGATAAAATTTATGATGCCGTCAGACGACTTTTGGAGCGTAAAAAAGAACTTGGACTTGAGTTTCCAATTATACAATGCCAGTTTTCCGCAATTGATGATAACGCGCTGGAAGTGCCGGAGTTTAAGGAGTATTGGGAGAGACTTGGAGCTGAGGTAAAAGTCAGAAATATGCTTTCTTGGACGAATAGCGGCGACGTTGTAGCTGATAACTTAGACTATGACACAGACTTTCGTATAGCATGCCCATGGGGCAACAACACCATGGCTATACACGCTAACGGCAATATTGTAGCGTGCGCAGTGGATTACGAAGGGCATTTTGTGGCTGGCAATGTTACAACCGAGTCTTTGTATGATATATGGCATGGGAAACATTATTCAATGCTTAGAAAGATACATAGCGAGCACAATTGGGATAAGCTCCCAGATGTCTGCAAAGCATGTCCGGATTGGCAAGCCGTCGGGGCGGAATATCATGTGAACGAGCAGATAGGCGAGAAAGAGGAAGCGAGGCCTTTTTGGTGGAAGCAAGAAAACAATTAAGTTTTAATTTATTTGCATTGACTGGACTAGGCAACGCTGCGTTGCAGTACTTGCACGACAATAATACGACAATTAAAGCCTTGTATACAAGGGCTGAGAGTGGACGGTATCCATATGGCGACATGGAATATATATATAATCTATCCAAAGATATTGGATTGCAAACTTTTTTCATTCCAAATAGCGGAGAATGGAGCGTGCAAGACAGCGTAGATGTAAATTTGGTTTGCACATTTCATAGAATATTACAACCAAAACACATTGAAAAAGCGCCTATAAATATAAATATTCACCCAGGAGAGTTACCGATTTATGCCGGTAGAAATCCATTTGCCATGATGGTTAATGATGGAGTTAGCCAAGTTGCCGTCCATGCACATCATATGACAAATATTGTGGATACAGGGGTCGATATATTCGTTGCAAAATATAAATTTAAGCCCACAAATGAACCTGAGTTGAGAAGATTTGTTTGTGATAATATTGGAGAAATAATGTACGAGACAATCGAAAGAATACGTAGGATGCCTTGATGGAACATAAAGTCGACAGCTATGGAATAAGAAAAGAAGCCGTAGAGTTTCCAATGATGATAGTATTATCATTTAGCTATGTATGTAATGCACTTTGCCCAAACTGCCCATACACAAATTCCGAGATTCGCTCTGACTACAAAGATGCAAAATATATGAGCGAAGATACCTTCAAAAAAATAGCCGATGAAGCCGGGAAATATGGTGCTTGGCTTAGAATATCCGGAGGCGGCGAACCATTAATGCATCCAAAATTTATGGAGCTAATGGAGTATGCAAAAGAAAAAGGTTGCAAGCTTGGGATAATAAATAATGGCTCATTAATGAGTATTGATAAGGCTAAGCGGCTCTTTGAGATTGGCGCTGATATGCTAGAATTTTCGGTTGATGCTTCAAGTAAAGATGATTACGATGTTGTACGCACTGGACTTAGCTTTGAAAAGCTGGTTAATAATGTAAGAGCTGCTTTTGAGCTTAGAAATGAAATGAAGGCTAGCACAAAAATAATAGCCTCCGCAATTAACCAAAAAGGCATTGATGTAGATGAGGTGGAAAATTTTTGGCTTCCATATGTAGACCAGTTCCAAAAACGAAAATATCTAACATGGGGTATAAATAATCCGGAAAATTCTGCCGATGATACGCCTTATCTTTCTCCTGATGAAAAAATACCGTGCCCTTTTATATTTGAGAGATTAAATATTGATAGTAGGGGACAGGTGATGGTGTGTGGCTATGATATAGCGGCGAACACAAATATGGGCAATGTTCACGAAAAAAGTATAAAAGAAATATGGCATAGTGATGGGTTTGAATTTTACAGACAAAAACACCTTGATAGAAAAGGTGATGATATAAAAATGTGTAAAAACTGCCCAGATTGGCAATATCGTTCATGGAAGCATAATTATTGGAAGATAGTAAAAAATGCGGAAGAAGCTAGAGCGGATCATGTAAAGTGACCATTGCTATTTTGCAACCTTCATATATTCCTTGGCTTGGATTTTTTGAACAGATGATAAGTGTGGACACCTTTGTATTTTATGATGATGCCCAATATACAAAAAACGACTGGCGAAACCGCAACAGACTAAAATCCAACAATGGGTTTGAGTGGCTAACTATTCCGGTCAATAGTTCTATAAGTATGCAAATTAAAGATGTCAAGATAGACCCAACGCAAAATTGGCAAAAAAAACATGCAAAAAAAATAGCCCAGCTATATGCAAAAACTCCATTCTTCGATGATGTGTATGCTGTTTTTGAGCATGTGTGGCGCAAAAAATATAATTTTTTAATTGATGCTGTTATTGATTCTGTACAGTGCACTACTGAATATTTGGGTATAAAAACAAAAACAGTGTTTAGTAGCGAAGTTGACGCTACTGGTGATAAAAATCAAAAACTTGTCGATATATGCAAATCGCTTGGTGCGGACAAATACTATAGTGGACTATCGGCGCAGAACTATATGGATATTGAGTTATTTTCCTCTAATGGTATTGAAGTTGCTTTTCAGCATTATGAGCACCCAATATATCCACAAATACACGGTGATTTTGTATCGCATTTGTCAAATATAGATTTACTATTTAATTGCGGGAAAGATGCAAAGCGTTTTATAAAGGAATAAGATATGGCTACTTTTTTAGTAACTGGCGGTGCTGGGTTTATAGGTTCTAATTTTGTGCATTACATTTTTAATAAATACAAAGATGCAAAGATTATAGTCCTTGATTTACTAACCTATGCAGGTAGTGTTGATAATTTTCCGGTATATTCCGGTGAGTGTAGCGACAGATTTGAGTTTTGGTATGGAGATGTTAGAAATGCATCCTTAGTCGAAAACTTAGTGGCAAAGTCAGATTATGTTGTGCATTTTGCCGCAGAGACACACGTCACTCGCTCGATATTTGATAATAGAAATTTTTTTGAAACAGATGTTATAGGAACGCAAACTGTTGCAAATGCCGTTTTAAAACATAAAAATACAGTCAAAAAATTTATACATATATCAACCTCAGAAGTTTATGGTACCGACGCAAAAGGCAATACGCCGATGGACGAAGACCATCCGTTGAACCCGGCTTCACCATATGCAGCCGCAAAAGTAGGTGCCGACAGATTAGTTTATTCTTATGTTTATACGTACGATATACCGGCCGTGATAGTTAGGCCGTTTAATAACTATGGAGCTAGGCAGCATCTAGAAAAAGCAATTCCTAGATTTATCACTAGCATTATCTTGGGTGAAAAGCTAACCGTACATGGAGGTGGGCAAGCAAGTAGGGATTGGGTATACGTGGAAGATACTTGCGATGCTATTGATATGATATTGAACGCACCAAATGAAAAAGTTGTCGGCGAGATATTCAATATAGGTACTGGGTGCACAATAACTATTAAGGATATTGCCTCTAGTGTTATAACTGCAATGGGCGGCAATAGTTCAATGATAGAGTATTCGGAGGATAGACCCGGTCAGGTTGATTGTCATATAGCGGATATTGCTAAAATAGAAAAAGTACTCGGATGGAAACCAAAAACAGTATTTGAAAACGGGCTTTTGAAGACGATTGAATGGTATAAAAATAATAGGCAACTCTGGGAAAAGCAGATATGGATGAGGCAGGTGCCAATTGTTTTAAAAGATGGAAATAAGGCAGTTCATTAAAATGCGGCAAATAGAGTTTTTCAAACACAATATAGACGAAAATGACATAGCAAGGGTAGCTGACGTTTTACGCTCGGTATTTTTAACCAATGCTGGAGTTACTAAGGAGTTTGAGGAAAAATTTTCTGAATACCTAGGCATTAAACATACTATTGCCTTAAATTCATGTACCGCTGCACTGCATCTATCACTACTTGCGCTAGATATAGGCGATGGTGATGAAGTAATTACGACTCCCATGAGTTTTGTTGCCACATCAAACTCTATTTTGCATGCTGGTGCAAGACCTGTATTTGTTGATATAGAAGATGACACCGGCAATATAGATGCCAATCTAATAGAAGCCGCAATAACATCAAAAACAAAAGCCATTATGCCCGTGCATCTGTACGGTTCAATGTGCGATATGAAAAAAATAAAAGAGATAGCCGATAAGCACGGACTTAAAATTATAGAGGATTGCGCTCATTGTATAGAAGGTGAAAGGGATGGTATCAGACCTGGTCAGCTATCTGATGCTGCATGTTTTTCCTTTTATGCCACTAAAAATATTACGAGCGGCGAAGGTGGTGCTATATCGTGCAATGACGACGTACTTGCCGAGAAGTTGTATAAATTAAGGTTACACGGTATTAATAAAGATGCGGCTAGCAGGTACACTGGTGCATACAAACATTGGGATATGGAGATTTTGGGTTGGAAATATAACATATCAGATATCCAGTCTGCGCTGTTGATAGGGCAACTTGAAAAAATAACCGATAGACTTGCAAAAAAAGAAAAGTTAGCTACTCTTTATGAGGAAGAGCTTGAAAAAATAGGTATTTCATATGTTGTACTGCCTAAAAATACAAAAAGTGCACGTCACCTTTTTGTTATAAAAACAAACAAAAGAGACGAGACAATAGCTAGGCTACAAGAAAGCGGAATCGGTGTTGCGGTTAATTATTTGCCAATACATCTAAATAGTTTTTATAGAAAGAATATGGGCTTTAAAGAGGGTATGTATCCTATTGCCGAGGAATTTGGCAATCGATGTTTATCACTGCCGTTATATGCCAAAATGAGTGAGGATGATGTTTTATATATTGCACATTCTTTTATAGGTCTTGATCTTGGATTATGATAAATACATTTGTCCTATTCATCGCTGTCGTCTTGTTGTAGATGAGAATAGTCTACAATGTAATCATGGGTGTAGATATGATATTGTGGGACATATTCCACGATTTGTGGAAAAAGAAAATTATGCAAATTCTTTCGGATTACAGTGGAATGCGTTTGCCAGGTCTCAATTTGACTCATATACCGGACTACCAATAAGTAAAACTAGACTCTCTAGAATTTGCGGAGGTGACACCTCTGTTTTTGAAGGGAAAACTATTTTGGAGGCTGGCTGCGGATCTGGTAGATTTACGGAGGTTATCCTTCAAAACAATGCCGAGGTGTGGGCAATAGACTACTCATCGGCAGTTGATGCAGCTATATCAAATTTTGACGGTAATACAAAATACCACATAGCGCAAGCGGATATAAGACACCTTCCATTTGAAAAAAATAGTTTTGACACCGTTGTTTGCATAGGTGTTTTGCAGCATACACCAAATCCTGAAGAGAGTATTCAATCCTTATGCGGAGTGCTAAAAAATGGAGGCAGTTTATTAATAGATCACTACTCCATAGGTTACGAAGAACAATTATCTAGAAAAGTTATTCGCTACTTGCTATTGAAAACATCGCTTAGAATGAGGCTGCCGCTAGTGAAAATTTTGGTTCATCTGTTATGGCCGATTCATAAGATGCTATGGAGATTAAAAAAATACAGTTTTTTTGGAAAAATAAGAAAGTGGTGGTATCACAAATCTCCAGTAGTTGATTATCATGGTTCGTATGCAAATTTGAGCGATAAAATAATGTTTGAGTGGGCAGTTTTAGATACGCATGACACCTTGACAGATAAATACAAGCACCTTAGAACTAAAGAACAGATTGTGGATATTCTTGAGAAGTGCGGCATGCTTGTTAAAAATATAGAGTATGCAGGCAATGGTGTAGAGGCTTTTGCTATTAAACTAGGGCGAGAATAAGATTTGTGCGGGATATGCGGTACTGCTTTTTGTGGAGATAATAAATCTGCGGTTCAGCGCGGAGTAAAATCAATGTGGCGTCGTGGCCCTGACGATAACGGTATTTTTACAGACGAGAATGTTGCGCTTGGTATGTCTCGCCTTGCAATATTTGATTTAACAACAAAAGCGCATCAGCCAATGCAAAGTAACGATGGAAATATTGTTTTGGTTTATAATGGCGAAAGTTTCAATTTTAGAAGCTTGCGCGCTATGCTTGAGCAGAGAGGTCATGCTTTTAATTCAGATAGTGATAGTGAAGTTGTGTTGCGATTGTATGAAGAGTATAGTGATAGTTTTGTCGAATATCTGCGAGGCATGTTTTCTATTGCTATTTACGATAAAAGAAACAATACACCAAGACTCGTGTTGGCCAGAGATATATTTGGTATAAAACCACTACTTTACTCCGAAAAAGATAATGGAATTTTATTTGCCTCAGAGATGAAGGCAATTATGGCAATGGGGCTCGTAGAAAAAAATATAGATTATGGGGCGCTAAAGCTATTGTTGGCAAACGGCTCCATTACACAGCCACTTACCATACTAAAAGATGTATTTATGTTACCGCCTGGACACATGCTGATTTGCAGTCAAGGCAAGATAAAAATAAAAGAGTGGGGAAAGCTTAAGCCGTCAATGAAAGATGAGCTATCTGTATTGCCATATAGTGAGCAAGTATCGATGCTCAGAGATATATTGGATGAGAGTATAGATATGCATTCCAAGGGGGATGTTCCGATAGGAGCTTTTCTCAGCGGCGGTGTTGACTCTAGTTTAATAGTAGCCTCAATGAAAAACTTAAGTCGTAAAGAGATAGAGACATTTTCGGTTGGCTTTGGATGTGATGATTTTGCGGCAGATGAAAGTTTTATGGCAAAAAAGAATGCCGAATATATTGGTGTTAAAAATACTCGTGTAGAAATAACTGGCGAAAAAATCCGTTTATTATTTAGTGATTTTGTGTATTCATTGGATCAGCCATCCGTTGACGGAATCAATTCCTTTTTGGTTTCTATGGCGGCTCGAGAAAAAGTTACTGTGGCATTATCTGGAACAGGCGGTGATGAGCTATTTGGCGGCTATCCGTGGTTTTGGCATCTTCAGTCAAAGAGTGATGATTTTTTAACTAGTTTTCGCAAGTCTTACCAGATTTTTGGTGTTGAAAACGCTGAAAATATTATTTCTAGTAAGTTGCGCCAAGAGTCTATCGCTACAAAGTGGTTTGCCAACGACTTTCTTGCTAATGAAAGTATATTTTGTAGGATTTCAGGGCTACTTTTGAAGGGCTATACGCAAAATCAATTATTAAGAGATATAGACGCCGTCTCAATGTATTCTTCGTTGGAAGTTAGGGTGCCTTTTTTGGATATAAAAGTCGCCGAATTTGCCCTTTCTTTAAAAGACGGGCTAAAAAGCAAGCCATATAATGAAAAGCTAAATTGGTATGAAAGCTCATATTTTGAAAATGGATCTAAACGCATATTGATAGATGCATATAAAGACATACTTCCGAAAGATATTGACAAACAATCCAAAAAAGGCTTTTCAATGCCATTTGAAAAATGGATGAAAAGTGATTTAGATCATATCGTAAAAGATGCTTTATCCGAAGATTCAATAAAAAGGCGTGGCTTATTTGAATACGATGAAGTCAAAAGATTATTGTTGCTTTTCAACGAAGGAAAAGAAAGTTGGGCAAAAATTTGGCTATTGGTTGTTATTGAGTTTTGGTGCAGGCTTTATATTGATGATAACTAAAAAAATAGTAGTTTTTTGTTGGGGATATTCCATACATGCAAAACGCAGAATAGAGATTTTAGCTTCACTATCTGACGTCGAGGTGTCGGTTATTTCAACTTATGCATATGACATAAGTGGTGTCAGCACGTTTCTTTTGACACAAAAAGGCAATTATCCACATGCGCTCGCTATTGAACCAATAAAAAAAATACTACCGTCTTTTTTATTCAAAAAAATACTACCACTTTTGAAATTGTTTTGTGATTTATGTGTTTTGGCTGTAGATGTGAAAATAGCTAGAGGTTATTTAAAAACATATAAGCCGGATATAGTTTGGCTGCAAACTCTTTTATATCCGAATTACACTGGAGTGCTTGCTGCTATGGATGCCAAAATATTTATAACATTTTGGAATGGAGATGTTACTTGGCACGCCAAGCTAAACACTATAGAGAAGTATTTTAAAGATTTTATTTTTAGGTATTGTGTTAGAAAAGCACATGTTGTAACCGTAAATTCCAAGACGGCATTCGACGCTTGTGTTGCAAAAAATATTGAGCCAAATAAAATTAGTCTTATTAGATATCCAGGTGTTGACACTTCTATTTTTATGCCTATCGCAATGGATGAAGCAAAACAAAGATTGAGGCTAGATGCCATGAGACGATATATACTTTGCCCGAGGGGTCTTGGCGGTTATTTAAATAGCGATATAATAGTAGAAGCCGCCGGAATAGTTTGTAAGAAATACGACGATGTTGTTTTTTTATTTATATCCACCGTTGGTATGGAACTATGGAGTGAACACTGTAAAATCGGTGCCGAGCTTGGTGTTGGGCAATTTTTGAGACATGACGGCGGAGTAGAATGGGAGTTGATGCCATTTTATTACTCGGCTTCAAGTGTGATGGTATCTATTTCATCATATGATTCACAGCCAAACTGCATGCTTGAGGCGATGGCCTGCAAAACACCAATAGTCGCCGGTGATATAGAGGCTACCAGGGAATGGATTAGAGATAAAGAAAATGGGTGCTTAGTTGAACCAAGATCAAAACAAGAGCTCGCTGAAGCTATAGAGTATATACTTCAAAGTTCAGACTTTGTTGAAAAATCAACACAAATCAATTATCGTCTTGTAATGGAAAAAGCTTCGCTATCGAATGCAAGACAATTGCTTAAAGATGTGATAAAAAGGTAGTAAATGGATAAGAAAAAGATTCTAATACTCGGCGTATCCGGAATGCTTGGACATAAGCTATTTTTTGAGCTTTCAAGAGATGACAGTCTTGATGTGTACGGTACGCAAAGATCATCCGATATAGGTGTATTTGCGAGTAAGTTTGCATCAAAAATAAGAATCGGGGTTGATGGTGACAACTTTGATACCATTATCAGGGCGCTAGCCTCTATACAGCCAGATGTGGTTATAAACTGCATAGGTCTTATTAAACAAACACCCCTATCGAATGACCCACTTGCTGCGATAACGGTAAATGCTCAACTGCCACATCGTATATCACTCGTTTGTAAAACTGCAGGAGCTAGACTTATTCATTTTAGTACCGACTGTGTTTTTGACGGCAAAAAAGGTGGTTACACGGAAGATGACATTGCAAGTGCATATGACCTATATGGAAGGACGAAACTCTTAGGCGAAGTCTCTTATCCGCATTGTTTAACGCTTCGTACGTCAATTATAGGACATGAATTAAAAGGGTTTTTAAGTCTTGTTGAATGGTTTTTGTCTCAAAAAAATGCAAAAGGTTACTCAAATGCAATTTTCTCTGGTTTGCCTACGATAGAAATTGCCAGAGTAATAAGAGAATATATTCTTCCAAACACTTCTTTATATGGTCTTTATCATCTATCCGCAGATGCTATCTCAAAGTATGATTTGCTATACCTAATAAATAAACACTATGGCACAAATATATCCATTGAAAAGTTTGACGATTTTTATATAGATCGTTCACTTGACTCTTCTAGGTTTGCTAAAGCTACCGGATACTTGGCACCATCATGGGATGAGCTTATAAAGCGTATGTTTGATGATTATGAAGAGTGTCAGCATTACAAGGAACGCCAATGTTGAAAATTATGACAATAGTCGGTACAAGACCGGAAATTATTAAGCTCAGCAGGGTAATAGCTGAACTTGATAAGTATTCAGAACATATACTGGTGCATACCGGACAAAATTATGATTATGAGCTAAATCAGATTTTTTTTGATGAGATGGAAATAAGAAAACCGGATTATTTTTTGGATGCTGCCGGTGACAATCCTGCGAAGTCAATTGCCAATGTTATATCTAAATCGGACGAACTATTTGAAAAGATAAAGCCGGATGCCCTGCTGATATATGGCGATACGAATAGCTGTCTTTGTGTTATAGCTGCAAAAAGGCGAAAAATTCCAGTATTTCACATGGAGGCCGGAAATAGATGCTTTGATGAGCGGGTTCCTGAAGAGGTTAACAGAAAAATAGTCGATCATCTTAGCGATATCAATATGCCGCTTACCGAACACGCTAGAAAATACTTGCTGGCTGAGGGTATAAAGCCGGAAACTGTAATAAAAACCGGTTCTTGCATGAAGGAGGTTTTTGGATATTATGCAAGCAAAATAGATGATTCAATGGTGCTTACAAAAAATGCTCTTGAGAAGAATAAATATTTCGTAGTTAGTATTCACAGGGAAGAAAACTTAGATTTAAGAGAAAGTTTTGAAAATCTTCCCGATATGTTAAATGCCGTTGCCGCTGAGTATGATATGCCGATTATTTTCTCTACACACCCACGCACTATGAAAAAGCTAGAACAGCTAAAAAGCGGTAGCTTATCCGCCAATATCAAGATATGCAAGCCGTTTGGTTTTTTTGACTATATAAAACTCCAGAAAGAAGCTTTTTGTGTTTTGTCTGATAGTGGAACGATTACGGAAGAGGCTTCCTTGCTTGGTATCAATGCCGTCACTTTGCGTCTAGCGCACGAAAGGCCAGAGGGAATGGACGATGGTGTTTTGGTAATGTCTGGTATAGATGCCAAATCTGTTTTAGATGCAATAAAAGTGTCTACGTCCGCCTTTGCTATTGGCACAAAGAGCATCCCTGCAGATTACGATGTTGACAACGTATCTAGTAAGGTTGTAAAAATAATATATAGTTACACAGATTACATAAATAGAACGGTTTGGAAAAAATGACTTTGCCTTTGGTTTCAATTGTAATCCCTGTTTATAACGGCTACGATTATTTGAAGCAGGCGATAGATAGCGCATTGTCTCAAACATATAAGAATATAGAGATAATAGTCATAAATGACGGTTCAAATGATGATGGCAAGAGCGAAGAAATAGCTAGTTCTTACGGTGAAAAAATAAGATACTTCAAAAAACAAAACGGTGGAGTTGCCTCCGCCCTAAACCTTGGTATTTCAAAGATGCGAGGCAAGTTTTTTTCATGGCTTAGTCATGATGATTTATATAAGCCGCATAAAATAGAATTGCAGCTAGAAGAGATCGCAAAACATGATAATAAAACAATGGTGTGGTGTGATTTTGATATTATAGATGAGAATGAGGCTATTATAGATTCGTTTACACTATATGAAGAAAATAAAAAATCAGATCAATTTGTTGTGCTGTCTACTTTTATACATGGCTGTTCGCTGCTTGTTCCGTCAACATTATTTAAAGATGCTGGGCTATTTAATGAAACTATAGCAACTGCGCAAGATAATGAAATGTGGATAAGGGCAATAAAAGCTGGATATAAGTTTGTACATATGCCTGAAAAGCTTATATATTCAAGAAGGCACTCAAAACAGGGTCAAGTAACAATGTCCGAGAAAAACATGAAAGAAACAGCTGAGTTTTACAAATGGGCTATCAAGTATCTAGGTAATGACCTTGCCTTAACAACAAATGAAATAGCTTTGATTGCATCAAAAAAAGGTGTACATATTGGCGTATAAGGCTAAGGAGTACTGGAATAATCTCCTAAACGAATCGTTAGATGAAGCTGGTGTTTGCTGGCCAAATTGGCCGCACAGCTATAATAGACATCTGCATAAACAACAAAAAGATGGACTGGAAAAAATTCTCAAAGATTATTCGATACAGCTTGAGGAAAGTTCTGTTTGTGAAATAGGTCCAGGAAGCGGTTTTTGGAGCGGACTTTTTTATATGGCTGGCGTTGAAAAATATAAGGGTTTTGATATAACAAAAAACTCTATTGATACACTGTCAAAAAAATATCCAAAGTTTTTTTTTGAAGAGTGTGATTTTTCAGAGCATATACCTTTAGATTCCGAGATATGTGGCTTTGATATAGCCATTAGCATATTGGTATTTTTACATATAACAGACAATGCTAAATTTGAAGCATGCTTTAAAAATATATCTTCTATGTTGCAAGGTAACGGTTATTTTATAGTACTTGACGCCGTTTCTGACAATGAGTTGCGCGGTAGGCAAAAAAAAATGGCCGATGGAACTGAATTTGATGAGAACTACCATAATAAAGTTAGGTACTTGGATTATTATATATCGGTGGCAAATAAAAATAACATGGAGCTTGTCGGCCTATATCCTGCTTTTAATGTCACTCAAAATTCGTTTGATTTTAAAACATCAATTGGGCATAAACTAGGGAATTGGTATTTCAAAAAATTGCTAAATCCGGTACTTAGTGGGTGCTCCGAAAAAAGCGGCGAGATTTTGGGTAAAACACTAGTTTGGATAGATAAGACATTGTTTAGCAAACTATCAACATCTAGTAAGTGGCTGGTTTTTAAAAAAATAGCATGAATATTTTTGTAATCCCATCATGGTATCCAACAAAAGAAAATCAACTTGTGGGACGTTTTTTTAAAGAGCAAGCATGCCTATATGCGAGTGAATTCAAAGGTGATAACATTGTAGTTAGCAGATGGGGGCAGGGTGAATTTATTGTAAATATATCATCGCCGTTTAATACTTTTAAAAAACTATTTTCTTTTTATATCCGCAATGGTTTTGAAGAAACACTCATGGACAATGTAGTTGAGTATTATACGCCTGCAATTGAAATAAGGCCAAGAAAATACGCAGGCAACATATCTAGCATAGTAAATGCAAATATAAAAAATTACAAAAAAGCTATTAAAAAATATGGAAAGATAGACATTATCCATGCCCATGTTTCGTTTCCTGGCGGATTTGTAGCCAGCAGACTGTCTAAAATGTTCAACGTACCATATGTCTTAACTGAACATATGGGGCCTTTCCCATTTCCATTTTATCTGGATAATGGAAAACTGCTATGCAGATTACAAGAGGCTTTTGATGGTGCAAGCCAAGTTATTGCTGTAAGTGAGTTCTTGAAAAGTGAAATGTCTAAGTTTGGCATTACTGCCGATGTTGTTATTCCAGATTTTATAGATGATGATTTTTTTGTGCCAGCCGAGTTAAAACCCGAAGGTGTTAATTTTATTTTTTTTGCTGCTTCAAGAATAACTATTGAAAAAGGCATTTCTGATATGCTTTATGCCTTTAAAAAATTGTGCGATAAAAATGAAACTGCAGTTTTGAGAATAGCCGGAAGCGGGGAGCTGGAGTATATGTGCAATCTTGCAAAAGTATTAAATATAGATAATAGGGTTGAATGGCTTGGAGAGCTTGATGGGGCTGGAATCCTAAAAAACCTTAGAATGTGCGATACATTTATAAGTTGCAGTCAATATGAGACATTCGGGGTGGCAGTATCGGAGGCTCTTAGTGTTGGCAAGCCGGTTATTGCAACAAACAGCGGTGGCGTAAATAATATGCTAAATAATAAAAACTCACTTACAATGCAAGTCGGCGACATAGAGGCAATATATTCAGCCATGGAAAAAATGGTCTTGACTGCAAGAAAGTTTGATGCCAATTTTATTCGCTCTAGCCACGTTTCAAGGTTTGGTAAAAAAGCCGCTACCGCTATGCTTAGAAAAATATACCATGATATCTCAAAAGGCTTGACATGTGTTCTATAGCTGGCGGTAACATTTCATCTACGCTTATTGAAAAAGCATCCAATACAATGCTACACAGGGGGCCTGATGGCAGTGGAGTTTTTTCTGATGAGCTTGTATTGCTGGCACACAATCGCTTGAGCATCATAGACCTCAGCGATGAAGCTTCGCAGCCGATGCTTGACGGAGAGCTGGTGCTCATATATAACGGCGAGATATACAATTACGTAGAGATAAAAAGCGAACTTCAAAATAGGGGTGTTATTTTTCATACCTCTAGCGATAGTGAGGTTCTGCTCAAAGCCTATAGAGAATGGGGTTTGGCGTGCCTCGAAAAATTTAACGGTGATTTTGCGTTCTGTATATACAATCAAAAAACCAAAAAAATATTTTTAGCCCGTGATAGGCTTGGAAATAAGCCATTTTATTACATGCTAAAAGAAGGCAAGCTATTTTTTGCCTCTGAAGTTAAAGCGTTTAAAGCCATTCAAAGCCTAGAGTTCGACGAGCAAATTCTTTGTGACTCCATACTTTTTAATATCAATGACTACTCCGAGGCGACTATATATAAAGGTATAAAGCATTTACCAGCTGCGCATTACGGCATATTTGACACTAAAAGTAGCAAATTAACCGTGAAAAGATACTGGAGATTGCCAGCTTGCGCAGAGCCTAGGAAAAAGTTTGACAAAAAAGAGTTTGAAAACTATTGCGATGAGTTTGAGGCACTATTTGAGTCCGCACTTTTATTGAGGCTTCGCTCGGACGTAGAAGTCGGGATGCTGCTTTCCGGTGGTATAGATAGCTCGTTGATTTCTGCTCTGCTTGCAAAAAACGGTAAAGATATGCACTATTTTGGAGCCGTATTTCCGCAGTATCCATCATCCGATGAGAGTCAATACATGGATATTGTTGCTAATCGCCTTGGGCTTCGCCTGACCAAATTATCACCGCATATCAATGAGCTAAAAGAGCTGATGGATGACTTTTTGTATACACAATCGGATATGACTAGGAGTTTTTCGACTTTTGTGCAGTATGTCGTATTTAAAGAGCTATCGAAATACTCCAAAGTTGCAGTAACTGGGCAGGGTGCAGATGAGCTGTTTGGTGGGTATTATCATCATGTTGCTAGATTTTTGACGCGAAATAAGCAAAATTTTACAGATAGGCAATATGTGTACGGTGACGATGCAAGACGCGATTATGAGCTTGGCAAGAAGTTTACACTGCCAAGAAAGATAAAAAAAGAGATGATAATTGACGATAATAAAAAATCTTTGGCAAAAATAAGAGAACTATTTCCAAGCTATGAGCCAAACTACGATCTACTACTAGAAAAGTTTGTCTCCAGTCCTCAAAAAGCGCTTTATCTTGATACCATCAAATTCAATTTGCCGATGTTGCTTCGTTTTGAAGATCGCAATGCAATGCGTTTTGGCGTAGAAAATCGCACACCCTTTACGGACTATCGCATAGTGGAGATGGCGCATAGCCTGCCAAACGGATACAAATTCCGTAACGGCTACAGCAAGTTTTTATTGCGTAAAATACTCGCAAGATACATAGGCGACGATATAGCATTTAGAAAAGATAAAAAAGGTTTTGAGGCTCCGGATATGGCTTGGATGCATGAGCTTGGAAGGGTTGCCGATAATACTGTAGATGTCAGGATATTTTTTTACGAGAGGCTGAAAAAGCTTATATGATTTGGATAGACGTAGGTACGCCTAAATATGCAATGTTTTTTAGCAAAATGATTCCCGAGCTTAAGGCTAGGGGACATAAGGTATTTGTAACTACCAGGTATGCTCCGCACTATACGGAAGCAAAAGAGATTTTGGAGTTGAATGGCATAGAACACGCTGTGTTAGGTGAATACGGTGGCGGCACCCTTCTTGACAAATTTCAAGCTAGGATTTTCCGCCAGAAAGAATTTTTGGATATTTTCAGGCAGAT
This sequence comes from Campylobacterales bacterium, assembly GCA_041915365.1. GTDB lineage: Bacteria > Campylobacterota > Campylobacteria > Campylobacterales > UBA6016 > UBA6016. The sequence goes on along the minus strand of JAYSBP010000001.1, from coordinate 217,320 downwards.
AGGTGTGCCAAAAGTGCTTATCTGTGGTGCCGTCGTGGATAGTGTGCATGTTGCCTTTGGGCTTGGTATTCCCGTTGTAAATATCTATGATACGCCAGCTGTTACGTATCCGGGTGATTTGGAGAGCCCAAAAAACATAACTCCGGTAACGAGACTCACGCTTCCATACTCTAACTTATTTTTTTATCCGTATATTATGCCTCGTTCAATGTTCGCAAATTTGGCTCTTAGCGACGAGCAAATAATCCCATACGACTTTGTTGACGTATGCCTATGGATGAAAGACATAAAAGCCGAAGATAAAAACGACTTTAGAAAGAGATACGGCATAAACAACGGTAAGATGACGGTCATGGTAAGGGAGGAGGAGTACAAGGCGCATTACGTTACAGAGAAGCTCCCGCTTCTTTACTCTATAATACCTAGACTTAAGACAGAAATGGATGTCAATGTCGTAATAATGCCCAGATATGAGAGTGAATACCTTGAAAGAGATTTTGGCCGCATAGCTACAGTACTCAAAGAGAAGCTACGTCCGGAAGAGTTCTACCCTTTTATAGATTTATTCATCGGTGGCGGTGGTACGATGAATCTGGAATCCGTCTTTTATGGTGTACCTACAATATCAACGAGGTCAATTTGGCTTTACCATGACCAATACTTGATACAAAACGGCATTATGCACTGGACTAATAGCGAAGATGAAGCGCTTGAGCTATCAAAAAAGCTAGTAGGCAAAAAAATGGACAATAGGGCGTATTTTTGCCGTGGAGAGTGTAATTTTTCCATGATTATCGATAAAATAGAAGAAATAATCAAAAAATAACGAGTAGCAAATGTTGAATATAGCCTTACTTGGATGTGGAAGAATAGCTGTTCGTCATGCTGAGCTTTTAGGTGGTGGACATATTGGCGGCGCGAAGCTTGCATGTGTTTGCGATAGTAATGAAAAAAGAGCCAAGGAGTTTGGTGAAAAATACGGTGTAAATTACTACACAAATCTGTATGAGATGATGGCTATTGAAAAGAGCATCGATGCTGTAAGTATTTTGACACCCAGTGGACTACATGCTTCCCATACGCTTGCCATTGCTCCATATAAAAAACATATTATAGTCGAGAAACCTATGGCGTTAACGCTAGAAGATGCTGATAAGATGATTAGGGCATGCGACGAAAATGGTATCAGGCTATTTGTGATTAAGCAAAATAGGTACAACCTTCCGGTGGTAAAGCTGAGAGAGGCTATGCAAGCCGGAAGATTTGGCAAATTAACTATGGGAACTGTGCGGGTAAGATGGTGCAGGGACCAAAAATACTACGATCAAGATGAGTGGCGTGGTACATGGGCAATGGATGGTGGCGTATTTACTAATCAGGCAAGCCATCACATAGATTTGCTTGAGTGGCTAATGGGTGATGTAGAGAGCGTATTTGCTAAAAGCGCAACGCAGCTTGTGAATATCGAGGTCGAGGATACAGGTGTAGCCGTGTTAAAATTTAAAAACGGCGCACTGGGTATCATAGAGGCGACTACTGCCACAAGACCAAAAGATTTAGAGGGTTCAGTATCAATACTGGGTGAAAACGGAAGCGTGGAGATAGGTGGTTTTGCGGTCAATGAAATCAGGCATTGGCAGTTTAAAGACGTAAATAATGAAGACGAGATAATCAAAAGAGACTTTTCGACAAACCCGCCAGATGTGTATGGTTTCGGACATAAAGCATATTACGAGCATGTCGTAGACTGCATAGAAAACGGTGGTAAGGCTCTTGTGGATGGGCTTGAAGGTAGACGAAGCCTAGAGCTTATCATGGCTATTTATGAGTCTATTGAAACCGGTGAAGAAGTATTTTTGCACTTTACACCAAAAAAATGCAGACTGGGGCACTAATGCTAAACGATAATGACAAAAAAAAATCTAGCTCTTGTAACGAGCCTAAGAGCTGACGGTATGCAAGACGAAAGTGTCATAAAATTTTTAGATTTTGGAGCCGGTAGTCCTGATGACAAGCGCACAGAAGAGGAGATGGCAAGAGGTAAAGAAGCCGAGACTACGGTCGGCAAGCTCTCCTCAATAGGGTTAAAAAACGAGTGGAGTGAGTGGATTTATACGCTAGTCAAAGAGCAAAAGCCAAAAGTTGTTTTGGAGCTTGGGACTTGCTGTGGGTTTTTTTCTATTACGATGGCTTTAGCCAGTGCCGATACGAAAGTATATACGATAGAGGGTGCAAAAGAGATAGCCGCCATAGCTGCTTCAAATATTGAAAAAGCAAATTGTAAGAATATAGTGCAGGTAGTCGGACGTTTTACAGATGTACTTGATAAGACTTTAACGGATATATCGCCTATTGATTTTGCTTTTATAGACGGACACCACGACAAAGACGCCACCGTGAAGTACTACCGTCAGATACTGCCGTTTATGGCAAAAGGCTCCGTGATGGCATTTGACGATATATCGTGGTCGGAGGGTATGAAAGAAGCGTGGGAGTTAATAAGCTCGGAAGCGGGAGCAAATAAATTCGAACATCTTGGCAAGATAGGAATTTGTCATATTGATTAAGTTTTTGGACCTTCATGCTCAATATCTGGGTATCAAAAGTGAAATCGACGATGCGATAGCGGGTGTGATAGCAAACTCGGCTTATATAGGCGGCGAGAGGGTTAAAAACTTTGAGATTAATTTTGCGGCATATATCGGTGCTAAGCACTGCATTGGAGTCGGTAACGGTACGGATGCCTTAGAGATAGCCTTGTGCTCGTTAGGTTTGCCAAAAGGGGCGAAAGTCCTAGTGCCTGCAAATAGTTTTATAGCTACATCGGAAGCGGTCACAAACGCCGGATTTGAGGTTATTTTTGCTGATGTTAATGATGATTATACGATAGAGCCAAATATAGTAGATGGTTTGAAAGCCGTGATTTGTGTGCATTTGTACGGATTGCCCTGTGATATGGACAAGATAAAAGCATTTTGTATCAAACACTCCCTAGTGCTTATAGAAGACTGTGCACAAGCTCATGGAGCTGAATATAAGGGGCATAAGGTCGGTACATTTGGCGATATGGCGACTTTTAGCTTTTACCCTGGCAAAAACCTAGGTGCATACGGAGATGGCGGAGCGATAATGACAAACAATGATGCTTTTGCTAGAAAAGCTAGAATGATAGCAAACCATGGGCGCATAGCCAAATATGAGCATGAATTTGAAGGCAGGAACTCTAGGCTTGACGGGCTTCAGGCTGCGGTGCTCGACGTAAAACTTCCGTATTTGGACGGCTGGCTTGACAGAAGAGAGGCGGTTGCAAATACATATCTGAGAGAGCTTTCCGATACTCCTATTGCATTACCGAAAGTCTATATTGACAGACGCCAAGCATGGCATTTGTTCGTAATACGGACAGATAGAAGAGATGAGCTAAAAGAGTTTTTGACCTCATGCGGTATAGAAACCGGCATACATTATCCGATAGCTCTTCCCAAGCTTGAGGCATATTCGTATATAACGCAAGATACAAGCAAATTTTTTGCATGTCACGCAGATGGAAAACTTTTATCACTACCAATAGGTGAGCACCTAAGTGAGAGTGATGCCATTTTTGTGTGCGAAAAAATAAAAGAGTTTTTTGGGGTTGCAAAATGAATTTTTTTGTACATGAATCATCGTATGTAGATGACAATGTAGAGATAGGTGAGGGGACAAAGATATGGCACTTCTCTCATGTAATTAGCGGCACAAAAATAGGCAAAAACTGCTCATTTGGGCAAAACTGCGTCATAGGTCCAAATGCTCTCATCGGCAACGGTGTCAAAGTGCAAAACAACATCAGCCTATATGACGGCGTAGTCATAGAAGATGACGTATTTGTTGGCCCCTCTGTAGTATTTACGAATGTGACTAACCCTAGAAGCTTTATAGTGCGAAAAGAAGAGTATAAAAAAACTATAGTCAAAAAAGGCGCAAGTTTAGGTGCCAACTCTACTATTGTGTGCGGCACGACAATAGGTGAATACGTTTTTGTCGGAGCCGGCAGCACGGTAACAAAAGACGTACCTGATTTTGCGCTTGTATACGGTAATCCGGCTAGGATAAAAGGGTGGTATTCAAAAGCTGGGTACAAGCTGGAGTTTGGCTCTGACTGTTTAGCTATTGATGAGTCTGATGGCAGCAGATACAAGTTGGAAAACGGCAAGGTGGCGCTTCTTTAGCGAGCTATGTGCGGAATATTCGGCATTGTTGGGCGATATGATACGCATACCGCTAGAAAATCACTTGAGACGCTAGCTCCTCGTGGCACTGATGGCATAGATTTTGATGAGGGCAGCGGTTATTTCTTTGGGCAGACTCGCCTTGCTATTATGGATATAGACCAAAGCGGTGGCGTTTTTGCTGAGAGTACGGCGAGGCTTGTTTTTAACGGCGAGATTTACAATTACCGTGCATTGGCTGACGAACTTGGGCTTTTGCACCCTTTTACAGAGGGTAGTGTCATACTTCACGGTCTGCTGCGACATGGCAAATCTTTTTTATCTAGGCTTCGTGGGATGTACGCCTTATCTTTTTGGGATGGGCGGCGGCTGCTTCTGGCCCGTGACCCAGTGGGCAAAAAACCTCTTTTTTACTCCCTTCAAAACGGCTCACTCATATTCGCAAGCGAAATCAAGGCGATACTGCCACATCTATCCACAAAGAGCGTATCAAAAGAGGGGCTAAACGGCTTTTTTGGCTTTCTCTCTCCAGTCGTCCCGCACACGATATACGAGGGCGTGTATAGGCTTGGGGCTGGAGAGACGCTGGAGTTTGACGGCACGGAGTATAGGGTAGAGCGGTTTGATACCTCCCTCGCCCCGATGTGCGAACTCTCGTATGACGAGGCAGTACGGCGTACTAGGGAGCTGTTTTTTGAGGCATTGGAGCTTCGGCTCTCTGCGGACGTAGAGGTAGGCTCCCTGCTCTCAGGTGGGCTAGATAGTGCCCTTGTGCTTGCCGCCGCTACAAAGATACACGGTAAGAGACTCCGCACCTTTACCGTCGGATATGAAGGCAACGAGGCGTATGATGAGAGGCCGCTTGCTCGTGAGACCGCCGAGATTTACGGTTCAAGACATAGCGAGTTTATATTTTCAAAGAGCGATTTTTTTGACTCTCTCGACAAATTCCTAGATTATATGGATGAGCCGCTATCCGACCCTGCGGCGTTGCCTCTTGATTTTTTGATGCGTCATATCAGGGGTGATGGCGTCAAATGCGTCCTGAGCGGTGAGGGGAGCGATGAGCAATACTATGGATACCGCAAATACGGAGAATACGCCAAATTTGAAGCACTCCGCTCCGCCCCGCACAAAGGGTGGCTACGAAATCACCTAGAGGCAAATGTCGCCTATAACAAAGAGTGGGAGTGGTATCTCAGGGCTACAAAAGATGAGCCAGTATATCGTGGATACGGCGAGAGTTTTCTTGATTCGCAAAGAGCCAGACTGATGCCCTCATCTGCCGTAGATTCGATGGAGCTTCTTAGCTCCGTATTTGCAGAGTTTGACGGTGGGGACTATTGGAGGTGGGCGTCTTTTGTTGATTTGCGCACATGGCTGGATGAGGCTCTGCTGCACAAGGTCGATAGGGTCTCGATGGCAAACGGAGTAGAGGTGAGAGCGCCGTTTCTGGATATAGAGTTTGTGAAGCACTCGTTTTCTCTGCCTAGCCATATCAAATACCCATCATCCCCAAAATCCTTCCTCAAAGAAGCTTTTGCCGACATCCTCCACCCGTCCATCACAGCTCGCCGCAAGAAAGGGTTCAGCTATCCGTTTATGGAGTGGCTACGGGAGAGTGGCGATATGGATGTGGTGCGGCGCGTTGCCGCCGAGAGTGGACTGTTTGACTCCCAAAACATCGAGTTTTACCTGAAACACCGCAAAGACAAGGGCTTCCGTCACCACCTCTGGAGCCTCTATATCTTTAGTAGATGGTACGAGAAGAGGTTTTTGTAAATCTACTTCGCTATACTTTAAAAAACAAACCTTTTCAGGGTAACTACGATGAAAACAATCAAAGATTTTAGACCACTACTTCCTGCCGAACAACTACTGCTTGATGCCTGTAAAAATGGTGAAATGGCGAAAATATCAAATAGCAGACCGACAGAGAAAACAGTCGACAATGAAATAAGAGCCGAGTTTTTGCGTTCTTTGATACTAACAGAAAAAGATAGTATCGACCCAAAAGGTATTTGGTTTACGGGGGCGTATGTAGGCGGTAAGTTTGACTATGAAAGTTGTGAAACAAATCTACCGTTTCGGTTTTGGAGCTCTTTGTTTGAAGATGAAATTGTAATTATGCGCTCAAAAATAAGGCTACTGAGTCTCATAGGTAGCGAAGCCAAAGAAGGCATAAATGCAAATGGACTAAAGTGCGAAGACAGTATATGGCTAGGCGAAGGGTTTAACGCAAAAGGTGAGGTTAATTTCAACTCCTCAACAATAGGCAGCAACTTAACATGTAGCAACGGAAAGTTTGAAAACGAAAATGGAAAGGCTCTGGTCTGCGATAAGGCAGAGATAGGCGGCGATGTATGGTTAGACGAAGGGTTTAACGCAAAAGGTGAGGTTAATTTCAACTCCTCAACAATAGGCAGCAACTTAACATGTAGAGGCGGAATATTTGAAAACGAAAATGGAAAGGCTCTGGTCTGCGATAAGGCAGAGATAGGCGGCAGTGTATGGCTAAATGAAGGGTTTAACACAAAAGGTAAGGTTGATTTTGTTGCGACTCAGATTGCTAGTAGTTTGATTTGCGCTAAGGCACAAATCGACGGCGTCTTTGATTTGGATTCTGTGAAAGTAAAAGACCTAAGAGATGACGAGATTTTTTGGAGCCACAAAGGATTGACAAGCATATCTATTGACGGTTTTGTGTATGGGCATATACACAATGACTTTCAGGCTGAAAAACGCAAAAAATGGCTTGACAAAATACTGGAGTTTAAGCCGCAGCCGTACAAACAACTTGCAAAAGTATTGAGAGATATGGGACACACAAAAGACGCAAATGAGATAATGATTGCTTATCACGACAAGATGCGAAATAGAAATTTTATTGACGCTTTAAAAAGTTTTAGATTGAGGCTGTTTTTTGTTTACCCCTTTGTTCTGCTATTTGCCGTAGTTTCATTGGTATTTAAATTTTTTTATGGCGGTATATCTGGATACGGGTATAAGCCGATGAGGACATTTGCCCTAATGGTCGGTGTTTTTGCCTCATGCGGTTATTTTTATAGTTATGCCGCTAGTGTTGCTGTGTTTGCTCCTAGCAACCCACTTGTCTTTCAGAAAAAAGATTATTATGAGTGCAATGTTAGTGATTTAGGTACAAAGTTTGGAGCAAAAGAGTCTGAGTATAACAAAACAAACAACTGGACAAAAAACGAAAATTTAGATGGTGAATATACTACATTTGAGCCATTCTGGTATTCGCTTGACATTATTCTGCCTGTGGTGGATTTGCAGATGGATAAGGACTGGGGCGTATTCATTCCATCAAAAGCAACATGAACGCTAAATCATTTTACTAGATTGGTAGTTTGGTTTGAAAACCTGATGGGTTGGATACTTAGCTTGATACTTGTAGCGATACTCTCTGGACTTGCGAAAAACGAGAAGGATTAGAGCGTTATTCCAAAACCACGTTTTTTGCTTTTTTATCATCTTTTGGCTACGCTTGCCACAAAAATGAAAAACCAAGATTTCTACCGCTTTGTGCGGCTAGCTTCAGTGGCACAGCGCCTAGCGTAGCCGAGACGTGCTTTGCTCGTTTCGGCGTGCCCTTGAAGTTATGAAATAACTGAAAGATTAAAATGCTCATAGACGGACATGGACGACATATAAATTATCTCAGGCTATCGGTGACGGAGAGGTGCAATTTTCGTTGTAGCTATTGTATGCCGGACAAACCTTTTAGCTGGGTGCCAAAGGAAAATCTGCTTAGTTTTGAGGAGCTTTTTGGTTTTGTGAAGGCGGCGATAGACGAGGGGATAACAAAGATACGCATCACCGGTGGCGAGCCGACATTGCGTGAAGATCTTGATAAATTCCTAGCGATGATATACGGCTATAAATCCGATATGGATATAGCTATGACTACAAACGGCTTTTTGCTCTCCCAGTGCGCCGACAAGCTGGCACGGGCGGGGCTAAAGCGGATAAATGTATCGCTGGACTCTTTGAAGCCTGAGGTAGCGAAACAAATAGCCGGCGGCAAGGATGTGCTAGAGCAAGTGCTAAAAGGGATAGACGCCGCACTAGTCGCGGGACTGCGGGTAAAACTAAATACCGTACCGCTAAAGGGTGTCAATGACGGCGAACTACTGGATATTATGGAGTACGCTAAAGAACGAAAAATAATGCTTCGTTTTATAGAGTTTATGGAAAATTCACACGCCGCACAGGGTGCTACAGGGCTAAACTCCGACGAAATACTCGCCATTGTCCGCCAAAAATACGAGATAACGGAAGTGCAAAAAGAGTTTAGCTCTCCTGCGAAGCTCTACCGAACGGATGACGGATATATGTTTGGTGTGATAGAGCCGCACAAAGAGGATTTTTGTGACTCGTGCAACCGCTTGCGTCTAACTGCTGAGGGCTATCTGATACCGTGCCTATACTTTGACGAGGCTCTAAGCATCAAAGACGCTCTAAAAGCCGGAGACATACCTGCGGCAATAGAGATATTCAAGCAAGTAATCAAAGACAAACCCCAAAAAAACCGCTGGGGTGGCGATGATGCACAGATGAGCGGCAGAGCTTTTTATATGACTGGGGGCTGATGTGATAATACGAAAGCTTTTTAAATTTGAAAATGCACATATTGTAAGGGGTTGCTCCACCGAACGGTGCAAATACTCTATACACGGGCACAGCTACAAAGCTGAAATACTACTAAGCTCCGACACTCTTGACAATGGGCAGATGGTAATGGATTTTGGACTGCTAAAGGGGGCAGTGCGTGACGTGGTAGACTCTTTTGACCATGCCATCGCCATATGGGACAAGGATGACGCCGAGTATATAGCTTATGCCAAAAAATACAGCCATAGATGGGCGTTACTGCCTGTTAGTCCTTCAGCGGAGCAGTTCAGCCGTTTGATATTTGTCGCCGTAGATGCGGTACTTCGTGAGTTCACATTTGCCAACGGCGAGGCAAACGTAGAGTTGCATAGCGTAATAGTGCATGAGACTGAGAGCGGATATGCGCAATGCTTCCGTGAAGATGCATACAGCAAGAAAATGGGTGAGATAGACCCAAAATCAGTATTTTTCAGTGATGATGTGAAAAAAGATTGGAGTGCGTCACAAATTCTTGCTAAAATATTCAAAAACTAAAAAGGTATGAAAATGAAAAAACAACTAACTATTGCCGTATTTGCGGCTACGGCATTGATACTAGCCGGATGCGGTGAAGAGAAAAAAGTAGAAGAGAGGGTGACGCAAATCCAATCTAATGCTCCGGTGGCTTCGGAGGCCAATGCGACTCCTGCGGCGTCTACGGAGACTGCGAAGACATCTGGTGCCGCTCCGGTTGACGGCAAAGGAATATTTAGCGGCAAATGTGCGGCTTGTCACGGCGAAAAAGGTGAGGGCAAAGGCGCATATCCAAAACTCGCAGGCAATAGCAAGGATGACGCTATGAAAAAACTAAATGGATATGTCGACGGGACATATGGAAAAGCACAAAAAATGATAATGGCCGGACAAGCAAAAGCTCTTAGTGATGCTGAGAGAACTGCTGTGTCAGAGTATATCTCAACTCTAAAATAGTGACGGAGTTTTTAGGTTTTAGTGCTGCCTTTCTTACAACTGCGGCTTTCGTGCCGCAAGCGGTAAAAGTATATAAAAGCAAAAAAACGGACGATTTGTCGTTTTGGCTTTTTGCAATGTTGTTTGTCGGGGTATTCTTGTGGCTGATTTACGGCTTGTTTATATCTTCTGCTCCCGTTATTGTCGCAAATGCGATTACGCTACTTCTGGTGGCGTATATCCTGTGGATGAAAATTCATTCATAAATTTCCTATATCTTAGCGGCACAAAATTTTGCTGCAGCTTTTTGTTTTCTCTTTCTTTGATACCTATACTGGTGAAAAATCTTTTCCATAATGTCTCAAATTTTTGCTCATCTTCATGCTTTTCAAAGCTATCCACACTTGCCGACATAATCCTGTAGCCATTTTTGCCTATGACTACTGCCATATTTCTTCCTTCGTCAAGTATTACTCGCTCATCCCCAAATCTTTCCAAAAAATGTGGTGCAAGAAGTGGTAAGATGTCGTGTTTTGGAGCGATGCGGGCAAAAAATCCAACCTCCGTCATCTCAAATCTGATAAACCCCTTGTATTTATGAGCCTCCCTGCTTACGACATGTTCTAGTTCATTTAGCTTTGCATTTGTTTCAAGGATTGGTGTGTCGTCCATTGTTTCGATATAGTGGCGGACTATCGTTTTATAAGTTGCTTTGTCGTTTGCCAAAAATACTATTTTTAGCTTTTCTATATCGATAGCTTCACAGCTTGGTTCTATTTTCTCATCCGCGTATATATTTTCACTAAAAAGTGAGCTATGATCCTCAGCATTGGATACCTCATCAAAATGAGCTCTACTAAATCTCAAAAAAGCCGCCAAGCGCAAAAGCCCATCAAAACTCCCGTCAAATACCGCTGTAGTCATATCGCCTCCCCGTTTAGTGAAAATAAATTGATAGCATTTGTTCTTGCTTCGTTGTTCGCTAGCGCTAGATATACTTTTTCTCGTGGTGGCGAAGCTGGAAAATGGTCTTTTGCCACGATAAAAAATCTACATTTTTTTGTCGAGATGTGTAGCATTTTTAGCTCATCAAGCCCTAATTTTCGCCATCTTCTGGCATCTATGATTTTTTTTGCCCCCGTCAGCCCAAGTCCAGGTACTCTCACTAACTCCTCGAAGCTTGCACGGTTGATATCTATCGGGAAAAGGTGGATATTGCGCACTGCCCATGCACTCTTTGGGTCTAGCCTCTCATCCAAAAACGGTGTATTCTCATCAAGTATCTCAACAGGGCTAAAACCATAAAAGCGAAGCAGCCAATCAGCCTGATATAGCCTATGTTCACGAAGGAGAGGAGGCTTGAAGTCTAGCGGCACGGGGAGTCTTTTGTCATAATTGATTGGGATATACGCTGAATAATAAACACGCTTTAAAAATCTTTGTTTGTACAGGCTACTTGAGAGCTTGATAATGTCTAGGTCGCTCTCAGGCGTCGCTCCTATTATCATCTGTGTGGACATCGATATATTGGTTTGTCTAGCTAGTGTGAGCGGAGAGAGTACGTTTTGTCTGTTTTTTTGTGGTGCTAGGAGTTTTAGGCTTGTTTCGCTGGGGGTTTCTATGTTTGAGCTTACCCTGTCAGCTAGTCTAGCCGCTTCGCATATTAGCTCATTCGAGGCTCCCGGGATTAGCTTGATATGAATATATCCGCCAAATTTGTATTCGCTCCTTAGTATCCGCACGCACCGAAGCATTAGCTCCATCGTATGGTCGGCATCTTTTACTATCCCTGAGCTAAGAAACAGCCCCTCTATGTAGTTTCGTCTGTAAAATTCTATCGTTAGCTTCGCTAGCTCTTCTGGGGCGAAAGCAGCTCTTTTGATGTCGTTAGACGCTTTGTTTTTGCAGTATGCGCAGTCAAATATACACTGATTTGTAAGGAGCACTTTGAGTAGGCTTATACATCTTCCATCTGCGCTAAAAGAGTGGCAAATACCGCCAAGAGCGCCGTTGCCAATTCCACTGCTTGATACTGCTCTGTCCGAGCCTGACGAGGAGCAAGATGAGTCGTATTTTGCGGCGTCTGATAAAATTTCTAGTTTTTCTTCCAAAATCATTTGAAAATTTTAGAAAAAAACAAAAAACACAATCAAAAAAATTGCTATTTGCAATATTTTTGTATTAGAAGTGGCAAAATGCTATTTTTTTCTAAGCATGTCCGCTATAATCGTAGGTAGTCCATTCCCCATGTAACTTTTGGTATCCTCAGCTATTATCGTCGCTATATTCACCTTGTCATGCCTCAAAACCTCGGTCAAATAGACAAAAATCAGCTCACACATTCTTTTAAAAGATATTTGGTGAGTCATTTGCGCTGTAGCGTATACCCAGTCTGAAAAGGCAAGAAAGCCGCCAAAAACATCGTCGCCCCACATAATCTCAAGTGTTTTCGTGAATTTTTCGCTGTTGTAGGTAATATCCCAAAATCTCGCAAACCGTTTCATCCGCTGTATGTCCACGAACGAAACCGCACCGCTTTGGAGTATGTCATACGGCGGCTTGTCCGAGTATATCATTCCTTGTTCTTGGTCATGCCTACTCATCGTTGTGCCGGAGAGTTTTTTTAAGATACCTATTTGGATTTCACTTTTAGTGAGTGATGCGAGTGTATTTAGCCCTTTGCCAAAACTAGCCAAATCCTCTCCTGGTAATCCGACTATTAGGTCTACGTGTAGGTGGGCATTTGTATGTGTTTCCAAAAAAGTTATATTTTCTTTGATTTTTTCAAAGTCCATTTTGCGGTTGATATTTGCCGCTATCGCCGGATTCAGTGTTTGTATGCCAACTTCAAGTTGCATAGTATCTGGTGCGAAAGCGGCAAGCTTTTCTTTGAGTGCCGATGGAAAAGCTTCTGGGATGACCTCGAAATGGACTTTATATGGAAGGTCTTTGGATAGGAAAAAATCAAGGAGCTTTGTGGCTAGCGTGATATTAAGATTGAAAGTTCTGTCAACAAACTTAAAGCGTCTACCCCTACGCTCCCATATCTTATTTATCGCTTCCATCAAAGTATCGCTGTCAAAGTAACGTACTTTTTCATCTATTGACGATAGACAAAATTCACACTCAAATGGGCATCCCCTTGAGGCCTCTATATATAAGTATCTATGCGCCAAGTCCTCGTCGGTATAGTATTCGTATGGCAAAGCTATATTTTTGAGGTTTATGGGTGCGGCTTTGATAAATCTCTCTTTTGGCGGATTGCCATCCAAAATCGATTTGCATAGTGATGCAAAAGCCTCCTCACCTTCCCCGGATATGACGTAGTCTGCCGCCGAGAAATCAACACGGTGAGGCAAATACGAAGCCTCTGGACCCCCTATGACCACCGTTGTTTGAGGTGAGACTTTTTTTATTGTCTCTATTAGTTCTTTTGCGTCTATGGCGTTCCATATATATACTCCAACGCCAACTATCTGCGGAGAGCGAGATAGTATGTCCTCTGCTACACGCTGCATATCTTCGTTGATAACAAACTCTTGTATCGTCGCATCATCTTTCATATCGCCCAAATTTGCAAACAAGTATCTAAGAGCTAGTGAAGCGTGAGTGTAGCGGGCGTTGATTGTGGCGAGGACGATTTTTTTCACTCTATTTCATTGCCTTGTTTTTTGGTGCTTTTGCCGACAAATGGGTAGATAATAGCTCCCAAAAACGGCAAGAATATTAGCAATGCAATCCAGATTATCTTTGTTGTCTGGTCTTTGAAGTCGCTTCGTATCACATCTATAATCGCCCATATCCAAAGGACAAATACGGCAAGGGCTGCCGCCAGCAAAAGCATTGATGAACCAATCAAAAACATAAAACCATCCGTCATCATCTACTCCTTGCGTCAAATTCTTTCGGTTATACTAACGCAAAAAAATTGAGAGAGGCGTAGATGGATGCTTTGAAAAAGAGGGTGCAGACCTCAAGACTGCTGGGGCGGGATGAAAATCTAGTCCTGCACGGCGGCGGTAATACGTCAGTCAAGATAGATGGTGTGCTGTGGGTCAAAGGGAGCGGCTGGGATCTTGGATCGATAGAAGAGGTAGGATTTGCCCCTGTGCGGATGGATGCTTTGCTGGATATCGCAAAGATGGATAGCATAAGCGATAGCGAGCTTGTAAGACTCCAAAAAGAGGGTATGACGGACAAGTCGGCTCCAGCCCCCTCCATTGAAGCTGTTGTGCATGCGATTATTCCGTACAAATTTGTAGACCATACGCATGCAGATGCCGTAGTGACGGTCTCAAATACGCCAAAGGGTAGAGAGCTAATAGAAAAAATCTACGGCGAGAAGGTAGTAGTCGTGGACTATGTGATGCCCGGCTTCATCCTCTCAAAAGCCATTGCTGATGCCGTGAGGGGGCGAGAATGGAGCGATATAGATGGAATAGTGCTTCTAAACCACGGTATTTTCAGCTTTGACGACGACGGCGATGTGAGCTATCAAAAGATGCTTGATTTGGTCAAAAAAGCCTCCGACTATCTGGAGCAAAACGCAGACATAGACGCCGCAGGCAAAAAAAGCGGCATTAGCGAGCAGTGCATGGCGGCTTTAAAATCCGAGATTTCTGCTCTTAGAGGGTGTGAGGTCTCCATCCAAACGATAGACACCCTGTCTGCCGAGGTATTATCAAAACTAGATAACTTGGAGGCGGTGATTTGCGGCGGGCCATTGACTCCAGAGCATGTCATCCGCACGAAACCTAGAGCCGTGATAGTAAAAGAGGGCGCAGAGGCGCAGAGCGTGAGGGCTTATGCCGGTTGGTACGGCTCATATTTTGAAGAGCACAACGACGGCACAAAAATCATACTTGACAAGGCACCAAGGTGGGGCGTGGTCAAAGGCAAAGGGGTTTTTGTTGCCGCAAAAGACGAAAAAGAGGCAAAAGTACTTACAGACATCATCTCGCACACCATAAATGCAATGCTAAGAGCCGAGAGGCTCGGTGGGTGGCAGAGTCTAAGCCTAAAAGATATTTTTGCGATAGAGTATTGGGAGCTTGAGCAGGCGAAGCTAAAAAGCTAAACAATATGAAAATTTCTCACTCGTGAATCATTGCTTCCGTGCCTTCAAAAAAATCTTTTATGCTGACATTGAGGGCAAGCGATATTTTGTACAAATGCTCCAAATTAAATCGCTTTCCGTATTTGTTTAGTTCCGCTTTGGCAATATGGGCTACAGAATCATGACCTATTATATTTGCGAGTTGTAACTGGCTAAGACCTCTTTGGCTTCTTAGTCTTTTTACATTTTGTCCGACAAGCCTATAAAAAGCCTCTAAATCCCGCTCTTTTATTTCCAAACTACTCAATATTTCCCAATGTTCTATAGGTAAAACTTTTATTAAGTTTAGTTTTATTAAACTCTTTAACACAATGTTCAATAGAACATCGTAAATTCTTTACATTTTGGGAGAAGCTATGAAAAAAATTGTTTTTGCTAGTTTGCTAGCATCGGGCGCTTTGTTGGCGGGGGATTGGTATGCAGGAGCAAATGTTGGAAGTTCTGCAATAAAAACTGATGTTTCTGCTAAAAATAAGACAACTGGAGCTTCTGCATCAGGAGATTCTACGGACACAAAAAGTGGATTTGGTTTAAAAGCCGGATATGAATTAGCGAACGCTCATCGTGTCGAGGTTGAGTATTTGAAGTTGGCTTCAAATATGAGCAATACAAGACTTAATTATGTCTACAAACATTCATTCGGTGACCTAAAGCCATATGTTGGCGGAGGCATAGGTACGGCCAGTTACAAAGAAGACTTTACGGTTAACGGGAACAAATACTCTTTTGATAAAAGTGCTACGGCATGGAATATCAAGGGTGGATTGATTTATGAAATTGCAAAAAAACATGAAATAGAGGTTGGATATGACTATATTTCTATCGCTAGCATGAGTGAAGATTATAGAATTTCTGGACAGAATATTGAGCTGAAGCTTGATAATACAAAGATTGGCAGAGTATATCTAGGCTACAACTACCGCTTCTAATTTTTCGTAAATTTCAACAACACTCCATTCCCGCCGTTTGGCGGGAATTTATTTTTAAGACCCCAGCTAATAAAAATATTTCAATCTACCTTGTTTGTGATGTCATGGTGCCCATCTAGGCCGCAAAAAACCAGCATAAATGTTGTTTTGGGCGTTGCCAGCACTTTTTTACAATGGCTACTTCTTAAACTCCTGCCCAGGTTTCCACTCGATATAGACACTGTCTTTGTCCGGTGTATGCATGGACTTTACAAATACGGATTTAAAATTTTTGTCGCTTACGTTGCGAAAATAATGAGACTCCCCAGGTGTACACTGTAGATAATCCCCAGCTTTTAGCACGACTAGCTTTCCATCCACCCATACCTCGCACTCACCTTCAAGAGCAAAAAAAGACTCCTCTTGTCTCTCGTGTGCATGGCAAGGGTGCTCTTCCCCTGGCGTTATTACCACTACGCCAAAGTCGATGTTTGGCCCTTTTGCTAGATATTTTGGGCCGTGGTCACCAAATCTGTATTCGTGTTCGTTTTCATTTGTCAAAAGCATTTATATTTCCAGTTTTATTTTTCGTTATTTTACTAATTTTTCTATAACCCAGGAGCTTTCCACATCGGTGTGGTTGTTCCATCATCTAGTAGCTCAAGCATTTTTGAGTATGCTTTCTGCCACCTCTCTTTGGCTTCGTCATATATTTTTTTGTTTTCTAGGTTTGGAGAAAACTCTTTATCCCATTTGACAAGAGAGCTTGCCGCCTCTTCTATATTTTTGTATACACCGACTGCGCTTCCTGCGGCAAATGCCGCTCCAAGGCTAGTAGCCTCCTTGACTATAGGTGTTTTTACGCTAAGTCCAGTTACGTCGGCTAGTATCTGTGGCCATAAAAATCCCTTAGACGCTCCGCCGGCAAAGACTATCTCTTTTGGGCTTGTGCCGCTAAATTTTGCTACCGCTTCTAGGTTTACGGTACTCACTATTGCTGCATTTTCCTGCAAACTTCTAAAAAGAGCCGCTACGCTCATTTTTTCACTGTCAAACGGCAAATTCAAGAACGACGGAGCGGCGTGTATCCATTTTCCGTATTTCATAGCATCAGAGAATATCGGTATTATGCCGTAGCTTCCGACCGGAATGGCTGTTGCTAGTTTTTCTAAGTGTGTGTAGGCGTCTATGCCCAGTTTTGCCGCTTCGTCTTTTTCTTTTACTGCAAGCGTATCGCGAAACCACCTCATCACCATTCCCGCAAAAAACGTAATCCCTTCGGCTTGCGAAAGTCCTTTGATAACGTGCGGATTTATCCGCAAATTCATATTTGGGTCTACCGTGCCGTCTTTGATATTGATGACTTGTTGCCAAAAAGTACCGCCAAGCACTGCGCATTCACCCTCTCTTACGATACCGAGTCCAGCAGAGCCCATTTGTACGTCGCCGCCCCCCATGACTACCGGAGTGCCAACCGTTAGTCCGCTCTCATCCGCCGCTTTTTGGCCTACTTCGCCTATTATTGTTCCAGGTTCAAAAACTTTTGGGAAAATATCCCCGTTGAGTCCGACTTTGTTAGCCATATCTTTTGCAAAATCTCTTTTTGACAGCTCCCACACCCCAGTAGTACCGCCGTTTGACGGGTCGCATGCGAATACTCCGCTAAGTTTTTGGAGCACCCAAGTGTCTATCATTGTTAGGTGTGCCGCTTTTTCATATATATTCGGTCTATTATTTTTGAGCCACATTAGCCTAGGCAGAGCCCCAAGTGCAAACGTCTGCCCGCTTCTAGCATAAAACTGCTCTTCAACACCGACAAATTCTTTTTTCATTGCCGCCACTTCCGCCCCAGCCCTTGAGTCTACGTTTGCCACCGCCCATATTTCATTTCCATCTTTGTCGTATAAGACAATTCCCTCTCTCATGCTCGTTGAGGTGACGGCTTTAATATCTTTTACATTTATTTTTGCGTCTTGCACAGCTTTTTTGATACATCTACATATAAGTGACCAGCCGTTTTTCGTATCAAAATTCATAGCACCCACAACGCCTTGTTCTCCGCTGTGAGTCCACTCCTCTTGACCTACGCCTATTTGATTGCCAAGCTCATCAAATATAACGGCCCTTCCGCTTCCCGTGCCGGCATCTATAGCCAATAAATAACCCAATTTCGCCCCCTTATAATTATCTGCATTTATTATACATTAACGATTTTTAGCTGCTTTTGTAAATGAATTGTGACATATCTTCAAAAAAAGATTAAAATTTAAGCTACGTTTTTATTTTTATTATTATAGAATATATACAGCTTCGTAGCCTATGCGTCCAAAATCTCCGTTTTGCCCATAGCGTCTCGAAGGAAAACTTCATTTTCAAGGAATTCTCTTATGGGTGAACTTAATACCCTTTATGTCGGCAATCTAAACTATAAGGCTTCAAAAGAAGACCTAGAGGCGCTTTTTGGCGAGTATGGCGAAGTAGCCAAAGTAAGGCTAATCGAAAAAGACGGTATCAAAAAAGGTTTTGGTTTTGTTGAATTTGCAGAATCAGCTGCCGCTAAAAAGTCAAAAGATGAGCTAGACGGTCAAGAGTTTATGGGCAGAAGACTAAAAATTGACTTCGCTCTTCCTAAAAAACCGAGAGATTAATTCGACGCTTTAAGCTTGGGGGCTTTCCCCTAGCTTTTTATATCCATCAATGTGCCAAGCATTTCATCCTTGGTTTTTATAACACTTACATTAACGCCGAACCCTTTTTCTATCGGAATTTGATCGGTAAGCTCTTTTGCTAAATCGGTATTACTTCTATCTTCAGCGACTGCGCTCTCGTTTTCCCTAAGAACCGCTTGCGGATTATTTTGTCCATCAGCCTCAAGTTTTGTATCTATGCTTTTAAATTTGTCGCTATTTACATTTGCAACATTATTTGCGTTTACATCCATCCATGTGGAGTGAGCGTTCATTGATGATATTGTAGAGCCAAACATCGTATGCCTCCATTTTGTGCGTTTTTTGTGCTAAATTGTACTCTAAAACTGTAATAATTTCTTTACTTTGAGATTAAAACTTGATATATTTATCGGCAAATATCTAAAAAAATAAAACTATAAAATTGGAAATCATTTGAGTATTGTCGGTAAGGCTACAGTTATAGTTATGGCTGTAGCGACAGCCTTGGTCGTACTATTTACTTCGCTTAAGGCGAGAGACGAATACAAACAGCTAAATGCGCAAGTGCAGTTGCAGCAACGCTATGCGTCTTTAATGTATAAAGTGATAATGAGTGATATAGGTTCTGAGCTTGAGGCTAAAGCAAATATAGTCGTCGGTGACGATAAAATCAAAGAAGCTTTTGCAAAAAGAGATAGAAAAAGGTTATATGAGCTTGCAAAGCCTTTTTATGAGATGTACGGCTCTCATTTTAAGCTTATGGCCTTTATTTGTGACGATAATACACACTTTTTGAGGATGCAAGAGCCAAACAAATACGGTGATAACCTATCCCAAAAACGACCGATAATAGCCGAAATAAACTCAAATCACAAAGCTATTTACTCGTTTGAGCCGACACTCTATGGGCTAAACTTCGTATATTTGGCACCTATCTTTTATGAGGGGCGGTATGTTGGTTTTTTCCACGTCGGCGCAGACGTGGCGACGCTGCAAAATAGACTTGACGATTATCTGAAAGCAAAAACGGCCATACTTTTTGATACAAAAGCTATGCAAAAATTTGGTGCGGTAGATGCCAGACACAAGATAGGCGACTTCAGCGTCGTAACGTCGAATGACTCAATTTTTGGAAAAGTACCGCACGATTTCAACTTCTCAGAGCCGACTATTGAGGTTGAAGAGAAGATGATGAACCTCAGCGAGTATAACATTACCGACTATAACGGCCGTCTGGTGGCCAAAATGTTGTTTGCTCTTGATGTTAAGCATGATATGCAAGAAACAAGAGGCAGTATAATGCGTTCAATCTTGTTTTCGCTACCGCTTCTTATTATTATTTTTGCCGTTCTCAGATACGCCTTCGGTAGTTTGATGGAGCGGATAGCCAAAAATGAAGAGGATTTGAAAGAGAGACTTTATTTCGACGCTATGACCGGCCTTCCAAATAGATTTTCGATGATGGAAGAGGTAGGCAAAAACGATGTCGGCTTCATAGTGCTCATAAATATCGATTCATTCAAAGAGGTAAACGACCTTTATGGGGCAAATGTCGGCGATTTTGTGCTGTGCGCTATCGCAAAAAGTATTCGTGATAGACTCCCAAAAAGACTAAAACTTTATAAACTATCAGGTGATGAGTTTGCGATAGTCGGCGATGAGGCTGGCAAGTATCAGGATGAAGAAGAGATGGAAAAGCTTCTGGCTTCATTTGTGAAAGAGCCTATATACTACGAAGAAAACAAAATAATCATATCGATAACGGCCGGAGCCTCACTTGAGGGCAAACTCGAATATGCGGATATGGCGCTAAAACAGGCCAAACAAAGACGAATACCTTATCTTGTCTACGATAAGGGGCTCGAGATAGCAAAAGAGTATGAAAACAATATCACATGGTCGGCAAAACTAAGAGAGGCTATTGCTGAGGATAGAATAGTCCCATATTTTCAGCCGATAGTTGATTCAAAAACGGGAAAGATAGAAAAATACGAAGCACTTGTTAGATTTATTGAAAATAACGGCACAGCCATATCGCCGTTTTTCTTTCTTGAGATATCGAAAAAAGCAAAGCTATATCAGTCGATAACAAAAATAGTTATAGATAAGGCGTTTAAAAAATTTGAGAACTCAAAATATGCGGTATCTATCAATATAACAACCGAAGATATTTTGTCTCTTGGGGTTAGAGAGCTCATTATGCGTAAGCTATTTGAGACGGCGGGCAAAGTAAAGGTGATTTTTGAGATTGTTGAGTCTGATGGCATAGAAAACTACGAAGAGGTTTCAACTTTTATCTCTGATGCAAAAAGGTATGGTGCAGAGATAGCGATTGATGATTTTGGCACTGGATACTCAAACTTTGAGCATATACTGAGACTAAAAGTCGATTACATAAAAATAGACGGAAGTCTAATCAAAAATCTTCACATCGACAAACACTCAGTTATTATAGTGGAGACGATAGTTAGCTTTGCCAAAAAGCTTGGGATACAAACAGTTGCTGAGTTTGTCCACTCAAGAGAAGTTCAGGATATGGTGGCGCAGATGAATATAGATTATTCGCAAGGCTTTTATCTGTCTGAGCCGAGAGAAGAGCTATCGGACAGGCCTTATCTGCCGTGATACTCGTATACATAACAGCAAAAGATAAAGCCGAAGCAAGCAAAATAGCCCATGCATTGCTTGAAAAAAAATTAATAGCTTGCGCAAATATTATTGATAGTGTTACGTCCATTTATGAATGGGGCGGTAGGCTTTGCGAAGATAGCGAGGTCATAGCAATATTAAAGAGTAAAGATGATTTGTTTGAAATGATAAAAGAGGAGATTTTGGCTATTCATTCGTACGAGAATCCGGCTATAGTGCGGATAAACGCCGACGATGCTAGTGATAAATTCTCAAAGTGGATAGAGGCACAAACCTCTATCTAGCCCTCCATCGCTGTAGATTTTCTAACAAATATAGGCTTTTCGCCATCAAGAAATTCTTTTGTGATTATGATTTTTTCTAGGTTTTCATCAGATGGGGCTTCATACTCAAGAGGCAACATTAGTTTTTCTATAATGCCCCGTAGCCCTCTGGCTCCTACTTTGCTATCGTATGCTTTTTTTGCTATTTCCTCTATTGCCTCATCTGTAAATTCAAGCTCTATTCCGTCAAATTCAAAAAGGGCTTTATATTGCTTGATTAAGGCGTTCTTTGGCTCTTTGAGTATCTTTACCAAATCCTCTACCGCTAGAGCTTTTAGCTCTGCAATAACAGGCAACCTGCCGATAAACTCGGGTATCATTCCATATTTTATTATCTCTTTTGGCTCTATGTCAGACTCAGATGCTTCTTCCTCTTTTTTCAAAAATCCCATCTTTGTCTCTTTTTTGACCTCTTCGCCCCTAAGCCCCACAAATGCACCGCCGCAGACAAATAGTACATGCGTAGTATCAAATAATACTGTTTCTGTGGTAGAGTTCTTGCGACTCCCCTTTACCGGCACATAGACTTCAGCTCCCTCAAGAATTTTTAGCAATCCTTGCTGTACGCCTTCTCCCGACACATCTCTACCGCTTACGGCACTCTCGGATTTGCGGGCTATTTTATCTATTTCGTCTATGTAGACTATTCCCCTTTTTGCAAGGTCTATATCGAAATTAGCGGCGGCAAGTAGGCGAGAAAGTATGCTCTCGACATCTTCACCGACATACCCAGCCTCGGTAAGGGCTGTGGCATCGGCTACGGCAAACGGTACGTTCATTATTTTGGCTAGGCTTTTTGCCAGCAGTGTTTTACCGCTTCCAGTAGGTCCGATGAGCAGTATGTTGCTTTTTTCGATTTCAACGCCTCTGTGTATGGGCTTTTCTATTCGTTTGTAGTGATTGTAGAGTGCTACGGCAAGAGTCATCTTAGCTTTTTCTTGACCTATGCAGTAGCTATCTAGGAACTTGACTATTTGAGACGGCTTTGGAAGCCCTTTTTGAAAAAGAGCTTTTTCCTCTTTTAATCTCTCTTTGTCAAGGACGGAGTGGCATGTCTCTATGCACTCATCGCATATAGAGATGTTTTCGACGGAGAACATTTTTTTTGTCTCTTTTTGGCTTTTACCGCAAAAAGAACAGATAACCACGCCTTCCATGACTAACTCCTAGATTTTTTTTGATACCTCACGAAGCATATCGTCCGCTTTTTCACATCCGTGAGTCGCTATGACTTTTATGCCGGCTTCTTCAAAAACGATTTTTGTATTTTTGCACGCTTTATCTACGCCTAGAACTCCGCAGTCTTTGACTATCTCTGCCATTATTCTATGGTCATTTTTGTGCTCTTCCGCATCACCCTCGTGGTGGCATTTACCGTGAGCATCTTCGCACTCATCTTCATGGTCGGCGTTTATTCTTGGGTTTGCCCTAAGCTCCACTAGCTTGAAGCTCTTGAACATACCACCGCCGACTAGCTCGTAGACGGCAAAAAACGGGGTATGTCCGGCATTTTTAAAGACTTTAAGACTTTCGTTGTGTACAGGTATTGCTACTCTCATTTTAAACTCCGTTTTTTAGTCGGATTGTAGGCGAAGTAGCCTTTTAATTATCTTTTGTGGATAGCGTCGCTTGGGCATACCGATACGCAAGCTAGTTCGCCGCCGTCGCACTCTGTGCATTTGTTTTCAAGAACAAAGAAAATATCCGCACCTGTTGGGTTTTTGTCGTTGTCGACTATCGCCGCATTTGGGCACTCGTCGGCACAGGCCGCACAGTTGATGCACTCTTCGTTTATAAATACTGCCATGATTTTCTCCTTGATATTTGTTGCGTACTTATAAATGCATATTGAATTCCGTAAAAGTTGCGGAACGGATAATGTATTTACTCTCTCAAAGCCATTTAAAAGGAGTTCGGTATGAGCTGCGGATGTTCAGGCACTAGTGCACCTACAATAGATGAAAAAACACTTTCAATGATAAATGATCACCCTTGTTATAGCAAAGATGCGCATTATTCTTATGCAAGAATCCACCTTCCGGTAGCCCCTGCATGTAATATACAATGCAACTACTGCAACCGTAAGTTTGACTGTTCTAACGAGTCAAGGCCAGGTGTTACAAGCCAAAAGCTAAAACCGCTTGACGCAGTAAAAAAAGTGCTTCTTGTGGGAAGTGAGATAAAAAATCTATCGGTTGTCGGCATAGCTGGCCCAGGTGATGCTCTTGCCAATCCGCAAAAGACGTTTGAAACTTTGGCTCTAGTAAGGGAACACGCCCCAGACTTGAAGCTTTGCCTTTCTACAAACGGGCTTAAGCTTCCTGAGTTTGTTGAGCAAATCAAAGAGGCCGGCGTAGACCATATCACTGTAACTATAAACACTATAGACCCGAAAGTCGGTGCACAGATTTATCCGTGGGTGTACTTTGAGGGTAAGAGATACAAAGGGGAAGAGGCAGCAGCCCTGCTTCTTAGCAAACAACTAGAGGGTATCCAAAAATGCGTTGAAGCCGGCATTCTAATCAAAGCAAACTCTGTGTTGATACCAGGTGTAAATGAAGAAGATTTGCCAAACGTATCTAAAAAACTAAAAGAGATGGGTGTATTCCTCCATAATATAATGCCACTACTCTCTGAGCCTGAATTTGGCACGTACTATGGGCTAAATGGTGTACCTTCGGCTACAGAAGAGCAACTAGCAAAAGCGCAAGAGGCTTGTGGTATGGATATGAGTCTGATGACGCATTGTAAACAATGTCGTGCGGATGCCATAGGCATACTAGGCGAAGATAGAAGTGCTGAGTTTACGCCTGAAAGCTTTGTCGGCAAGGATATGGATGAGCTTGTAGCGCTGTATGATATCGAAGGACGCAAGCAGGCGAAAGAGAAAATAGAGAGCTTTAGAGAGATAATGAAAGAGGCGAACGAGAGAGCGGAAGCCGAGAAAAAAATGTTATCTTCGAGCGGCGATACGGTCTTTATAGCTGTCACTTCAAGTGATTTTGCAACGGTGAATGAGCATTTTGGTACTGTAAAAGAGTTTTTGATTTACGAGGCTGGAGATGCTGGCTTTAGATTTTTGACAAAACGCTCAGTTGGAGCTGGATACTGCGCAGGGCCGGACTCATGCGAAAATCCTATGGATGAGATAAAATCCGCACTCCATGACGTGAAGCTATTGCTTACTGCAAAAATAGGTGGCTGCCCACAGGAGACGCTAAAAGAGATAGGTGTCGTAAGCATAGAAAAATATGCGAAGGCTTCTATAGCCGAAGCTCTTATGTCTGCCGCAAAAGAGTATTTCGGACACGAATCCGAAGAGGGTTGATTTGAGGAGGCCATGATGAGCCGCATCCTTATTAATGATACTACTTTAAGAGACGGCGAGCAAGCGCCGTATGTGGCTTTTAGCCTAAAAGAAAAACTAGAGATTGCAAAATTGCTGGTTCAAGCAGGTGCGGACGAGTTGGAAATCGGCATTCCGGCAATGGGGGCAAAAGAGAGAGAGGCTATCAAAGAGATATTGTCTCTTCGTCTTGGTGTCCGTCAGATGGGCTGGTGCAGGGCAACCGAGGCAGACTTGTCTAATGCCTTTGAATGCGGACTGACTGCCGTGGATTTGTCTGTGCCGACAAGCGATATTTTGATGGATGTCAAGAACCTATCGAGAGATAAAATCCTGAGCAATCTCGAAAAATCAATATCGCTTGCAAAAAAAGAAGGGCTGTTTGTCTGTATTGGGGCCGAGGATGCTAGTCGTGCCGATGCCGAGTTTTTGAAAGAGTTAATATCGTTTGGTTCTTTGCTTGGGGCGGATAGGTTCAGATTTTGCGATACGGTTGGAATACTCACTCCAATGCAAACTTACAAAATTGTCACCAAGATAGCAAATTGTGGCTTGCCTATTGAGATGCATACCCATAACGACTTTGGTATGGCTACGGCAAACGCTATTGCCGGCATTGAAGCTGGTGCGACAAGTGTCAATACGACTACTCTTGGAATAGGAGAGAGGGCTGGGAATGCTAGCTTTGAGCAGATAGCTATGAGCCTTATCTACCAACTCGGTGAACAAAGAGATATGGATAGCGCCTCACTAAAAGCCCTTACTTCAAAAGTCGCCAAGGCAAGCGGCATAAAAGTAGCTGTCAATGCGCCTGTGATCGGCAAAAGACTTTTTGCTCATGAGAGCGGCATACACGCTAGCGGTGTTCTCAAAAATTCCGCATCATACGAGCCTTTCTCTCCTGAAGTTGTCGGCGGCAAGAGGGCTTACCCGATAGGAAAACATACAGGCAGAGATTCCATCAAGCACCGCCTTCGCAGTGTGGGCATTGCAGCAAAAAAAGAGGAGCTTGGCGTTGTCCTTGACGAGGTGCGAGAGAGTGTGGAGAAAAACAAAAAAACTCTAAACTCAAAAGAGTTAAAAGCCATTTATGAGAAGGCTTCAAGTTGTGCGTAAAAGTTGTATGGTTTCGGCGTGATTTTGTAACGCCTTTTGTAGCGCAAGCCGTGAGAGAAGAGTGGCTCATAGACGAGTTTGAACTACTCCGCACTATAGAGCGCTTTCCCACAACGTCTTTTGCATTGCTTGTTGACGGACAGCTTGCGGGCGGGATTACGACCTATGAGCATGAAAAATCAGTCTGGATAGGCAACTTTCTTGTTTTCCCGCAGTTTCGTAAAAAAGGGTATGGTAAGAGGCTTTTTGAGGCGGCTCTAAAAGCTGTAGAAGACAGGGGCATCGTCTATCTAAACGCAAATCCGCTTTTAAAAAAGTTTTACAAAAGCTATGGATTTAAAGAGTGTATAGAAATTATCAGGCTAAAAAGCAAAAAAGAGCTTTCAAGTCGTGCTTTTAGCGCTTTTGGGGAGACGGAGCAAAAGACTCTCTCAAACGTGGCGGTAAAGCTAGACCAAGAGTTTTTTAATGAAGATAGGAGCGTGTTGCTCTCAGAGGATTTGTCATCCAAAAGCTCTATTTATTTTGCAACAGAAAACGGCTTTTTGCACTCAAGGATGATAGGTGGAAGTGCATTCGTAGGTCCTTTTGAGGTAAGAAGTGGGGCATATCTTGATGCTGAGAGGATGTTTCGTGAGTTTTTGCACTTTCGGGGGATGAAAGAGATATATGCCGATGTGCCAAAAATTGATGAGATACTATCTTTTTTTATAGGTTATGGCTTTGAAGAGGTTGGGCGAACGGTACAAATGGCAAAAGGCGAGGACCTCAAAGTGGTGTACGAAAACGTATATTCATTCGCAAGTGCAGGGTCTCAGGGTTAGTTTTTAGACAATCAAATTCAAACGAAGGAGTTACAATGGAAGATACAAAAAAAGAGTTGGCTACGATGAAAAGAAAGGCGAGCGAAATAGCCTCAAAGATACACGACATAGTGGAAGATACGCTTTGGACAGAGTATAACGAGCTCAGGCCACTTGCAGAAGAGATAATAGCGGCAATAGATAAATATTATGAGTACAAAAAAGCTAATAACCTATAAAAGGACGACACCATGAAAGGTTGGGACGAAGAGCTATCTAAGACCGTAATATGTGAATGTAGCGGCAAAACTATCGGTGAAGCTATAACAATCTTTCAAGGTACCGAATTGCCTTACAAAAAAGCAAAAAAACTGGTGACGGAGTGTGATAAGACATGTTGTCGCCAGCCGCTGCAAAAGCTTTTTGATATGACGTATTTCGGCGAGTTCGATATGCCAGAAATCGTCCGCCTTATAGAGATAAGAAACAACCGCCTAAAACAACTATTTGAGGATATTGCGGGGTAAAAGCGTTTATTTTAGACTACTTTTTATATCTTGCAATAGCCCACCGAGCTTGCCACTCTCTTTAATATCAGGCAGCCTATTTACGGCTTCCATTATTTTTCTTCTTATGGTCGCACTATCTTCTAGTTCGCTTTGTTTTTTCAATAATTTCTTCTTTTCATCATCATCTTGCATTCCGTCTAAGAACCATAAAAGCCACTTGACAAACAAGATATTTTGCGCAGTTTGCTCACTATCGCAAGCCTCGTTTGCGCATTGATACCCAAGCTCTGCTTTGTCGATAGTACCGTCCATATTCATATCAAATTCAATTAATGCGTTAAACAATAAATCTACGCTTTCGATAGTGCATTTTGTGATGCCCATTTTTTCAAGTTCTTCGTCGGTAAAACCGTTTGATATTTTCGTCGTTATAGGCATTTGGTTTTTTTCGTCGTAACCTATCAAAAACGAATCGCTGTTTTTGTACTCTTCAAAATTTATATAGCCGTTCTTGTCGCAGTCCGGTTGTTTTGCCGTGAAGTACTCCCAAAAAGCTGCCGCATATTTAGCCGCCTTCCCGTCCAACGTGTACGAATCGCATGACGTTTGTTTTATTTTGTCCCCAAACTTCTCTTTAAATCTTGATATATTGCCTGCAGTCATGCTAACGTTTATTTTGTCTCCGTTCGCTAGACAAAAAGAGAAAACACCGCTGTCGCCAAGGTATCCAACAGCCTTTTTTACCGTGTGACCCATACTCTCTTCATATATCTCAGACCACGACTGCGCTTCTTTGCAGGCGCATCCGCATTGTCGCTCATTGCCACTATCGTTGTAGTTGTTTGCCGTTATGCTTATCGATAGGCTTTGCATATTGCATCCTTGTTCTAACTTCATTTTTACAAGCAAATAATATTCCCCGAGTCTTTAGAGAAAAGCTCTTACACCTTTTTTATTATAATTAGGCAAAAAATCTTACGGAACAATATGGCTCTTATAGACATCAACGGACTCAAAAAAAGCTTTGAAGCGCAAAAAATCCTTGACGGTGTGGACTTCGTCCTAGAAAAAGGGGAGAGGGTGTCGCTGCTAGGCAAAAACGGAAGCGGCAAATCTACGCTACTCAAAATCATCATGGGAGAGATGGACTCTGATGAGGGGAAAATCATCCGACAAAACGGTGTCGAAATCAAAATGCTAGCTCAAGACCCAAGGTTTGACGCAGAAGATACCGTGATAGAGTCGCTAAAAAAGAGCCTAAGTGAGCTTTTTGACGCACTTAGGGAGTTTGAAAGCGTAAATGAAAAATTAGCGCAAAACCACGATGACAAAGAACTGCTCAAAAGAAGCGAAGAGCTTACGTTGTTTCTTGAGCATCACTCGGCGTGGAATCTTGAAGACAAGATAGAGCGAATAATAAGACAACTAAAGCTAGATGAGTTTCGCTCGCAGCGGACCGTGACTCTCTCCGGCGGCGAGCAAAGACGTGTAGCACTTGCTAGTTTGTTGCTTCAAAAGCCGGATATTTTGCTCCTCGATGAGCCTACAAACCATCTTGACGTATATATGGTGGAGTTTCTTGAAGAGTTGATACTGGCCGAGAACTATACGATGATATTTATCTCACACGATAGATATTTTATTGACCGTATAGCCACTAGATGTATCGAGATAGACGATGCGAAGCTGAGAAGCTTTAGGGGCGGATATGCCAACTATCTATCCGGCAAAGCTCAATTGCTTGAGAATATGCGCACGGAGCACGAAAATCTGCTTAGGCTTTTAAAGCAAGAAGAGCACTGGTATCAAAGAGGCGTTAGCGCTAGACGAAAGAGAAATGAGGGGCGAAAAAGAAAACTACTAGACCTTAGAGACCAAGCCAAAAAAAATCCGTCAGCGATACGAAAAATGCGTGTAGAGCTGGAGAGGGAAAAGAAAAACTGGAATGGTGGAAGCGCTCAAAATAGACAAAAAGAGTTTTTCTGGCTTGACAATATCTCTTTGTCGCTTGGCGAGAGAGAGATTATCAAAAACTTCACGGCAAGAATTCTCCAAAAAGATAGGATAGCGATAGTCGGGCCAAACGGTAGCGGCAAGTCAACGTTGCTAAAGCTGTTGAGGAGCGAGCTAAAGCAAGACAAGGGGAGTATAAGGGTCGGAGATTTTGCTAGCGGATATTTCGACCAGAGCAAAGCGTCGCTTGACGATAGTAAGGATATTCTTGAGACTTTTTGTCCTGGCGGCGGCGACAGGGTGGAGGTGCAGGGTAGAAATATGCACGTATTTGGTTACCTAAAAAACTTCCTATTCCCAAAAGAGTTTTTGGATAAGAAGGTCGGAATACTCTCTGGTGGTGAAAAAAGCCGTGTCGCTTTAGCATTGTTGTTTGCCAAAAAAGTAGATTGTCTAATACTGGATGAACCAACAAACGACCTCGATATACCTACAATAAATATTCTGGAAGAGTATATTCAAAATTTTGAGGGTTGTGTAATATTTGTTAGCCACGACAGGTACTTTGTCGATAAGTTGGCAAACAAACTTCTTATCTTTGAAGGGAATGGGCTGATAGAAGAGAGTTATCAGGGGTATAGCGAATATTTAGAGATAGAAAAAGAGATAAGAGAGCTTGGTGATATGGAGAACTTGCCTGTTACCAATGAGGTAAAATCAAAAGATGAAAAGCCAAAAAAAGAGGCAAAAAAACTAAGCTATAAAGAGAAGATGGAGTATGAGAGTCTGCCAAAAGAGATAGAAGCTTTAGAAGCAGAGATAAAAAGGCTTACAAACGCCCTTGGAGACCCTGATATATACCAAAAAGAGGGGATAGGCAAGCTCTCGGACGAGCTAGATGCCGCACAACTGGCCCTTGATGGTAAAATGGAGAGATTTTTTGAGATTGAAGAGAAAATAGAGGGGTTTGAAGGGTGACACGTATTGCCGAGATAGCCGATGCCGCACTTTGGATAGGTAAGGAGATGATGGAATCGGGTGCCGATAGCTCATCCGTTGAAGATGCAATGCTTTCGTATTTGAAGGCAAAGGGATTTGAGAACGTCGGCATATTGGTTCTTCCAAAGTCCGTTCTTGTGACCCTGACGTATCAAGGCGGTTTTCATACAAAAATGAAACATATAGAAGACGTAACGCCAAACTTTGAGCGACTATCGACAATATACCAATATGCCTCAAAGCCTATACTAGAATTTTCTGATTTTAAAGTCTCAGTATTGCAAAAAAATCCACCGTTCGAATATCTGTCTTTTTTTGCTGTTCCGATTGGATGTGCTGCATTTGGAATGTTGCTTGGATGTGACATATATGGTGCACTTGCAGTGTTTTTGGCGGCCTATTTTGCGTTTTTTATAAAGTCAAAAATAGTAAAGCTTGGTATTTCTATGATGTTTGTAAATCTAGTGTGTGCTTTTTTGGCTACGCTTGGGGCTTTCGTATTTTCAAAGTTGCTTGGTGTAGCGGAGCTTGGTTTTGCACAAGCGGCGTCGACGTTTTTTTTGATACCAGGAATACAACTTATCAATACGTTTGAAGATATGTTAAAGGGGCATTATCTCAATGGGGCAGCAAGAGGTCTTAGGGCTATGTTTTTGTCTTTTGGTATAGTGTTTGGGACGACGCTTGCGATAGTGGCCGAGAGGAGTTTTGCGTGGATATTTTGATAAAGCCACTTTTGGCTGTCGTAGCCGCCATAGGTTTTGCCATGGTTTTCAAGGTGCGCAAAGAGCATATCTGGCTTGTTGGAGTGCTTGCTTTCTTTGGGTATTTTGTAAGAAATATTTTTATTAGTATCGGTTTTGGTATTGAGCTATCGGTTTTGGCAGGTGCTTTTTGTGTTGGCGTGCTGGCCGATATCATCAGCCAAAAAACAAAAACACAACTTAGAATACTCAAAGTTCCAGCAGGAATACCAATGATACCAGGTTCATTTGTTTTTGAGGCGATAAAAAATCTAATAGTGTTTGTCTCTGCCACAGCACCGGATGCGGCAAAACTATCAAACTTTTTTTATTTTGGCGGAAAGAGTATATTCATACTAGCCGCTCTTGCGTTGGGACTCACTGCTTCTTCTGTTGTCCTAAAAAAGATTTAGCTTTTTAGCCTCTTTCTTAGCTCTTTTGCCCCTCTTTTACTGCTTATGACGGTTTCATCTAGGTCGTAAAAATATATTTTATACTTGCTTTCATTGATGGAATCCATAGATTTTACTTTGTCTAGATTGACGAGGTAGCTTCTATGAACCCTAAAAAAATTAAAATCTTTTAAAAGCCTGTCAGCCTCTTTTATTTGCAGGGATACTTTTGCTTTTTTATTTGAGCAAACTATTTCGATGCTTATTAGATTAGCCTTGATATACGCTATCTCATTTGCATTTATAATTATTTTTTTGCCGTTTTGCTTGCCTATGAATGAGGGCATATCTTTTTGCTTGGCTATTTGTGCAGATTTTAGTTTTCCGTTTTCATCTTTTATCTTTTTGAATTCGGTTACATCTTTGCCCGCTGCCTGAAACTCAACCACTTCGCCTTTTTCATCAAAAAGTGCGGTATTTTTCCACTCTTGCCAAACATTTGTACTTTTTCCGCTCTTTGCTTGGTATGTAATTTTTACGAGTGGTTTTTTAGTGTTTATTGTCGATAACGCTTTTTGTATTCTTACGTGTTCCGTCTTTGCCGCAAACTCCAATATACTTGTGCCGATAAGTTCGTTAGGTTGTTTTTTGAGGTATTTACAGTAGGCCTGATTGGCGTATGTTATGTTAAAGTTTTTATCAAACAGACATATCATCTCTTCTTGTATGTCCATGACAGGATGAAATCTATCTCGTATTATTTTGATTGCAACGTCAAATTCTTTCATATTCACATTACTCGATTTTTTGCGTTATTGTAGCATTGGAAGTTTTAAAGTAAAAGTCACTCTTTTGCCACTTTTGTGGCAAAAGAGTTTTAGATTAGCAAGAGTAAGAAGTCATAAACTCGAATGGATGAGGTCTAGCTTCGTATGGCCAGATTTGAGTTTCGAACAGGAATTGTTTGTAAGTCTCAAGCATTTCATCTGAGAATACACCTGTTTTTTTAAGGAAATCCCAGTCAGCTATTAGTGACTCGGCAGCACCTCTTAGTGTATGCGGCATTTGCTTGATACCTTTTTCTCTAATTTCATCAAGAGAAAGTTCGAATAGGTCTTCTTCTCTTGGTTGACCTGGATCGATTTGTTTTTGAATACCGTCGATACCAGCAAGTAGCATAGAAGAGAATGCAAGGTATGGATTAGCCGTAGAGTCAGGGAATCTGAATTCGCATCTTTTTGCTTTCGGGCTATTTACGTATGGAATTCTGCAAGATGCAGATCTGTTCATTGCAGAGTATGCAAGGATTGAAGGCGCTTCAAATCCAGGAACAAGTCTTTTGTATGAGTTTGTTGATGGGTTTGTGAATGCCGCAAGAGCTCTAGCGTGTTGTAGTACGCCACCGATATAGTGTAGAGCTGTTTTTGAAAGACCTTGGTATTCGCTACCCGCAAATGTATTTTCACCTTTATTCCAGATTGATTGGTGAACGTGCATACCGTTACCGTTATCTCCAAATAGAGGTTTTGGCATAAATGTAGCAGTTTTTCCGTTCATAGCGGCAACCATTTTTACTACGTATTTTACTTTTTGTACGTTATCCGCAGCTTCTACAAGAGTACCAAATTTAACGCCGATTTCGCCTTGTCCTTGTGCAACTTCGTGGTGAACAACGAAAGTTTCAAGACCAACTTCGCCCATTACTTTTACCATTTCAGCTCTGATGTCAACCATTGTATCAACAGGAGCTACTGGGAAGTAACCGCCTTTTGTCCCTGGTCTATGGCCTGAGTTGAAACCACCGTCAGTATAGCTCTTAGCAGAGTTCCAGATACCTTCTTCTGTATCTATTTCGTAAGATTGGCAGTTAATGTCGCTTCTTACTTTGATGTCGTCGAATATGAAAAATTCATTTTCAGGACCAAAGTAAGCTACGTCGCCAAGACCCGTAGTTTTTAGGTATTCCATAGCTTTCTTAGCGATTGATCTAGGGCATTTAGCGTATAGTTCGCCCTTGTATATGTTGTAAGCGTCGCAGAACACTACAAGAGTTGGATCTGCCGTAAAAGGATCTACGAAAAATGCTTTTGCGTCAGGGATAAGTTGCATATCTGATTGATTGATTGGCTGCCAGTAAGGGATAGAGCTTCCGTCAAAAGGAATCCCTTTGAAGCTGTCTTCGTCTATGGATTTTACATTGTAAGAAACGTGATGCCAAGTTCCTTTAAAGTCTGTAAATCTGAAATCTACAAATTCGATCTCTTTTTCTTTTATAACGTCAAAAACTTTTTTAACGTCTTCGGCACTGCTGTACATTCATCTTCTCCTTTTGAATTAACTTACATATAACAAAATTGTAGCAAAAAAGACTGTATCTTTTCTTGTGATGATGATTAAATTTTAATCAATTCCATTTTGCGCTTTTTGAAGCTTGCGTATTCGGTAAATCCAAGCTCTTTTGCCTTTTGAAGGTTATCTTGCAATTTGAAGCCTATATGAGACGGGTCATGTGCGTCGCTACCAAAAGTTATCGGTATTTGCAGCTCCTGCGCCGCCGATAAAAGCTCGTTGGACGGATACTGTTCGGCAACAGGTTTTCTAAAGCCGGAAGCGTTTATCTCTATGGCCATCCCTGCTTTTTTTATTTCATCAAGGGCATATCTGCCGAGCTTTACCGTATCGCTTGACGGTTTGAAGTTGAATACCTTTAGCAAGTCCATGTGCCCGACTATATTAAAGTAGCCGGACTTTGCCATCTCTGCTATTAATCTAAAGTACTCGCTCCACGTTTCGTCTGGATTTTTGCCTTTGTATGCCCCTATAAATTCAGGGTTGTCAAAGCCCCAGCCACCTATGAAGTGCACGGAACCTATAAGATAGTCTACATCCCTATCCAAAACTCTACTATCAATAAAACCTGGTAGATAATCAACCTCGTAAGCAAGCCTTATGTCTATTTCATCTTTGTGTTTATCTTTTAGCTCTAGGACTGTTTTTTCATAACCGTCCATCTGCAAAAAATCCATTCTATATGCTTCGTCAAATTTCATTGGCGCATGATCTGAAAAGCCAAATACGGATATTCCCTTTTCTATCGCCTTTTTAACAAACTCTGACGGCTCGCCTTTTGCGTGGTTGCATAATGGTGTGTGGTTGTGTAAGTCTACAAGCATCGGTTTATCTTTTTTTGGAGTTTTTAATTATTCGAGTGCCTATTATTTAAATAAAATTATAAACGAAAAAAGCTATAATTAGTCAAATTGACACGGTGTAAGCATAGACGATAATAGCGATATATAAAGGTGTGGCATGACCCAAGAAGAACTCGATAGATTAATGAACGGCGATATGGATGATGTTGCCGATGTGGACACTAATGCTACAGATGACGGCTCTAATGACGATGAGCAATATAGGAAAGCGGAATACGATCTTGGAGCGACAAAAAGCTGGCCGCCACCGCCACCTCTTACTGAAAATAAGGTTGTTCATCAGCTAGATGACGTAACAAAAGAGTCGGAAGAAAAAGCGACTCAGATGTTTGATATGCTTGAGCAAATCTCAAACGAACAAATGTCGGCCGAAGAGCAAATGAACGGCATAGCGGACACGCTTAATTCAACGAAAGAGCTTATGTCGAAATTGTCGGCAAAATTTCCACAAATAGATGCATTTACGGCTCAGATGTCAAAAATAGACTCAGCTATAGCCAACCATGAAGAGGTTATGAATCACCTCGGAAATATCAGTATGAATACAATGAGTATAATGGATATGATGCAGTATCAAGATATTCATAGGCAAAAAATAGAGCGTGTAATTAACATCATGAGAGCGCTATCAAACTACATGAACAAGCTTTTCGAGGGCAAAATAGACGATGAAAAACGAGTAAGTAGCGCTAAACACATTCACGGTGATGAAAATAACGACGTTGTTGGCGATGATGATATAGAGGCCCTAATAGCCGCATTCGGGCAAAAATGACCCAAAAAAAAGCCGAGCTTTTATCTCCGGCTGGAGACCCTGAGAAATTCAGAGTAGCGCTGGAGTATGGTGCCGACGCTGTCTATGGCGGTGTAAGTCATTTTTCGCTCAGAATTAGAAGTGGCAAAGAGTTTGACTTAGATAGCTTTGGCGAGGCGATAGAATATGCCCACGCTAGAGGTAAAAAAGTGTATGCTACTGTTAATGGCTTTCCTTTTAACTCACAGCTTGCTCTTGTTGAAAAGCATCTTGCTGCACTTGCGGAGTTGAAGCCTGACGCATTTATAGTATCAACACCAGGTGTCATAAAACTAGCAAAAAAAGTAGCTCCAAATATAGACATCCATCTATCTACACAAGCAAATGTTCTAAATTATATGGATGCTGAGGCTTATGCCGATATGGGGGTGACCCGTATTATAGCGGCTAGAGAGTGCAGTATGAAGGACCTAGAGGGGATAAAAAAGCATTTACCCCACATCGAAATAGAAATTTTCGTACACGGTTCTATGTGTTTTGCGTATAGTGGCAGATGCCTTGTGTCATCCCTTCAGATGGGCAGGGTGCCAAATCGTGGAAGTTGTGCCAATGACTGTCGTATGCCATATGAGGTGTTTGTGGAAAACCCTGAGCATAAGACACTAATGAGGTTGGAAGAGGTGCCGGGAGAGGGGACTTATCTGTTTAATGCGAAAGACCTCAACCTGTCGCAGCATATAAAAGAGATACTTGATAGCGGCGTAATAGATAGCCTAAAGATAGAGGGTCGGACAAAAAGTCTTTATTATGCGGCCGTTACGGCAAAAACGTACAGAAAAGCGATAGATGATTATTATGACGGAAAATTTAACGGTAAGTACTATGAAGACGAGTTAAATACTCTAAAAAATAGAGGTTATACGGATGGATACATAGTCTCTCGTCCTTTTGAAAAAGATGGGACCCAAAATGAAGAGACGGCAATGAGTGATGGTGAATATCAGGTAAAGGGCTTTGTGCCGGATGACGGCTTGTTTTTTTACTGCAAAGACAAGATATATCCAGATGATGAGATAGAGATACTTCTTCCTTATGGAGCGGTGGTTGACGAGTGTGATAATGAAATAGGCAGAGTATATAAAAAAGATGGCAAGCTCTTTATATCATTCAAAAAGATAGTTACAGAGGGCGAAAAAGAGCTGGCGAGCGTACATAGCGGCAACACAAACAAAATATTCCTGCCGATAGAATTTCCAAAGTTTAGTTTTTTAAGAAAAAAGGAGGATTAACAATGGCTTTCGTATCAATAATAATGGGTTCTAAGAGTGATTATGATGTAATGAAATCTTGTGCTGAAACACTTGAAAAATTTGACGTGGCATACGAGATACTTGTGTCAAGTGCCCACAGAAGTCCGGATAGAACGCATGAATATGTTAAAGAGGCTGAAGAAAAAGGGGCAAAGGTATTTGTATGTGCCGCAGGTATGGCGGCCCATCTTGCTGGCGTGGTTGCATCCCTTACGACAAAGCCTGTTATCGGCGTACCGATGAAAGGTGGACTGATGGACGGCCTTGACAGTTTGCTCTCTACCGTGCAGATGCCTGGCGGTATGCCTGTGGCTACTGTGGCGGTAGGTAAAGCGGGAGCTACAAACGCCGCATATCTTGCCGTGCAAATACTGGCGCTTTTTGATGATGGACTTGCCAAAAAACTTATAAAAGATAAAGAGAAAAAAGCAAAAACAGTCGAAGAAGACTCTAAAACGCTAGAAAAGAGAATTTAAGGAGCTGACGATGGCCACTTGGATTACCGTAGACGAATTCGCAATCATATCGGGCAAAGATAGGGAGGAGATAGAGCTGCTTTGCAATAGCGGAGAGCTCGAGTTCAAAGATGAAGATGGCCAAAAATACATAGAGGTTAGCAGCGGTACCGACCTTGTATTAAAAGATAGCGCCTTGCTACCTGACGAGGCGCACGACGGTCGCCAAATAGACCACGCTTTTGCGGAAAAAACGATTAACACCATAATAGCTTTTCATGAGAAAGTCCTCGATGCAAAAGAGGAGACACTCGATGCTATCAGACGTGAAAACAAGTTCTTAAAAGAAGGGCTAATCTCTATGCAAGAGATTTACGATGAAGATAGAAAAACAATAGAGACGCTCACAAAGCAGCTCGAGACCGCACAAGAAGAGCTTGAGTTCATGAAGAGAAAATATAAACTCATGTGGGGACAAACCGTCGAAAATCACGCAAGCAATAGCGCAAACAATGGCTAAAGAGATAATTATCTTTGACCTAGACGGCACGCTGGTCGATAGCGGTGACAATATTGCTTCAGCTATCAATCATACAAGAGCCTCTTTTGGGCTTGAGCCGTTAGAGTGCGGTTTTGTGCTTGAGAATATCAATCGTGACGACATCAATGCGGCCGATGTATTCTATGGTACAAAAAACTTTACCGAAGAACAAAGGGCTATTTTTGAGCCGTATTATTATGAGATTTGCGCTCAAAATGTTAGACTTTACGAGAAGATAGACTTTTTTTTGGACGAGTTTCATACAAACGGTTTTAAAATGGCCGTAGCTACGAATGGCAAGACGGATTTTGCAAAAAAAATACTTGACTCTTTGGGCATCTCAAACTACTTTGACGCTATCATAGGGGCGGATAGGGTCGCCTTGCCAAAGCCAAATCCGGAGATGCTTTTGAAAGCTTTGGACGGCATAGGTCCCCACAACGACGCAAACGTGATTATGGTCGGCGATAGCATCAAGGATGTCAAAGCCGCAAGGGCTATCAAGATACCTTCTGTGGTTGTCGAATGGGGATTTGGAGACGATAAGCCAATAGGCGACAAAAACCTTGCTCATAGCGGTGAACTTGGCTGGATAACAGATTTTTTTAAGGACTAAGACAAAATGGCGATAACTTTTAGTGAAATGTTTTTGAGACTTCAAGAGTTTTGGATGAAGGAGGGGTGTTCAATAGTTCAACCGTATGACCTCCCAGCCGGTGCTGGTACTTTCCATCCGGCGACGCTCCTAAGAAGTCTCGATAGACGCCCATGGAGCGTGGCCTATGTAGCGCCTAGCCGCAGGCCGTCAGACGGTAGATACGGCGAAAACCCAAATAGACTGGGTGCGTATTATCAGTTTCAAGTAATTATCAAGCCTAGTCCAGAGGGGATACAAGAGAAATACCTAAAAAGCCTAGAGTTTTTGGGGCTAAATTTAGCTGAGCATGACATAAGATTTGTTGAGGATAACTGGGAGTCTCCGACGCTTGGCGCATGGGGGCTTGGCTGGGAAGTTTGGCTCGATGGTATGGAGGTGACGCAGTTTACGTATTTTCAGCAAGTAGCGGGAATAGCTTGTGACCCGGTTGCGGTGGAGATAACATACGGCATGGAGAGACTTGCGATGTATTTGCAAGGTGTTGAAAACGTATATGAACTTGCTTGGAATGACAACTATAAATATGCGGATATTCACTTTGAAACAGAGAGGGAGTTTAGTAAATACAACTTTGAAGTGGCAAATACGCAAATGCTGTTTAGACATTTTGACGATGCGATAAACGAGTGTAAAAACTGTCTTGAGCATGGGCTTCCACTTCCTGCTTACGATCAGTGCATCATTGCTTCACATTGTTTTAATACGCTGGATGCAAGAAAAGCAATATCGGTTACAGAGAGGGCAAATTTCATCCTTAAGATTAGAGAGCTTGCGAAGTCAAGTGCAACGCTATACAAAGAGCAAGAAGAGGAGCGCGAAGAGAGAGTCGGACGTTTTCATCAATGAAGCTAGGCGAGATATGTGCCTTCTTGAATGAGCTAAGCCCATTTGATTTGCAAGAGGGCTGGGATAATAGTGGGCTTATAGTCGGCGACAAAAGTGCAGATATTGAAGCGATATACTTATCGTTGGAGCCGACACTGGAAGTGATTGGAGATATGACGTCAAACTCGCTTTTGTTGACACATCATCCACTGATTTTCTCCCCTCTAAAAAAACTAGACTTTTCTGATGTTACAGCACAAGCTTTGCGACTTGCGGTACAAAAAAATATTTCAATCGTCGCAATGCACACAAACTACGATAAAACACACCTGAATGAATACTTTGCAACAAAGATAATGGGTTTTGAAAACATAACAAAAGATGGTTTTTTGATTTATGCCGATGTCGAGATGAGCTTTGTGGAGCTAGCGAAGTTTGTTAAGGATAAATTGGGGCTTGATAGTCTGAGGTGCGTCCAAAAAGATGGAATAATAAAACGTGTTGCGGTGGTTACGGGGAGTGGAGCGTCATTTTTATCTAAAATTGATGCGGACTGCCTTATAACCGGAGATGTCAAATATCATGATGCTATTTTTGCAATGGAAAAAAATATAGGGATTATTGATGCCACACATTATGCCACGGAAGCAGTATTCGTCGATAGCATGAGTCAAAATTTGAAAATTTTGCCTATTAAAGCTATAATTACAAATTCAAAAAATCCGCTTAAGAATTTTTAAAACAGAGAACAACTTCAAGGAAATATGATTTATGAACCAAGAGCTTAAAAAAATTATAGAGCTTGCACAAATTGATGCGGAAATCGATTCATTCGGACCAAAAGAAGAATCGCTAAAATCAGAGCTAAATAAGCTTGTAGAAAAGTCAAACGGGATAAAAGCAAAAGTAGAAGAGCTTAGCGATGAGGCAAAAGAGTGTAAGTTTAAGGCCAATAAACACGATGCACACTTAAAAGAGCTATCTGCCAAGCTTGCAGATATATCCAAAAAATCAGCTACACTAAAGACTGAAAGAGAGATAAAAGCTCTTCAGATTGAAGAAGAGATAGCAAGAGAACAAGTAGCTTTCGCAAATGAAGAAATCGCAAGACTTGATACTGTCGAGCATGCAAAAAAAGATGAAGCAAAAAAACTAGAAGAATCTCTATCTGAGATTGCAGAGCAAATCAAAAGCTTTGAGGCCTCTCTCGCAGGAGATTTAAAAGAGCTTGAAGGCTCAAAAAAAGAGGTCTATGCAAAAAAAGACAAGCTTGTTTTTGAAGTAAACCCTAAGGTTTATTCGTTCTATCAAAAAATTAAAAGATGGGCTGGCTCAACTACGGTTGTTCCGGTTGTTGGAAAAGCTTGTATGGGCTGCAATATCCAGATTACGGATAACGACTATAGAAAAGTTATCAGAAGCGAAGAGATAATCACTTGTCCAAATTGTGGAAGAATACTCTATCTTGGTGAAACGGAGGCCGAAAACGGCTGATTGTAAAAAGTTCGGCGTATATGCCGGACTTGTTTTATATTTTGCGCTATCGTTGCTACTGTATATAACCGCTATACCGCTTCTAGTTTATTTAAGTTTTAAGCAAAAATACAAAAAATCAATTCCGGCAAGATTTTTTTTGGTTTCAAATCCTCCGCTCGATAAGTGTGATGTTTGGTTTCACTCTTGTTCGCTTGGAGAGACAAAAGCCGTTGCTCCACTTGTAAAAAATTTTCAAGCTAGTGGGATTAGCGTAATTACAAATACCGGACATGAAGAAGCCGGTAAGATATCTCAAAATGCACGTTTTTTGCCATATGAAATATTGCTACCGTTTTGGATTGGTCGCCATAAGCTACTGGTTGTTATGGAGGCCGAGCTTTGGCTTATGCTATTTGCCGTAGCTAGAGCAAGGGGTGCAAAGACTGCACTTATTAATGCCCGTATTAGCGAAAAGTCATATCCGAAATATAAACGTTTCGCCTTTTTCTACAAGATGCTCTTTTGTTTTGTGGACGCAGTATTTGCTCAAAGCGAGATAGATAAGGTGAGGCTTTTGGAGCTTGGTGCAAAAAATGTTCAGGTTACCGGCAATATCAAGCAGTCAGTCGGCGGATACGAGCTAAGAGATATAAAAACGGGTGATAGACTTAATTTTACGGCCGCCAGCACACACGAAGGAGAAGAGGAAGCTGTTGTTCAGGCTTTTGCATCGGCTGGGCTTTTTGGCAAAGAGAGGCTAGTTGTTGTTCCTAGGCACCCGGAGAGATTTGAGAGCGTTGCAAAATTTCTAGCTGATTACGCAAGTAATAATTCGCTTAGTTTTAGCCGATTTAGTGATGAGCACGCCCTGCTTGCAGATATTGTTCTTGTTGATACCATCGGCGAACTTGTCAACGTATATGCCAAGAGTTATTTGGTTGTTTTGGGCGGGGCGTTTGCCCAGATTGGTGGACACAACCCGCTTGAGCCTGCATATTTTGGCGTCAAGCTAATTAGCGGTACGCATATTTTTAATCAAAACTCATCTTTTGAGAAGGTAAAAAACGGATATTTGTGTGTGGCAAGCGAGTTATCAAGCCTATTGTCAAATCACAAAGGGCTAAAGCAAAGCGAGCTAAGCGGGCTTGAAGATGCGCTAGGGGAGACAAAAAGGGGACTCCTTGAGCTTCTTCAAAGATAAAGACGGATACCTAGAGATTTCCATAAAAGTTATCCCGAATGCAAAAAAAACGGAAGTGGTCGGCATTGAAAACGATATGCTAAAACTTCGTCTTGCGGCTTTACCCGTGGAGGGAAGGGCGAATGAGGAGCTTGTAAGCTTTTTTTCAAAGAGCTTTAAAATGGCAAAAAGAGATGTAGATATAATAAGTGGCGAACTCGGTCGTAGTAAAAGAGTTCGCATGATGAAGAATGATAAATTAGAAACTTTTTTAAAGGCGTTAGAGAATGAACAGAGATAGAAAACCACAAAGGCCGGCAAAAGTCAGTGGGACGAGACCGCCAAAAGGGCAAGGCAAAAAAGATGAAACAAAAAGACCGAGTAGGCGAGGGATTGAAGAAAAAAATATATCAAAAGTAGTTGCGCCAAGACCTGACAAAACGGTAGAAAAAGCATATACTGGAGAGATGGATAAGGCGTCTAGTATTCTGGCAAAACAGCTCGGAATATCTGGCGGTAAAGCGAAAGATATGATAGATAGAGGGCTTGTTTTTTCTCACGGTAAGAAGATAATGATAGCAAGGGCCATGATGCCCATAACGACTGAGTTTAAAGTCGAAAAAATGCAGAAACCGAGAGTTATTTTTGAAAACAAAGATTTGATAGTGGTTGATAAACCGCCTTTTATGACAAGCGACGAGGTAGAGTTGGCTGTTGGTGCCACACTTGTACATAGACTTGACAAGGACACAAGCGGTGTGTTGGCTCTCGCTAAAAACGAAGAGACGCTAAAGGCCGCTATAGATGCTTTCAAAAAAAGAGAAGTTTACAAGGAATATGTAGCAATTGTACAGGGTGTTGTTGCGGAAGGTGGCGTGGTGGACGTTCCATTGCTTATAAAAAAAGGGACAAATGCAAAGGCTACCGTAGATAAGAAATTTGGGAAAAATGCGAAAACAATATATGAGCCACTTGAAATGATGGCTAAAAAAACAAAGCTAAAAGTCGTAATAGAAACCGGTAGAACGCATCAGATAAGGGCGCATATGAAGTTTTTGAGACATCCTATACTTGGCGATGTGAGCTATGGCGGCAGTGAAGCAAAAAGAATGATGCTCCACTCAAGAGTCCTTAGACTTCTCGGTCACGAATTTAGCGCAGAAGAGCCAAAAGATTTTGTGCTAAGAGAATGATACGATTTTAAGAAAAATTTAACTAAAATTTCATCCCTAAATATTTTTATATAAGTTTTATATATTCACGGAGAATAGATAATTTGTTTGCAACTCTGACCGATTCATTCAGAACCGCTGTCAATAAGATAAGATTTTCAGACGACGAGAAGTCTCTAAAAAAAGCCATTGAAGAGCTAAAAAAGAGCCTTTTAAAATCTGACGTACATTATAAAGTTACAAAAGACCTGCTTCATAAAGTGGAAGTTGACACGAAGCTTGCCGGAATAGGTAAGCAAAACTTTATGAACGCTCTACAAAAAAATCTACTAGAAGTTCTAAGCGTAGCCGGAAATCAGGGGTTTGTGTATGCACCAAAATCACCCACTGTAATACTAATGGCTGGACTACAAGGTACCGGTAAGACCACAACTACGGCAAAGCTTGCAAACTTTCTAAAACAAAAAAACAAAAAAGTATTAATGTCTGCGTGCGACCTTCAAAGGGCTGCGGCAGTTGAGCAGCTAAAACAACTGGGAAGCCAGATAGAAGTTGACGTTTATTTTGAAGATGGAGAACAAAATCCAGTCAAGGTAGCAAAAGCGGCGCTTGAGAAGGCAAAAAAAGAGTTTTATGACGTGCTTCTTGTTGACTC
Organism: Campylobacterales bacterium; assembly: GCA_041915365.1. Classification (GTDB taxonomy): domain Bacteria; phylum Campylobacterota; class Campylobacteria; order Campylobacterales; family UBA6016; genus UBA6016. Next base: position 173,762 of record JAYSBP010000001.1, on the reverse strand, counting down.
GGCGGGTCGTTTGGCGATAGATGAGGCTCTGATGAGTGAGCTAAAGGATGTTAAAAAAGCAATTGAGCCTTTTGAGACTTTTTATGTGGCGGACTCGCTATCTGGTCAAGATGGCGTAAGGAGTGCGGAGAGCTTTAACGCTCAAATAGGGATAGACGGTGTTATCCTGTCAAAATTCGACGGTGATTCAAAAGGCGGCGTGGCTCTAGGTATCGCTAGTCAGATAGGCGTGCCGCTGAGATTTATCGGTATGGGCGAAAAACCTGCCGACCTTGAAGCATTCATCCCCGATAGAATAGTCTCTCGTCTCATGGGTGCCGGAGATGTGGAGTCTTTAGCCGAGAAAGTATCTACGGTAATAGACGCCGAAAAAGCAAAAGACATAACCAAAAAAATCAAAAAAGGGCAGTTTAACTTTAACGACTTTTTGGAACAAGTTGAGAGTATGAAAAAGCTTGGAAGCATGAAAAACCTTATCGGCATGATTCCGGGTATGGGGGCTATGGCAAATCAGATCAAAGACGTAGATCTTGACAACTCTGCGGAGATAAAAAAAATAAAAGCTTTGGTAAACTCTATGACTCCAAAAGAGAGAGAAAATCCAGAACTTCTCAATAATACTAGAAAAAGAAGAATTGCGGTCGGTTGCGGGCTAAATCAAAACGAAGTAAATAGACTATTTAAACAGTTTGAAAATGCGCAAAAGATGGCAAAAAAATTCTCGTCAAAAAGCGGTATGAAAGATTTGATGAATCTGATGGGCCAGCAAAAACTGCACGGCATGAGATAGGCGAGTGCCTACAAATGGGCTTTTAGTAAGAGCCTATTTTTTGGCATTTAACAAATTAATTTTTATTAGGAGAATTTAATGGCAACAGTTATTAGACTTACCAGACTTGGAAGAACAAAAAAACCTTTCTACAGAATCGTAGTAACGGATAGCAGAAAAAAAAGAGACGGTGGCTGGATAGAGTCAATCGGTTATTACAATCCAATGGTTGAGCCGAAAGTTATCAAATTTGACGCTGAAAGACTTGCTTATTGGACAGGCGTTGGCGCTAAAATGAGCGATAAAGTAGCTCACATAACAAAAGGCTAATTTTGGTCGAGAAATTTGTAGAGCAGTTTGCGGCTCTACTTTCGACATATCCGGACGAGATAAGGGTGGAAAAGATGCCTCTCGAGGACGGATTATGCGAGATAATAATCTATGCTAATCAAACCGATGCCGGTAAGATAATAGGCAAGGAGGGCAAAATGATAAATGCCCTCAAAACTGTAATCTCTGGCTGCAAAGCAAAAGATAACATATCATATAAGATTTCCGTAAAACCGAATAAATAATGAAAAGAAGCATTCAAAATGACAGCTCACAGCTTGTCGTAGCCAAAATAGGGAAAACCGTTGGTCTTGACGGCAAGCTAAAGCTGCATCTTTTTTCAGACTTTCCGGAACAATTTACAAAAGGCGCAAGGTTCTACTCTGACGGTGAAGAGCTAGTTATTGAGAGTTTTGAGCCAAAATCTTCCAACGTAAAATTCAAAAACTTTAATGATGTAGATAGCGCATCAAGGTTAACTAACAAAACAATCGCCACAACTCTTGATGATACGAGAGAGCGTTGCAAGCTTGGAAAAGATGAATTTTTTTGGTTTGATATAGTTGGCTTATCTGTATTCGAAAATGACGAAAATCTCGGCGTCGTTGAGAACATAGAGAGATACGGACCGACCGATTATCTTTGTATAAAAACAGATGAGAAGCTTGTTGGGGACGGGATGCCAAAAAGCTTTTTACTCCCTTATCAAGACAGATTTGTTTCGTCTATTTGCCTAGAAGACAAAAGGGTAAATGCGACTTATGCAAAAGATATTCTCTCAGAGAGCTAATGAAATTTAGTTTTGTAACCATCTTTGCTGAGCTGGTTGCCCCGTATTTTGAAGCCTCTATTCTTGGGCGGGCCAAAAATTCTGGTCTTATCAAGGTGGGTTTTTTGTCCCCCAGGGACTATAGCGAGGATAAATTTAAGCGTACAGATGATTACGCTGTTGGCGGTGGTGCTGGGCTTGTCTTTACGCCCGCGCCAATGTTTTCACTATTCCGTGAGCTTAGGCTTAATGACAAAAATGCGCATATTGTTTTCTTGACACCTGCTGCGAAACCGTTTAGGGCCTGTGATGCAAAAAGGCTTTCAGCAAAGGAACACGTTGTGTTTGTGTGCGGTAGATATGAGGGAATTGATGAGAGAGTCGTAGAAGAGTTTGCTGACGAGGTTTTCTCTGTTGGAGACTTTGTGCTAACTGGCGGTGAGCTTGCGGCTCTTGTGATGTGTGACTCTATCTCAAGATTTGTTCCAGGGGTGCTTGGTAATGAGGAGTCTCTTGAGATAGAAAGCTATGAGGGGTATCTACTTGAGTCTCCTTCATTTGCAAAGCCGTCAGATTTTGAAGGCAATAAGTCACCTTCAATTCTTTTAAAGGGAAACCACAGTAAAATTGCGGATTTTAAAAAAACCGTGTCGAAAATTAAGACAAAATACTTTAGACCCGACTTATATGAAAAGTTTTTAAAGGAACTATAAAATGAAAAATAAATACATAGAAAGCTTTGAGCAAGCTCAAATAGCTAGCAAATCTATCCCTGCTTTTAGAGCTGGCGATAGCCTAAAAGTTGCCGTAAAAATTAAAGAGGGCGACAAAAGCAGAATCCAAAATTTTGAAGGTGTGTGCATAGCTGTTAGAGGCGAGGGTGCAGGAAAAACTTTCACTGTTAGAAAAGTTGGAGCAAACAATATTGGTGTTGAGAGAATTTTCCCTTTCTTTACTGATAGCATTGAAAGCGTTGCAGTAACTAGAAGAGGTAAAGTAAGAAGAGCAAAACTATACTTCCTAAGAACTAGAAGCGGTAAATCTGCAAGAATTGAAGAGCTAAGAACTAAGTAATTTAGCTTCTATAGCTGCTCCATAAGCGCCCATTATCTGAGGATTGGGCGCAACTTCCATTTTTTTATCTATTTTTTCTTCAATCATTTTTTTAAGCAATTTATTTTTTGCACCACCACCGCTAAATACTACACTATTGCCTATGCTGAATTTCAGAGCCATATTCGCAAGTCTTGAAGCTATGGAGGCGTGAACTGCCGCACCTATATTTTTCGCACTCTCTTTTTTTGCCATAAGTGATATTAGTTCAGATTCTGCAAATACTGCGCACATCGATGATATTTCAAGTTCCTTGTCATAGTCCATGCAGGCATCCCCGAATTCATCTATGCTAAAACCAAGCCTATTGGCTGCTATCTCCAAAAATCTACCCGTTCCAGCTGCACATTTGTCATTCATTCTAAAATCAACAAAATACCCATTTTCCAGTTGTATCACCTTGCTATCTTGTCCACCAAGTTCAATGATTAGGGAGCAGTCTGGGAATATACCAGCAGTCGCTTTCGCATGTGCCTGAATTTCACTGATTACTTTTGCACCCAGTTTGTCTTTGATGAGGTTTCTACCGTAGCCTGTTGCTACGATGGAAACTACCTCTTTATCTTTTAAATAACTATCCACTTTTTCATCTTGGTCTATGAGTGTCTCTATGATTTGTGTCTGTGCTATCTGGCCGTCTTTGTCTAGCGAGACTATTTTTGTGTAAGTAGAACCAACGTCGATACCCCAGTGCATAATTAACCTTTTTTGTTTTTGATGCTTTCTAAAAAAGCTTCTATTCTTGTTTTTATTTGCCCTGAATCTTCCGGTGAATAGTCTGATTCGATAGCCAAGAAAGGAACCCCAGCTTGTTTTAGCGCACTTGCTACAAGGAATGATTCGACATTGTAAGTATGGCAGAATGAAAGCGTGTAGTATATGACGCCGTCAGCTTTTCTATCTTCTATCATCTGCTTAATCTTGTTTATCCTAGCCTCATTTGGTGTAAAACAAGCACAATCTATGTCGGCATATCTTTCAAGCATTTTATCCACTAGTTCTTCTTTGTCTTTTGCGCCACTTGTATCTATATTGTCTTTGTAGTATCTATGCCCTATGCAAGATTCTTCGTTGATTATTGCTGCACCGCTTGTTTCGACTATGTCATGAAGCTTCCAGTTTGGGGCTGCGAAAGGAGTTCCTAAAACGATTAGTCTAGGCGCATCTTTGTCGAATACGCTTATCTTGTTTTTTATCCTGGCCTCTAGCTCATCACATAGCTCGTGTAGTTTTTGCGTGAATCTTTTTGGCTCATCAACAAAAGATATTTGCATTACAAGCAGAGAGTCCTTGCCACTTATCGGCATTAGCTCAGGATAAAAACTCCTTAGTTTATCCAGTCTTTTGAGGGCGTCTCTTTTTGTGTTGATTGTTTCGATACCATCTTTTAGTTTTTCAAAAGTTAGCTCTTCGCCGCTTACCTCTTCTATATGCTCGTTAAATTCTTCAATCTCTTTTCTCCAAAGCTCTAAGCTCTTTTTGTCTTTTTTTTGAGGAATTTGCATAACGTGAACAGGATGGTGATTGGATAAAATCTCCCAAGTTTTCTTCTTTGCTTCACACGTTGTCTCACCGTATATAAAGTCCGCTGACTGTGTATATCCACAGGCTTTTAGCATTTTAAAACCGTGTGCAGATTTTATAAGCGGGCATATATTTCTGGGAAGCTCTTTTTCCGCCTCCGGAATAGACGCTGGAGACCCACTGCAAAGACCATAACAGGCTCCGCCAAGTGCGGTTACCGACTCTTCTGGGACAAAAATACAAAACGTCCCGACAAGCGGTTTTTTTGCTTTTTTTACCTCTTGCAGCTCTTCAACTCTTCCTGTTTGTAGATTTTCCCAGAAGTTGTCAAAATAGTCCATTGATATAGGTCTGTTTTGCTGCGTTTTGAACACGTCCTCGTGTCTTTTTACTGCGGCAGATACCATTTTTGAGAGCAGCTCTGTATTTATATCGAGGCTTTCCCACATTTTGAGATGTTGTTCACTAACCATTTATTTCTCCAAGTATGACTTAGACAACAGTGAAGTGTGCTTAGACAGGGAGGTTGTGCGCAAGGTCAAGGGGCGCATTGAACGTATGTCGGCCTATTCCATAGGCAAATGCTGATGTCAACGGTAAAGATAGCAAAAAAATCTTGAAAGCCGCTTTTAGTAGTTTTTCATAGCTCTCGCTATCTCTAGCTTTGCGTCTTTTTCCTTTAGGCTCTCTCTTTTATCGTGCTGTTGTTTGCCTTTTGCTAGTGCTATCTCTAATTTTATTTTATTTCTATTGTTTGCATATACGCTTATTGGAACGATTGTTAGTCCGTCTTCTCTTACTTTTTGGTTTAACTTTAAGAGCTCTTTTTTGTGCAAAAGCAGCTTTCTATCTCTTGTCTCGCTCGGTTTGAATGCTGCTACGGCCGTAGACATATGCGTGATGTGCATACCAAAAACAAACGCTTCACCATTAATTATTCTTACAAAACTATCTTTTAGATTTACTCTAGCATTTCTGATGGCCTTTGCCTCGCTCCCGATGAGCGATATTCCAGCTTCCATTTTGTCCAGTATATGGTAGTCGTGAAACGCTTTTTTATTGTTTGCGTACGTTTTTCCCATTACTTTACCTTAAATAGCGTAGACCCGCTACCGCTAAGATACCAGCCGTCTAGCTTGTGCTCGTAAAACTCAGGATATTTTTTTAATACGGCTTTAAACAGGTCATTTAGCTCGATTGGGGGATGTGACCCTAATATTTCCCTTGTAGTTTTTGTAGTAAGCTCTGCGGCAAGCTCTGGCTCAAGCTCGCTAATGAAGTGTTTTCTAAAAGTCTTGTACACCTCTTTTGTATCGCACTTTATATCATCTGGGGTGAAGAGCTTGATTTGAGGTATATCGTCTTTAAACTCCTCTACTATTTCACCTATTCCTGATACGTTAGCAGCTTTGTATCCATATACAAAAAATGGCACATCGGCTCCAACCTTTGCACCTATCGTAGCCAGCTCATCTGGGCTTAGGCCTATAGATAGGGCATCGTTTAGCATCTTCAAAAAAGTGGCTGCGTTTGAACTACCGCCACCTAGCCCGGCTTGCTTTGGAATATTTTTGTAGACCATCATTTTGTGTTTTTTGCAAAACTCAACAATATTTTTTTGCGGTTTATAGTCAAGGAGGGCTTCATAAGCCTTGTATATCGTATTACTTTTTTTATCGCAGTCAAAATCGCCTATTATCTCGAAACTTATCCCTACGCTTGGCTCAAACCACATTGTGTCGTATAGTTTTTCCATTAGGACAAATCTAGATATCAACTCGTGATAGCCGTCTCTTGTTCCCACTATTTTCAAAAAAGTGTTTATTTTTGCCGGTGAGTGGTAGACTTTTTTCAAAATCAGACCTTTTATTTTTTGATTATTTTGAGTTCGGCCGGGTCAAACTCTTGGAAGCTTGAACTTGCTTCTATATTTTGATTTTTTACTTTTGTAGCCAGCTCATCCCTGAAGATTGGAACATCAATTGGGGCATCAAAGCCTAGCTTGACTTGCCCTTGGTCTATCGATATGACTTTTACGCTAATGTTTTGCCCAATAGTAATCGACTCGCCGACTTTTCTGGTAAGTATAAGCACCTAACGCCTTTTATATCTCTATGTTGTTTAGCTTGTAGTGCGCTCTTTGCTCTTTAATCTCAATTATCGAGAGCATATCGCCGTTATCTACGAAGTATATCCCGTCATCTTGAAGTTCAAAATCTTGAACATCTAGTTTCTTTCCAAGGATTATATCGGTTTTATCTTTTTTGTATATATTTTGCGGCATTTCAAGCGCATCTTTAATGCTTATCTCTCTCTCGTTTTCAAAGCAAAATTTACCCTCACGGACTCTCTCTAAATACGATAGCGAGCCAATTATTTCTAATTCCTTAGCGACTATTTCACCGAGCGTTCTTACGTATGTGCCTTTTGAGACCTTGACTTCAAATGTTATGAATGGGTGTGAATAAAGTAGTAGCTTTGCATCAAAAACCGTGATGTCGCACTCTTTTAGCTCAACTTCTTTATTATCTCTTGCTAATTCATAAGCTCTCTTGCCGTTTATCCTTTTTGCGCTGTATTTTGGCGGGATGATTTTTGTTATTTTCTTTAGATTTTCTATCGCATTTTGTACTGTCGCGATTTCCAATTTTTTTGTATTTTCAATTTGTCTTACGCCTTCTATATCGAGCGTTTCGCTTTTTGCTCCGAGCCAAAGGACGGCTCTGTATACTTTTGGTTCCAAATTGACGTAATTAAACAGCCTAGAGGCCCCGTCCGTTCCAATGAGTAGAGTGCCGACGGCAAAGGGATCAAGTGTGCCGCTGTAACCGGCTGTTTTTGTTTTGTACTTTCTTTTTAGCCTTGAGAGATAGTTGTTTGAAGAGATAAACAGCGGCTTTTTGGCGACGAATAGTTTTCCTCTCATATGGCCTTCTCCACAAAAGAGGCGAGAATATCTCGTTGCGATCCACCAAAATTTATTTTTAACTTGAGTTCTTTTCCCGACTTTGTGACTTCCATTACTCTGCCAAAACCAAATATTTTGTGTTTTACGAGGTCGTTTTTTACGAATGCGGCACCATCGTCTTTGATTGCTATCGGAGCGTCGGTTAGCCCTGCCTCTTTCAAGAATCTACTTGCGGGCGGATAGTCTCTTTTTCCGTAGACAAATCTGCTTTTTGAGCTTGTAATATATAGCTTGTCTTTGGCCCTAGTGAAGGCAACATAGCAGAGCCTTCTCTCTTCTTCCATGTCTGTTCTTTCATTTGAAACAGGGAAAAATCCCTCCTCCATCGCAACTACAAATACTCTTTTGTATTCAAGTCCTTTTGACGCATGTACCGTCATTATCGCTACGCTGTCGCCGAAGTCTATATTATCAATGTCGCTTTGAATACTTATTTCGTTTAGGTACTCCTCAATGTCTTGCTCCGGATTTGCCTTGAAGTATTCTTTTAAAGAGCCGTAAAACTCATCCAAGTTGGCAGCCCGCTCCTCCTCGCTTAGAAGTGATAAAAAGAATTTTTTGAGCCCGACAATACTCTCAAACTCATCCAGTAGCGTAAAAGTCGAATTCTCTTTTTTTGCCCTGAGGGTTTCTATGATTTGGACAAAGTTTTTTATTTCGCCAAACGCTTTTTTGCCTATGCTTTGGATAAGAATGTCATTGTAAAAATCGTTTGAAATTAGTTCGTACGTTTTGACATTTAATTTGTCGCATAGATGCTCTAATTTTTCTATCGAGGTTTTACCTATCCCTCTTTTTGGTTTGTTAATGACCCTTTGGAGGGAAAACTCATCGCGGGGATTGACCGATAAGCGCAAATAAGCTATTGCGTCTCTTATCTCGCTTCTTTCATAAAACTTCATACCGCCGACAAATACATAGCCTAGATTTTGCGCCCTAAAGCCTTCTTCAATGGCCCTCGAGACCGCATTAACACGAAATAATACGGCTATGTCGGAGGCTCTTTCGCCTTTTGCAATAAGCTCTTTTATTGTTTTTGCAACCCAAGTTGCCTCTTCTTTTTCGTCATTAAAGGCTTTGTACGTGACAGCTTCCATAGAGCCTCGTGTCGGCTTTAGTTTTTTTTCGTATCTATTTTTATTATTTGATATAACTAGATTTGCAATTTCAAGTATATTTGCGCTTGAACGATAGTTTTCCTCTAGTTTTACAACTTTCGCCTTGCCAAAAGAGCTCTCAAATGAGAGTATGTTTTCTACTTTTGCGCCTCTAAAGCTGTATATACTTTGGTCGTCATCGCCAACTACACATATGTTGTTGTGTGTTTTGCATAGTTTTTTCAGAAGTTCGAGTTGAAGAGAGTTTGTGTCTTGATACTCATCGACCATTATGTATTGATATTTTTGGCTTGTCTCGTTTGCTACGCTTTCAAATTCGTCCATAATTTTATAAGGGAGCAACAGTAAATCATCAAAATCTACTAGATTGTTCGCCTCCGTGAAAGCCTCGTATTTTGCATATACGGTCGCTACTTCTGCCTCAACCTCTGTTTTTGCGATTTTCCTGACATCTTCCGGGGATAGAATTGCGTTTTTGTAGTTTGATATGAGATATGAGGCGGTCGAAGCCGGAACATCTTTGCAAAAAGGCTTTATGACTCTATTTTTGTCATCAGTATCGATAACGCTAAAAGAGTTTTGGCGACCGAGCTTTGAGATGTAAAACCTCAAAAACAAAAGACCAAACTTATGGAACGTACATAGAAGCGGCACATACGAGCTATTTTCCAACATAGCAAGAGCCCTACTTCGCATCTCTTCTGCGGCCTTGTTTGTAAAGGTGAGAGTTAGTGTGTTGGCCGGATCTATACCTAGGCTGAGTAAATACGCCAGTCTAGTGGTTATGGTTTTTGTTTTTCCACTTCCGGCACCAGCAAGAATAAGCAGCGGACCGTCTATTGTCGAGGCCGCTTCTTTTTGTGACATATTTAAATCGTTCAGTTTTACTTCTATCATTGATTAAAGCTATTTTTAATATTAGGTTTAGTATAAAATTTATTAATAAAATCACTGCAATTATATATTAGCTCCATTTAATTTCTAAAAAATTATATTTATATCTTGCAATTACAGATAAAAATTAGTTATACTAATATAACTTTTTCAAAACAATTAGGAGACACCGATAAAATGCTTAAAGATTTTTCTAAAGTATTGACTTTTTTGACCGTTGTAAGGGAGCGTAGCTTTTCGAGAGCTAGTGCAAAGATGGGAATATCTCAACCGGCCGTTACTCAACAAATAAAGTTCATTGAAGAATATATGCAAACCAAACTTCTTGACAGAAAGAAGAATGGAATCATACTGACAAAAGAGGGCGAGGAGCTATATAGAATAGCTCAAAAATTAGAAAAGTGTATACAAAATACAGAAAAAGAGATAGTAAAAATAATCAATAAAGAGCTTAATTTTATAATTTCCGCATCCTATACGATAGGAAGCTATCTGCTGCCAAACTATATAAGCAATATTAAAGAGTCCATAGCAAATGAGGTTTTTATTAACATCAAAAAATCGAATGAAGCCATAGATGACCTCATATCAGAGAGAGCCGATATAGCTCTTATCGAGAGCCCGAACTTTAAAGAGGGTGTAATTTATAGAGAGTGGATGGAAGATGAGTTGGTATTTTTCAGTAATACGCCGCTTCCAAAATATATAAAACCGTCAGACCTCAAAAAATACGCTTGGGTGTGCAGAGAGGAAAATTCTCACACAAGAAGGATTATGGCTGAGATATTCGGCGAACTTGCCCTTGCTTGTGCGGAAGACTTTGAGATGAGATCTGTACTTAGCGACTCTACCGCCGTTAAACAAACAGTTTTGAAATATCCAGTTGACTCAAAAAAACAAGTTATGGCTGTTATGTCAAGATTTGTTATAGCGGACGAGATAGAGAGAGGGGTGCTTTTTGAGGCTAGGCTCAAAACCAAAAAGATAAAAAGAAAACTCTATATAGCATATCTCAAGCAAGACAAACATAACGCATTTGTTGAAAACGTCGTAAAATACCTTCAGAGCTTGAAGCTATCAAATAGCTAATTATTTTAGAAACTTTTTGTTCTCAGGCCTGCTAAGCAGTTTTTCCATCGATCTTTCGGTACTTGAAGCCTCTTTTGGCTCTTGTGCCACTCTTTTTTTCGTCTTTTGTTTGCCTGCGCAGACATTGATAAACACAGGCGTATCCTCGACTACTATCTGAATAATATTTCCCACATCGATTCCAACCAAAGAAGCATAGTTATCGGGACCAAATCCCGCTTCAAAAAACAGCGTTGAAGCGTCTTCCGATAAATATGCACTTTCAAACGAGTAATTGGATAGCACAAAAAGGGCTATCGGTTTGATATTTTTTCTTATCTCTTCCGGAAGTTGCGGTTCAAACGCAACCTCATCCGTGCTACAGATAACCCCGAATTCAACTCCGTTATCGAGCATAAATGAGAGTATATCTCTTGTGCTATCATACATTTTTTCACAAAACACGCCGTTGTCTATCAGTTTTTCCAACATTTTTCTCGCCTATAAATAAGTGACTTTTGTCGATTTTAACAAAAAAATTTAAAAACCGAGAATTATTACCGAATACAGAGCCTCTATGTCCGTATCGTCAAGCCCCATTGTGCTTCCACTTTTGAATAAATCATCTATTTTTTGTTTTGTAAAACCAGGCTGAAAGACGCATTTTTCGTGCGATGGCAACAACCCTCTGGTGAGAGCTACGTTTTCGGTGTCCTTGATATATTCTGAGCAAAAAAAGCACTCAGACGGTTCATGTAATCGCCCTTCATTTTTTAGCATAGACACATAGGCCTCTATGAGTATCCGTTTTGCAGAGCTTTTTGAGAGTTTGTCGGCGGCGTCTTGTAGAAGCTCAAAATAAAACCCGCCGTGCTCACTGACCTCTTTTAGGTGCTCGCCGAGGAGGTGGCAAAAAGTCTGCCATGCTTGCAGTTTATTTCTATCTCTTAGCCATCCGTAGCCAAGATGCGTAACGTCTCTTAGGCGCAGGAGTTGTCTATTTTGTATCGCTTCTGCAGCAAAGTCTATCTTGTAGCCTAGGTTTATCGAGGAGTGTCTTGCCCCGTAAAATCTATAAAGAGTTTTGAGCTTGTTTTGCGTTATGAGCGTTACAAGCAAATCCTCTTCTTTTACTTTTTTGACCCCAAGTACAAACCCCTGCAATATATCTCCGCACACTTTAAGCTGATTTATTAGTATTTTACTCGTTTTTTTGTAAGATTTCGCATTTGATTTTTCCAAGAATTTTGCTTGGAAACTAGATCTTCAAGGAACATAGATGGATTTGCTCTCTTCATTCAAAGATAACTGCGGCTTTGGCGTACTGGCCAGCATAAAAAATATTCCAGATCATAAAATAGTAGAAGACTCTATAAAAGCTCTTGAGCGTATGATGCACAGAGGAGCTATCGCTGCGGACGGCAAGAGTGGCGATGGAAGCGGACTTTTGTTTGCTATGCCGAAAGAATTTATGGTGTATGCCGCAAAAAATGCAGGTTATGACCTCCCTGAGCAATTTGCCGTGGCTCAAGTATTTTTCACGGACGATGCGCAAAAAGATATATTCAAAACAAAATGCGAAGCAAACGATTTAAGTGTTCTTTTTTATAGAAAAGTTCCGGTAAACACTGACGCCCTTGGTAAACAAGCGCTTGAAGCTCTGCCAAACATTGAGCAAGTATTTGTTGTGCCAAATTCACTTATGTCTGCAAAAAGATTTGATGCGCTTTTGTATTTGACAAGAAAAGAGATAGAGCATACGATAGATAACGAAGATTTTTATATTTGTTCTTTTTCTAGTAAGGTTATAAGCTATAAGGGGCTTGTGATGCCTACGCACATAAGCGAGTTTTTTAAAGACCTAACAAACAAAAAATTTAAAGCATCTTTTGCTCTTTTTCATCAGAGGTTTTCCACAAATACGCTTCCTAAATGGAGACTTGCGCAGCCGTTTAGAATGCTTGCCCATAACGGCGAGATAAACTCGGTAGAGGCAAACAGATATAACGCCGTAGCAAAAAGCGAGTCACTAAAAAGCGAAGTATTTAGCGATGAAGAGATAAAAAAAATACTACCTATACTTCAAGAGGGCAGTTCAGACTCTGCAAGTCTTGATAACTTCTTTGAATTTTTGACCGTTAACGGTTTTGATTTTTTCAAGGCGGCAAGAGCGCTTATTCCAGCTCCTTGGCAAAATGCCCCACACCTTGATGCGGGACTTAGAAGCTTCTATGAGTATAGCTCCACTTGTTTTGAGGCGTGGGACGGCCCTGCCGCTGTTACTTTGACTGACGGTAGATATATAGGGTGCGTACTTGATAGAAACGGCCTCAGACCCGCAAAATACATCATCACGAAAGATGCAAAAATTATCATAGCAAGCGAATACGGCGTGCTTGATGTAGATGAGAGTCAGATAGTAGAGAGGGGTAGGCTTCAGAGTGGTCAGATGATAGGTGTTGACCTAAAATTCGGCAAAGTACTCAAAAACGATGACATCAACGAATATCTCAAAAACTCAAAACCGTATGCGAAGTGGCTAAATAGACACATGATACATATGCAAGAGTTCCTTGACTCTTCAAATGAGAGCATCGACTATGCGTGTGAAAACTTAGTCGAGAAACAGCTTTATTTCGGTTATAACTATGAGTTGATTGACATGGTAGTAAGACCAATGATGGAAGAGGGTAAAGAAAATACCGGCTCAATGGGTGATGATACTCCTCTTGCGGCTTTTAGCCAAGAAGCTAGACCTTTGGCAGATTATTTCAAACAAAAATTTGCTCAGGTAACCAACCCTCCTATTGACCCTATAAGGGAAAAAGTCGTCATGAGCCTTAACACCGGCTTTGGCGAAATACATAATATTCTTAGCGAGAGCGAAGAAAATGCAAAGAGAATAAAAACATTTTCGCCACTTTTGAGCCACGACAAACTAAGTGTTCTACTTAGTTTTGGGGATGAGAAAAATCCTAGATACGAAGCTTGCTATAAAAATAAGATATTCTATACAGTTTATGAACATAGCCTAGAGGCTGAACTAGACGAGCTAGCCAGAGAGGTTGCGAACGCTATCAGGGAAGATAAGATCAGAATAGTTGTCCTTGATGATAGGGCCGTAGACCAAAATAAAAAAGCTATCCCTATGGCTATGGTGGTTGGGCGTCTAAACTCAGTATTGCTTGAAGAGGGCGTTAGACATCTTGTCTCTGTGGTGTGTATAACGGCTGAGGTTTATGACTCTCATACTGCGGCAGTTCTTGTGGCTTACGGTGCGAGCGCAATATATCCATATCTTATGTATGCTACTGTTTATGATATCTGCAAGGCAAAAGAGCTTAGTGCGTACAAAACTAGAAAATCACTCAAAAATGCGCATCATGCGATAGATTTGGGATTCCAAAAGATACTATCAAAAATGGGTATTTCAACCATAGCTTCATACAGAAACTCAGGTCTGTTTGATGTGCTTGGTTTGTCAAAAAATATAGTGGACAAATGTTTTGCGGTATCTTATTCCCCTATTGGCGGTCTTGATTTTGCCGATATAGCCGAAAAAATAGATGCAAAACATGCGGCTGTGTACAAAAAAAATACGGCCAAAAAAATATTCCCTCTTGAGATAGGCGGCTTCTATAAGTTTAGCCTTGCAAGCGAATATCATGACTATTCGCCGTCAGTTGTATACGCTATGCAAAAGATGGTGGAAACGGGTGACAAAAAAGATTATGAGCACTACAAGGCACTAATCAACGGTAGAAACCAAAAGATGATTAGAGACTTCCTTGCTATATCTAGTGACAAAAAAGCGATAGACATAAAAGATGTTGAGTCAAAAGAAGCGATATTTAGAAGATTTGCTACAGCCGCTATGAGCCTTGGATCGATAAGCCCTGAGGCGCACGAAGCGATGGCTGAGGCGATGAATAGAATAGGCGGCATGTCAAACTCCGGAGAGGGCGGCGAGTCCCCAGAGAGACTGAAATCGTCTAAAAACTCTAGGATAAAGCAAGTTGCATCCGGAAGATTTGGCGTTACGCCGGCATATCTTAGAAGCGCTACTGAAATTCAAATCAAGCTTGCTCAAGGGGCAAAACCTGGAGAGGGCGGACAGCTCCCAGGACATAAGGTAACACCTCTAATTGCCAAGCTAAGATTTACGGTTCCTGGTGTAACGCTTATTTCACCTCCTCCTCATCACGATATTTACTCTATTGAGGATTTGGCACAGCTGATATTTGACCTAAAACAGGTAAATCCTAAAGCTAGAATATCCGTCAAGCTGGTCTCGACAGTCGGTGTCGGTACTATCGCAGCAGGCGTTGCAAAAGCGTATGCGGACAAGATAATCATTTCTGGTGGCGACGGTGGTACGGGTGCAGCCCCTCTGACATCTATCAAATTTGCAGGTAACCCTTGGGAGATAGGTCTCGTTGAAGCGCACAATGCCCTTAAGGTAAACCATCTAAGAGAGTTTGTAAGCCTAGAGACTGACGGTGGTCTAAAAACAGGTCTTGATATAGTAAAAGCGGCTATGATGGGCGCAGAGTCTTATGCGTTTGGTACCTCTTCTCTTGCAATATTAGGATGTAAAATACTTAGAGTCTGCCATCTGAACAGATGTACCGAGGGTATAGCAACGCAAGAAAAAGAACTAAGAGAAAATTTCAGAGGTACTGCCGACAAAATAGTCCAGTTCTTTGAATTCTTGGCGGAAGACATCAGGGAGATACTTGCGTCTATGGGCTATAAAAGTATCGATGAGTTGATAGGTAGAAGCGATCTACTTAAAGTAATAGACGGTGAATTTGCCGCCAAATTTGACTTTAGCAGAATACTTCAAAGGGTTGAAGGTTTTGACAAGTGTCAAAGAGAGTCAAATGAGCCATTTGACGATAATGAATTTGAAAAAGAGATACTAGAAGAGATAAGACCAGCTATCAAAAACCCAGAAAATAAAGTAATAGTTGACAGAGAGATAACAAACCTAAATAGAAGCTTTGGCGCTTTGCTAAGCGGTGAAATAGCTGAGTATTACGGCGATAAAGGCCTTGCAGAGGGTAGCGTATCTGTTAAGCTAAAAGGGATAGCCGGTCAATCTCTTGGTGCATTCCTCAACAACGGTCTATCTGTATATCTTGACGGCTATGCAAATGACTATGTGTGCAAAGGTATGCATGGAGGTAAAGTAGTTATTACGCCCAAACTAGCCGGTGAAGAGTATGCGGCAGCCGGAAATACTTGTCTTTACGGGGCAACAGGCGGCGAGCTTTTTGTAGCTGGAAGTGTCGGCGAGAGATTTGGTGTTAGAAACTCTGGCGCTCTTGCAGTAATAGAGGGAAGCGGCGACCATGCGTGCGAATATATGACAAGGGGTGTTGTAGTTATTCTTGGTAAAACAGGTATAAATTTCGGCGCTGGTATGACTGGCGGTATAGCATTTGTCTATGACAAAGAAAAAGAGTTCATCGACAAGCTAAACGGCGAGCTGGTGTTTGCGCAAAGGATAGATACGGACGATAGCGATGAGGTAAGACAGTATCTAAAAAGGGTACTCAAAAAACATTACACAGAGACAAAGAGCGAAAAAGCGCTAAATATACTAAACGGCTTTAGACAAGAAGTAAGATATTTCTGGCTTGTTATGCCAAAAGATATGAAATCTCCTTTGAATCCGGAAGAAGGTAACTAATAAAATGCAAAATTTTTTGAAAAATAAAAGGGTAGAGCCAGCAAAAAAAAATGTTCTGGAGAGACTTAAAAATTTTAACGAGATTTATGAAAGATACGATACCTCTTCGGCAAAAGTACAATCTGATAGATGCGTGCAGTGCGGTATTCCGTATTGCCATAATGGCTGTCCACTAGATAACTATATCCCGCAGTGGCTCAAGCTTGTTGCCGGAAATGACCTAAAACTAGCTTTTAAAATGAGTAACGAGTCATCGCCTTTTCCTGAGATTATGGGCAGGGTATGTCCGCAAGATAGGCTTTGCGAAGGCTCTTGTACTCTAAATAAAGACTTTGGCGCAATCACCATAGGCTCAATAGAGACATTTATTACCGAAGATGGATTTAAAAACGGTCTTAGCCTTGAATTTCCAGGAATTACTACCGATAAAAAAGTAGCAGTAATAGGTGCTGGTCCAGCCGGACTATCTGCTGCAACCTTTCTTCTAAGGAGAGGAATTGCGGTAGATGTTTATGAAAAAGAGGCGTTTGCTGGTGGCCTACTTTCTTGGGGTATCCCTAGTTTTAAGCTAGACAAAGCCGCAGTGTTTAGAAGGGTTGAGATACTCAAAAGTGCAGGGATGAATCTATTTACCAACAAGGAAGTTGGAAGAGATATTAGTTTTGACGAGCTTAGAAGTAAATATGACGCTGTATTTTTGGGAATTGGGGCAAAAAGAGGCAATAAGGCTGGAATAGGCGGCGAAGATTTGGCTGGTGTATATCAAGCTATGGATTTTCTGGGGAGCGCACAGAAAAAAGAGCTTGAACTGCCTCACATCAAAGATATAAGCGTCAAAGATAAAAGAGTTGTAGTTATAGGCGGTGGTGATACTGCGATGGACTGTATTAGAACTGCTTTGAGAGAGGGCGCTAAATCTGCCCTTTGTGTGTACAGAAGAGGCGAAGACGGTATGCCTGGTAGCAAAAAAGAGTACAAAAATGCTATCGAAGAGGGCGCAGAATTTAAATTCTTTTCTGCTCCAAAAGAGTTGGTAGGTGGCGGTTTTGTCAGTGGCATCAAAGTCGCCAAGATGGAAGTTGTCAAAGATGGAGGAAGGGGTAAACTTAGTGAAGTTCCAAACTCCGAAGAGATGATAGAGGCCGATATTGTGGTTATGGCTCTTGGTTTTTCTATGGATGTTCCTGCATTTATACCGTCCGCTGGTATCAAAACCGACGAATGGGGCCAAATACTAGTAAATGCAAATTATGAGACAAGCCTAAACGGCGTATATGCCGGCGGTGATTGTTATCGTGGCGCAAACCTAGTTGTTAATGCGGCGCTTGACGGTAGAGAGGCTGCCGCCGTTATCGGGGATAAATTACTAGGATAATATTTGAGCTTTTTTGCCGCTTGCGAAAAATCATCTAGGGAGTTTTTGCAAGAGATTGGTAATTTCACCCATGAGGAGCTGACTGAGCGTGTTGCAGTCGGCGAGGGTGGTGATATTAGCATTAGAGCCGACCTTCTGGCTGAAGAGATTTTTGTAAGAAACCTATCTAAATTTGGTCGCATATACTCGGAAGAGAGCGGGTATATAGGAGAAGGCGAGCATATTATCTACCTAGACCCCCTTGACGGTAGCGACAATTTTGCATCCGGTATACCTTATTATGGCGCAAGCGTTTGCCTAGATGAAAAGACTAACAAAAAGTCTTTTATATGTAACTTTGCAAATGGAGATATGTTCTATAAAGACAAAGACTTCGAATTTGGGATAAATCTTTTCTCAGGCGCAAATATCATCCAAAAAAACAGACGAAATAAAGTTGGTATTTTTGAAAGAGCTTACGCTAATTCTGGTATAGCTATGGCTATTTTTAAATCAGGCATTAAGTTTCGCTCGCCAGGTGCTTTGGCTTTATCCCTTGTCTATTCAAGAGGATGTTCATTTACTCTTTTTGTTGGTAAGTTAAGAGTTTTTGATATAATTGCGGCGCTCGAATTTTTGGATGGGCATCTTATATATGAAAAAGACGACATTTTGCTGGTGTCGCAAGATAAAAAGATTTTTGAAGAAATTTTAAAGATAGTGACTTTAACAAAAGGTAATCAAAGTGTTCTTTAGCGAAATAGTAAGCAAAATAAGAAAAGAGAGACCTACAAAAAGCGAAGCACCGTCACACTGGATAAAATGCGAGAGCTGTCAATCCTTGATGTATTTCAAAGAGATTGCCGCAAAACGATACGTGTGCCCTAAGTGCGGTTATCACATGAGACTTAGCGTTGAAGACAGGATAGATATACTTTGTGACGAGGGTAGCTTTGTAGAAAAAGATAGAGAGCTAACACCAGTGGACCCGCTCAACTTCGTAGATAAAAAATCATACAAAAAAAGAGTAGAAGAGGGTGTCAAAAAGACTGGAAGAGCAAGTTCGGTGGTTGCCGGCGAGTGTACGATTGACGGCGTTAACGCAGAGGTTGTGATATTCGACTTTGGATTTATGGGCGGGAGTCTGGGCTCCGTAGAAGGTGAAAAGATAGTTAGGGCTGTTGACAGGGCAATAGCAAAAAAATGCGGTGTTGTTATCGTATCCGCATCCGGTGGGGCTAGAATGCAAGAGAGTACTTATAGTTTGATGCAAATGGCTAAAACATCTGCCGCATTATCAAAACTTGCCAAAGAGGGGCTTCCGTTTATATCAATACTTACTGACCCGACAATGGGCGGCGTAAGTGCATCGTTTGCAATGCTAGGCGACGTGATAATAGCCGAACCAGGTGCTCTTATAGGCTTTGCCGGACAAAGAGTTATCAAGCAAACTATAAATGCGGAGTTGCCTGACGGATTCCAAAGAAGCGAATTTTTGCTTGAAAAAGGGCTAATAGATATGGTTGTCAAAAGAGATGATCTTAAAAAAACGGTATCAGACCTTCTTGCTTATTTTGGAAAATGAGAGTTAGGATTTTTACTATCGAAAAAAGCGAAGATAGCGATATAGAGTCGATGCTAAAAGATTATCAAAAAATGTCGCAGAAGTTTTGTTCGCTTGAATTTGTAAAGCTATTTGACAAGTCTCTTGCGGCTTCTCAAAAGCAAAGCGCCGAGATGGCAAAAGAGTCTTATGAAAAAGCGTATGTGCCGTATTTTGAAAATTCATACAATATAGCCCTTGACGAAGAGGGTAAAAATATTGACAGTATGGCTTTTAGCAAGTTTTTTGACAAACACTCAAATGTTAATTTTTTTATAGGCGGTGCATACGGTTTTAATGAATCTTTTTTGAGAAAAGCGGATAGTGTGCTTAGTTTGAGCCCACTTACATTTTCACATAAACTTGCCAAACTTGTTCTTGCAGAGCAGGTATTTCGTGGTGTCGCAATCAAAAATAACCATCCATATCATAAATAATAAGGGGTCTGTTTGAAGGCTAAAGATTTACAACTGTTTGAACAACTATTAAACGATAGAAAAGCTCAGCTACAAAAAAATATATCATCTTTTGCCGACGAGCAAGCTGGCGCTCAAAAAGACGACCTAAAAGACGAGGGTGATCTAGCTTCAGCCAGCGGCGGCGCAGTAATATCAGACGCAATCATAATGCAGCAAAAAAAAGAACTAGAAGAGATAGAATACGCATTTAAAAAAATCAAAGATGGCGATTACGGCATATGCGAGATGTGCGAAGACCCTATCGGAATGCCTAGACTTAAAGCAAAACCTTTCGCAAGATATTGTATAGTATGCAGAGAGATAGTCGAAAAAGAAAATAAAGCAAAAGGAAAATAGATGAGCTTAAAAAATTACACGTTTTTTTCTTTTATCTATGTATGCCTTATCGGGCTCATAGCTATGTTCAATGCAAGCGGCGGGGATTATAGCCTTTCGTTTTTTGGCTTCACATATACGCTTCCTATAGCGGTGTGGATGGTTGTCCCTCTTATACTGTTTTTTGTAGCGACTATGGCGCATATGGGATATTACGGGCTTGTTAATTATCTAAAAATCAGTTCGTACAAACACGACTTCGAAACCTTGACGGACCAAATAAGCGCAAAATTTTTGGGTCAGGAAGAGGAAAAAGAGTACAAAAATAGTGAGTTTAAAACACTTGCCGATTTTGTCGTTCAGTGTGATATAAAGCCAAAAAGCAGATTCAAGCTCAACATACCAAAAATAGATAAAGTAGCAGAGACTATACATAAGATAGACGATCTAGGCGAGTTTGTTGATATATCAAAATATAGACTTGCAAAAGACAATGTTTTGATGCAAAAAAATATGGAAAATAGAATCGTACTAGAACCAAAATATGCAGAAGAGGTACTAAAGTCGTGCGATAAGCTGACTGATCTTTGTCAAAAAGCTTTTGATACTTACGTTGAATTCGGTGATTTAAAACAAATAAAAAAATTAGACATTACACCGACAAAAGCTATCGCTATAAAGCTTATTACTAGATTTAGCGGCTCTGATGAAGAGTTTGAGCTTGACAAGGAGTATGTCAAAGAGCTTTGCGCCGTGACAAAATTTGGCAAAGATGACTATATCAACCTTGCCAAAACACTAATTAGAAAGTTAAACCCAGATGAAACTCTTGAACTATTCTTCATCCTCTCAAGAGACAATCTTGAGGCAATAGGCGCTTACATATATGTAAATCTTGAACTTGAAGTGATAGACAAAGCAAAAGAGCTTCTCTCTCAAAGCGGGGACGATGAATTCTTGGAGTTTAAAGCGTTTTTGTGCCTAAAAGAAAAAGGTAAAAACCTAAGATTGTCAAGCTTCCTAGAAGCACTACAAAAATAATTAAATGCCCCAGCTCTCTTTTGGTTCAGATTTCACCGTACTAGCCCCTCTTGCGGGCTATACGGATCTCCCATTCCGCTCCGTCGTAAAAAAATTTGGCGTAGACCTTACCGTTAGTGAAATGATAAGCTCCAATGCCCTTGCGTATGCCAGCAAAAAAACAAAAAAATTAGCTCAAAAAAGTGAGCGGGAAACTCCATACTCAGTACAAATAGCCGGATATAAAGAGGATGTCATTAAGAGGTCGGTCGAAGTATTGAACGATTTGGATGGTATTGATATTATAGACCTAAACTGCGGATGCCCTGCCCCAAAAGTTGTTGGTAATAATAGCGGAAGCGGTCTTTTGAAAGATTTGCCGCAGATGTCAAGACTCATAGAGACAATCAAAAAAACATCCAACAAAGAGTACACATCGTGCAAAATTAGGCTAGGTTTTGAGGGCAAGCACGGCGTAGAGATAGCTAAAATCTGCGAAGATAGTGGGGCGGATTTTATAGCCGTTCATGGTCGAACAAGGGCTATGAAATTTGGCGGTGAAGTAGATTATGAAGCCATAGGTGAAATAAAAGCGGCCCTTAAAATTCCAGTTATCGCAAACGGCGATATTACGAGTTTTGAAAAAGCAAAATACGTATCCGAACTTACCAAGTGTGACGGTATAATGATAGGTCGTGCGGCTATCGGAAATCCTTGGATATTCTATCAAATAAAAAACGGCAAAGCAGAAGTTCCAAGCGAACTAAAAAGAGAGGTTGTGCTTGAGCATTTTGATGAGATGGTCAGATTTTATGGTGAGCGTGGCGTAATAATGTTTAGAAAACATCTGCATACTTACTCGAAAGGAATTGAAGGGGCGGCGTCTTTTCGTGTACTCGTAAATAAAATAGCAGATCCGAGGCTTATGCGTGAGCATATCGGTGAGTTTTTTGCTATTTAGTAATTGCCTTCGGCCTTCATTCTATATTCATCAAAATTTGATAGTTGTTGTTGCGGCTTCAGAAATTCGCTCAGTTTTCTCTCATTCTCAGCCATTATCCGTTTAAAATCATCGTTTTGCAAATCCGCATCGTCGGCGTAGTATCTATCGACTACGACATTGGTATTTCCAACCAACAACAGATACTTAATACCGTTATATTCGACTAGCATCAGCTTGTTACTTGGATCCAAAAAGCTTTGACTAATTATCTGCACATCTTGCTCGGCGCTTTCAGACTTATATGATTTTGGAAGTAGCCAGCCACCTTTACCTGTTTGGTTTTTGCCGACCACTCTTTTTTTAATATAAAAGGCTATTGCCACAAGAAACGTCAAAAAAGACACGACAACGATATATCGCCAGCTTACGTTATCTTCCGTTTGCGGTTTTGGAGCCGCTGCGGGTGTGTTTTGTTGTTTTGGGGGTTGCGTTGCGTTGGCTTCTTGAGTTGGCGCTTGCACATAGGGTACGACTTTTAGTTGAAGCTTATAGCCGTCATTATTTTTTAGAGCTTCAAAAGATATTGGTTTTTTTGTCGCAAACTCTAGCTTGACATTTGAGACGCCCTCTTTTGTTAGCACTACTCTAGATATTAGGGAGTTTTGCGTTAGCGGTAAATCCTTTTTGGAGTCTATCGCTATGCCGGATATTTTTAACACAACCCCATTCTCGGTGGCGTTTTGCTCTATTTGTCCTTCAAATGTGGCGTCGAATGAGAAGTTTATCTCTACCGAATCTGTATTTTCATTAACGCTCATTGATAATAGGCTTGCAGCAAAAATATTTGCCGCCAAAGCTAATACTAAAAATAGATTTCTCATTATTTCTCTTTGGAAAAGTATTCGATAACTGTTTTGGAGTCAAGTATTTCGTTGACCCTGATTGCGAGATTTTTTTCATACACCATTATCTCGCCTTTACCGATAATACGTTGGTTTATGAATATCTCAACTGATTCGCCGGCAGGTTTTTTAAGGTCTATTATGGAGCCTTTTTGGAGCTTTAGTATCTCTGCTAGATTTAACTCCACCGTGCCAAGATATGATGAAAATTCGACTTGCATATCGAGAAGTCCGGAGTAGTCAATTAGCAGTTCTTCTGCCGTGTATACCCTTTCTTCTTCAAGGCTTGCTAGACTTTTTGTTAGCTCTACATCACTGGCATCTTGCAAAATATCCAGAGTATCGTCTTCCATCTTTTCTCTTTTTGGCGTGTTCTTTCTAGGCTCTATTCTACTTCAATTTAACATAAATTTTTGCGCCAAAAAGGTATAATTGACCCCTTATAGAGGGCTTTATGGATATTTTTTTGGCAACGACGGGATTTTTGGCTGGAACTCTTAGCGGTTTTTTTGGCGTAGGAGGGGGAACTATTACAGTCCCGCTTCTTATAGGGCTTGGGATCGGGATTAAAGAAGCGATAGCTGTGTCTGCCATGCAGATGAGTTTTAGCTCTGTTTTTGGTTCTTATATAAATTATAAAAAATCAGTTTTTGATGCCAAGACGGCAACCCCTTTTTTGCTTGGCGGCGCTTTTGGCGGTATGGCAGGGGCTTATTTTGCCGAGATTGCCAATGAGAAGATACTAGCCTTAATATTGCTTGCATTTATGGTTTTTACCGTTGTTAAGCTATTTTTATCGCCAGCAATTAGAGAAGCCGATGAGGAAAAAAATAATCCGCCGCTATTTTTTGCGATAGGTATTTTTATAGGTGCACTCGGCTCGTCTGTCGGTATCGGAGGGGCTTTGCTGCTTACCCCTGTACTTGTGGGTTTCTTGGGTTTTGGGCTCAAAAAGGCGATAGGCGTAACGCTTTTTTATGTTATATCGACGAGTATCTTTGCAGCTACAAGTTTTTATATATCAGGCATACTAGATGTGCGCAAGGGAATTCAAGTCGCCGTTCCGGCCGTAGCCGGGGTGTATCTTGGTATCTATATGGCATCCAAAACGGAGGCAAACAAGCATAAAGGGCTTATGTTGGCGCTTTATCTGTTTATTACCGCTTCGTTAATTTTTGAGTTTTTTTGGAAGAGATGATGGATAAAATAAAAGTTTATGGGGCTAGAGAGAACAATCTAAAAAATATAAATATTGAGCTACCAAAAAATAAATTGGTTGTATTTACGGGGCTAAGCGGAAGTGGTAAGTCTACACTTGCATTCGATACTTTGTATGCCGAGGGGCAAAGAAGGTATATAGAGAGCTTATCTAGCTACGCCAGACAGTTTCTAGATAGAGTTGGCAAGCCCGATGTTGACAAAATAGACGGGCTTACTCCGGCTATTGCAATAGATCAGAAAACCACCAGCAAAAATCCACGTTCTACAGTTGGAACAATAACGGAAATATATGACTATATGAGGCTATTGTACGCTCGTATCGGTATACAACATTGTCATCTGTGCGGTAAGCCGATTAGCTCCATGAGTGCCCAAGACATCATCGGCGAAGTGCTCAAACTCCCAAAAGATGCCAAAATAATGATACTTTCGCCTGTTGTCAATGAGAAAAAAGGGACGTTTGAGGCGGAGCTGGAAAAGTTGAGACAAAAAGGGTTTGTCCGTGTTCAGATTGACGGCGTATTAACAAGGCTTGACGAAGAAATAACGCTATCAAAAACGAAAAAGCATACGATAAAACTAGTGATAGACAGAATAGGCGTATCGGAAGAAAATAAAGTTCGTGTGGCAGACGCCGTCGAAAAAGCGTTAAAAGAGAGCTTCGGGGTTGTGGAGGTCGAAATTACTAATGCAAAGGAGTTGGAGCTTGAAACGCACCATCTCCTTTTTAGCGAACACTCCGCTTGCTTTGATTGCAAGGTCTCTTTTGAGCCGCTTGAACCGCTATCTTTTTCTTTCAATTCTATTAAAGGGGCTTGCCAGCATTGCGATGGTCTTGGGATGAGACACACCATAGACATGGACAAGGTCATAGATGTAGAACTTGCTATTAATGACGGCGCAGTCAAAGTAATGTACGGCTTTAACAAAGGGTATTACGCAAGCCTTCTAAAAGCATTTTGTGAGACCGAGAAAATACCTACCAATAAGCCGTTTCGTGAGCTTGAAGAGTATCAAAAAAAAGCGATACTAAGTGGCAGTAGTACAGAGGTATCTGTCAAATTCAAAACGTACGATGTGACTAGAAAATGGCAAGGCGTTATCAAATACGCCTATGACATTCTAAAAGACGATAAAGATTTTGAAAACTATATGATAGAAAAAAAATGCGAAGCGTGCGGCGGCAATAGGCTAAAACCTGAATCTTTGGCCGTAAAAGTAGCTGGATACGGCATTGCCGATATGATAGGGATGCCAATAGACAAGCTGTATTCCGTGTTTGAGTATGCGGATGATTTTGATGGTGGTAAGAGCGTGTTTGGGTATCTGGGCGAACAAGAGCGAAAAATTGCCCTTTCGATACTAAAAGAGATAAAAGAGAGGTTATTTTTTCTCTATGACGTCGGGCTTGGGTATTTGTCACTTGGACGTGACGCTAGAAGTATCAGCGGCGGCGAGGCGCAGCGTATTAGGATAGCGAGTCAAATCGGTAGCGGACTTACCGGTGTGATGTATGTCGTGGACGAGCCTAGTATCGGACTTCACGAGAGAGATACGATGAAGCTTATCCGCACTATGCGCTCATTGCAAAAAAAGGGAAATACGGTCATAGTCGTTGAGCACGATAAAAAGACTATAGAAGAGGCCGACCATATCGTAGACATAGGCCCAGGAGCCGGAAAATTCGGCGGCGAGGTAGTCTTTGAGGGAAATCTTGCGGAGCTTATGAGTTCAAATACCCAGACGGCAAAATACCTAAGTGGTGAGAAAAAGATAGAGTATTTCCATAGACGACCACAAGAGAGCTATATAGAAATAGCAGGTGTAAATCTCAATAATATAGAAGATTTGGGCGTCAAAATTCCACTAAAAAATCTAGTGTGTATAACAGGGGTATCTGGTAGCGGCAAAAGCTCACTTATAATACAGACACTTCTTCCGGTAGCGAGAGAGCTTCTAAATAACGCCAGAAAAGTCCAAAAGATAGCGGGCGTGGAGATAAAGGGGCTTGAAAAACTAGACAAAGTGATATATCTTGATCAAAGCCCGATAGGTAGAACTCCTCGCTCAAATCCAGCTACATATACGGGTGTAATGGATGACATACGAAATCTCTTCACTGAGACAAAAGAGGCAAAGATAAGAGGGTATGGTCCGGGACGATTTAGCTTTAACGTAAAAGGCGGCAGATGCGAGAAGTGTCAGGGTGAGGGTGAAATCAAAATCGAGATGCACTTTTTGCCGGATATTATGGTCAA
Organism: Campylobacterales bacterium; assembly: GCA_041915365.1. GTDB lineage: Bacteria > Campylobacterota > Campylobacteria > Campylobacterales > UBA6016 > UBA6016. The sequence continues at coordinate 147,419 of JAYSBP010000001.1, read as the reverse complement.
ATGCGATGCTTGCCACGGCACTAGGTATAATGAGCAAACACTAGAGATAGAATACAAAGGCAAGAATATATCTCAAGTGTTGTCAATGAGCGTTGATGAAGCGTTAGAGTTTTTCAAGGCCGTTCCAAAAATATATCAAAAGCTAAAAACCCTTCAAGATGTAGGACTTGGCTATATCACGCTAGGCCAAAACGCAGTAACACTATCCGGTGGCGAGGCACAGCGTATTAAGGTCTCAAAAGAGCTAAGTAGAAAAGATACCGGTAAGACACTGTATATCCTTGATGAGCCGACTACTGGACTTCATTTTGCCGACATAGATAGACTGACTGGCGTTCTTCATAAGCTTGTGGAGCTTGAAAACTCTGTCGTTGTCATAGAGCACAATCTGGATGTGATAAAAAATGCCGACTACATAATTGACTTAGGGCCTGAGGGCGGTAGCGGCGGCGGAAAGATAGTGGCAGTCGGAAGTCCGGAAGAGGTTGCAAAGAGCGGCCTTGGGTATACGGCGCATTTTTTGGCTGAAGAGTTAAATATCAAACAATCAAACAAAAAGGGTAAGAAGTAGTATGCAAAGCGGCTTTGGAAAAAATACAATTAAAAATCATATTAAAGACGTAAAGGCCGACAACCCTTGGAGTGTTTTTAAGATTATGTCAAACTTCGTCGAGGGCTTTGACGTACTAAAAGATGTTGGGCCGTCTGTAACTTTTTTTGGTAGCGCTAGGCTAAAATCAGGCAGTAGATACTATGAAGAGGCAAGAAGACTAGCCTTTATGTATGCAGAGAGCGGGTTTAACGTCGTAACAGGCGGCTCTAACGGGATAATGGAGGCTGCCAACAGGGGGGCTTACGAGAGTGGCAAGACTGAGTCAATAGGTCTAAATATCCAGCTTCCGCATGAGCAAAAATCAAATCCGTATACGACGATGAGCGTTGAGTTTGATTACTTTTTTGTCCGCAAGGTCATGCTTGTCAAGTACTCATACGCCTATATAGTGTTTCCTGGCGGATTTGGGACTTTTGACGAGCTTTTTGAGGCGCTTACTCTTGTGCAGACAGGTAAGATATTTCCTATTAGTATCATTCTTATCGGTGTTGACTTTTGGACGCCTATGCTTGAATTTTTGAGAAAAAGTCCGCTTGAGCTAGAGACGATATCGGAGCGTGATCTTGATTTGATTAAGGTGACGGATGACCCAGAAGAGGCAATATCAATCACAAAACAAAATATTATCAACAAACTAGACGAGCTTGAAAAAGAAGGCTTACAAGATAGTGAAATATATCAGGGGCTTTTGAATTTATGTTCAAGAGAGTCTTGCAGCCTAGATTGGGCGATAAAAAATGAAGTCAACTAAAAAAATCGTAGTCGCAATGAGCGGCGGAGTAGATAGCTCGATGACCGCAAAAAGAATGGTTGATGCAGGATACGACGTGCTTGGCGTATATCTTAAACTCCACGGTAATGAAGCGTCGCACGAGGCAAATATAGCAAATATAGCAAAAGTCTCTAAATATCTTGGAATCTCTTATGAGATTGTGCCGCTAAGAGAGAGCTTTGAAAAATTTGTTATTAACCCGTTTATAGAGTATTACAAAAGCGGTCTAACACCAAATCCATGCACGTTTTGCAACCGTGAAATCAAATTTGGCGCACTCGTAAATTTCGCATTAGAGCGTGGGTATGACTATCTTGCCACGGGCCATTACGTCAAATGTGACGGAGAGTTTTTTTATGAGGCTACTGATAAGAGCAAAGACCAAAGCTACTTTTTGTTTAACGTAAAAAAAGAGATTTTACCTCGTCTTATGTTTCCTCTTGGGGACACGATAAAGGCCGAACTAAAAGAAGAAGCCTCCAAAATACCGGAAATAGCCTCCCTTGGCGCGCAAAAAGAGAGCTCGGAGATATGCTTTGTCTCTGAAAACTACATAGAGACGCTAAAAGAGCTAGGAATAGATACAGATGGCGGCGGCAAGGTAGTTGACGAGAGCGGCAACGAGGTCGGTATCCATAAAGGATTTATGCACTACACGGTCGGACAGCGAAAAGGATTTGACGTGCCGCTATCGCATGTGCCTTTGTATGTCAAAGAGATAGATGCCGAGAATAATAAAGTGATTGTTTGCGAAAAAGACGGGATATGTGCTCAGTCCCTAGAGGTTGAGAGTCTCAATATGTTCACTGACAAACAGAGCTTTGATTGTCAAATCAAAGTAAGATATAGGAGCGAAAAAACACCAGCAATCGTCGAGATAAAAGACGGTGTGGCGTACATTAAGCTCAAAAATCCACAATTTGCGATAGCCAAGGGGCAAGCAGCCGTTTTTTATGATGAACAAAAGGTTTTGGGCGGCGGATACATAGCCTAGCCCCCTCAAAGCCGAATTTTGATACAATCCCGAAATTAAAAAGCTTTAAGGTTAACAATTATGAGAGGTTACAAAATCTTCTCCGGTAGTGCGCATCCTGCTCTTGCCGAGAATATTTCAAAGTACTTGGATGTCGGTTTGTCGCAATCAAATATCGCTAAATTCTCCGATGGTGAAATAAATTGCCAAATTAGCGAAAGCGTGAGGGGTAGGGATGTATTTGTTATACAGCCTACATGTGCTCCAACTAATGATAACTTGATGGAACTTCTAATTATGACGGATGCGATTAGGCGAAGCTCTGCTAAGTCTATCACTGCCGTTATCCCGTATTTTGGATATGCTAGACAAGATAGAAAAGCCGCTCCAAGAGTGCCTATAACCTCAAAGCTTGTTGCAAATTTGATAGAAACTGCTGGAATTACCAGGGTCGTAACTATGGATTTACACGCAGGGCAGATTCAAGGGTTCTTTGATATTCCTGTTGACAACCTATATGGCTCGACGGTGTTTGTGGACTATATCAAAAATAAAAACCTAAAAAATCCTATTATCGCAAGTCCGGATGTTGGCGGTGTAGCTAGAGCCAGAAGTATGGCTAGCAAAATGGGCCTAGAGCTTGTAATAGTCGATAAAAGACGTGAAAAAGCAAACAAAAGTGAAGTTATGAATATTATAGGTGACGTTGAGGGCAAAGACGTAATCTTGGTTGATGACATCATTGACACAGCAGGTACGATAGTTCAAGCCGCAGCAGCGCTAAAAGCCAAAGGGGCTACTTCCGTAATGGCTTGCTGTACGCACGGCGTCCTCTCTGGGCCAGCATTTGAGAGGATAGAAAACGGCGCATTAGATGAGCTTGTAATAACGGATACGATACCACACAATACAAACTCCGCGAAAGTGACTGTTCTTACTGTGTCTACAATATTCGGCGAGGTGATAAGAAGGGTTTATCACAATGAGAGCGTTAATAGTTTGTTTCTAGTCTAACAAGGAGGACGAGATGGCATACGACGACGATTTTGAAGACGATATGTTCCCAAGTGACATCGACGACGAAGAAGATGGCGATGAGGGTGGCTTTGGCGGTTTTGATGATGACGGCGAGATAGATTACGATGATGACGATGATTATGTGTCATTTGACGACCTTGATGAAGACGAAGACGAAGATTTTTATGAAATGGATGATGAATAATGCCTCTGCTAGATAGTTTTAAAGTCGATCATACCAAGATGAAAGCACCTGCGGTTAGGCTTGCAAAGACTATGACAACACCAAAAGGTGATACTATAAGCGTGTTTGACCTTAGATTTTTCGTTCCAAACAAAGAGATGATGGGTGAGCGTGGCACGCATACACTTGAGCACTTGTTTGCCGGATACATTAGGGAACACCTAAACGCTGAAGACGTAGAGATAATCGACGTATCTCCAATGGGTTGCAGAACGGGGTTTTATATGAGTCTCATCGGAACTCCCGATGAGAAAAGAGTTGGGTTTGCTTGGCAAGAGGCAATGAAAGATATACTTAGAGTCAAGTCTGAGAGTGATATTCCAGAGTTGAACATCTATCAATGCGGCACTTGTGCTATGCACTCGCTAGATGAGGCCAAGGAGATAGCGGCAAAAGTGCTTGATAGAGGTGTCGGCGTTATGGATAACGACGAGCTAAAACTAGACGAAAAACTGCTTGGACAATAGGGGTTTGATGCAAAATATCCGTAACTTTTCGATAATAGCCCATATAGACCACGGTAAATCAACGCTTGCCGATAGGATAATAGAGCAGTGTGGGGCGATTACGCAGCGCGAAATGACCTCGCAGCTTCTTGATACGATGGACATCGAAAAAGAGCGTGGCATCACGATAAAAGCACAAAGTGTGCGCCTAAAATACAAAAAAGACGGGCAGGAATATATTCTAAACCTTATAGATACCCCTGGGCATGTCGACTTTTCGTATGAGGTATCAAAATCCCTTGCATCCTCCGATGGCGCCTTGCTTGTCGTAGATGCTTCACAAGGTATAGAAGCGCAGACTTTGGCGAATGTGTACACGGCGATAGAACACAACCTTGAAATACTTCCGGTTATTAACAAAATAGACCTTCCAGCCGCAGAGCCTGAGAGGGTAATGGACGAGATAGAAAAAAGCATCGGACTTGACTGTACAAATGCTGCCATGGTATCGGCAAAAAGCGGTATCGGCATAAAAGAGCTAATAGACAAGCTAATTGACGTAATTCCTGCTCCAAAAGGCGACATAAACAAGCCTTTAAAAGCGGTTATTTACGACAGTTGGTTTGATAGTTATCTCGGTGCATTGGCGATTGTCCGTGTATTTGACGGTGAGCTGAAAAAAGCTCAAGCGATAAAGGTGATGAGTACAGGCAAGGACTATACGGTTCAAAACCTGACGTATCCGCATCCACTTCACCCTGAAAATACAGACTCCATCAAACCAGGTGAAATCGGTATTTTGGTGACGGGATTAAAAAACGTAAAAGAGCTAAGGGTTGGCGATACCGTAACGGATGCGAAAAATCCGTGCACAGAGCCGGCAAGCGAATTTAGAGAGCCTAGACCGTTCGTATTTGCGGGGTTTTACCCGATTGATACGGATAAATTTGAAGATTTAAGGGATGCTCTCGACAAGTTGAAACTAAATGATGCGTCCATCTCCTACGAGCCTGAGACTTCTGCGGCTCTCGGATTTGGATTTAGGGTTGGTTTTTTGGGTTTACTTCACATGGAAGTTGTAAAAGAGCGGTTGGAGAGGGAGTTTGGACTCGACCTCATTGCTACCGCCCCGACGGTCGTATATGAAGTGCAAATGACTAATGGCGAAAAGGTAAGGGTGCAAAACCCGTCCGAACTGCCAGATGTGCAACGCATAGAGGCGATATACGAGCCTTACGTAAAAGCGACGGTGATAGTGCCTAACGACTTTGTAGGTAATATAATTACTTTGATGAACGATAGGCGTGGAGCGCAACAAAAGATGGACTACATAGGTCTTGATAGGGTGCTTTTGGTATATGATGTACCGCTAAACGAAATCGTTATTGATTTTTACGATAAACTAAAATCAGCCACAAAAGGCTACGCTAGCTTTGATTATGAGCCACACGACTACAAGATGGGTGATCTCGTAAAGCTGGATATTAGGGTAGCCGGAGAGATAGTTGACGCCCTTTCTCTTATTGTTCCGAGACAAAAATCGGAGTATAGAGGCAGGGAACTTGTCAAAAAAATGAAAGAGCTGGTACCAAGACAGCTTTTCGAGGTTGCCATACAGGCAAGTATAGGAAATAGGGTAATAGCCAGAGAGACGGTGAAGTCTATGGGTAAAAACGTTACCGCCAAATGTTACGGCGGAGACATTACTAGAAAAAGAAAGCTTCTGGAGAAGCAAAAAGAGGGTAAAAAACGGATGAAGGTAATAGGCAAAGTAGAACTTAGCCAAGATGCCTTCCTTGCCGTACTGAAGCTAGACTAGAGCTCTTTTTCGAGCTCACTAACAGCTTCTTTGATGATATTGACGATGAGCTTTGCGCTCGCTTTTTCGTCGTTTTCTGGAATATCCCATCCGGATACGGATAGGTATTTTTCAAAGACAAACTTTATATCTTCTTTGATTTCTTCTTTTAGTTTTGATGCCTCTTTATTTTCTATTTGTGACATTTGTTGCACCTCCGTATTAAATTGGAATAAACATTTAAAAAGGTATTTTACATGAGTTTTGAAAAATTAGGTTTAAGCGAAAACATATTGAGAGGGATAAGAGAGGCTGGATTTACTGATGCTAGCCCTATCCAAGAACAAGCTATTCCAATCGTCCTTGAGGGGCACGATATGGTGGCTCAAGCACAAACAGGTACAGGTAAGACTGCCGCGTTCGGTCTTCCAGTAATGAGCAAAATAGACCCGCAGGGCGGTGTTCAGGTGCTTATTATCACTCCTACACGTGAGCTATGTATGCAAGTTAGCGATGAGCTATACAAGCTAGGGAGATATGCAAACATAAAAACGGTAGCGGTATATGGCGGACAAAGTATATCAAGACAAGTAGACCTTATCGGTAGAGGGGCACAGGTAGTCGTAGCTACTCCGGGAAGACTACTTGACCACCTTCTAAACGATAGACTAAGAGATTTCAACCCACAATATGTGATACTTGACGAAGCGGACGAGATGCTAGATATGGGCTTTTTGGAGGACATTGAAGAGATATTCAAATTCCTTCCGACAAGCAGACAAACTCTTCTATTCTCCGCTACTATGCCAAGAGAGATAAGAGCACTAGCGGACAAAATCCTAAAAGAGCCAAAAACAGTAAGCATCACATCAAAAGAGGTAACGAGCGAAAACATCGAACAGTACTTCTACGTTGTTGAAGATTGGGAGAGAAGTGATGCTGTCGTTAGACTCATTGATTTCGAAGATCCATCAAAAGCGATAGTATTTTGTAGAACAAAAAAAGACTCCGATGAGCTTGCGACTACGCTGGTAGCTAGAGGATACCCTGCGAAAGCGATACACGGTGACCTTGAGCAAAGACAAAGGGAAGAGGTAATCAAAAGCTTTAAGGGCGGTAAAGTGCTTATACTCGTAGCGACTGACGTTGCAGCGAGAGGCCTTGACATCAACGATGTAAGCCACGTATTTAACTATCATATTCCACTTGACCCTGAGAGCTACGTCCACAGAATAGGCAGAACGGGAAGAGCTGGCAAGCAAGGAAAAGCGGTAACGCTTGTAAAGCCTCTTGAATTTAGAGAGCTAAACAGAATCAAGCAAGTAACAAAAGCACAAATCTATCATATGGAAGTGCCGACACTTGAAGATGTAAAAAGCAAAAAGATCGTCAAGCTTGTTGATAAAATCAAGCACCAACACATTAGTGATGAAGCGACCGAGCTGTTTGCGCAACTAAGCAATGATATGGATATTTCTACGCTTTGTATGAAACTACTATCAAAAATAGTTTCCAAAAACAAAGCGGAAGGCCCTTCTCATATAGGTATCAAAGGTAAAAACCTAGAGAGAATGATAGAGGCAAAATCAAGCGAAAGAAACGACAGAGGCGGAAATAGAAGAAGCTTTAGTGGTAGAGGTGGAAACTTCAGAGGTGACCGTGGCGGTAGGGACGGTGGCTATAGAGGCGACAGGGGAGATAGAGGCCCTAGAGAAGACAGAGGTCCAAGAGACGGAGGCTATAGAGGTGACCGTGGCGGCGATAGAGCTCCTAGGCCTCCAAGAGATAGAGACGGCGGTGCGCCAAGAGCTCCTAGGGAAGATAGGGGTGATAGAGGCAATAGGGGTAGATAATGCTGGGCTGTGTCGTATGCGACTCGCTTAGCATACGGCATATATGCCAACACTGTTTGGATGGGGCACTTGCCCCTACGCTTTTTACTCGTCAGATAGACGGACTTCAAATTATCAGTTTTTACAAATACTCCGAGATAGAATCATTAATCCACTTCAAACATAAAATGGCGGGAAGTTTTATACTTGCGCAGCTCGCCGCAAATAGCTTCAAAAAATTCGCCGAAAACTTCGAGTATGGCGGCAAAATATCAACCATTCCGATAGATGACAAAACGACACACGGATATTCTCACACCGCCATATTAGCAAAAGCTATGCGCTCAGCTGTATTTGAACCGAGCTGGGGAGCCATGAGGGCCAAAAATGATGTAGTGTATGCGGGGCAGAGTTTGGAATTTCGCAAGAACAATCCGAGGGAGTTTGAGTTTCGAGCGACAAAACACAAAGATATAGTTCTCATAGATGACATCGTTACCACGGGAACTACGCTTTTAGAGGCTAAAACGTGCGCCGAAAAAGCAGGGTATGAAGTACTTTTTGCGGTTACGCTTGCAGATGCGAGGGAGTAGGGGTTTGTGTGAAAAACTCCCTAATTTCCACGCCCAAAACCTTTGATATTTTGTAAAGATGTTCGGTATTAAATCGGATATTATTGTATCCAGCTTCTGCCCCCGCTACAAGCGATACCGACTTGTTGCCGATAGCTAGAGATAGCTCTAGCTGACTCATTCCTCTTTCTTGTCTGAGCCTAGCGACATTCCTACCGATAAGTCTTTGAAACTCTTTTATCTCTTCTTCACAAAACTCTATGCTCACCAATACTCTATCATTATAGATTTTTTAAAGTTTAGTTTGATAGAGTAGATTTCTCAATCTATTATAATAGAGTATGACCATTTCGTAAAAAATTGTTAAGTGGTTTTTTAGTGCTGGGGGGTAGTATATTTTTGAAAAAGAATAAAGGAATTAGCGGTGAATTATGTAGAGCAACTTAAAAATATTAGAAATGAGTGTATTTTTAATAGCCAAGTAATGTTTTCATCGGTCAAAAGAATTAAAAAACAAAATGAGCGAAGCAGGAGAATTGCCTATCTTATAAACATTATAGTTGTTGCTACGACGCTACTAAGCGTCCTTTTTTCGCTAAAAGATTTTGAAAAGCTTGCGTGTGCATCAGGTGTATCATCTTTTATGTCATTGCTTGCTTTTGGATTTTCGGTGTCCATATTTCTAGCTTATAGGGACTATGACTCAAGGGTTGATTATACGATTGCCAATAGCTATTGGCTTTTGCATAGCAGATGTCAGGATTTGATTCAGCTAGTGGGTAGCGAAAACGGTGAGTGTAAAATACTTGATGAAAAAATAAATGGAATCAAAAGAGAACAGGAACAATTAATAAGGCTTTCGCCTACATTTAAAAGTGAGGATGTGAAAGATGCTTGTAAAAAATTAAGGCGTGGTAACTTTTTGTATCTTGCAGAAGAGGATATGAATGAGATTATAGCTTTTTTCAAAAACAAAGATTGCAACTGAGGCTAAGGGCAAGAGATTTACGGGTTCCAATAAAAGAAAGTTGCAAAAAATATAATTTTTATAGAAAGGCGGATGATGTATGTATTGCGGTGAATGTGGAGCCGAGAATATCGTTAGTGCTCAATTTTGTAAATCTTGTGGCAAAAAGCTTTCAAAACATATAGACCCGCAAGTAAAACAGGAAAATCTAAACGAGCAAAGCGATGCCAATATAAAGATACAAAAGTTTAGTTGGGGTGCTTGTGGCATTGGATTTTTGTGGGGTATTTTTTTTAACACAAGAATGGTTTGGGTATGGTCGTTGATTGCTTCAGTGTGCGCAGGTATGTCTATAAATATATTTGTCAAACTGGAAAATTATTGGCTATTTGGAGCCTTGATTGCGTGCTGCTTGCAAATTTTTATTTCGATCTATTTAGGGCTAAAGGCTAGGAGTTGGGCGGTTAGAGGCAAGAGTGGTAAATATATAGATGATTTTTTAATGAGGCAAAAATATTGGGATATATTTGGTGCAATATTTTTCGTTTCTTATTGTTTGATTGTTGTGTACACAGCAGTCTTGTTGGTTGATGCTGCATCTAATAATTTCACATTAAAAGCTGAAGAAAAAAATACGACTTATGTGCCAAGTGATCATCGTGCTGAAAATAATACTATCGGCACCAATGATTCAAAAGACGAGGCTAGGGCGAATATAGATGCAGACCAGGCTGAAGCTGAAGCTAGAAAACTAACAAATCAATTCAATCAAAATACAGCCAAAATCTCATCTGAAGAATATAATCTATTGATTGAAAGCTACGCAGACTACAGAGCTATTGAAAATGAATTATTGCTAGAGTATCGTAAGTTAATGAGCAAATTACCGGACGAAAAACGCAGTAGGTTAGTTGAATTACAAAAGGAATGGATAGCTGATCGTGATAACTCGGCTTTCAAAAGCGGTTACGATAAGGGGAGCGGGGGCTATGTGGATGCACTTATATCCGCAACGAAAGATCGTATTGCTGAGTTTAAATCGTTAGAGGTGGCGAAATAATGAAAATTTGCAAAAATTGTAACCTTGAAAATAGTGATGAAAGTAAATTTTGTGTTGGTTGCGGTGGCAAGCTTGAGGGTGAAATCATAAAATCTTTTTCTTGTCAAAAATGCGGCTTTGAGAATGATAAAGAAGCAAAAATTTGCACTAATTGTGGTACGCAATTAGAAGTATTATCTATGGTGCAGAATGAAGAAAATAATAAAAAAACTAAAAATGAAACTAAAGAATATTTTGCACAAAGAGGTATTAAATTCATACTATTCTTGGCGATAGCTTGTGTTGTATTGGCTGGTGGATTTTTTGTTTATGATAGATACATAAAAGTCGGAACGCACAATACCGAACTACGAGGTTTTCCGGGTAGAACAGTTGATGCACTTATGAATTCTTACACACATGGCAGAGTGGAGAAGTATGGCGATACATACAGAATTTATTTTGACAAGTTAAATCCTGCCAATAATAGCGCTTTGAAAAAATTGGGTGTGCAACAGTGGTATGTCGAGCTTGCACTTGCATATAATGAAGGCTTTAAGCAATATGTCGTTCATAATATGAGCGATAATGTAGAGATGGACCCATATAGTAAGGCTGTGTCAAGAGGATGTATGGCAGTACTTTTTAATAAACACAATATTTCCGATTATGAAGAAGAGGAAAAATTATTATTGTCTATTATTGGCGAGGATAAAGACTATCCGAAAGAGATGGTTGATAACTGGATAGCGACAATACATAAAAAAATTTTTCCATGTATTGTCGGTGTTGGAGATGAGGTAGGCGTTCCAGGATGGTGGCTTGACGGTAGAATTATAGAAGATGAAGGAGATACCGTTGTTGTGAAAGCTAATGCAGATGGAGAGGTTGCTAGGATAGATAGAAAATCCATAAAGCTTCCAAATTAATAAATACAGAAACGGTTTTTGAAGATGAGAAATTGTAATGTTGCAGATATGGCAAACATGATAAAAATAGTTAGCTTACTATTTATAACAAGTTTTGCTTTTGCGGATACACTCCCACTCCCGCAACTAAACCCTCAAAGCGGCAAATGGGAGTATGTGGATGACGGCAAAGCGTCTGCGCAGACCAGACTAGCCGCAAAGAGCGAAGATGAGAAAAACGCAATCCCCGATAATATATTTGAGTCGCAAAAAGGGATAAATCTATCGGAGTATGGGCGGCTCTCTCGGCTATCCGTATCCATCGGCGGCGGCACGATGGAGTTTTTCGGCAAAAAGAGACGATATGCGCCAATCCAAAAGATGATAACACTTGGCGAAAGCGGCGCTTTGAAGGTGTATTGCGACGAGCCTAGCTGTCGAGATTTTGCTCCCGAGCTACTATACTATTCGTACCGTGTGAATAACGGCAGTTTGGAACTATTTTTGGATACGGTAGCAAATACACCCATAAGGGTAAAAGTAGATAATTCGCTCTCAAAGAAAAACAAAATTTTTGATAGCCTCAGCGTAAATCCTCAAAATAGCAAGCTAAAGCCGAGCAATATAACGCTTCAGATGATGGGTGTGAACTAGCTAGTTAGCAACTTTGATGCAAAGTTGCTAACTACGCAACTATTATACCTTTTTCACAAACTCGGATTTTAATCCCATAGCCCCGATACCGTCCACTTTGCAGTCGATGTTGTGGTCACCCTCGGTTAGGCGCATTATTTTGATTTTTGTGCCTATTTTGATAGCGCTTGAAGAGCCTTTTACTTTTAGGTCTTTGATGACTGTGACCATATCACCTTCTTTTAGCACATTGCCGTTCGCGTCTTTGACTATTAGCTCATCGCTCTCGGCTGTGGCGTCTTTGCTCCACTCGTGCGCACACTCAGGGCAGACGAGCAGGGCGCCGTCTTCATATGTGTATTCCGAGTTGCATTTTGGGCAGTTTGGTAGTGTATCGCTCATTTTATAGTTTCCTGATTATATTTTTTTGGCGTAGCAAAACAAGATATCAAAGCTTTTTTGGCCTTTATCTATCGTGTGCGCCACTGTTATTTTTGGTTTTTCAAATCCGTTGTTTGTGAAAAATCCTTCGAATTCATCTTGGCTAAATCCATAGTGATATACACCGGTATTGTCGGAGTGGAAAGTGCCGTCTTCTTTTGCGAGGTCGGCCACCCCTAGGTATCCGCCGCTTTTTATTGCGCTTGCAAATTTGCTGAAAAGCTCATTTGGTTTTTCTATGTGATGTACCGTCATGGCGCTCACTACTGCGTCATATTCGCTGTCCCCAAGATGTGAGTCGACTGATAGCTCTATAGTATCCACATTTGCTAGTTGTTGAGCTTCGGCTTTTGCTTTGAAGTTTCTAAGCATCTCGGTCGAAAGGTCCGCACCTACCAGTTTAGCGACAAGCGGTGCGATATTTAGCCCTACGAGGCCGGTACCGCACCCAAAGTCCATTACGTTGTGATGATTTTGAAGTGGAATGTTTTTTATTATTTGGGACGTTATCTTAGTCGCCATATTGATTTTTGTCTGGCTTTTGTCCCATTCATTTGCCGCAGCGTCAAATCTCTGTTTGTTCTCTATCAAGCTCAAACCTCTATGATTAGTATCTCGCTATCCTTGACAAGTTCTATTTCTATTGTTTTTTCACCTGTTATCTGCGCAGAGTCACGCTCAAAGATATTTTTGCCGCCGACTGTAGCTATGCCGCTTGTGACAAACAAAAACACACCTGTGCCGACTGATAGCTCGTAATTGATTGTAGCTTGTTTATCCCAATATCCTCTTGATATTTTGGTATTTTGAAAAATTTTTATCTCATTATTTTGAGGCTCAGGTGACACTATCGTGAAAAATTTATTCGTAAAATCTTCTTTTGTTATCTCTCTTTGTTCATAAACCGGAGTTAGCCCTTTTGTGTGAGGGTGTAGCCATATTTGAAAAAGCTTTAATTCCTCGTCTGCGGAGGCATTAAACTCAGAGTGAAATATGCCCGTTCCAGCTGACATTTTTTGAACTGATGGGGCACTAAGCACGCTTTTATGCCCCATGCTATCTTCATGGGCTATGGAGCCTTTTAGCAGTACGGTTACTATTTCCATCTCGGCATGCGGGTGCATGCCAAATCCTTTTTGCGGCGCAATGGAGTCGTCGTTGAACACTCTTAGAGCTCCAAAGCCCATTTTGTTTCTATTTAGGTACTCGGCAAAGCTAAAGCTAAAGCCGCTTCGTAGCCACCCAAGATCTGAAAAGCCCCTGTCATATGAGCGTTCAACTTTGATTTCCATCTTATTCCTCCAAAATTATTTTGCCGCAGCGCCTTCTATGTCAACAGATATTTTTACTTCGTTTGCTACCGCTACGCCACCCATATCAAGAGCTTTGTTCCAAGTAAGTCCGAAGTCTTTTCTGTCGATTGTGCCGCTAATAGAAAAGCCTGCAACTTTTTGACCCCAAGGGTTTACAGTCGCACCGCCGAACTCATAGTTTAGAGTCACTGTTTTTGTTATGCCTTTGATTGTTAGATCGCCTGTGATTTTGTTGCCTTTGATGCTTTTTGATACGAATGTAATGTCCGTATATTTTGCGCTATCAAAAAAATCAGGTGACTTTAGGTGCTTATCTCTATCTGCATTGTCCGTATCTATCGAATCTACGATGATTTTACCTTTGACGTTTGATACCGTTTTTGTTTTTTCGTCATATTCAAAAGTACCGCTAAAGTTTTTGAACTTACCGTTTGTAGAAGAGACCATCATGTGTTTGATTTTGAATCCTACTGCGGTATGCGCCGCATCTACATTGTATGGAGCGGCAAATGCCATTGAAGCCAAAAGTAGCGAAGTTAGTGCGATTTTTTTCATTTTAAATCCTTTGTTGTTTTTGTTTTTTTGTTGATTACGAGGCGAAATTATTATTTTCCTCCTTTCGTCATGGTTTTGTCCCAAAAGAGCTGAGGCTTATAGTGCTATGCTCAAACCCTTCATAGTAAAATTCAAGCTCCTCTTTTTGTGTTACCGCCGCAATGTACAAAAGCGGGATATAATGCTCGTTTGTCGGACAAGATAGCTTTGCCGCCTCTCCTATATCCAGATAATTTATGAGCGTTTCATAATCTTTGGCAAGAAGAGCCGCTTTTATTTTTGATTCAAACTCCACCGCCCATTCCGCAGGTTTTGCATTTGGGTTTTGCTTTATCTCCCATAGATTATGTACTATGTCGCCGCTACCTATTATCATCACCCCTTCATCTCTTAGATGAGCGATATGTTCGGCCAGCTCGAAGTGTTCTCTTGGGCTCATATTTTTGTTAATGCTCATCTGAAACGTCGGAATATCTGCATTTGGATACAAAAACTTCATTACGCCCCATCCGCCGTGATCTAGACCTCTTTTATCATCCTCTTTCGCTCCGAATTTTGCAAGCTTTGATATTATGTGTTTTGCTATTTTTGGCTCACCGCTTGCCGGATAGCGGACGTTGTAAAGCTCTTTTGGAAAACCATAAAAATCATATATCGTGCTTTGCGTCGGTGCAGTCGATATGAAAAGCCCATTTGTCACCCAGTGGGCCGAGATTATCAAAGCCGCTTTTGGCTTTTTGAGTTTTGCCGATAGCGATTTCATAGCTTTTGTATAGTCGTTTTCGCTTAGCATATTCATCGGTGAACCGTGCGCGCAAAACATAGCTGGTTGTCTCATTGTCGTATCTCCATATAAAGATTCTATAGCCATAAGGGTAACACCCAAAAAAGTTCTTCTATTCATGCTATACCTTACTAATTAGTAATATAAAGTCAAAAAAATCTACTTCAGGCTTTTATTTAGCTTTCGAAGTAGCGCTCTTACCACCTCTTTTTCCTCTGTGGTAAGTCCGGTAAGAAAGCTATCTATCCTCCTTGAGTGCTCGGGAAACATAGATTCTATCAGCTGTGCACCTTTGTCCGTTATGGAGAGTACTGCGCTTCTCTTATCGCTATCGTGTTTTTGAGACACGATAAGCCCTGATTTTATTAGGTTTTTTACAACCACCGTCATATTGCCGGGGCTTGACATGGCTAGTTTTGTAGCCGCACCGATAGTCTGTTTACCTCTGTGATGTAGCAGCTCTAAGAGTGCGAACTGACCTATCGTCAGCCCATTTTGCTCTATGAATGAAAGTTCCAAAGACCTTATCTTATTAAAAGCCTTCATCATCTCAACCCAAGTGGAAAGTGACAAAGCGATATTTTCATCAAATTCAGGTAGTTTTTTCATAGGGGAAATATACTACTAATTAAAACTAATGTCAAGGCCTTTTTTGATTTTTTATAAAAATATATAGTGATGCAGATATTAGAGCGGTTACAAAAGATAGGAGCATCCCCATAGTTAGCCAGCTTCCGAGCAGATATCCTATTTGAGGGTCAGGGTCTCTAAAAAATTCGCAGAATGCACGGAGTAGTCCGTACAAGATGCCGTAAAGCATTGCTAATTGTCCGTCAAAAGTCTTTTTGAGTCTTATGGCATAGAGTATGGCAAATACGACAAGCCCCTCAAAGAACGCCTCGTATAACTGGGATGGGTGTCTTAGCGTAGTGCCGACTAATATACCAAGCGGACTATCTGTGGGTCGACCAACAAGCTCTTGGTTTAGGAAATTACCGATACGCCCAAACGTATAGCCAAGTCCGGCGCTGACGGCTGTTAGGTCCATGAGGACAAGAAAACTTTTGCCGTATTTTTTGCACCATAGATAAGAGGCTAGTAAAAAACCAAGCAGTCCGCCGTGATAGCTAAACCCTCTTAGTCCTACAAAAGTGCCGTCCATAAATGGATTAAATATCTGCCATGGATGCGTGAGATACCAAAGAGTATGGGTGTCATAAAATAGTATATAGCCAAACCTAGCGCCGAGTATTACGCCGACTTCAGCCCAAAAAAAGTAGCTATCAACTTCCTCTGGCGTGAATGGATATTTGTCCTTTACGGCAAGCCATCTGGCAAATGCGTATACGCCAAGAAGTGCAGAGACGTACATCAGTCCATACCAATGAACTGAAATGCCAAATAGCTTGAATGCTACCGGGTCAAAGGATGAGTATATGTGTTGCCAAGTATCAAGCACTATCTAAGAGCCTCATCTATAAGTTCTATCGGGTTTTTAAACACAGTATTTACGCCGTGCTCGTGCATTGCGTTTGTGAGTTGCATTCTGCATGCGGAGCACTCCGCACTTACTATGTCAGCCTTTGTCTCTTCTATCATTTTGGCTTTTGGGGCACCTGCTTTTTTGGCAAGCTCAAATCTCTCCGTTTGTATGGTGACACCGCCAAAGCCACAACATCTGTTTGGATTTTCCATCTCTATCGTTTTGAAGTTTTGCGCCAGCAAGGCTCTAGGCTCCCTCCAAACACCTTGAGTCTTTCTTGCGTGACATGGGTCGTGGTATGTGACGAGACTGTTTAGTTGTTTGCCGTCTTTTGCTAAAAGCTCTTTTAGCTGAGTGTTGTCGTGAAGCCATTTTGTTGCAAGATGGACTTTTGAGATTATTTTTTCACATCTTTGTAGCCACTCAGGCTCGTTGGACAATGCCTTTTCCCAGTCGTGCACCATCATGGAAGAGCAAGTCGCCTCTGGGACTACTATCGCATCGATATTATCTATGAAGCTTTCGAAGTACTCAATATTTTTTTTGATGAGGTAGCGGACGGTATCAAGATCTCCGGTAAAATATGCGGGAGCCCCACAGCAAAGCTGTTTTTTTGGAATCAGAATATCTACGTCTAATTTTTCTAGCACACGAACAAGCGAATCCCCGATATTTGTGTATGAATAGTTGGCCATACATCCTATAAATACTGCCACTTTTTGCTTTGGATTATCAGCTTTGATGTGCTCTTTATGGCTGTTTAGAAAGCTTGTTTTTGAGACAGACGGGAGCAGTCTCCCGCTTTTTACTATCGGAAGATAAAACCTAGGTAGCATCGATGATTTCTCTTTTTTATCCGCAAAGGCGCAAGTTTTGAAGACATATCCCATTTTTGCCAAGAAATCCATGATAGCACGATGTCGTAGCAACCAAAAAAACGCTTTTTTATACCAAGTGATACCAAACTCTTTTGCTATCTCGGCTCGCACCTCTTCTATGGCGGTGTCTGTCGGGAGTTTGGACGGGCATACGTCGACGCAGTTTGTACACAAAAAGCAAGATTCAAATATCCGCTTTGTATCTTTGTCTAGTGGGAGTTCGCCTCTTTTGTGGGCCGCCAAAAGGTCAAGAAAACCCCTAGGACTTGTCGTCTCGTCTGGGCTTATGGCGTGAATAGTGCAAACAGGGATGCACTTGCCGCACTTTACGCAGTCATCACCTGTTTTTATTAGGTCTAGTAGTTCTTGTTTCATACTGTTTTTGAAAACTTATTTTTGTTTGCGTCGTCTGCGCTTAGGTATGCGTCAAAGCTCATTGCTATGTTTCGCACAACCATTCTACCGGTTGGGGATATTTCTATCCCTTCGTTTGTTAGCTTTAGCAGTTCGTCCGCCTCGAATTCACCAAGTTTTGAGAGCGCATCTTTTAAATACTCTTTTGAGTTTATCCCAAATTTTTCGTCAAGCGATTTGAAATTTAGTCTAAAACCACCCATTAAATCCATAATAGCCGCTTTTCTTATTTTATCATCTTCGTTTAACTCTATGCCACGGTGAACAGGAAGTTTTCCAGCATCTATCATCGCTTCATACTCTTCCATCTCTTTGTAGTTTTGGCTATAGCATCCATCAAGCTCCGATATACTTGTAAGCCCGACACCAACGAGATCAGAGCCGCCTTTTGCGGTGTAGCCTTGAAAGTTTCTGTTTAACTCACCTTTTTCAATAGCTAGGAATAATTCGTCGGTCGGTTTTGCGAAGTGGTCCATTCCTATCATTTTATAACCCATCTCGCTCATATAATCGATAGTAAACTTGAGTATGGCTAGTTTTTCGCTAGGATGCGGCATTGTGGTCTCATCCAGCTTTCTCATTGTTTTTTTGAGCCAAGGGACGTGTGCGTAGTTGAATACGGCAAATCTATCGACATCTAGATTGATAGATTTTTTTAGAGTCTCTTTGAAGCTCTCTAGCGTCTGATGTGGAAGCCCGTATATTAGGTCCATATTGATGCTTTGTATTCCATATCTTCTAGCTAGGTCTACAGCCGCTTTTGTAAGCTCGAAGCCTTGCACCCTGTGTACGGTGGCCTGTACTTTTTCATCAAAGTCTTGAACACCGAAGCTTATGCGATTGAAGCCACCATCGGTTAAGGCTTTCATTTGCTCTTCGTTCAAAAATCTAGGGTCTATTTCACAAGAAATCTCCGCATCTTTTTCAAAGTTTGTAAAATGAGAGCGTATAAGGGCGATTATCTCTCTTAACTCATCTGCGCTAAAAAATGTAGGAGTGCCGCCGCCAAAGTGAAGTTGACTTACTGCTCTTGTCGTATCAAGGTGTTTTGAGAGTATCGCCATCTCTTTTTTTAGATATTCGATGTATCTTGTTTTTTTCTCGTCTTTGCTTGTAAATACGACATTGCAGCCGCAAAAGTAGCAAGCCGAGCGGCAGAACGGGAGGTGAAAATAAAGTGATAGCGGTTTGCCGCTTTTGTTGGAAGCTTCTAGTTGTCGTATAAAATCAATTTCTGTAAATTTTTCACTAAACTCAACGGCAGTCGGATAGCTCGTGTATCTAGGGCCTGCTTTTGAGTATTTTACGAACTTGTCAAAATCTATCATTCAGGGGCTCTTTTTGGGCTTTTTTTGAGCGCTATTTTAGCCTCTTTAGCCTTTTAGCTGTTCGAGTCTCTCTTTTTTACTGCCGATAGATGTTATCTGTACGCCGAAGTTTCCATCCACGATTACGACTTCACCTTCGGCTATTTTTTTGTTGTCCACTAGGATGTCTAGCGGCTCATTTGCAAGCTGGTTTAGCTCCACTACCGAGCCTATGTCCATATTGATTACGTCCCTTAGGAGCATTTTTTTGCTACCTATTCTTACTTTGACTGGGAGCTTGACATCCATCAAAAGACCGATGTTCTTCATCTCTTCACTATTTAGCGGTACTTTTTCCGGGGCTATTATTTTTTGCTCCACGGCTGCTTCAAAGGTTTGAGCCGGCTCTTTTTTGTCTATCGCATCCTCAAACGCCTTGTCTATCGTAAACATTATTACGTCTTTTAAATCATTGACCATAAAATTAAAGACTATAAGCGTCGAAAATCTTGAAATATCTATATCGCCGCCTTGCGGTACGAATGTGATATTGTCTATCGAGAAGTTAAGCTTTGGGAGGCTTTTTTGCGCACCAAGCGATGTTGACAGGGCTCCTAGGATATTTGAAATTATCTCTTTGTTTGCATCCAAATCATCTGCGTCGGCTTCGTCTTTTGTAGCCCCTTCGCCGCCAAGTATCATATCTGAGAGCGCAGTAGCTAGTCTAGGGGAGAGCATCACTTTTAGTTTTGCGTTTGCGTCCCCGCTTGCAGTTATGTCTGCCACGACTAGCGGGGCTATGATGTTTGAAAACTCAGATAGCGGCTCTTTGCTTTTGATGGATACGTTTGGTTTGTTGCCGATTAGCCCCTCTATCGTAGCGGTAATCTCTTTTTCGAGTAACTCTAAAAAATTATCCATTTGCAGCCTCTTCTTTAAATTGCGCTAGACGTTTCGCCCTGTCATCTTCTAGGCTTTGTAGCATATCTTTGACGTCATCGTGCTCTGTTCTGATGATTTCATTGATTTTAACAGTTTTTCTAAATCTTTGCACGCCAAACTCTGCGCCAAATTTCGGTTTTCCGTTGACTGTCATCGTCGCCATATCGTTTGCAGGCTGGTCTAGCCTGATGATGTCGCCTACGCCGATATCCATAACCGTTTTTAGGTTTAGCTCCGTAGTGCCTAGTACCGCTTCAAGTTCAACCTTTGCGCCACCAAGAAGCGCTCTAAGCTCTCTATTTCTACTTTTTCTTGAGGATGTCTCAGAGAGCATTATGTCTCTGTTTGCAAGTTTTGGTAGTAGCGGCTCAAGGCTGATTACTGGATAACAAATGTTCATCATACCGCTTGTGTGGCCGATGATTAGCTCCATTACGACCATTATTACGATTTCGTTTTGGGCGACTATCTGAACGACGTTAGGGCTTGACTCTTTGGCTTCCACTACGGGGTACATATCGGTTATTGAAGACCATGCTTCTTTGAGATTTTGCATAATAACACGAAGCATCGTATCAAGTAGATTTAGTTCTATATCCGTAAAGTCACGGTTTGCCTCATATCCTTCTCCGCCACCGCCAAGAAGCCTATCTATCATCGGGAACGCTATCGATGGGTTGAGCTCCAAGACGCCGTTACCCTCCAGCGGCTTCATAGAAAAGACGTTGAAGCTCGTAGGAGACGGCAAGCTCATCAAAAACTCGCCGTAAGTCATCTGGTCTATCGAGTGAAGCTGTATCTCTACGATTGAACGCATCACGGATGAAATTTGGCTTGACATCGAGCGAACCATTTTGTCGTGGATGCCACGGAAAGCACGGAGCTGCTCTTTTGATACCCTATTTGGACGTTTGAAGTCGTAAAGCGTTATGTGTTTTTGGTCAAGTATCTCTTTTGCGGTCGTGAGCGTATCGACATCGGTGTCGTCGTCCACGACCTCAAGTAGGGCGTCAATCTCTTCTTGACTTAGAATATCAGCCATCTAGCTCTCCAAAGCCTCTCTCAATCTTGTTAGCACATGCCTATGTATTTGCGAAATTCTAGATGTTGTAATGCCTAGTATTTCGCTTATTTCTTCTAGCTTTAGCTCTTCAAAATAATAAAGCTGTATTACCGTTTGCTCTCTTTCGCTAAAGGTATCCAGCACACCCCTTACTTTTTTGACGAGCTCTTCCTCTTCTAGGCCTTCTAGTGTATCGGAGTCTTTGTAGACTTGCAACTGGTCGCCAAGTGGAAATACGTTGAATACGCCTATGGAGCTTCTGGCCTCTCTTACCTTGCCTATATCGACTCCAAGTTGGCTTGCTACTTCCTCGTCGCTAGGCTCTTCGCCGCTCTCTCCAAACTGCTTTGAGACTATCTTGTCTACATCTTTTATTAGTTTTCTATCAGAGCGGCTTACGGTATCTAAGCTTCTGAGATAGTCGAGCATCGCCCCATAAACCCTTTTTCTAGCGTATCCCCAAAAAGAGTCATTTTGAGCCTCATCATATTTTCGAGCTAGCTTTACAAGCTCCTCCGTCCCTATCGATATTAGGTCAGACACGTCAACGCTTGATGGAAGCCTCTCTTTTAGCTTAAAAGCAAGAGCTTTAACGGCAGGCAAAAACTTCACGGCAAGATCGTCTTGCGTGAATTTTAAATTTTCACCATAGCCGCCAATACCCTTATTTGTCATCTATACACGCCTTCTTGCAGATTGCTGTGCCTGAGCACTCTCTCTTTTCATGTCCTCGTACTCTTCTTCCTCTAGCTGTTTAACGAATTCGTACATATCACGAATAAACACTTCTCTTTTTTCTAGTTCCATTATAGCGTTGTCTATCGCATTTTCATATTTATCTTTTTTGATTCTATATCTAGGTTGGAAAGTAACGTTTTTGATATAAAGCGCAGCTGAGGCAATAGCTATCATATAAAAAAAAGTAGTTACAAAAATCACGGCGACAACCATCATAAGCGGGTCGTCTAGTTTTAAAATCGCAAACAAAACGCCTACGAAAAAACCGTTCAGTGTTAAAAAAGATATAAAATTATTTACGCTTACCATTTCTCGGCTTTTTAATGGTTTTGCGGTGCTAAAATTGCTTAATCAGACGCTTGAAGAAGCCAGATAGACCGCTCTCTCTGCCAGAATCAAGCATTTTTCGTTCCATTTTTTCGGCAAGCTTGCGACTGATTGCCTCTATTTCCGATGTGCATTTTGCGTTTGGATAATTTTTTGCAAACAAAAATCTCCCCTTAACACTTTTTTGAACATCTGCGTCTTTTGAGATAAAACCTATAAAATCGAGAGAAAAATCAGCCCTTAGTTTGCTTTTTGCGACCTTCTCTATTTTTTCGAAGTTCAATGTTGCCTCTTTTTCGCTCCCAACTTGATTGAAAACCATTAGCACTTTATCTTTTTTTGCGCTAATTACCTTAACCATTGCATAAGCATCTGTAATTGCCGTTGGGTCAGGCGTAGTGATTACCACGGTCATATCAGATGCGTTGACAAATTTTTGCACCATTTCACCTATTCCGGCTCCGGTGTCGATAATAACAAAATCAAAACTCTCAAGCTCCGTACTATCTTCTATGAATTTATCAAGAACCTCTTCTGTTGTATATTTGAGGATTTCATTGCCGCTTTCACCTGGGATTAGCGTCAAATTTTCATCTACTTTTACGACTGTTTCACTAAGAGTTGCTTCGCCTTTTAGGACGTGCAATATATTTTTTTGTGTTTTTACATTTAATAGCACGTCTAGGTTGGCAAGCCCTATGTCGGCGTCAAATAGGGCGACTTTGAATCCTTGCGATGACAAAACATAGGCCATATTGGCGCTCATTGTACTCTTGCCCACGCCACCTTTACCACTCGTTATGGTGATAAATTTGGTGTTTGCATTTTTTACTGGCATTGCCTTTTTGCCGACTAGCTCTTGAAGCTTTTTTGCCTGTGTGTTTTCTATATTTACCTTACTTTGCATTCTTGCCCCTGAAACCGTCTAGCAGGCAGTCTACAAAAAATTCAGAAGATGCGACAATAAGGTCTTCCGGTACTTCCTGTCCCGTTGAGAAATAGCTAACAGGCTTTTTGATGTCATACAGAAGGCTGAACATATTTCCAAAACATTTTGTCTCATCCATTTTTGTGACTATAAGGGTGTCTATATCAAGTTCTGACGCAAAGTTGGAGTAAATCTCTTTTAAATCCTCATATTTCGTATTTGCAGGCAAAACAAGTGATATGTCGATATTTAGGGAGCTTTCCGCTTTTACGAATGCAGCTAGTTTGCTTATTTTTTTTGTATCGTAGTGTGAGCTACCGACCGTGTCTATCAGTACATAGTCACAGCCCCTAAGAGATGAGAGCGCCGTTTTGAACTCCGATGGGTCAACGACTGCCTCTATTGATAGTTTCATCATTTTCGCATATTGCATTAGCTGCTCTACAGCGCCTATTCTGTATGTGTCAAGCGTTATTATCCCGACTTTGTATTTGACGTCTTGCTTGAATGCGTATCTTGCGGCCAGCTTAGCTAGAGTCGTGGTCTTACCAACCCCAGTTGGGCCTACAAGCATTATTATTTTTTTACCGCCGCTATTTGCCTTCATTTCGTGGCGTATAGGGAGAAGTTTTCTTAGTAATACGTTGAAGTACCTTCTGACAGTAGCTGAGTTTTCCCTCATTTTTGGCTGCATATGCTCCAAAGTTAGCTTCATTATCTCAAACAGATGCTCATCTGACATACCGCTATCTCTTGATATTTTGTATATTTCTGCAAACTCAGGCGGTATAACAAGCCCGTCTCTCATTACCTCGGTAGTATCCCAAACCATATTTTGAATGAGTTTTACGTTGTCTACCAGCTTTGATATTTCGCTTTTTATCGTTTTTATCTCTTCTATATCTACCGCTTTTGGACGAGCGTCTTCTTTGGCGCTACTCATCTCAATATCTTTTTTAATTGGGGCTATTACCGTTTTTGCGGCTTCCGATAGTTTTTCTATCGCATTCATTTGCTTTGCCACCGATGAGATAGAAAAGACAACATCGTCTTTTTCCGCATGCGGCTGTTGAAGAGTTTTTAGCGGTTCTACCGGCTTTCTTTGCGGGGCTTCTTGTTTTTGTTCAGTCTCTACCGCTACCACCACTTCGTACAAAGAAGGGCTCATTGCGGTTTTTGGACGTATCTGTTTTGTGTTTATGACCAGTGCGTCCTCACCGCACGACTCTTGCGCTTTTTTGAGCGCTAGAGCCGGCGTTTCGGCTTGAAAACTAAGTAGTTTCATTTTTTCCATTTCAGCTTACTTCTTTTGTATGTCATAGGCAGTAATACACTTGCTCTATTTTTGTATTCTGGATGCGGTAAGATAAGTTCTTTATTATACATTATCAAGTTTTCAAAAAAAATTATGTCTAAATCAAGTGTTCTCGGGGCATTCTTGAAACTTCTTTTGCGACCGAACCGTTTTTCTATCCACAAAAGCCGTCTAAGTAGCCCTAAAGGCGGTAAGTCAGTTGATATACAAGCAATAGCGTTAAAAAAATCAGGTTGCTCGCTGTAGCCAAAAGCAGGATTTTTTAGGATATATGACGTAAAACATACGTCTATATGACAATCTCTTCGAAGTGCAAAATACAGGTTTTTGATTTTTCTCATAGGGTATCCTATGTTTGAGCCTATTCCTATGAGCGCCTTATGTTTTTTTGTGGATGTACTCGGCGTATTTTTTGGAAAAAGCGGCGTTTGTATGATTGTATGCGACTCGGCAATCTCCGTTCTCTTGTGCCCCAGTCTTCTAAAAATTACAAAACCTCCACGCCGTTAGTGCCCATAACGACCATATCTTCTATCCTAACGCCGTAATAACCGGGTATGTATATGCCAGGCTCAATTGTGAAGACCATATTTTCCAACAAAATTTCTTCCGATTTTCTGTTAATATACGGATATTCGTGAATGTCGAGTCCGACACCGTGTCCAAGAGAGTGAACAAAATACTCCCCATATCCCGCTTTTTCTATGACTCCCCTTGCGATAAGGTCAAGCTCTTTTGCCAACATACCTGGCCTAGCCGCCTTTATTGCTGCTTCCTGTGCTCTTAACACTGTGTCGTAGATGTGCTGTAGTTTTTTGTCTTTAAACGTTTGCTTTTTTTTGAATTCAAAGCCGTCTTGAAAGCGGGCAGTTCTGGTTCTATCCGAGCAATATCTATCAAACTTCACACCGCCGTCAAAAAGGAGCAGAGAGTCTTTTTGTAGCTCTTTATTTGTAGCTCTTGCGTGAGGGTTTGCGGCGTTTTCATCTATCGCCGTGATAGGCTCAAAACTAAAATCTAGCCCCCCTTTGCCGCTTAAGCACTCTTTTGCCAAGTAATTTATTGATAGTTCATTCGGTATTTTTTTGAGGCTGCATAGCTTTGAAGCTAGTTTTTTGAATCCCTTTTGCCCTAGCTTGACGGCCATTCTTATCTTGTTTAGTTCGTCAGCTGTTTTTACAGCTCTCTTCTTGGCTAATCCGCCTTTTTTTGCTTCCAAAAAAGTACTCGAGAGTTTTTGTAATGCTTTATAGTCCGCATAACTCGTATTTTTTGGGTCAAAAAATAGTTTTTGTATTTTTTGTATTCTTAGCGTATTGGCGCATGAGGCAAAAAGAGATGAGGAGGGTACTACTTCGCAGTTTTTTGCGGCGCTCCTGGCCTCTTCGTAGTATCTGCCGTCTGTAAAAAGATAATTATCATTTCCGTTTGTCAAGAGGAGTGCATTATCGTTCGAATAGGAGATTTCATAAAAAATCTCCGATTCATCTTTTGTTGCAAAAAACATTTATGCTTGTTGTACTTTTGATTGAGCGTCGGCTATAGCTTTCACTTCGTTTGATATTTGAATTGCGGCTATTAGCGCAAGGTGATATGAGAAGGGGCCAAATCCGGCGATAGTACCGTGGCAAGCCGCTGCAACCATGGATACATGTCTAAAATCTTCACGTCTAGCAGGGTTTGATATGTGTGTTTCTATCGTAGGTACACCGACAGATAGTATGGCGTCTCTAATGGCTATTGAAGTGTGTGTGTACGCCGCAGGATTTATAACTATCGCATCCGTATTTCCCATACACTCTTGGATTCTATCTACGATTTCACCCTCAAGATTGCTTTGGAAAAATTCTAGTTCTATGTCGTTTTGCGACGCAAAAGTTCTCATATTTTCGTGTATGTCTTCCATTCTCATAGGTCCGTAGATGTGTGGCTCTCTTACGCCTAGCAAATTGATGTTTGGACCTTGGATAACGACTATCTTCATTCGGATTTCCTTGTTTTGTGTAAAATTATCGACTAGATTATATCAACAACAACCGAAAATTAACGGTTGCCAAACCGTCTTAATTGTTTCTAAACGGGAACTTGGCTAAAATCACGATACTTTAAGCACTTAGGTAGATTTGATGAGAATTTTGGCGGCTGATTATCTGCTGACAATGGATGAGAGTAATAAAATCATAAGAAACGGAGCCGTATTGTTCGATGGCTCAACAATTGTAGATATAAGCTTCGACAAAGAGCTAGCCCGTTCCAAATATCCAAATGCAGATTTTACCTACCTTGGTGAAAACTCGGTTGTTATGCCCTCGCTCATCAATACTCACGTCCACTTAGAATTTAGCAAAAACAAAACCACGCTTCATTACGGCAACTTTATAGAGTGGCTGACTAGCGTCATTGAAAACAAAGATTTAACGAGTGAAGAAGAGCTCTCATCGGCTATGCAAGACGCTTTGGCTCAAATGAAACAAAGCGGAGTCGGCACAATAGGCGCAATAAGCTCTTTTGGTAAAGACATCGAGATGCTAGCTTCTAGCGGTCTGAAAGTTACCCTTTTTAACGAGATTTTAGGGACTAGCGAAGAGAGGGGCGAGGATATAAAAGCCGATTTTATTAGACGTTTTGAGATTACAAAAAGATATGCATCCGAGAATTTTAGGCCGGCTGTCTCACTTCATTCGGCTTATTCGTCTTGCAGAAGCATTATGGATTTTGCCGTCTCTTTCGCCAAAGACAATTCTCTAAAAATATGTTCTCATTTTATGGAGAGTAAAGCCGAGAGATTTTGGCTGGACAAAAATAGGGGTGAATTCAAAGCTTTTTTCAAAGCGTTTTTTGGGCTTGAAAGAAGTTTTATAAGACCTGATGAGTTTTTGGCGAAGCTATCTGGGCTTGACGCTATCTTTATACATTGCACGCATGCAAATGAGGCAGAGTTCGAGGCTATCAGAAATGACGGTGCTTTCGTGGTTCATTGTCCGACATCCAATAGGTTGCTAGGGATGAAGCTCCTCGATGTCGAAACCGCAAAAAATATGGGGATAGAGTACATAACCGCCACAGACGGACTTAGTTCGAACTACTCGCTTAACATTTGGAATGAGCTTAGAAATGCCATATTTGGCTATACAGACCTTAGTCTTAGGGTGTTACCGTACGACCTCCTAAAGAGCGTCACTATCAACGCCGCAAAGGCTCTTGGGCTAAACAGCGGAAAACTAGAAGTCGGAAGAGACGCCGATTTGATAGCTTTTAGATTACCGGGTGGGGTCAGTGAGGATGAGCATCTCCCTCTTCAAGTGATATTGCACACTCAAGGCGTAGAAAAACTAATACTAAATGGAGTTGAGATAAATGGGTGATTTGATAAAAAGAGTTTTGTGGCCGATAACGGCTCCGATAGGCTTTATCCAAAACAACTTCAAGGCTTTGTTGTTTCTTTTGATATTGTTTTTTGTATTTTATTCGTCTTCGGAGGATAAAATCAAGCAGCCAAACCTCGCAAAAATATATATTAGCGGTCCGATAATGTCTGCCGATAAGTTTTTGGAAGATGTAAAAGAGGCTGAAGACGCAAAAGTAAGAGGGATGCTAATCATCGTAGACTCTCCTGGAGGTGCCGTAGCTCCATCGGTTGAGATGGCTCTAACTATCAAAAGAATAAGAGCCAAAATGCCTGTCGTAACATACGCCGCAGGTACGATGGCTAGCGGGAGCTACTATGCGTCCATCTGGTCAAACAAGATAATAGCAAATCCAGGTAGTACGGTAGGCTCTATCGGCGTACTTTTTGAAGGGGCGAACGTCGAGGGGCTTATGAAGAAACTAGGCGTAGAGAGCCAAGTTATAAAAGCGGGGGAGTACAAAGAGGCTGGAACTATGTTTCGCAAGTGGACGCCAAAAGAGAAACAGCATATAGAAGCACTTATTGATGACACATATGCTATGTTTACTGAAGATGTGGCAAGTGCTAGAAAATTAGACGTTAATAAGACAAATTCATTTGCAAATGCGCAAGTTTTTACGGCTAGAATAGCAAAACAAGCAGGGCTAATAGATGCTCTGGGAACTAGATATGAGGCTGAGGCTGAGCTTGCAAAGCTAGCGGCCGTAAAAGACCCAGTATGGCTGGAGAAGACGAAAATGAATCAGTTTTTGGAGAGACTGGTTACCGAGACAGCCTCAAAATTAGCCGTTAATTTTAGCGGACTAAAAGCG
This sequence comes from Campylobacterales bacterium, assembly GCA_041915365.1. Classification (GTDB taxonomy): domain Bacteria; phylum Campylobacterota; class Campylobacteria; order Campylobacterales; family UBA6016; genus UBA6016. Next base: position 118,896 of record JAYSBP010000001.1, on the reverse strand, counting down.
TACTAGATTTCTCTTTTTGTCGTTACCTTTGCGGTGACGACTGTGTCTTTGCTTTGAAGTTCAAATTCTTCATTATCTCTAAGCTCTTTTAAACTGCTTTTTTTACCATTTTTTACTACCATTGCAAGCGATGCGTCAAATGTCTTTGTCGGCTCTTTGGCTTCAAGCGAGCTTTTGAGGATTGTCATTGCTCCTGATTTTGCACTAATTACGTTGCTTATAGCATTTTCAAAGTTTTTTGCGTAAACGTCTATTTGCGCTATGGCAAAAGAGAGTTTGGCTTGCGGCGATGAGGATGTGAAAAGGTCTTTTGTGTGTTTTATGGAGAGTTCTTTTTTTGCGATTATTTGCGACAAGACATTGCCATACATATCTTGCATTGAGTCAAGCATTATGACAACTTCATTTTTGTCAGGCAATAATCTCTCTATAGCAGCCGATGGGGTAGGGGCTCTGACGTCAGCTACCAAATCGGCTATGGTAAAGTCTATTTCGTGCCCTATCCCTGTTATTATCGGTGTTTTTGCTTTATATATGGCATCAGCCACCACCTCTTCGTTAAAGGCCCACAAATCCTCAATACTTCCACCACCCCTTGCAACCACTATTACGTCAAAGCCCATACCGTCCGCAAGCGAAATATTATCTGCTATTTGAGGTGCTGCGGTTTCACCTTGGACTAGTGTATTAAAAAGGGTGAAATTTGTTAACTGCCATCTCTTTTCTGCTACGTGCCGCATATCTTGGATAGCTGCACCGGTGGCCGACGTGACTAGGGCTACTCTTTTGGGAAATTTCGTGAGTGACTTTTTGATACTTGGTTCAAAATATCCCTTTGCGCTGAGCTTTTTTTTGAGCTGTTCAAGCGCCACCGCTAGCGACCCTTGCCCATCTGGTGTTACCGATGAGACCATTAGCTGGTATTCGCCTCGTGGCGGGTATATGCTAAGCCCGCACTCCAAAATGACTTTTTGCCCGTTTTCTAATTTGAATTTTAATTTTTGGGCATTACCTTTGAATAATACGGCTCTTATTGTGCTTTCAGAGTCTTTGAGTGAAAAATATATATGACCAGATGTGTGAACGACAAGATTTGAAATCTCGCCGCAGACGTACAGAAGGGAAAAATGTGACTCTAAAACGGTTTTTATTTGGCGATTTAACTCTCCAACGGTGAGTTTTGTCATTTTTTTCTAGCGATAATCAGAGAGCTTACACCAAAGCTAAAATCTTTTGCCACTTCTGCCTCAAATCCATTTCGCTCAAGCATTGCGACTATTTCAGCTCTTGTTAAAAACCCCTCTATGGAGTTTGGCAAGTATCTATAAGCCGAGAGATTGCCGCTAATTAAGCCGCCGAGCCACGGAAGTACTTTTTTGACGTACCACTGCGCCGCTATTCGAAAAGGGTTTTTTGACTCATTTTTTGCAAATTCCAGTATTAGCAGTCTGCCGCCATTTTTTAGCACTCTTGCAAACTCTACTACCGCTTCTTCTTTTTCGGTCACGTTTCTAAAACCGTAAGAGATAGACAAAAAGTCGAATCTTGCATCTTCAAATGGAAGCTTTTGGGCGTATCCTTCGTGAAACTTGGCAAATGATACCTTTTGTTTTGCCACTTCAAGCATACCGACAGACGGGTCCACGCCTGCGTAGAAAGCATCGCCTTCTACAGCTTTTTGCCAAAAGATGAGCATATCGCCGGTTCCTGTAGCTACGTCTAGTATCTGTGGGTTTTTAGAGTTTCCAAGCTCGAGAGCTTTTTTGATTCCCTCTTTTCGCCAGCTAATGTCGGTGCCAAAGCTGAGAATGCGGTTTGCGATGTCGTATGTCGGCGCTATCTTATCGAACATGCCGACTATGGTTTGCTGTTTTTCGTTCATATATATTTCTCTATCTCTCTTAGGTCTTTCGTGTCTATAACGATATTTGCTAGCTCTTTTAGTTTTGGTTTTGCGCAAAAAGCTATTTTTTTGGCGGCATAGGCAAACATTGAAGCGTCATTTGCACCATCTCCTACGGCTATTGTATTTTCTGCTGATACGTTAAGGAGGGTTTGGAGTTTTTGCATCATTAATCCTTTTGAGTCGGAATACATCATTTCCCCTCCGACTAGCCCTGTTAGGAGTCCATCTTTTTCGTGCAATTTGTTTGAAAAGTCCATATCAAACCCCAGCTTTTCTCTAGCCGGTGATGTGCCAATACTAAAGCCGCCAGAAAACACGACGACTTTGTAGTCGTTTAATTTTAACGTCTTGATAATGTCAGTTGCCCCATTGATAAAAGGTAGGTTTGCACATGTGTCTTTTGCTTTCGCAGCGTCGACACCCTTTAAAAATGCAACCCTACGAGTAAGGCTCTCAAAAAAATCAAGTTCCCCTGCCATTGCGGCCTCTGTAATCTTTGATACCTCGGACTCACATCCGGCCAAAGATGCCAAGATATCTATAGTTTCCCCATCCATTAGTGTGGAGTCAAAATCAAATACGCAAAGCTTCAAACCCTATACCTTCAAATGTTTTCGGGTATTTTAGCCTTTTAGGACTTTTATTTTAAAATCCACATAAGATATAAGATTTAAAGAGAATTTATGACTAAGACAATGATTGAAAAGCTAGATTCTGGGCTTTTGACGCTTGAAATTACACCGCCCAAATCTCCTGATTTTTCAAAAACACTAGAGGCGGTAAAATGCGTAAAAAGTCTTTCAAAAATTGACGGGCTGACAATAACTGACAACCCACTTGCAAAACTAAAATACTCTAGCGTGTTAGCCTCTGTAAAAGCACAAAACGAGTTACAAAAGCCAGTTATTTGCACCGTGTCAATGAGAGACAAAAATAAACTTGCGATGCAGTCAGAACTTCTTGGGCTTAATGACTTTGGCGTACACTCCGTGCTTGCGCTCACGGGAGATCCGGCAAGACTATCTGATCAGCCGAATGTAAAAGGGGTTTTTGAGTGTGATAGCACGCAGCTACTTCACGCAGTGAGGCTTTTTAACGAGGGTGTTGATTTTGGCGGTAAAGCGATAACTCCAAAACCGCAAAAGATGTATGCCTTTAGCGTGACCAATTCCTATGCGAAGAGTTTTTCAAATATTAAAAAAAAGCTACACAAAAAGATAGAAAACTATAGCTGCGGGATTATCACGCAACCTGTTTTTGATGAGGATATAGCGTTAAAATTGCTAGGAACATTTGATGAGGTTAGAGGTGAGTTTAATGATGAGCGAAAAAACGCAAAACTTATTTTTGGTGTTTTCCCGATAGTTAGCCTCAAAACAGCTCAATTTTTATATTCCCATGTGCCGGGTATTTATGTGCCGGAGAGTTTTATAGATGCGCTTGTTAAGGCCTCAAAAATATCTTCCGAGGAGGAATATAAAGTTGGAATGGAGCTATCGGTAGATATATACAAAAAAGTAAAAAAGATAAATCCTAGAATACATCTAATGTGTGCGAATAAGTTTTCGATGTTGGATGAATTGCTTTCGTAGAAATAGTGGCGGGGAGTGCCCGCCTGTGGATTAGAACTCCCTTTTTAGTAGCCCCTCAGCTTTTAGAATCGTAATGATTCTATCTTCCCTTTTGCCGATACCATAGATAAGTCCCTCTTGTTCGCTTTGCATATCAAGAGTATGGTCTATCTCTGATTCTTTGAGAATAAATGCTTGCGTTAGCTTGTCTATCACGAAGCCTACAGTTTGCGTACCGTTTTTTACGACTATGAATCTTGTATCTTCGCTATATCTCGCAAACGGAAGGCCAAATTTTAGTCTTAGGCTGATAAGCGGCAATACGTTACCCCTTAGGTTGAACACGCCGAGTACATACCCAGGAGTACCTGGAACCCTTGTGTAGTCTATCGGTTTTATTATTTCTTGAATATTCAATATAGAAACCGCAAACTCCTCATCGCCGACATTAAAGCCGACAACTTGAAGTGTGTCTTCGTCTTTTTTTAGCGGCTGGACTTTTTGTTTTTGCTGTTTTTTTATTACGTCTTGAAGTTTGTCACTCATCTCTTAGCCCTCCACCGTTAGGTTAGTGTGTCTTTTTACGACGTTCATTAGATAATCGGGCGAGTATGGTTTTGTGATGTATTCGCTCATACCGACCTCGACGCCCCTCATTCTATCTGTTTTGCCTGTTCGGCTTGTTACTGCGATTAGCGGCATATTTCTGTATTTGTTGTATTTTCTGATTTCGCTAGCTAGTGAATAACCGTCCATTTTCGGCATCTCGATGTCTATTAGACAAGCGTCAAACGCCTCATCGCTATTTTTGATTATATTGAGTGCTTCCACGCCGTCGCCCGCTTCTGTTATTGTAACCCCGAGCGGTTTTAGCGAATTTTTCATAATTGACCTATCCGTCTTACTATCGTCTACTATGAGAACTTTATAATCGGAAGGCTGTGTTTTTTTGCTAGGCGCAGCTATTGCAGCCGTAGCCTTTTTGCTTGTATCCACTTTCTTGTGCGCTGTTTTTGCCATTTGCATCAACGCCGCAACATCGGCGATTAGCGTTACTCTACCGTCACCTCTGATTGTAGCTCCTGCTATTCCGTCCACGCCTTTTAGGTAGTAGCCCAGAGATTTAATAACTATCTCCTCTTGCCCAACTAGCCTGTCTATTACAAGACCTATTTTTGCATCCGCTAGACCTATGATTACGACATATAGGTTGTCGTTTTCTTCCATTGTCGCTTCGATGCCAAATATATCTGATAGTTTTACAAGACTTAGCACCTCGCTTCTTAGGCGTAGCACGCTCTTGCCTTCAACCAGGAATATATCGTCTTGAGTAATTCTGACCGTCTCAAGAACGCTTGAAAGTGGAATAGCAAAGAACTCTTCTTGAACACCAACGAGAAGTGCTTGAATAATCGCAAGAGTTAGAGGGATTTTCAACTTGATAGTTGTCCCCTTGCCAACCTGACTGTCTACCTCGATAATACCGTTTAGTTTTTCGATGTTTGTCTTAACAACGTCCATACCGACGCCTCTTCCTGAGACGTTCGTTATTTTTGCCGCAGTTGAGAAACCAGGCTTAAAGATAAGAGTAAAGGCCTCTTTATCACTCATGGTATCAGCTTCTTTCTCGCTGATAACACCTTTTTCGACAGCTTTTGTTTTGAGCATTAGCGGGTCTAGACCCTTGCCATCGTCTGTTATTTCGATAACGATTGAGTTGCCTTCATGGTATGCTTTTAGCTCTACCGTACCTGTCTCGGACTTGCCTGCGGCTACCCTGACATCAGGCATCTCTACGCCGTGGTCGGCAGAGTTTCTGATGATGTGAACAAGCGGGTCACCTATCTCTTCAACGATTGATTTGTCAAGTTCGGTCTCTTCACCGCTCATCACAAGCTCAACTTTTTTGTTTAGCTCTCTTGAGAGGTCTCTTATCATTCTAGGGAATCTGTTGAATACCCTGCCGATTGGGAGCATTCTCGTTTTCATAACGGCTATTTGAAGATCCGTCGTTACTGTTGAGACAGATGAAACAACTTGGTTTAGCTCATCTAGGAATTGCTCTCCCTCGTATCTCTCTTCTACGTCACCGTAGATTTTGATAAGCCTATTTTTACCGAGAACAAGCTCTCCTATCAGATTCATAAGGTGGTCAAGTCTATTGACGTCAACCCTGATAGTTTGCTCCATTGCAGAGCCACCGGCTGCTCCGCCTTCGCCGCCCGCTGCAGGGGCTGCTGCCGCAGCTGGGGCTGGAGTTGCAGGTTTTGGTGCTGCAGGAGCTGGAGTTGCTGCCGGAGGAGGCGTTGGTTTTGGAGCTGGCGCTGGAGTTTCGTCTATTTCATGCGGAGCTTCCACTTCAGGCATAGGCTCGCCGTTTGCTTTTTTGGCTTGACGTCTCTTGTCATCTTCGTCTTGTCTTTGCTTGAGTAGTCTCTCTATCTCTTTTTCTACATCTTCAGCCGACATATTCGCATAATCTGGCTCGTCTTCCGCTGGTGCTGGCTCAGCGGCTACAGGCTCAGGCGCTGCGCTAGGAGATTCTGCGGCTGATTCTATCGCTTTACCAGAAGAGGCAGCGTCTAGTTTTGCAACCGTCGGATTGATGTCTATCCCGGACGCCGCATCCGAACCGGTATCTCTGATACTGTACAACAAGGCTTTCATTTGGTCTATCGAAGCAAGTACGATATCCATAATCTCTGGTGTTATTTTGAGGTCGCCGTGTCTTGCTTTGTTGAGTACGTCTTCCATATGGTGCGTTAGCTTTGTCAAAACGTCAAAGTTTAGAAACGATGAAGAGCCCTTGATTGTATGCGCAACCCTAAAAATTCTATTTAAGAGGTCAAGATCTTCCGGTCTTTGTTCTAGCTCAACCAAATCTTGGTCGAGCTGTTCGATCATTTCAAAGGCTTCTATCAAAAAGTCTTGAAGTATCTCTTGTAATTCATCCATCTTTACTGCTCCTTTACCTTAACCTAGATGCGATTTTAAAACTCTAGATATTTCATCGTGGAATTTATTTGCGTCGAACTTGACCAAATAAGCTTCGCCTCCGGCTTTTGCCCCTCTTAAATCTGAGAAATCATCGCTAATTGATGAGTTGAATATAAGCGGTATGCTCTTAAATCTATCGTCCGCTTTTACCCTTGATGCAAAGTGGAAGCCATCCATTCTAGGCATCTCTACGTCTGATACAATTATTCTTAGCTTGCTTTTTAATTCAGCTCCGTATTGTCCGGCAAGGTCTTCTAGCTTGTTCAGGCCATCTTCACCGTCTTTTGCCTCTACAACAGTAAAGCCCATTTTGGTCATACCCTCTTTAACTATCTTTCTGGCTGTCTGGCTGTCATCTAGTATGAGCGCAAGGCCCGAGTATTTTTCTAGTTTTTCAAGTGCTTCAGTATCGGCCGTAAACAGTCCAAGCTCTTCTACTATCGCTTCAAGGTCAAGTATCAAAAGAACGTCGTCATTTTCTATTTTTGTGACGCCAGTTATTTTTGTCTTGTCAAATGCGCCGCCACTTTTTGCGCTGAAGTTCGCAGGCTCTATATCTTTCCAGTTTATTCGTCTTATTCTCTTTGCCTCGTGAACGATAAAACCTATAAGAATGTTGTTAAACTCCGTAATGATAACCCTAGGTCTTATTGTCTTACTATCTGGTGTTTCTATCCCCATCCATTTTGCGAGATTTACGACGGGTATGACTACGCCCCTAAGGTCGAAAATACCATCAACATACTCCGGCGAACCAGGTAGTTCGGTTAGTTTTGGGATATTAATGATTTCACGTACTTTCGCAACGTTAACGCCATATATCCCCTCATATACTTCGCCGCCCTCTTGTTTGTAGATTCTGAAATCTACAAGCTCCATTTCGTTGGAGCCGACCTGTAAAATATTATCAGGCTTGTTCATTTCTCAATGCTCCTAAACTCGTTTCTACAAAGCATAAACCGCTCTGCTTGAATTCTACTTTAAAAAAACTTTTATTGCACGCAAAAGCCCCTAAAGCTTCATAGTTAACATTACTTAATCTTTCTGATATTCTTATATGGTTATGCCCTTCTATTATCGTGTCTGCATCCTGTAGTGGGTATTTTTCAATAGATAAGCATTTTTGCACTTTGAAGTCGTCCTTGTGGGTACAAATCTGTTTTTGGGATAGTTTTTCGTATATTTTTTTGATAAAACGACCTTTGACATCTAGTGTCAAAAATCTCAAAAATTTTATAAATACTGGGTTTCTAATTAGGCTCGTATATGCGGTGTAAGCGCCGTCAGTATACTTATCGCCGTGCATTATCGCAGCTGTTTTGCCTTGATATGAGACAAAAAGCGGCTGCTCTTGTAGCGGTATGACGAGGGCTTTTTTAAAGACGGTTTTTAACAGATAATCGTGGTTGCCCTCTAGGTATATAAGCTCTGTTTTGTGGCTTAGTAGGTTGATTTTGTCTATCGCTTCTTTGTTGGCTTCTAAAGTGTATGGTGTGTACGGGCATAAAAATTCGAACATATCCCCAAGCATAAATACTTGTGACGGCGGCGATGAGATGAGTGCATCAATGAGAGATAAAAAATCTTGTTTATTTCTAGGATAGTGGGCGTCTGTGACAAAAATCGCCCTCTCTTTTAGCTCAAGGGGCATAGGCGATTTTTGGTATTCCGGCATCCTGTGCAAAGCCGAACATTATATTTGCGTTAGCCATAGCTTGGGAGCTGGCCCCTCTCATTAGATTGTCTATTGCACATACCGCAACAAGCGCATTTTTGTTTTTTGCGGCATATAAATCAGCGTAGTTTGTGCCGCTAACATTTTTTGTGTGCGGTAGCTCGTCTCGTACTCTAACAAAAGCCTCGCCTTCGTAGTATTTTTTTAGCGCCGCTTGTGGGTCTATATCGTCTTTTAGCGTTGCAAATACTGTCGCCATCATCCCTCGCACCATCGGCACAAGTGTGGGCACAAAAGTGATTTCCACTTTTTGTCCGTGTAGCTTTGAAGCATGTTCCATTATCTCGGCTGCATGTCTGTGTTTGATGATATTGTAGTGGTTTACGTTTTCATCTACAGCTACATAGTGCGTGCCTGCGGTTGGACTCTTGCCTGCCCCTGATACCCCTGTTTTTGAGTCTACAAATATCGGCTGCGATAGGTCTATGTACGGCAAGAACGGCGCAAGAGCAAGCAGCGTAGCCGTCACATGACACCCAGGATTTGCGATGAGTTTTGCGTTTTTTGCGGCATTGCCGTGAAGCTCAGGGATGCTGTAAATTGCGTGAGAGAGGTTTTCGACATCCTCGTGCGGACAATAATTGGCTTCGTATGACTCTTTACTTGTTCGATAGTCTGCCGATAGGTCGACGACTTTGACGCCCAGAGAGAGAAGCTCTTTTGCCGTGCTCATCGCCGCTTTGTGTGGAAGCGCCAAAAATACGAGTTCGCAAAGCGTTGCGGCTTTTTTGCTATCCGCTTTTTCTACTGCCAAATCTATGACCCCAAGAAGAGACGGATGCAATTTGCCAATCGTAGTGCCGCCCTCGGTATTTGAAGCATATACCAACTCAAAGTGCGGGTGGGTTATTAGCATTTTGGCGAGCTCAAGCCCTGTGTATCCGCTGATGCCGACGATGCCGACTTTTATTTTGCCGCTCATTTTCCTGTGCTCCCGAACCCTCCGGTGCCTCGCTCGGTGGAGTCTAGCTCGTCAACTACTGCAAAATCTGCTTGGAGTATCTCTTTGATGACAGCTTGCGCTATTCTGTCCCCTTTTTTGACAACAAAATCCTCTTTGCCTGTATTAAACAGAATTACCATTAGCTCGCCACGATAGTCACTATCCACTGTTCCGGGGGTGTTTAGTACTGTAACGCCGTTTTTGAGAGCTAGTCCGCTTCGTGGGCGCACCTGAAGCTCATATCCCTTTGGCAGGGCTACCGCAAGCCCCGTCTTGATGACATCTCTCTCGCCAGCTTTTATAGTCTTTTCATCTACGGAGTGCATATCAAAACCAGCGGCTTCCTCCGTCTGATATTTTGGGATGATTGCATCTGGGGTTAGTATTTTTACTTTTACGCCAAGTTTTTTCATTAAAAGCTTATCTCTTCGTAATACACTTCGATGATTTCAAACTCGTCCGCACCGCCAGGAAGCTCGATAGTTAGCGTATCGCCTTCCTCTTTTCCTAGAAGCGCTTTTGAGAGTGGGGAGTTGAATGATATCAGCCCACGGTTCGGGTCGGACTCGATTGCGCCGACTATCGTGTAGCATACTTCTTTGTCGTCTTTTGTGCCGCATACTTTGACCGTGGAGCCAAAGCAGATTCTTTCGTGTTTGAGCGTAGACGGGTCAATGACTTGTGCTCGAGAGAGCATATCGCTTAGTTGCGCAATTCTTTTTTCAAGGTGAGCTTGCTTCTCTTTTGCGGCGTCGTATTCTGCATTTTCGGATAGGTCTCCGTGACTTCTTGCCTCGGCTATCTCGTCTGCTATTTTGTTTCTCTCGACTGTTTTTAATTGCTCTAATTCTTTTGCTATCTTGTCAAACCCGTATTTAGTCATAGGCTCTTTTTGCATAGGTGAAAAGTCCTTTAATTGATGTTTTTCTGATTATAGCAACATTTAAACAAAAAATTCTGACAAGGCCTTGTCTTTGCCGCTTAGCCGCTCTCTGAGCCATAGCGACTTGGTGAGGAATTTATCTTCATTCATCCGTTCTAGTCCGCTTAGTATTGCGTCCACCGTTACCTCGTCTTGCAGTAGCTCTGGATGTATCTCGTCCACCCCTTCAAAATCGGCTATGATATTGGCAAGCCCGACGTGGCGTAGCGTGGTGACGAACTTCGTAGCTATCCAGTAATCAATTGGCTTTGCGATGTAGACAAGAAGCGTAGGCGTGCCTATTATGGCGGCTTCAAGCGTCGCCGTACCTGAGCAGACAACAGCTCTTGAGGCGTGGAGTAGGGCGTATTTGGCGTCCCTGACTATCTCAAAGCCACTCGTATCGCCATAAAGCTCAGATATTTTTGCATCGTCAAAAAATGGCGGCACGGCAAGTATCTTGATGCCATCTATTCTGGTGGCCACCTCCCTGAACACCGGCATTAGCTTTGTGATTTCTCCTTTTCTGCTCCCAGGCAAAAACGCAGTAATATTGGAGTGTGTCGGTGCGTCTTTTTTCTCTTTTATCTCTTCTACGAGTGGATTGCCGACATATACACCCCTCGTCCAAAACTCTTTTTCAAATGGAAATATATAGGCCTGCACGTCGGTGTATTGCTCTATGGCGGCTATGCGCCCCTTTTTCCACGCCCAAACTTTCGGGAGTATATAGTAGATGATTTCTTTGTTTGGATATGCTTTTTTGATGGCTTTGGCAAGAGGGAGATTGAAAGCTGGGGCGTCTATCAACAGCACCTTGTCGCACTCTGACGCCTCTCTCACTAGGGCATTTATCGCTTTTTTGGCGGCAAATATTTTCTTTATCGCATCCACAAAACCCATCACGCTAAACTCTTTTGGGCTGATAAGCGGAACGCCGAACTTCTCGTCAAATATCCCATGTAGCTCCACGCCGCTAGTTTGCGAGAGTAGGTTTTCTAGGTGTAGATTTGCCGAGGGCTCTAGGGCTGATATTAGGAGTTTCATTTGTTGCCCTCTAATCTTTGTGCGGCGTCTTCGTATACGCTCATCTCGTCTCTATCGCCTATAGCTATGACTTCGACGATTATCTTATCCTCAATTATGCGGTACACGATACGCACTCTTTTGTTGTCTACATACATTTTGCGACACCCCGAGAGGTCAAAACCAGCCTTGTTGCCGAGTAGTTCACCTAGTTCGGGAGAAATGGCTATTTTTTGGAGTTGCTTTGCTATTAGTTTTTTGACTCTGCCGTCAAAGCCCAAAAAGTCAGCTTCCGCCCCCTCTCTAAACCTAATCTCGTAAATCATCTTTGGTTATTCCGGCTTTTTTCATTACTTCATCGAACGATACGGTAGGCTGATTTTCCCGTTCTTTGACTATTTTGTAAATCTCAATGTGCTCTAGCAGCTCCTGCGCCGCACGCATCCGCTCGTACTCGTCTATCGGGAGCATCACTAGTTCTAGCTTGTTGTTTTTGGATACCGCTATCTTCTCTTTTTTGTGTTCGACTATGCTTTTGTATATTGCCGAGAAGCTACGAGCCACTTCTGTAGCCGGTACTATCTCGTCTCTTGCGTATGCTGTCATGTAAAATCCTTTGCAAAAAAGTACACAATCTTTTTTGTATTATTTTGAGTATTATAGTGCAATTTATTTAAAATATATACTCCAAAAATCAGTTGCAGGTTTTGACTTGCTTATTTGGTTTAACCAATTAGCCAAGGCTTGTAGTTCCTTATTAACAGAGCTATTGTCAAGCTCTCCATCTCTCCATGACTTCCACGCATGCCCCAATAGCTCTTCAAAAATTGCTGGTGGGTAGATGGAGTCGTTTTCTAAAATATCCACCAAGTTTTCACCGTCTCGTTTTGGATCAATGTTTTCTTGCCATATATATTTTGCAGATTCGGCATTTGAGCTTATTTCCATGTATTCTTTTGTCAATTTGACGGTATATACATCATCGTGTCCCCATCTTGGCGTGTATATTGTTAATTCTACCGTTACATTATTCATCGTATAACCATTTCTACTTTTTCTTTTATCATACCAAACACCCGTTATAATTAAAAGCAAAAAAACTACGGAATAAGTATGAAAAAAATATTAATAACAAACGATGATGGGTACGAGTCGGAGGGGCTGCTCGCTCTGGCGAATGCCGTGCGGCATCTAGGGCAGGTGACGATAGTAGCACCATCTAGCGAGAAATCGGCTTGCGGGCATAGCCTGACTCTCACCCGTCCACTCCGCTTTATCCGTGTAGAAGATGATTTTTACAAGCTAGATGACGGGACTCCGTCAGACTGCGTATATCTGGCGTTTAATTCGTTGTTTGAGGATGGTAAGCCGGACATCGTGCTAAGCGGTATCAACAAAGGCTCAAATATGGGCGAAGACATCACATACTCAGGCACGGCGTCGGCGGCTATGGAGGCGGCTTTGCACGGGGTGCCCTCTATCGCATTTTCGCAGGTATTCAAACAATCAAGCATATACGACTTCGATGTTGCCTCGCAAGTTGCCTCGGAGCTGGTGGCAAAGGTACTGGGAGGCTGCTTTCCCCTCGGGCATAGAAAGTTTCTAAATGTCAATATCCCTGTCATCAAAAAGCAGGAGTTCAAGGGGTATAAGGTCACGAGGGCAGGGTATCGCCACTACGGTAACGACGCGCACATGCACAGAAACCCGAGAGGCGAGGAGCACTACTGGTTGGGGATACATCCGCTGGAGTGGTCTGACCATCCGCACGGGGATAAGAGCTTTATGAACGATTTTGACGCTATTCACGCCGGATTTGTCTCTGTCAGCCCTATTTGGCTTGATATGACGGCGCACGATGAGCTTGAGGGTCTTGGAGGTTGGATTGGCTAGATATACGAGATGCAGGATACTGCTCGGAGATGATTTTGAGGTATTGCGGACAAAAAAAGTGCTACTCTTTGGCGTAGGCGGTGTAGGCGGGCATTGCCTAGACGCTTTGTATCGCACTGGAGTTAGCGACATCACTATCGTAGATTTCGACACTTACGACATAACAAACCAAAACCGTCAGCTAGGCTCGGACGCCGTAGGAGAGGTGAAGGTGCATCGTCTAGCCCAGTTATATCCAGGTGTGACGCCGATACACGCTAGGGTGGATGAGGAGTTTCTCAAAAACTTTGATTTTGCCCCGTACGACATCGTGTTGGACGCTATAGATGACGTAAAAGCCAAGGTCGGCATCATAAGGCGGACGCACAAAAAGCTCATATCTTCGATGGGTTCGGCAAAGAGGCTAGACCCCACAAAAATAGAGTATATTTCGCTTTGGAAGACGCATGGTGACGCACTTGCCAAAAAGGTAAGAGACGAGCTAAAAGCGATAAATTATAAGCCTGATTTTAAAGTGATTTTTAGCTCGGAAGTACCAAAATGCAAAGAGAAAGGCTCTTTCGTCGGTGTGACGGGGGCTTTTGGCCTTACGCTTGCGGCAAAGGCTATAGAGAGGCTAACTAGGTAAAATCCTAAGGATAGGCGTATGAACAAAGCGTGGCTAAGTACAAAACTTGATAGTGGGAAAATAAGATGTGACGCTTGCGCTCATTTTTGTCTCCTTGATGATGGCGAGAGCGGCAAATGCGGTGTTCGCAAAGTATTTGGCGGTGAGCTAAACCTCAAAGTGTATGGCCTTTTGAACGCCATCAATATAGACCCCGTGGAGAAAAAACCACTTTATCATTTCCTCCCAAATACGCAGATACTATCTGTCGGCACGGTCGGGTGTAACTTCTCCTGCGCGTTCTGCCAAAACTATGAGCTTAGCCAATACCCAAAAGAGCACGGCGGCGAGGTGATAGGAAGATATGTAAGCCCTAAAGAGCTGGTAACTATGACGAAAGAGAGAAATATCCCGTCCATCGCCTTTACCTACAACGAGCCGGTCATATATTTCGAGTACGCCTATGATGTGATGAAGCTTGCCAAAGAGGAGGGGATTAAGACAGTATTTGTGACGAGCGGATATGAGAGCAAAAAGACCATTGAGCTAAGTACGGGACTGCTGGATGCCATGAATATCGACATCAAGTCTTTTAACGACGAGTTTTACAAAGAGCTTTGCGGGGCAAGGCTAAAGCCTGTGCTCGAATGCGTGGAAAACGCTATCAAAAATAAAATATGGGTAGAGATAACGACGCTTCTTATTCCAGGACGCAACGACTCCGATAAAGAGATAGAGGATATTTGCAAATTCGTAAAAAGTATGGGGATAGAGGTGCCTATTCACTTTAGTGCATTTCACGGCGACTACAAGATGAAAGATGTGCCGCCGACGCCGCACGAGACGCTAAACAGGGCTTATGAGATAGCAAAGTCTCTAAATCTAAGACATGTGTATGTCGGAAATGTGCTTGACGATGAGAGACAAAACACTTATTGTGCCGCTTGCGGTGAGCTGCTGATTGAGCGAAACGGCTATCTTGGAGAAAAAGTAAAAAATCATCTGGAGGATGGTGGAGCGTGCCCTAGATGTGGGTATAAATTAAAAGGAGTTTTTGAATGAAATATAATTATTTGGGCAAGAGCGGGCTCAGAGTCTCTAGGCTTTGTCTGGGTACGATGACCTTCGGGTTTTCGGTAGATAAAAAAGCGGCGTTTGAGATAATGGACGCCGCATGGGATGAGGGTATAAACTTTTTTGACACTGCGGAGATATATCCTGTGCCGCCAGATGCGAAATATGCAGGCGATACAGAGCTGATAGTCGGCGAATGGCTAAAGGATAGAGCTATTCCAAGAGATGCGTTGATACTGGCAACTAAGGTCGCAGGGGCTGCAAACGGATGGTTTGTTCCGCCGATACGTCACGGCCTTACCGCAATAGATAGATTTCATATCGAAAGAGCGGTGGAGGGGAGTCTAAAAAGGCTTGGTGTGGATTATATAGACCTCTATCAGATGCACTGGCCGGATACGGTAGTGCCGATAGAAGAGTCGCTTGCGGCTTTTGATAGACTGGTGCAAAGCGGCAAGGTAAGATACATAGGTACGTCCAACGATACGGCGTATGGACTTACAAAAGCGCTCAGCGCTTCAAAATACGAAAAGCTTGCCCGTTTTGAGACTATTCAAAACAACTTTTCGATGTTAAATAGAAGATTTTTGGATGAGCTGGGTCATGTGTGCACAAAAGAGCAAGTATCGCTTTTGGCATACTCTCCTTTGGCCGGTGGCGTACTAAGCGGCAAATACCAAAACGGGTTGCCAAGTGACGCTAGATATGGCGTGTATGCGGCGATGCCTGACGCTAGAATGAAAGCACAAGCCGCAAGATTTGCCGGTAGCCGCTCAGTGGAACTAACCGGAAAATATGTAGAGATTGCAAAAAATGCGGGGATAAATCCCGTTACGTTGGCTATGGCGTGGAGCTTGTCATTTGAGTTTCTAGGTTCGTCGATATTTGGCGTAACCAAAAAAGAACAACTAAAAGATATTTTCGCTTCGGCTGATATGGTCGTCTCAAAAGATGTAATGAGGTCGCTCGATGCGGCTCACTCAGAAGTACTATATCCTATGGGTTAATACAAGTCAAAATATACCGAAAAGGCGAAAATAAGAAGAGACATCGCCGCTCCCATTATTATCGCTTTTTTCTTGTTGCAGCAAGGCGGTTTTGGCTCACATTTTTCCTTGTTCGTATTCATCAATAATCCTGTTTATAGAATATGTCTATTGAGCTTTTGCGTCCCGCTTGGCTCTCTACGCTCACGTTTTTATTTATTTGATATTCAAAAACAACGCTACTTTCTATATCGTTTTTGTATGTTACCGTAAGGTCTTTTGTGACTCGTTTGCCGACCTCTACTTTTGTGGCTTGCGTCGTTCGGCCCGTTTTGTCAGTCACCTCCGTTGGGCTTATCTCTACTTTGTCGAGCTTGATTCCAAACTCTTTCGTAAGGTCTCTTGAGAGGGCGTTTGATAGTGCGCCTATTGCTTTTGAGGAATATTTTGCGTCGTTGGAGTCTCTGGAAAAACCGCTATCGGGGTCTACTCCAAAAAGCAAATATGAGATTATCTCTTTTTCGCTCATCGATGGATTGGAGCTAAAGCTTAGCTTTGGAGAGGAGGCAAAACCTTTTACGAATATCGATATTTGCGTATCTTTGTCGATGTGCTTTAGCGTCAGATTTAGGTATGGATTGTTTGGCTCTGCCGGAGTAAGTGCTATGCTTCCGGGTTGTAACAAAAATCGTTTGCCCTCCATATCATAATGCCCACCCTCCGTTTTGACAAGTCCTAGCATCATCGGTTTTTCGCCGAAATCCTTGTAGTAGAGCATATTTACCGATATTGGCGCATACGCCTCTTTTGACCTATAAATCGCTTTGTTTGTGGTAGTGATGTTTATACGGAGAGCTATGTTTTCGTCGAATTTTTTTTCGTCAAACTCAACTTTTTTTGGCTTCAAAATCACGATGTCTTTGTCTTTTGTGATATTGGAGCTTTTTAACTCAAATGCAACCCTCAAATCCTTAAGGCGTGCGTCTGCATTTACGTTTAGCTTGCTATCTGCATAGTCTGCCGCCACGTCTGCATCTAGTAGAAATGAGATTTTATTTGAGTCTCTGTATGCAAAGTTAGTTATTTTTGCTTTTGCGTTTAGACGTTTGTTGTTGTATTCGAAAGAGCCAAGAAGCGTGTTGTTGATTTTTATCTCGCTTGACACGGCTTTACCGTCTTTTATGTCTATTACGGTCGGATTATCAAGTCTATATGTCTTTCCTTGAAAAGCCGCCGCCAGATTTTGAATTACTACTTGATTTTGCGATCCGTTTGCCGCCACCCTGATATTCTCAAAAAACTCATCGCCTATCTTCATAAGATTTGAGCTGCCTATGACGCTAAAGTGTCTCCCTTGCTGTTCGTTCGTTATTGAGCTTAGGATGTCGAATTTGCCTGTTATGTTTTGTCTTTTTGTCCCTGTTATTTTGGCGTATTCCTCGGCAATGACGGCGCTATCGCCGTGCATTGATATGACTAGCTCCTTGTCTATTTGCCCATCCGCTTTTATTATGACTCCGGCCGTAGAGGCTCTGGCTCTCAGTACCCCGCTATTGGTGGCCGCCTCCAGCGTCGCCTCTACGCCGCCTATTTTGATTGTTGTTTTTGGCACTATAAGTGATTTTGGCGTTTTTGTGAAGCTAATTTCTTTTGCCTCTATGTTTTGACCGAATATTTTTGAACCTGATAGCCTAGCGGTTGCGGAAATTTCATCTTTTGAATACTCATATTTGCCGTTGACATTGGCTGTTATGAGCGCATCTATCTTGCCGCCGATGATTGGTTTTATTCCGGCAAGCGAAGCGTCAAAGTCGTATCTACTGTATCCGTGAGAGTTTACGTTGATGTTTGCGTCGTCGGTTTTGACGTTTACGCTTATTTTGTTATCGTCGCCTGAGTACGAGGCTATAGCATTTTTGAACGCCTCATTGTCTATGCGTAGCGATATGTCGGCTAGATTTGAGAGAGTTCCGTGGTACTTTAGCCCATCCTTGCCGTCTTCGACGAAGTTATCGACATCGCCTTTTAGGTATGCCGTATTTAGCCTAGCCTTTGTCCGTACACCCAAAAGCTCTTTGTCTATATCGTAATTTACTATAGTCTGAGAGGAGTCTACGTCAAATTTTTCGCCCAGAAGCGTTGCTTTTATGATGTTTGATGCTTTCACCTCTACCTTGTGAACATCGCCAGAAAAGCTAATATCCTTGTTGATTGCCTCTTTGATTTTTATTGATTTTTCAAATACGCCAAGAGGTATGTATGTGAATTTTTTTGCCCTACCTTTCCCGAAATACACGGTTTTGTTGCCGTCATAAACGACGCTAAAATCAGAGTCTACAACCCCGTATCTACAAGCAAGCTCGCCTTTTGAGTCTATGCGAAAAGACATATCTTTGAGATTCATATTCATCTCGCTAAGTACGTCGTTTATTTTTGCGTCGACAGTGTATTTGTATATTTTTCCGGTGTTGACAAAATGCGCTTTCGCATATAGCTTCTCGTCATCGCCTCTTATGAGAAAGTCGGTCTCGCTCAGGGCGTTAAAATCAAAATCAACGTCGCCCACGAGGTTGTTTATGTATTTTGAGCCGTTTGGTTTTAGAGAGCCTCTAAACGAGTAATTGCCGTCCAAAACTTCGCCGTGGATTTTCACATCGAGAATGTTTGTTTTTAGCTCAGAGTCTAGGTTGGCGTATATTTTTTCAAAGTCGTAATACAAATAATCTGAGTTGATTTTTGTAGATATGGCTTTTATGTCTTTGTACCCTATCTCCCCCATTGTGAGCGAAAGCTGTTCTATGACTATAGATTTAAAAAACTCAGGCTTTTCGCTTTTTGTTTTGTTTTTTAGCAGTTTTTCGAGCTCTTTTTCATCAAGTCGAAGCTCTTTTATATCCAGATATGAGAGTTTTAGCTGTTCATTTGCAAAAGAGAGAGGGTCAAAACGAAATCTTATCTCTGAGGCGCTAAGTAGTTTGTCGTATTTAACCCCTCTTAGCTCTATACCGCTTAGTAGTCCACCGCTTGCCGATTGTATCGTTACGCCGTATTTTGGGAGTATATTTTTTGCCGCAAACTCTATTACAAGGCCACTTTGAAGAGTTGCAAATACTATGGCAACCCCCCATAAAATCCCTATGATAAGGTAGTAAAAACTTCTGTAGCTTGCTTCAAATATAGCTCTCAAAACGCTTGTCCAAAGCTGACGTGAAATACCGGAGCTCTCTTATCTTCTCTGAGTGGTACGCCTATATCAAAACGGACCGGACCTATAATAGTGTCATATCTGATACCCATACCGACCGATGGTTTGTACTCGCCGTTAAATGCTAATGAGTTTTTGTTCAGAAGGGTGGAGTCAAAAAATAGCACTCCCCACAATGATTTTGTCGTCTTATAGCGTGCTTCAAGAGAGTAGTCTATTATGCTATTTCCGCCTATGTTGTTGCCGTAGTTATCTTTTTCTCCCAGTTTTCTGTATCCATATCCCCTGTTTGAGAAGCTTCCGCCGGCAAAGTATCTTTTGAATACGGGGATGTCGTTTTGTCTGAAGTCGTTGATAGTACCTATATTTCCACGTGCGGCAAACAAAAAATCACGGAAGTAAGAGCCGTCGTCAAAGCCGACTATTTTTCTAGCCTCCAAATTTGTCTTCAAGTAGTTGATTGTGGAGCCCAGTGCATTATCGGCAAACTCGACGTTCCACGCTATATAAAAACCTTTTTTGGCGTCCAGTATCGAGTCTCTTCTATCTATCGTATATTCGTATGTCAATGCATTTATAAAAAAATCGGAGCTTTTTATCTCCTCGCTCTCAGTGTCGGCTTCTACTTTACCGCTCTCCGTTAAAACGCCGATATAGTGCGTTGTTGTTTTATACGGTATTTTAAATTTGAAGGCGTTTGAGGCTATTTTTTCCTCATATCCTTGGTATTTTACTTTTTCGTATTTCACCATATCTTCAAGCTCAAATCCAAACACTTTTGGGATATTGATTTTTGCCCCGACGTTTTGTCTGATGCCGGATACCTCTGCTATAGCCTCAAATCTATTGAGGTTCCCGTAAAAATTTCTATGCAGCCATCCAGCCTTTAGTCTAGCTCCTTCGTCCGTGTCATAGCCAACGCCGACCTTAAAGCTTCTTTGCTTGCCTAGTGTCACATTAACGTCCATAGGTACGCTATCGCCGTCTGTGTCTAGCTCCGGTTTGATATTTACGCTCTCAAAAACGCCGGTGGCGTATAGATTTTTGTAGCTTTCATCTATTTTTTTGGTGTCGTACGCCTCTCCCTCTTTGAAGCGAAGCTTATCTTTTATGTACTCATCGCCTATGCTATCTATCTTATTTGTCGTTACGTTGCCGAATTTTAGCTTTTGCGTTTGGGAGATGTTAAAATCAAGTCTAGCTTCGTATTTTTCTATATCTATGTATGCTTTTGCGTTTAGCTTCGCTTTTGGCATACCGTTTTCACCTAGATATTTATTGATGTTTTCTTTGCTTTTTACGAACAAATCCGCATCAAAAAAATCCCCAGGTCTCAAGGCTATTAGATTTTTAATATAAAAAGGAGAATCCATATCTACGGATGCGACTTTCATCCGCTTGTATTCCGAGATTCTAAAGATGACATTGTCGCTATTTTGTTCGATTGTGACCCTGACGTTAAAAAATCCCTTTGAGCGATAAAACTCTATTACGTCATCTTTCATAGCTTCTATATCATCTAGCGTATATGTGGGTGATTTTTTCCAAAACTTGTAGAATCTCTCTTCTTCGACCCCTATGGCCTCTTTGAGAGCGGTGGTAAAAAATGCGTCATTTCCTACGAACTTTATCTGTTTTATTGCCGCATCGTCGGCAAAAGCGGAGTAAACGAAAAATAAAATCAAAAAAATATAGTTTTTCATATTCCGTTTTTGGCTTCATTCTAACCAAAAAAGGTTTACACGATTATAATCGCCGCTATGAAAAAACTCTTCGTAAAACTAGGCGTGAAAAAAATATTTATCGCTGTTTTTGGCTTTGCGATATTGCTCACTGCTTTTTTGCTTGTATTTTTCGGCGAAAAAATGGAAAACAATATGTTAGCAAGGCTAAGCGACGCACTTTCGGAGACCGTTAGAACGGAGATGGCGACCCAGATGGGGCAGACTACGTCATTGGCGTTAGCCGTAGCTAGCAATGAGCTACTTGCAAAGTCACTCGATAGCGGCGATAGGGTGAAGGCGTCATATATCATAGATACCGTTTTGAGCCAGTTTGAGAACTATGGAGAGACGAATAAATTTTGGGTTCAGCTGCATACTGCTGATTTGAAAGTGTTTTTGAGGAGTTGGGATAAAAGCGATTACGGCTCGTCACTAGGGAGCTTTAGAAAGGGGCTTGTGTATGTAAGAGACAATAAAAGGCCGTTCGCTTCCATCGAGCTTGGCAAAAAGCTCAATATCAAGTCAATAGCCCCTGTCAAGCTGGGCGATAGATATGTCGGCTCCTTGGAGATTATCAAAAACTTTGACGACGCTTTGCAAAATCTAAAAAAGCGTCAAATTTCACTATTTGTTCTAATGGATAAAACACATTTAGATGTTGCGGAGTGGATGAGGGATTATCCTACGCTCGGTGATTTTGTTATATGCCATAGAGAGTACGACGAAGAGCTTTATGAGGAGCTAAAAAAAGAGAATATATATTCCATGATAGGCGGCAAAAAATCCTTTACCGATAGCTA
The DNA here is from genome assembly GCA_041915365.1 of Campylobacterales bacterium. Lineage (GTDB taxonomy): Bacteria > Campylobacterota > Campylobacteria > Campylobacterales > UBA6016 > UBA6016. The sequence continues at coordinate 97,507 of JAYSBP010000001.1, read as the reverse complement.
TTTTCTATCTTTTGAGCCGCTACGGGATATTAATGGAGAGAGACTGGGGTTTTTCGTTGTGGCGATACCAAAATCCGTAGCGATTACGTTTCTAAAGTCAAACGGCGGCAGTTCTTTTTTTGCCTCAGGCGTTGGGGACGGTCTATCTGCAGATTATAAGACAAAAGCAAAAATAGCCTCAAACGCCAATCAGGAGTTAAAAAAAATAGACGAGTTTGAAGAAAAAAAGATGAAGATTAAAAATATGAGTAAATCTGAGCTTGAAAATATGGTGCTTTATGGTGACAAGATAGAGATAAAAAAAGGTGAAGTCAGATGAATATATTGCTTTTAGAAGATGAGTACTCATTTAGAATGAGTATCAAAGAGTATCTAGCAGATATGGGCTTTTTTGTTGATGATTTTAGAAACGGCGAAGATGCCCTAAATGCCGTGTACTCAAAAACTTATGACGTATTGCTACTTGACATCAAAGTTCCAAAAAAAAGCGGAATGGACGTGCTATCCGAACTGCGACGCACGAGTGTAAAAACACCTGTAATATTCATAAGCTCGATAACGGATATGGAACAGCTTGAAAAGAGCTATGAGGCTGGCTGTTGCGACTATGTTAGAAAGCCGTTTCAGCTAAAAGAGCTTTATTTGCGGATTATGCAGGCTTACAAATCAAACATACTAAAGACGGATGACGATTTTTTGGCTTTGCCTTGCGGATATAGATTTGACGTTGCGAAGCTGGTATTAAAAAAAGGTGACACCGACGTACCGCTTACAAAAAAAGAGGCACTTGTGATTGCGCTACTCATAGAAAATATCGGCAGAGCCGTTTCTATCGAGGAGTTTCAGAGCTATGTTTGGGGTGAGGACGTTGACCCGACAAACATCAGAGTGCAAATAAACAATCTCCGCAAAAAACTAGATGACGGGCTTGTGATTAACATTCGAGGGTTTGGGTACAAAATTGATAAAGCCTAAAAACTATGCCGTTCGCTTTGCATTTTTATTTAGTGTGGCCACGACCATTATTTTTAGCTTTTTTTTATATGAGTACGCCTCTTTAGTGCGTGCGACAGAGGAGGCCAAAAGCGAGGCAGAGCTGTATAATCAAGCGAGAAGAATAATAGTCGAGATGGATAGATTTGATTCCTCCAAAGAACATTATTTTTATTTTCCAAGATATAAGATGTATAAGTCCGCACTTTTTAGCTCTTCCAAAAAAGTTATTTTTTCAAATCTTGATTTTACCCCTTCGCTCACCCCTGGGTATGCAAAGGTTGGGGCAAAAAGATATTATGTATATGGGCTGCCACCGTCCGTGTACTTTGGGGCTGATTATCTAGTCGTATCAAAAGATTTCTATGAGAGTGAGCTGTATTTTAAGCTGCTTTTATTTTTACTTGTTGCATTGATGCTGCTTTTTGGGGTTTATTTGTACCTTATACGTTTGTTTGAAAAACCGTTAAGGCAGATGAATGAAAATCTTGATAGGTTCATAAAAGACGCCATACACGAAATCAATACTCCGCTTGCTATCATCACGACAAACATAGAGCTTTTTTGTATGAAATACGGAGAAAACAAACACCTCTCAAGAATAAATGCGGCATCAAAAAGCCTCTCAAACCTCTACAACGATATGGAATATTTAATAAAAGCGGAAAAAGTGGAGTTTGGTAGAGAAAAAATAAATCTAGGCGAAGCGGTGGCCGATAGGGTGGAGTATTTTACCGAGATAGCGCAGATGAAGGGGATAGAGATACAAAGTGAGCTTTGCGATGGTTGCTATGTATATGCAAACAAAATTCGTCTAAATAGGCTTATCGATAACAATCTCTCAAATGCCATAAAATACAGCCACGAAAATTCAAAAATCAAAGTAGGGCTCAACAAAAGTGAAACAACGGCAACTCTTGTATTTCAAGATTATGGGATAGGTATAGAGTCTCCGGACAGAATATTTGACAGGTACTACCGTGAAGAGATGTCAAAAGGCGGTTTCGGGCTTGGGCTAAATATAGTAAAAAATATATGCAACGATGAAGACATAGCGGTTTTGGTGGAGTCCGAGCTGGGTAATGGTAGTAGATTTAAGTATATTTTTAAAATAATTTTATAGATAAAGTTGCAATAAACCTCCAATTTTTTACGCCTTTTTTACATTCTCAGCAATATAATTATTTCCAATACAATATCAACCACTTTGTATAAATTTTTCTAAAGGAGTGTCGATGAAAAGACAGCCGCACACAAAGGGCATAGCTCTATGTTGCACAGTCGCCGTCGCGGTTATATTCGCCGGATGCGCCGTCTCGTCACAAAGCGAATCTACGCTTGTTACCGCTGCGATAGAATCCCCAGACGGACTCAAAATTCTAAATAGCGATTTGCTAGGCGAGCCAAAAAAACACGAGATGCCGGCAAACTGCGTCAAGCAGGATAAATCGTCTATTGAGAGAGGCAAGCTCATATTTAACGAGCTAAACAATGACTCAAACGTATCTTCAAAATACGGCTTTGAATATCCAAAAAATAAAAACTTTGGGAATTGTGTGGCGTGCCATCAAATAGAAAAAGCAAATGGATATGGCAACATAGGCCCTGATTTGAGCGGATACCACAATAACATGGTAAAAACAGGGGTTAGGGACGCAAAATGGGTTTACCAGAAAATCTCAGACCCGAGAATCGACAACCCTGAGACATCTATGACCGTCAATCTGACAACCAAGCTAATGAATGAGAGCGAAGTGTGCGATGTCGTATCGTATATATTTGCCGATAAAAAATAATTTAGGAGAATAAGCATGCAAAGAAGAGAATTTCTAAAAAATATGAGCATTATGGCATCAGTCGCACTTGTTGCGGTAAGTCCGCTTAGAGCGTTGGCGGCTGAGCTTAGCACGGATGAGCAAATATCAAAAATAGTAGGCCAAAAAGGGGCAAAAACGGGCACTGCTGTACTTGTAGCGCCGGCTATCGCAGAAAATGGACAAGTCGTACCCCTAAAAGTAGAGGTTAATCATCCGATGGAAGAGGGCAACTACGTAAAAGCGATTCACCTATATGCGGCGGGCAATCCTACACCTAGAATAGTGACGGTCAATCTAACACCGGCAAACGGAAAGGCGTATTTTTCAACAAGAACCAAGCTCGCGAAAAGCCAAGATGTATTCGTGGTGGCAGAATTATCGGATGGCTCATTCCTTAAAGATACCAAAAACGTAAAAGTGACTATCGGCGGTTGCGGCTGATAATTGCCAACAACTAAAATTTTATATACGAAAAAATACAAAGGATTTAAGATGGCAAGAAGCGTAATGATAAAAACAAAACCAAAAACATACAATGTGGGCGACATAATTCAAGTAGATGCAATACTAGAGCATCCGATGGAAACTGGACTAAGAAAAGATAAAGACGGCAAGATAATTCCTGCGCATCATATTCAAAAAGTGGTTGTGGAATTCGACGGTAAGAGCATAACAACAATGGATATGACGGCAAGCGTGAGTGTAAACCCTTTTATCAGTTTTAATTTGAAAGTGACAAAAAACGCTCAACTAAAAATAGTAGCTACAGACAATAAAGGCGAAGTGCAAGAAGGCACAAAAGATATTTAAGGACGAAATATGAAAAAAGTAGCGCTTACGGCTGCCATAGCAGCTCTTTTGTGTAGCAACCTTTTTGCCGAAAATCTCTCTATGAGCGATGCCGACAAACAGCTTTATTCTGCAGATGAAAATCCAGGTGAGCTGTATGTGTCGAAGGGTGAGGCAATATTCAAAAAAACATTCGGGACAAACGATGAGCTTGCAAAAATACTTGGCGTAGAAAAATCAAAACTATCAGCAGAGCTTGCGACATATCCAAAATATGTGGCAAAAGTCGGCAAGGTGATAGCGATAGACCAGATGCTTCAGATGGCTATGGGTGAAAAAGGGTTAAAGCCGTTTAAGCTGACTAGCGAAGATATGGTGTTTATGTCTGCCTATGTGTTTTCTCTTGCGAATGAGCAAAAAATGAATGTCGACATAAGCAGCGAACACGCAAAAGCGGCTTATGAGTACGGCAAAAAAATATACTATACGCAAAGAGGGGCAAGAGGTCTTTCTTGTTACTCATGCCACTCGCAAGGTGTGCTTGGTATGAGGCTTAGGATGCAAATACTCCCAAATCTTGGCGCTCCTGATTTTAAAAGTGGGGCGACGTGGCCTGCGTACAGAATGACAAAATCAGAGCTTACGACGCTGCAAAAAAGATTTCAAGGGTGCATGCAAAATTCATCTCAAGCACAGCTGCCTATAGGCTCAAAAGAGATGGTATCGCTTGAGCTCTATGTACGCTCACTTGCAAACGCTCAAGCCATAGCAATCCCTGGCTTGAAAAGGTAGGGGGCATTATGGATATTTCAAGAAGAGATTTTCTCTATCTAGCGGCAGCGCTAGGCGTATCTGCGGCAACTCCAAATTTTTTGGAAGCCTCTGCGATAGACAAGCTTTCTATGGAAAACTTGATGTATGACGGTTTCAAACCGAAAGGCAACGTTACGCTACTCCATATGTGCGATTGGCATGCTCACCTTAAGCCGCTTTATTGGAGGGAGCCGTCGACTCTAGTATCTGCAAAATCACTTGTCGGGTTACCTGGATTTTTGTCTGGTAGTGCCTTTATGAAGTTTTACGGCCTCAAAAAAGGCTCCGTGGACAGCTACTTTGATACTTATATAGACTTTTCAGCCCTTGCTAATAAATTCGGCAAGATGGGCGGTGCGGCTCATATCAAAACAGTAGTGGATGCTGTTAGAAAAGAGAGAGGCGAAGACAAAGTATTGCTGCTAGACTCCGGCGACACTTGGCAAGGTACGGCCATAGGTCTAAAGACAAAGGGTGAAGCGATAGTAAAAGCCCAAAATATGCTTGGCGTTGATATGATGGTCGGACACTGGGAGTTTACTTACGGTAAAGAACAAGTGTTGAAACTAACGGGAGACAAAGAGACAAAAGGGATGCTAAACGCTGAGTTTATTAGCCAAAACATATCAGATGAAGAGTGGAACGAGCTAATTTACAAGCCATATTCTATAAAAAATATGAACGGCGTAAAAATAGGCTTTTTGGGTCAATCATTCCCGTATACGAAAACTGCAAATCCAGTAAACGTAGATGGTTGGAGCTATGGTCTGCGTCTTGAAGATATGCAAAAATACGTCAATGAGCTAAGGGGCAAGTGTGACCTTGTTGTGTTGCTCTCTCATGACGGCTTTAATGTAGACCAAGAGGTTGCAAAAAGGGTAAAAGGTATCGACATCATACTCTCTGGACATACGCATGACCCAGCCCCACAGCCAATGAAAGTAGGAAATACCCTAATAATAATCTCCGGAAGCCACGGCAAGTATATCAGTAGACTTGACCTTGACGTGAAAAACGGAAAGCTAGTGGATTATAGCTATAAGCTCATTCCGATAGCTTCAAATATCATTCCAGCCGACAAAAAAATGGAAGAGCTTGTCAAAAACGAGTATGCACCTTTTGAGAGTGAACTACTAACCCCAATCGGCAAAACAAAAACTCTACTCTACAAAAGAGATACGTTTTATTCGACGTTTGACAGGGTGATAGGCGATGCTTGTATGAATAAATTTGGGAGTGATATAGTCTTTACGCCGGGCTTTAGATGGGGGACTACGGTGCTGCCAAACTCTGATATTACGGCTGATGATGTATATGATATGACCGCCATCACCTATCCGAATGTTTATACGTTTGAGATGGGTGGCGAACAATTTCACAAACTACTTGAAGATATAGCTGATAATGTATTCAACCCAGACCCTATATATCAACAAGGCGGAGATATGAGTAGGCTAACAGGCGTCACATATGACATCAGAATAGGCTCAAAAAGCGGCGAGCGTATCACAAATATGAGAGTTGGCGGTAAGCCAATAGATATGAAAAAAACATATCTTATGAGCGCATGGGGTGGCAACGTTCAAAAAGCCGGTAAAAACCTGAGAGAATCGATGATAACACCCGTTTATGATGTGACGATAGATTACATCAAAAAACAAAAAGTCGTGTCGGCTCCAGAGCACTCAAATGTCAGAGTATTGGACATCAAATGAGAAAATTTATATTAACTATCCTATCGATGGCGGCTTTTGCGTTTGCTGGCGAGAGCTTTGTGCTACTTGAGAGCGCAAAGAGCGGCAAAGAGCTTGTTAAAGTCGTATCTGAAGGTATTGCAAAGGCTGGATTTGTCCCGGCGGATGAGAGAGACTTAAACGTAGCGTTTCAAAAGCAGTTCGAGCAAAGTGACTATGAGCTTTACTATAACCTAACGGTATTTGATGCAAAAACGCTCGGTACGGCGGTGGCAAAACATCCACGTCTTGGCGGTTTTGTCCCGTATACTGTGCTCATCTATCAAAAAAAAGGTGAGCAAAAAAGCTATGTGGGATTTGTCGGTGCCGACGCTATATTGCTAGCGACTGGAATTACCGACAAGGGTGTTTCGTCTCTTCTCAAAAAAAGCGAAAACAACCTTGAAAAATCGCTCAAAAAATCAATTGGCGACGCAAAAAGTGTTAAGCTTGGCTATAAAGTACAGCCAAAAGCCGATAAGGAACTATTTTTTGACGCAGAGGTGAAGCTGAAGGCTACCGATAATGCTGTGTCAAAAAAGGAAGCTTTGCAAAAAGAGTTTGAAAGCGCCCTTGAGGTTGAAGGTTTCAAAATCTCAAATATTACGGATGTAAAATCTGAGCTTGAAAAAGTGAAGGCTGACGCCTCTAAATACGAGTTTTTTGAGACGTATTCGATATGCAAGCTAAAGGTTATTTACAACGCTTCAAAAGAGCGTCCGGAGGCCGGAGTTTTTGCCCCTTGTTCGGTATACTTTTACAAGTTAAAGGGTGAAAATATGATTCATATCGGATTTCCGCCGACAAAAAATTGGGTTGTGCACACGAATATCACAAATGCGGAGCATATCAAAATAATGCAAGATGCGGAAAATATCGCTAAAAGCTTCCTAAAAGAGGCGGCGGAGTGAAAAAAATCCTCCTCCTGCTAGTCTTTTTATCGGCTCTTATTGCTGGAGAGATGAAGTCTAGATATGCCTCTCCGCATCCCAGTATAGAGCATCCAAGAAGGGTTGTATTTCAGTTTGGATATGGCGACGAGAAGAGTGCCGGACGTATGATTAGCTATATAGTCAACCTGCAAAAAGCTTACGACCCAGGACATATAGATATAGCCGTCGTATGCCTAAATGACGGTATTTTCCTTGTCAAAAAAGATACGCCGCTCAAAGACAGGGTTGAGTCTTTGATGGAGAGCGGGGTTGAGTTTATAGCATGCGAAAATACCATGGATACAAAAAAACTCTCAAAAGCTGATATGCTAAACGAGATTAGCTATACGAGAGCCGGTATGCAAGAGTTAATCGAGAGAAAGCTTGCGGGCTGGATTTATCTTGTCCCGTGAATTAGGATAATAATATGTTGAAGTATATTTTTACGACGTTGATTTTCGGTGTTGTTTGTTTTGGTGCTGAGATTTCGTGGATGAAGCTAGATGATGCGAAAAACATTGCAAAAAAAGAGGGAAAGATACTCATGGTGGAGATCTCCAGCCACTCTTGTAAATACTGCATAGAGATGGCAAATACGACGTTCAAAAACAATGAAATAGTAGTCAAGATAAACAAGTATTTTGCACCTGTGGTTTTGTACGCCGATAGTGATGAGATTCCAAGAGAATTTCAGACAAGAGGTACTCCAACGTTCTTCTTTGTTGACAAAAACGGCAAAAGACTAATGCCGCCCGTTTTTGGTGCTTGGAATGCCACTGATTTTGACTCTTTTTTGGAGGTTGCCATCAAAAAAGCAGGCACAAAAAATTAAATAGTACGTTTTGGCGGTTATGTATAAAAAAATAACAAATATTTTCGTAATATTTATTGTAATATAACGAAATCAAAAACAAGGAGAAGTTTATGAGGATTACAAAACTAAGTTTAGCATTCGTTTTGGCCTGTGGAGCTACCGCTTCATTTGGCGCCACTGACCTAGAGAGCGCCTTCAAAGAAGGCAAGCTTGACGGTAGAATTAGGGCACATTATTTCAATACTGATTGGGATAGAAATGGAGGCAACTGGGGAACGGCTGCTGACATAGACGGCAAAGGTCTGTCTATCGGCGGTAGCCTTATTTATAAAACAGCCCCACTTTATGGCATAAGCGCCGGCGCCGGTTTTTATACCGTTCAAAATCCAGGTATTACGGAAAATAACAACAACGCCAGAAACACTACGGCTTCGGATTTATTTTTTAGAAGCGTTCCGGCTCAAACTAGCGACTTTGGTAAAAGCTACAGCGTTTTGGCGCAGGCATATTTGCAATACGATATATCAAAATCTAGCGTAAAAGTCGGTAGATTTTTGATGACAAATCCATTTATTACACCCAACGATACAAAGATGATTCCAATATCCATTCAGGGTGCTTCCGTGCTTGTAAAAGAGGTTGGCAATACATCATTTATGCTAGATTATGCGACCGCTATCAAGGAGAGGGGCAGAGATACGTTTAACAACATGGCTGATACTGGCGATACACCGGATGCCATTAAAAACTATTACCATACTAGTTATACAGCAGCTATAACTGGCGGCAAGGAAGACGTGGCGGCTGTGTCTATTGTTGGTATAAAAAATACGTCAATAAAAGGGCTTGAGCTTCAAGCCTGGATGATGAACTGGCCAGATATAGTAAGACAATATGTTGCAGAAGCAAATTATGATATGAAGTTTGGCGATTTCGGTCTTATGCTTGGCGGTAGATTTTTCAAACAAATGGACCAAGGTGCAGGTGGAATAATAAAGCCTAAATCAGGTAATCCAACAATGGCTACAGCTGCCGTTGCTTTAAAAGGTGACGACAACGATAAGATAGATACACATATGTACGCAGTTCGTGCTATTTCGAAATACAAAGATGCGAAATTTCTCCTTGCTTATTCAAATACGGCAAAATCAGGTGACCTTCTTGCTCCTTGGAGAGGATTTCCAACAGAGGGCTATACAAGAAGTATGACCCAAACAGATTGGAATGCAAACACAAAAGCTTATAAAGCGCAGTTTGACTATGACTTCTCAGCTTTGGCAAAAGGTATGAGCGCACTTCTTTCATACTCATTCTATGATAGAGACCCAGGTAAAGTGCCGTATCAATCTATGACTGATAGATACTATGGCAACGGCGATACTATACAGTGGAATTTTGACGTAGCCTACAAAGTTCCTTATGTAAAAGGTCTTGAGACAAAAGTGAGAACTATGGTTCAGAAGAATGATATAGTTGCAAAAATTAGTCCAACAAATACTGGTACTGCAACAAGTGGAATAACAAATAACACTTCAAACAAAGAACTCAGAATAGAGCTTAACTACTTCTTTTAGTCTGTTAAATAAGGGGCGGTTTTCGCCCCTTAATGTCTAATTTTACTTATCGGTATTTGGTATCTATAAGTAAGATTAGGCCTGGGGGATGTTAAGATGAGATTTTGTGTGCTACTTTTATCTTTTTTGACCCTTGTGTTTTGCGCAGATTATGAAAAAAAAGTTGTTTTTGGTTGTAAGAGCGGTGAATATAAAGCGTTTGAAAAGACGCTTGATTCTATGCAGCACTTGATTGACTATTATGAGCGGCAAAAATTTAAGTATGACGTAGTTTTGGTGGCGCAAAGCGAATGTGTTAAATTTATGCTCTCTTCTTTGGATGACACTGAATATAAAAATGAAGAGATACCGCTTGATATAGAGCTTAAGATGTCAAAACTCAAATCAAAGGCAAGATTTGAACAGTGTGCCGTAACACTGGACAGAAAGCAGATAAATTACAAAAAAATAAAACCAAATGTCGCAATAATCCCATCGGCGACTATTTCTACTGTCGATTATCAGCTAAATGGGTATGCTTATTTGCCGTAAGCTAGAATGATATATACGACAACGCCGCAATCAAATACCCGATAGCCAAAGTGTTGAAAAGTAAAAATCCGAGTTTTAACCTTGCGGATGCAAAAGATAGCGCTATATAGACAACAAAAAACCACGTCGGAGTCAAAAACTCCTCTCTTGTAAGCTCCTTTGAGCTATCCACCGCACGTAGTACAAAATCGTCAAATACCCAGCCAAAACCGACCAAATGAGCCGTCAAAGAGATTGGATAAAAGAGGTCAAAAGCGGCGCTAAAAATTGAGTTTAGCAGATGGGCCTTTGTAAAAATCGCAAAAATATAGTGGATAACGGGAAGCATCGCTACAAACAGCCATGAGCTAAGGGCGACGTAAATTAACGCTTTGCTTTTTATGGTGTTATTCGCCAAAAATAGATATATGAGAAACACACCGTAAAAAGATAGCCAAAAGCCGATAGAAAACAAAAAAGATGGGAAGACGGCTAGGCATACGATTGTTGTGAGAAAAAGAGTTTTGTAGCCGAGTATGCTCTCTCCCTTGAGGGCAAAAAAGAAAAGTATGACAGAGGCGATGACGGCTCTTATGAAAGAGGGTGTGAAATCCGTCAGATAAGCGTAAAAAAATAATACTCCAAACGATAAAAAAAGTATCCAAAACTCCCTGTTGACATATGGGCAGTATCTCTCCTGAAGCACTCTGAACGGCGAAGTAAAAACAAAAAATATAAAAGCTAGCAAAAGCGCCACGTTAAGACCGCTGATGGCAAAGAATGCGCCAAGCCCGTAACAGCTTATGAAGTTGTCAATCTCTGGACTCACCTCGGAGTTTAGAAATAAATTGAGATATATCTCGCTAGCTTTTTGCTCCGTGTGTTGGGACGCTATGAAGTTCTTAAAGCTCTGCTGGATTTTATCAAAACTACCCGTGTTGTATATCTTCTCTATTTTTAGCCTCGGTGCTTTGAACAAGTCAATAAAAGATAAATTTGCCGTTTTGATGCTTACGTCAAAGTAGTAGCCTTCGTATTGCCTCATATTGGTTGTGTAATAGCTACGAAAATCCATTTGAGGCGCTCGGAACAAAAGTGAGAAGTATGGCGTGCCGTCCTTGCTTTTTAGCTCTTTTGAAGATATGAGCTTTGCATTTAGCGTTGCGTAATCAAACTCTTTTAGTTTTGCGAAGCTGAAATATGAATAACCGATATTTGCGGATAGTATAGCGAGGACGATAGCCCAAAAAATTACCGCTTTGGAGTCTAGCTTCCAAAAAGCGGTATGGTTTGTCATAGTTTGATATGCGAGAACTCTATATTTTCGATAGGAGCTTTGGTCTCGGCAAATACATGCTCCGTGAAATGCCCACCGGCAGATTCAAATCTAGTAAACCTCTTGTGAAACACTAGATTTACTATACCTGTCGGGCCATTACGGTTTTTGCCTATGATTATTTCAGCCTCTTCTTCGGCCTTTTCTTCAAAAGAGCTTCGATACTCCTTGCCCTCGGCCCTAGCTTTTAGCTCTTTTTCTTTTTCTTCTCTAATTCTGTATACGTCGTCACGGTAGACAAATAATATCTGGTCAGCATCTTGCTCTATAGCTCCAGATTCCCTAAGGTCGCTTAGCATAGGTCGCTTGTCGGCTCTGGCCTCAAGTCCACGGTTGAGCTGAGAGAGTGCGATTATAGGCATCTCAAGTTCGCGGGCAAGGAGTTTTAGCCCTCTTGACATGTCCGACACCTCTAGATGTCTATCTTTATTTCCGCTGCCTGACATAATTTGCAGGTAGTCTATTATCGCAAGGCCGACCTCTTTGTGTCTTGCCTTTAGCTTTCTTAGTTTGCTTCTTAGTACCGACATCGTGAGACCACCCTCATCATCTATAAAAAGTTTTGAATCAGAAAACTGCTGCATCGCATCGCTAAGCCTGCTCCACTGCCCATCGTCAACGTTTGCGACTCTCAAATCCTGAAGCGGAATACTGGTTTTTGCCGCAAGCATCCTTAGCATTAGCTGTTCGGCCGGCATCTCTAGCGAGAAGATTGCTACGCCAACCCCTTGGGATAAGGCATTTGAGGCGATATTCAGGGCAAAAGCCGTTTTTCCCATTGCTGGACGAGCGGCTATGATTACAAGGTCACCCTTGCCAAAGCCGGCATTTTTTTTGTTTAGATCGTAAAAGCCGGTATCGAGACCGACTAGCATATTGTCGCCTCTGGCTTTCATTTCGTTAATGTATGTAAGAGTACTGGCGGTTACCTCTTCCGACTCTCTAAAGTCTTTTGATGAGCTGGATGTTGCTATTTTAAAGAGTTTTGACTCTGCGGAGTCTATTATCTCTGCAGATTCTTTTTGCTCCATACATTCAGCTTTTATTTCGTTGGTAAAACTAAAAAGCCGCCTTTTTGTAGATAGCTCTTTTAGCTCTTCTATGTATGGCTTGAGATTTGGGAGTGGGGTGGTAGATAGCACCTCAAAAAATGAATCAGAGTCAAACTCTCCACCCTTCCACTTTTGCCTGATAAACTCCTCATCTATCGGCATTGACGTTGCGGATAGATGTAGCATAGTGGAGTACACCGCCTTGTGAAACGGGTGATAAAACTCATCTTCACTCATCGCCGCCGATACATCGTCGAATATTGCAGGGTCGTAAAGCACTGAGCTGAGTGTCGCTCTTTCGATGTTTAGATTGTAAAAATTTGCGTCCATTCGGTGATTTTACCGTATTTATATTTTGTATTTACGAGTGTAAATAATAAACAAGGCTAATTTGCCTAAAATATAAATAATTAAAATAAATGGGTGCAGGCTTATGAATATTTCAATTAGCAGACTTAACTTTATAAATATTATTGCAACGGTCTTGGTATTTGGCTTGGTTGTAGGCTTTTTCGTTGTGGACAAGACGACTAGAGGCTATGAGCAAAGAGTCAAGCAATTGGAGAGCGAGTACAAAGAGCAAAATAAGGAGCTTGTAAAGACTGAGGTCAATAGGCTTGTTGATAGAATAGGCTATACAAGAAAAGCTGTTTACGGAAGACTAAGCAGTACGCTAAAAGACAGAACTGATTATATAGCGAATATACTAGCAAAAACTACAAATGAAAAGACAGATAAAAACTCATCAATAAACGGTGTCAAAGCAAACATCTCGGCTTTTACTTGGGATGGCAAGACTGGGTATATATATATTGTTGACGGAAGCGGTGATATATTGTATCACCCAAAAAGAGAGTATATAGGCAAAAATATTTTTACGGTGCCGCAGTCAAGCGAGCCTTTGAAAAAGTTTATGCACGAGGCGTTTTTGAAGGGTGAAAATTTTGGTAGATATGATTGGCCAAAACCTGACAATGACGGCGTGCCAAAAGCAAAATATGTATACATCAAAAACTATAAGCCGCTTGACGTCTACATCGGTGCCGGAATTTATGCTGACGAAATAGACAAAGATATCCAAAAAGTCACGCTAGAAGAGCTGGAGAAAGATAGGTTTGGCTACAACAGATATGGCTATTTTTGGGTACATGACCTCAATAATACGATGCTGATGCACCCTGTGGTAAAAAGTCTAGTCGGGACAAGCTTATCAAATTTCAAAAGCTCTGATGGACAACTGCTGTTTACGAATATGAATCAGCTTGTAAAAAAGGATGGCGAAGGGTTTATAGAATACTCTTGGATAAGACCTGATAGCAAACAAGAAGATAAAAAAATATCGTATGTCAAACTTATGAAAGATTGGAATTGGGTTGTCGGTTCCGGGTTTTATATGAGTGAACTTGACCAGATGATAGCAAAAGAGAAGAACCTCGCAAAAGAGAGTATGTATTCTTGGATTGAGGGAATCTTGCTTATCTTATCAGTGCTGTCGTTACTTTCTATTCTTGTTGCGGCGTATATATCCAAAAGAATCGCAGGCATAGAAAAAAATAGACTCAAGTATGCAAACCAGCTAGAACAATACAAATCAATACTTGACCAAACGGCCGTTGTCTCTAAGACCGATTTGTCGGGCAGGATAAACTACGTTAACGATAAGTTTTGCGAAGTTAGCGAATATAGTTTTGATGAGGCTATGGGTAAGGCGCATAAACTTGTGAGACATCCACAGACCCCAAAAGAGCTTTTTGGTGATATGTGGATAGCGATAAAAGCCGGCAGAGTCTGGCACGGACTAATCAAAAACAAAAGCAAAAGCGGCAAAAGCTACTACAACGATACGACCATAATCCCTCTCAGAAATGAAGACGGCGAGATAGTAGAATACATATCATCCGGCGTTGATGTCACAGAGCTTATCGAAAATAGAGAGAAGCTGGACAACGCCTTTATGACCGACACCTTAACCGGACTTGGAAGCAGGATGAAGCTGCTGGGGCTAATCTCCGACGACAAAGACTCGACGATAGCACTCATAGACATAGCGAGTTTTAGAGAGATAAACGACCTTAAGGGGCAAAAAATAGGCGACGAGATTATCGCTGAGTGTGGAAGAAGGATTTTTGCTTACTTCTCCGAGAGCGGATACGAGCTGTTTAGGGTGCACGCCGATGTTTTCTGTATTTTTGCCGACAGGGATGATTTGGATGCTCTTGGCAAAAAAGTAAGAGCGTTTATAGAAGACGACCAAAAAGTAAAATACGAAATACTCGATGAGAGCTTCCTCATAAGGTGTAATGCGGGGCTTGCCATGGGACAGGGTGAGGTGCTTGCATGGGCGGATATAGCGCTAAAAGACGCAAAAAGACTGCAAGACACATCAATAGCCGTATTCCAAAAAGACGCAAATACACTGGATAAATATAAAGACAATCTTGAGTGGATGGACAGGCTCTCTTATGCCCTTGAAAATGATATGCTAATCCCGTATTTCCAGCCTATATATAACTACAAAACAGACAAAATAGAGAAGTATGAGTGTCTTGTAAGACTCTCATCCGATGGCAAGATATACACGCCCGATAAATTTTTGGATATTGCGAAAAAGACAAAGCTATACTCCAAGCTAACTCGCAAAATGATAGAAAAATCAATCGATAAATTCTCAAAAAGCGGCTCGGAATTCTCCATCAATCTTTGCATCGAAGATTTGCTCCAAAAAGATTTGATGAGCTTTTTGTTCGAGTACGCATCAGATAGAGGCGTTATGGAGAGGATGGTGCTTGAGATAGTCGAATCCGAAGAGATGCAACATTATGATGACGTGATAGGCGCTATTATGAAATTCAAAAAAGCGGGTGCAAAAATAGCCATAGATGACTTTGGAAGCGGGTATTCAAACTTCGATTACCTCATATCATTGAAAGCGGATTTTATCAAGATAGACGGTTCAATAGTCAAAAACATAACCAAAGACGAAAGGGTAAAAGAGCTAATAGTCCAGATAGTTAGCTTTGCAAAAACATACAATATGAGGACGATAGCGGAATTTGTCTCTGATGAGGAAGTGGATAAAGAGATTAGACTGCTAGACGTTGACTATGCTCAGGGGTATTTTTACGGTAAGCCGTCGGAGAGCCTACTCTAGCGAGATGCCCAGACCCAAGCACGGCGACAAGGATATTTCATCTTTGTTAAAAATAATAGAGTTTTTGACATCTGACGGCTTTGCGAGTAGCGGGCCGTCTAGGTCGTAAAAGCAGATATTATCGTCAGACATCGCTAGATGTACCGCAGCGCTTACGCTGATTACCGATTCTAGCATTGAGCCCATCATCACTTTCGAACCTCTTTGTTTTGCAAGTTTTGCTATCTTGAGCGCCTCGTGTATTCCGCCTGCTTTCATTAGCTTTATGTTTATAAAATCAGCCGCTTTTTCGTTGAGTATTCTTAATGCGTCGTCATAGCCAAATACCGCTTCATCGGCAAGTATTGGGATGGTGGAGTTTGAGGTTATATCCTTCAGCCCGTTTAGGTCGTCGGCTTTTGTCGGCTGCTCTATTAGCTCTATATCCAAATTTGATATTTTCTCTATTATTCTAAGCGCCGTTGCTGCATCCCATGCCTGATTTGCGTCGACTCTTAGTGTGGCCGTCGGTAACGCCTCTCTTATGTTTCTTATCGCCTCTATCGTTTTGGCTTCGTCTTTTCCGACTTTTATTTTTAGTATCTCAAATCCACTGTTGAAAGCGTCAACCGAGTTTCTTAGCATCTCTTGCGGCTTGCCTAGGCTTATTGTGAGATTTGTTTTTATCGTTTTTGGGCTGCCGCCTAGGTATTTGTATAGCGGCATATTTTTGCTTTTTGAGAGTATGTCGTAAAGAGCCATATCTACGCAAGCTTTTGCGGACGTGCTTTTGAGTACGCTAGTATGCAACGCTTCAAATATTGAGCCCCCGTCAAGCTCCACTCCGCTTATTGCTGGAAATATACGCTCTTTGATTGTTTTGTTGATAACCTCTATGCTCTCACCGGTGATAGCCACCGTCGGCGGAGCCTCTCCATAGCCGGTTGTCCCATCATTCGCAATGAGCATTAGACATACGTCTTCTATAGCGTCTACACGGCGGATATTTGTGACAAAAGGTTTTTTGAGTTCGTTTTTGATTATTGATAGTTTGAAGTCAATTATTTTCATTTGGCAATTATAACCAATAAATTTACTGGCATTTTGCCTCAAAAACATCAAGCTTGTTTTTGCTAACCTAGCAAATAGGATAAAAAAGACTTAATTTGTGGCATTTCTCGTTGTCCGGAAGAGAGGGGTGGTATGTTTGATATGGATTCAATAGACTATAAACAAATAGTGCATGATGCGATAGATTGCTATTGGATGATTGATGCACAAACAGGCACCGTTGTGGACGCGAATAATGCATACTGCGAAGTTACCGGATATGACGCCGGTGAAGTCATAGGGAAACAAATAGCCGACTTTGAAGCTGTGGATAGCGAGGATGAAGTTAAGGCGAGAATTGAGACGATAGTTGATCGCGGCAGCTGTACCTTTATAGCTTCTCACAAGACAAAAACAGGCGAAATTGTCAAGCTGGAAACTACCGCAAAGCTAAGAATTTATAACGGCAGAAGCTACATAGCTGCTTTTATGAAGGATATAGACAAGTCTGTCTCGCTTGATATGTATGACGTGCTCGTCTCGTCGCTCCATGCCAATAAAATACTAATATGGAGGTTCGATATTAGTGAAAATGTCATTTATTACGATGACTTTACGGCCGGTGTACTCGGCTATAAGCCGCAGACGCTTGCCATAAGTTATGATAAATATATTTCAATGGTTCACCCAGATGATGTCCAAAAAGTATCTGATGCCGTTGAAGAGCAGCTACTGAAAAACAATAATTTGACTGTTGACTTTAGGCTTCAAAGATATGACGGCACTTGGCTTTGGCTTGAGTGTAGAGGGCGTGTCGTCAAATATGATGAAAACGGAAAGCCGCATTTGGCTGTTGGAACATATACGGATATTCAGGAGAGGAAAAACATAGAAAAAAGACTCCTTGAAAACGAAGAAAAACTGAGACAGATAAACGTAAATCTAATGGAGCTAGTTAGGCAAGAAAGTAGCAGTAGGGTTGCAAAAGAGCTTGCTTTTGCGAGTGTGTTTGAGGCTTTCGGGATTGGTGTTTTGATACTTGATGAGAATAAAAACATAATTGATGCAAACAAGCAACTTCTTAAGATGTATGGAATAGATAAAAAAGAGGATGTTATCGGCGATACGTATATGAATATTCTAGACAAAAAGGAGAGAGAGCTAGCCGATAAACGCCTAAGCGGTGTAATGCATCAGGCAAATACTCATAATTGTTTTTGCAACTGCGAGGGCGATGTTGCGAATGAGCAAAAGGGCGCACAATATGAGGTAACAATAAAAACAGCTCACGGCACGACTCTTGAGGTATTGGTCAATACGGCTTGTTTCAAAAATAACAACAACGAGATTAACTACGTTTTTTCTCTTACCGACATAACACAGATGCGAGAGCTTGAGAGAAAACAAAAAGAGAACGAAAAGCTGCTTGTGTCTCAAAGCCGTATGGCAGCTATGGGGGAGATGATAGGGGCGATAGCCCATCAGTGGAGACAGCCTCTTAATATTCTGGGGATTATGGTGCAAGATATACCGTATATGCTACACAATGGCGGTATAGATGACACTTATGCTGAACAGTTTGAGAAGCGTGCGATGAAGCAAATAGGCTTTATGTCAAAAACTATAGACGATTTTAGAAATTTCTTCAGAAGTGATAAGTACGAGAGAGATTTTTGTTTTAACAAGCAAATAAAAGATAGTCTCTCTCTTGTTGGTGATATGTTCAAAGCGCACGGTATCGAGATAGTCATCACAGAGAGTGAGCCGGAAATAATAGCAAAAGGGTATCCAAACGAACTAGGACAGGTGGTGCTAAATATCGCCTCAAATGCAAAAGATGCAATAAGTGAGCTTGGCGGCAATAAAAAAAATAAATTAACTATCAACATAACAAAGGATGATAAGTATGCTATAGCCACTATAGCCGACAGCGCTGGTGGGATACCTGAAAAAATCATAGATAGGATATTTGAGCCGTATTTTACGACAAAGCCGGAAGGCAAGGGGACGGGGATAGGCCTCTACATGAGTAAAACGATAGTTGAACAAAATATGAACGGCAAACTTAGCGTCAAAAACGAAAACGGCGGTGCGGTATTTACAGTCAAAATACCGCTTGCACAAATCTACTAACTACTCGGCAAAAAACTCAGATAACGGTCTAAAAAATAGCTCAAATGCTTCTATGTGAGGCATGTGGCCTATTCCTTGCAACTCAACGAGTTTTGAATTGGAAATAAGCTTATGCGCATTTTTCCCAAGAGCTGTATAGTCGCCCATTAATGCTCTCGTTTTCTCATCGGCTAAATCTTTGCCTATTGCCGTTTTGTCCCTGAGACCTATTATAAGTAGCGTTTTTGTTTTGATATTTTTGGCTTCGTGTATGACTGGTTGCGTAAATATCATATTGCCGATAAGCGCTTGATTTATGGCTACTCTGGGATAGTTGGCGCTTTTTATAGGGTTTATTTGCAGCTCAAGCCATTTGTCGTATTCGCTTTTCCATTTACCGTCGTAATAGGCCTTTAGTTGGTAGTCTCTCATTGATTCTATGCTTAGTCCCATCTCTTTTTTGACCCAATAATCAAGCGGCGGATATGTAACAAATTTTTGCCAATCCTCTAGTCCTATCGGATTTTCAAGTGCTAATTTGTCGACCATTTGCGGGTACATTATCGCAAAACGCATAGCAAGCATCCCGCCCATCGAGTGCCCAAGCAGATAAATGCGCTTGATACCTAGGCTGTCTAGTATTGACTTTGTATTGTAGGCGAATTGCTGGAAGCTATACTCGTAAAACTCAGGTTTTGACGACTTGCCAAAGCCTATTTGGTCTGGCATTATCACCCTGTATCCAAGAGCCGATAGCTCTTTTGCCGTTTGCTCCCAATATGCCCCCGTGAAGTTCTTGCCGTGCAGGAGCACTACGGTCTTGCCGTTTGGATTTTGCGGTCTCAAATCCATATATGCCATTTCGTATCTCTTGCCGTTTGACGATAGCTCTTGCATATTTACCTCAAAAGGGTATTTGACGCTCTCAAATCTAATACCCTCTTCGGTATATCCGAATAACAAAGCGCTCACGGCTAGGCACAAAAAAATCAGTCGTTTCATCTGTTTTGCCTTATAAATTGATGTAAAACTATACCTTAGATAACCCCTAAGATATAAGTCACCGCAATCCCGCAAAAAGTGCCGATGATATAGCCTAGCATCGACATGATGACACCTACGCTTACTAGATTTTTGTTGAACGCTGCGGCTAGGAGTGGGGCGGAGGCGACTCCACCGATATTGGCGAGACTGGCTACCCCTATCGTGAAGAGGTCGATGCGAAACGCTTTGGCATAGATGACTAGAAATAATGCGTGAAGAGCTATTACCATGAAGCCAGCAAGCACAAAGAGCCACGCTTTACCTATGTCGTCAAATGCTGATTCTACGGCAATGAGAGCTATGAGAGCATAGAGGAGCCAAAAGCCTATTTTTTCACTTTTTTGCGAATGACTAAGTGGTGTAAATGACGCTGCAATACCTATAATTGTGGAGAGTACGACAACCCAAAACGAGCTTGTTACAAATGAATATGTCGGCAAAACTTTTGATAGCGCTACCACAACCACGGATATCGTGACGGCTACGATGATTGCGTAAATATCTAGTTTTGCACTGACGCTATCTAATTTTCGGCTAGGTGGAGCGCTTGTCACAGCTTCTGCTTTTGCCCATGCGTTAAATCTATCTTTGTGTCCTACGGAAAATAGCAAAAATGCAAGCCAAGCGGCGTAGCAAACAGAATCCGTGATGAGGCAATATCCCATCAACTCACCGCTTAGCCCCGTGGCGGATGCGACGGCTACCATATTTGCCGTGCCGCCTATCCAGCTCCCAGATAGAGCCCCAAATGCCTTATATGCCTCATGCTCAAACAAAGCCCCCATGGACACCCACATCAACGTAAATGCCGCCATGATGGACGCTGAAGTGACAAAAAACGATACAAGAAGCTTTGTTTTGATGCGGTAGATGCTTCTTATGTCACTACCCAGAAGCATCAAAAATATCATCGCTGGGAGAATGTATGATTTTAGCGGCGCAAAGCTCCTTAGGAGTTGCGGTTCAAAAAGCCGTATATTACCCATTGCCATCATAGCAAAATAGATAAGTACTATCGACGGTACATACTCAAAAAACTTTGAGCCACTCCGCCTCTCTGCCGTCTTGATACCGACAATAACGAATGTGATGATGACTACAAAGAGTAATGGACTTGCTATCACGCCTCTTTCCTAGCCGCCAACGCCGCTTTTTCCACCTCTTCGATAAATCTCTCTTTTAGCTCACTCTCTTTTAGCTTTGCGACTATTTCTCCCTTTACTATGATGAGACCCTCGCCCTTGCCGTAGGCTATCGCCACGTCCGCATGTTTTGCCTCGCCGAGTGCGTTTACGGCACACCCCATCACCGATATATCAAGAGGCTCTTTGATGTGAGCCGTACGCTCTTCCACCTCTTGCACGGCGGTCACTAGGTCGGCCTCCAGCCTTGCGCAAGTCGGGCACGAGATGATATTTACCCCGTCTTTTATGAGTCCTAGGCTTTTAAGTATTGTTTTGCCGATTTTTATCTCGTTTTCTAGCTCGCCGGTCACCGACACCCTCATCGTATCGCCTATGCCGTCCATAAGTAGGCTCCCAAGAGCAATAGATGATTTGACCGTAGAGCCAAACATCGTTCCGGCCTCTGTGACGCCTATATGGAAAGGATACTCTACGAGTGGACGAAGCCCACGATATGCCTCAACCGTTCGCAGTACGTCGCTTGCTTTCATGGATACTTTGATGTCGGTAAAATCAGCATCTTCTAGTAGTTTTATGTTGTATAGGGCGGATTCTATCATCGCCTGCGGGGTTTGTCCGTATTTTTGTTCTAGGTGTTTCTCTAGGCTTCCTGCATTTACACCTATTCGTATCGGCAGGTGTCGCTCCTTGCACGCTTTTACTACTTCTAGTATTCTGCTTTTTTCGCCTATGTTGCCAGGATTTATCCGTATGCAGTCTACGGACTCGGCAGCTATGAGAGCGAGACGGTAGTTGAAGTGTATGTCTGCGACTAGCGGTAGTTGTGTCCTTTTTTTGATTTCGGTTAGAGCCTCAGCACTCTCTTCATCCGGCACGGATACCCGCACTATATCGCATCCGGCGAAGTGCAGGCGGTTTATCTGCTCTACCGTAGCCTCCACGTCATGCGTCTTTGAAAATGTCATTGACTGCACAGAGATAGGGGCATCACCGCCGACGGCAACATCTCCTACATATATTTTTTTTGTCGGGTATCTTTTTATCACGCTAGGACTCTTTTTTGTATCAAAATTATGGTGTATTTTAAAATCTATTGGTTTAATGCGCCGAATATGCCAAATATGAAAGTCAAAAGCGTTAGAATACGGATATAAAACGCCAAATTAGGCGATAAGGATTGTGTGATGGGTAGGATTGTATTGATGGCGGCCTTGCTGTTCTCTTTTTGTTTTGCTTGCGATATAGATTGGCAAAACTCGATGTCTGAGGCAAAAAAAATATCCGCAAAAACCAAGAAGCCGATTTTGCTTTTTGTGTCATCGATAACTTGCCCGTACTGCACAAAGATGAGCAATGAGACCCTTTCTGATGAGCGGGTGTGCAAGGCGATTAACGCCGCTTTTGTACCCCTCTCGCTCCTAGAAGATAGCGCAGATATGCCAAGAAGCATGAGAGTCCAAGGTGTGCCAACCATCGCTTTTATAAATTCAAGCGAAAAAGAGATGATGCCGAGAGTTATCGGCTTTAGGAACACAAATGAATTTTTAGCGGATTTGGCGCAAAGATCAAAAGGTAGTAATAAATGAAAAAAATAGTCGCATCCCTTAGTTTTATAGTTGCCCTCCGTTTTTTCGGGCTTTTTTTGGTTATGCCGCTACTGTCAGTATATGCGGCTTCAATGAGCGGCTCAAACGCTTTTTTGATAGGGCTTGTCGTCGGCGGCTACGCTTTTAGCCAGCTGCTATTTCAGCTTCCGTTTGGGATTTTGAGTGATAAGATAGGACGCAAGACGCTGACGGCTATCGGTTTGGTTATTTTTGTCGCTGGTTCTCTTCTTTGCGCCGTCTCGAGCGATATTTATATGCTAATACTCGGTCGTTTCTTACAAGGTGCAGGGGCTATAAGCTCAGTTGTTACCGCTATGATAGCAGACTTTACCAGTGAAGAAAAACGCTCCAAAGCGATGGCGATGATGGGTGGGGCTATTGCGATGAGTTTTGCGGCGGCGATACTTATCGGCCCTTACGTAGGCGGACATTATGGCGTTGATGTGCTATTTTTGATTACGGCGTTTTTGGCTGTGCTTGCCCTTGGATATTTGCTTATTTTTATCCCGGAACCGCCACGGATACATCACGCATTTGACGGCGAAGCGCCAAAGTTTGTAGAGCTTTTTACCGATTCAAATCTAATAAAAATGTATGTGAATATGTTTTTTCACGGGTTTTTGCTGACGATTGCTTTTATGATTATTCCGCTTGAGCTAACGACTAAGTTTGGTTGGGCAAAAAATGAGCTTTGGCAAGTGTATATTCCGGCTCTTATTTTTGGCTTTATATTTATGACTCTTGCGGCGATACTGGGTGAAAAATATAACAAAATCAGACAGATTTTTGTGGCCTCTATTTTTGTTAACACCATAGCGTTTTTGCTTTTTGGACTTGCGGCGTCTTCATCTGTTTTTGTGGTTGCGGCGGTGCTGTTTTTTATAGGGTTTAATATGCTTGAGCCTTTACTACAAAGTACAGTTAGCAAATACGCAAAAGCAAGTCAAAGAGGTTCCGCTCTTGGCGTATTCACTACGTTTCAGTATCTTGGCGTATTCCTAGGCGGAGCGATAGGCGGAGCGATACTGCATTATATGGATCTCAAATCTCTATCTTTGGTACTTACTTTTGTCTCGTTCCTATGGCTTTTATATATGCTAAAGATGAAAAATCCGATAAAAGCTTCATTTTTGTACCTTGATATTTCGATGCTAGAAGAGGCTAGAATAGCTGGACTTAAAGAGATTGAGGGGATAGTGGACACATACGTCAATAAAACAGAAAACGTCCTTGTCGTTAAATACGAAAAAGAGCGACTAACGGATGAGTATCTAAAAGGCTTTTTAAACTACAAAGATACGAGCGTGGAGGGCTAGGGTGAAAGGTTTTGTCTTTCATAACCCTACGAAAATTATATTCGGTGAAGAGGCGGAGCTAAACATAGTAGCCGACATCAAGGCCGCCGGGCATCGCAAGGTGATGATAGTTTACGGCAAAGGCTCTATAAAGCAAAACGGAATATATGATAGAGTGGTAAGACGACTTATCAAAAATGAGCTTGGCTTTACCGATTTTGGCGGTGTGAGGCCAAATCCCGTGCTCTCTCACGTTAAAGAGGGTATCGAATGGGCTAGAAAAAACTCCGTAGATTGTTTGCTTGCAATAGGTGGCGGGAGTGTTATAGATGAAGCGAAAGCTATTGCGGCCGGGGCTTTGTATGATGGTGATGTTTGGGATTTTTTTGAGGCTAGGGCGGAGCCATCGGCGGCTATACCTGTATATACCGTGCTTACTTTGGCGGCGACCGGTAGTGAGATGAATAGCGGCTGTGTCGTCACAAACGAAGACGGGCAAAAAAAATATGTTCTAAGCTCCACACACTTGTACCCAAAAGCCTCCGCTCTAAACCCGAGGCTTACCTTTAGCGTATCTCCAAGACAGTCGGCTACTGCGGCGGCTGACGCTATATCTCATCTACTTGAGGGATACTTCACCAAAAAAAATCCTCTCCGTCTAAACGATAGAATGAGCGAAGCGGTTATCAAAACAATCATTCAAGATATTGAGAGGATACTCAAAAATCCAAATGATTATGATGCCAGAGCCTCTTTTATGTGGTCTGCGACGCTTGCCCTCAACGGTGTGCTTAGCGCAGGACTCGAAGAGTATATTTTTCCAAACCACCTTATTGAGAGACCGATGAGTGCGATATACGACATACCGCACGGCGAGGGGCTTGCTATCGTAATGCCCGCATGGCTTGCATGGTTTCGTGAGCGAGAGCCAAAAAAAGTAGATAGATTTTGCAAAAAAATGTTCAAAAAAAGCGGAGCTGAGGGTGTGGCGGCATTTGAAGGATGGCTTCGTTTTATAGGGCTTCCTACAAGGCTTGAAGATGTACAGATACTACCGTCTGATATACCAAAGATAGCTGATAACGCCGTAATGACGGCCAAAGGCTCAAAACCCTACAAAGAATACGACAAAAAAACAATCGAAGAGATATTAAAAAAAGCCATTTAATCCCAAAGATGGCTCTTTTTTAAATCGCAAATTTAAATTTAAGACTTTTTTATCTTAAATCTTGACGATAGTCAATGCTTTGCATTTTATTTTTTGCTTTAATGTCCTCTTATTTCAAAATAGGAGAGGCTTATGACTTTTTTGGACTCGATAGAGCTCTTAAAGTTTCACTGGGTCGCCTACACGATATATGCACTACTGATAATCTCCATAATTGCGTGGTTCGGATTTAATTTGACAAAAGGGCGCGAGGCAAGCTCTTTGGTTAAGATACCGTTTTACGGTTATATGGCGTTTTTGGTGGTTGCCGGCGTGGGGCACCATATTTTTACCTACAATGCTATCCCTTGGGTGTCCGAGGACATAACAAGACACAAACATACACCTGACAAAGTATTTAAAATATCTGTCGGGAAAAATCCTACGACAAGAGAGCAGGAGTTTGTCTTGCCGCAGTCTCCTATGCAGATAGGTTGCAATGAAAAGGTGCTATTTGAGGTCGAGTCAAAAGATTTGACGTACGGGTTTGGTCTTTTTAGAAAAGATCACACGATGGTAACCCAGATGCAAGTAAACCCAGGGACAAAAAACGACCTTTTATGGACGTTTAGGAAAAACGGTACGTACACTATCTTGTCTACCGAATACTCAGGTCCAAAAGGGGCAAATCTAAGAGTTGCGGATGCCGTCATTGTAAGCGGTTGCAAGGAGTCTGATGATGAGGTAAGTAAACTAGGGGGTGTTCAATGAGTTTTACAAAAGACTTGATAGGCGGAGCTGACGGCAAGTTCGACCACAACTCGCTTAGCGCCTTGCAAAAGGTGACTCTAAGGGCTGTCGTTATGTCGTTTTTGTTTTACGGACTAGCCTCCATTGAGGGGATGATTATGAGGATGGTGGAGATTCATCCTAGGCTCGCTCCACAGCCGGAGTTTGCAGATCCAACCCACTTTTTCTCGATTATGACGGTTCATCCGATAGTCGGAATTTTTGGTTCTACTTATCAGCTTGTTTTTGCGGCGTTTACGTTTTTGGTTCCTTTCTTGACAAAAAAACCGCTTTATAGCGTAAAACTAGCAAACTGGACGTGGCTACAAATAACTATCGGTACTGCTCTTGCTTGGATTGCGGCGTTTGTTTGGAGTTATGCCCCACTGTACACGCTGTATTGGCCGCTTCCTGCAGATACGGAGCAGTTTAGCGCCATAGGCGGTGTTGTTTTTATAACAGGTGTTGCGCTCATTATGACCGGTACGCTGTGCTTTATTTACAACATCTATGCGACTATTTTTGCAAAAGTCGGCGTTCATGAGAACAAGACCACAAAAGAGCTTCTAATATCAGGTTTTGGTATCGACGGTATGCTAAACCTATGGTGCAAGGTGACTGGAAAGCCCCCTTATTCCAAAGAGCCTGCGTTGGCGCTTCCTGTTGTCGCTATTTTCAGAGGGACTGTGGATACATTCCTTGATGCTCTCGTTATTTTGGGTGCCGGTGTGCTTGTGCTTGTGTTTTTACTAACAGGGCTTGGCGGCATAAATCTGGACGTCTCAAGCGTAGATGCGTTACTTTATAAAAACTGGTTTTGGTGGGGGCTTGACCTCGTTGCCGACGGCCTTGTGCTTATCTATGTGGCGGGCTCTTGGTATCTTCTGGCTACCCTTATTACTGGGCAAAAGCTATTTATGGAGAATATCGCAAGGGCGGCTTTGATGCTTGAGCTTTTGGTCTCTTGGATGGTATGGTCGCATCACCTCCTGAGCGATCAGGGGCAGCCGGAGATGATGAAGCTAATATCGGGAGAGATGGTAACGGCATTTGAGCTACTGACGCAAGGGCTTGCACTGTTTATCACTCTTGTGACACTATGGAAAGCTAGACCCCTCAAGATGACTAACGAACTAAAATACCTTCTGGGCGGCCTAATCGGTTTCGGTCTCGCCGTTCCGGCAGGGATTATACAAGCCGATATGGGGCTAAACAGGGTTTTGCACAATACGCAGTGGATTATCGGAGCGCACGTTCATATAGCGATCATCGTCGGTCTTTATATGACTCTTTATTCTGCTGTTTATGCGCTCTTTCCGCTTGTAACAAACGGGGCGAAGCTATGGAGTCAAAAACTGGCGAATATCCATTTTTGGCTTCATCTCATAGGCGGTATCGGTATGGGCGCTTTTATGGGTATGGCCGGACTAAACGGTATGCTTAGACGGCATATGTACTTTAACGGTGAATACTATGATTTGATGGCTCTTGCTGGAGTATTTGGAAGTATGATACTTCTTGCGTGGCTCATATTCTTGTTTAATATCGTTATGTCTGTCGGACTAAAAGGGCTTATTGGAATTTTCCTCCCTTCAAAAGACAAAACCGCCAGTTACGGTATATAGTTTTTTTACTCTGCGACCCCAAGTGGGTCGTGGGCCTAAGAAAACAAGAGAGCTAAAATGGTAAACATAAAAAGAGTGGCATTGGAGATAAAGACGATAGGGCTATATGATGGGATATTGCAAGATATTCTAAAAAAAGTCGGTGTCAAAAATATGGACGAAAAAGAGATAGAGCATTTTTTGATAGACAACTCGGACTTTCTTACCGAATATAAAACGTTAAATACGGAATACAATATCAGCAATATACACTTACAAGACGCTTCAAATAAATTTGCCTATGACGTTGAAGACGTTAAAAAAATAGAGCTTTTCAACTCGCACCTATCTTTTTTGAGAGAAAATGAGAAATATACTCTTGATTTTGCTCAAAGCTCAACGCTTCTTACTGTTATGTCTATAGAGTTTTTTGTCCTTTTTTCAGCTCAGTATTTTATAGTTTTGCTGGATATGAAGAATTGGCAGCTTGAGATATACGGTCTGTTTTTGGCCTCTATAGCGTGGGCGTATTGGTATTCCAAAAAACAAAAAGCTCTATATGCTAGAAAAAAAGATGAATTTGAAGATAGGTATGAAGCGGCGCTTTTGATTTTATCACAGCTTGAGGATGCCGGGGTCGTCAAAAAAGACGATTTATGGATAAGCCAGTCCGATGAGCATATTTAGCATTTTGCCTCTATTTTTCACACGTTGATTTTTTTGTCCTCTTTGTGATTTGATTTTCTCTATTTTTTTATCGCCGTTAAAGTAGAATGAAAAATACTTTTAAGACAAGAGGCGAACAATGAAAGCGTATTTTTGCAGTGAAGAGAGATTTTTGAGGGTTATTATATGCTTTGATACTCAAGAGCAAAAGAAAATGCTATGCGATACCATGGATAGTTTGGTCGTAAAATACGAGTTAAATCCAACGGTGCTTATCAAGCGAACAGGATGCGGCGGCGAAGTTAGTATTGAGTTTGAAGATGACTATAACGAAGAGGCAAAGCCACTTTTGGAAGAATATGCCAGACTAACTGGATTGGAATTTGTAGAGAGCTGCAATGTAGCCCCTTGCGAGTGCGGTACCGTCGGACATATGAACTAAAGGAAGGGCGCAACCCCTTCCGTATAGCTTATAGGCCGAATGTAGCCGCTATGTGATACACGCCAAACGCCGCAAGCCAAGCCGTCACGTTTGGATATATAAGATAAAAAGCTCTCCACTTAGTCTCTCTAACTTCCGCAAAGAATGTACCCATTGCCGCAAGGCAAGGCGAGTAAATCATCACTATTACGATGAAGGCAAGCCCAGCTTTGATGTCTATGGACTTCCTAATCTTCTCTACGAGTCCCTCTGATGGCTCATCACCGCCGGATTCGACAGCGTTTAGTGTGGCTAGAGTGCCCACGGCAACCTCTTTTGCCGCTAGGGCCGTCACGGTGGCAACAGACATTTTCCAGTCAAAACCAAGCGGTGCAAATACAGGTTCTATTGTCTTACCCATAGTTCCTATGTAGCTGTTTTCTAGTTTTTCCTCGGCCTTTGCAAGCTCAAGCTCTTTTTTTGCCACCTCGCTTGCCGCCGCTTCTATTTTTGGTGCGTAAGCTTCGTCTATTTGCTCATTCGCCGGATATGCACCAAGAAACCAAATCGCCATAGAAGCCGTGCCTATGAAAAGACCGGCTTTTTTGATAAATATCATAGCCTTGATTTTTAGGTCTCTTAACACCCCTTTTGCCGATGGAAATCTATATTTTGGCATCTCCATAACAAATGGCTCAGCCTCGCCTTTGAAGAGCGCAAGTCTTAGTACTTTTGCAGCTATCATCGCAAGCAGTGCACCGGTTATATATATTGCAAACAATATATTTCCGGCGTGCTCAGGGGCAAAAAATGCACTAATAAACAACACATACACGGGAAGCCTAGCCGAGCATGAGAAAAAGCCTATGACTAGCATCGTTATTAGCTTGTCTTTTGGATTTTTTAGAGTTCTAGCCGCCAAGTATGCTGGGATAGAGCACCCAAAGCCTGTCACCATAGGTATAAAGGCCTTGCCGTGAAGACCGAATTTTTTTAGTATACCATCGAGCAAAAAAGCGGCTCTCGCCATATATCCAGTTTGTTCAAGTAAGTTGATGCCAAGAAAAAGTATCAAGATATTTGGCAAAAACCCAATTATTGCGCCGACCGATGGAATAACCCCTTCGCTAAGAGCGCTATTTAGCGTTCCGATAGGAAGCGCCGCCGCCGTTTGTTCGGAGATAAACGTGAAAGCCGATTCGATAAGCCCCATAGGGTACTCGCCGATAGTAAACGTCGCTTGAAACAAAAGCCACATCAAAGTGAGAAATATAGGTAGTCCGAATATTCTATGTATTAGGACTTTATCCATCCGCTCCGTCAACGTCTCTTTGTGTTTTGCTATAACGGCTCTTTGGCATATCCATTTTGCTATTGATATTTTCGCATTTGTCATAACCGTCGGGGTATCGTCCTCTCCGGCTAGTGTTCTGAGGTTTTCGCTAACTTTTGTAAATATGTCGTGAAACTCAAGAAAAACAGGTTTATCATGGACTATTTTGTACATCTCTTTGTCGTTTTCAAGTAGCCTAATCGCCACAAACTTTGCAAAAGGCCTTAAATCGGCGTCTTTTGCCAGCGATACCGACAGCTCTGTTATCGCTTCGTCTATGTTTTGGTCGTATGTGAGTCTGTTTTCGCTTTTGCCAAACTCGTGCATCTCAAGGATTTTTCTAATTAGCTCGTCAATCCCTCGTTTTTCTTTTGCGGAGACCAGAAGTACCGGCACGCCGAGCATTTTTGATATCTCTTCGTTATCTATTTTGCCGCCGTTTTTTTCCACTTCATCTATCATATTTACGGCAAGGATTGTCTTTTTGCCCATATCCAAAAGCTGTAAAGTCAAAGATAGGTTTCTTTGGAGGGCATTTGCGTCTAGTACGTTTACTACGACGTCATAACTCTCTTTCAAAAGAAAATCTTTTGTTACCTGCTCATCTGGCGAGTATGAATTAAGACTGTAGCTACCCGGAAGGTCTGTTATTATTATCTCATAGCCGTCCCTCTCAAATTTAACCTCTTTTTTTTCGACCGTAACCCCCGTGAAGTTGCCAACATGCAGGTGCGCACCGGATATTGAGTTTACAAGATGCGATTTGCCGACGTTTGGTTGCCCGACGAGAGCAACTTTTATTTGCTTTTTCATTTTGTCTCCTCGACAAATATACTCATAGCTTCTTCGCTTCTAAGTGCTACTTGAGAATCTTCTATCTTTACGTCGTATGTTTGCTTTGTAAGGGTGTACTCTGTTACGACTACCGTATTCCCCTTCGCAAATCCAAACGACAATAGTCTGCCCTTTAGTGGCTCGTCAGCTTTGACTTTTGTTATTGTGTATTCTTTTCCGTAGTTAACTTCCGTTAAGTTCACTTTATTTCCTTAGAAGTCATATTTTACAAAGACTCTTAGCCTTGTGTTGTCTTCGGCGTCTTTTGCTTTTATATTTGAGAGCATTGTCTCTATATTTACATTTTTGTATCCGTAGGCAATGACAAAATCATTCTCTTTTGAGTAAGAGGAGCTTGCTTTTTTGTCAAAGTATCCACTGGCAATAGCAGCACTTAAGCCATCCAAACCTACTTTTTCAAAATTAAAGCCGATTTCGCCTTTGTATGCCTTTATGTCGCCTTCTCCATTGGCTGTTTCAACATCCATTGACGTTAATAGAGGGTCTTTTGCTCCACCAAAGAAGTATGCCGTTCCGCCGTTTGAGTGCTGAGCGTCTTTTTTGCCTGATTTGTTGTATGCCAAAGCTGCGTTTAGCCCTGTGGCCTTTGATTCAAGCTCGAATGCAACTCCGTAAATATTTGAGTTGATTTTTGTGTTTTCAAGCCCTGCGCCCTCGGAGTAGCTCTTTAGCTTGCCGATTGCTTTCTCGCTCATATACTGACCGACGATATTTAAGCTAAGCGCATCCGTCTCAAAAGACTTTACACTGCCTTGGAGATAGTATGTGTCCATAATTTCAGTTTGTCTGCCGTACCAAGCCTGAGCTGCAAAAATATCGTGTTCATAGGAGACTCCGGCGAGGTATAGTTTTGACTCCAAAGCGCCGTTATTGTTTGCAAAAAAATCAGCCCAATTTGTATTGCCGTTATTTGTATCTATGTCGGCCGTCGCAGATTTTATTACCTCCCCCATTTTTACGAATCTCGAATGATCATTTCCGTTCTCCCAGCCCGCCATTTGCGTGACAACGCCGCCGGTAATTTTTAGCTTATCAATAGGGGAGTATGTCACCATGGCTGCCGTGAATAAATCCGGAGTCATTCTAATGTCGTCAGAGTTTGCTAGAGGCGTGTCTAACTCCATTCTGCCTACTTTTATCTCTCCATCTTTGAAGCTATATTTTGCAAATGCCTCACCAAGTAGTGTATAGTCTTTTGTGTTGTTGTAATAATCTCCGTCTTTGTAGTCTTTTTTGTTAGCTATAGCATTTGACGTATAAAACGTAGCTCCAACGCTGACGCCATAAAGAGGGGCGGTTTCGATACTGAGTTTGCCGCCGATCAAAAAGTCACCAGAAGAGCTCAGCTTACCGCTCGCACTTGTGTCGTCGATTTTTGAATTAGACTGATATACGGCTCTAATTTGTCCCTTTACATCTGCAAGCTTGAATGCTTCTTCAAGACTTTTTGCCTCTTTTTTCGGCTCTTCTTTTTTGGCTTCGTCTTGTGCAAATATAGCTGATGCAAGCGCCAAAGAGAGTATTGTTTTTTTGTTCATTGTTGTTCCTTATTTTGTTACTAATTTTTCAATTTCTCTATCAACCATAAATAGACCTCTACCATCCAATCCGATAATATCTATCACATCTACAATACTTTTAAACAGTTTTTCTTCTTCATGTTGCTCGGATACATACCATTGTAAAAAATTAAATGTTGAGTAATCCTTTTCCGCCAAGCAAGCCTCTACTAATTCATTAATACTTTTTGTTACCGATTTTTCGTGCTCGTATGTTTTCAAAAATACGTCCTTGATCGATTCAAATTCAAACGGAGGTTTTGCTACGGCCGATATGACCGCCATCGAGCCTGTTTCGTTTATATATGAAAATATTTTTCTCATGTGTGAGTGCTCTTCGTCGCTGTGGGCTTCTAAGAATTTTGCTGCTCCGCTAAGACCTTTGTAGGCGCACCAAGAGCTCATTGCCAAGTATAGATTTGCCGAGTAATCCTCGAGTGCAATTTGTTGATTTAGTTTATTTAGAAGAGTTTCGGATAACATCTTTTTTCCTTTGTTTTAAGTTTTGTAAGAGGCTGTTGTGTTTTTTCAAGGAGTGTTTGACAGCCTCTTACAAAGCTTAAGATACTAAAAGCTTTGTTACACCTGTGAGTATTAGCGTTACGAGTATTGCATAAAATACGCCCATATGTGTTTTGGCGCATATTTTTGACTTTCGCTCACTCATTTTGCTATACATTTTTATTTCTTCGCACATATTTCATTACCGCATTTACATTTTTCACCAAAATCAGGCTTTCCAAAGGCTTTGCAATACTCCTCATAGACACAACTAACGCTTCTTTTGGCATAGATGGTTTTTAGGTTTTTCTTTGCAGCCTCTTTTTTAAAATGATTCATGGCGTTGTGATTTAAGTAGCTTGTCAAAAAAACTACACATTCTGTTTTGTCTGGGATTTTTTTTCTTGTGATATCTTTTGCTCTCGCATCCCAATGTTCTATGTCTTTTGCCCCGAGGCTAAAAAGTGTGCCTTTGATGTGGTCAACATAGTCGCCGCCTATTACAAGTACCGACATATCAAACTCCTTTTGAAAATCAATATCAGTATACTAACAAAAAAAAATTTACAAGTCAAGGGTTTTGATTTTTATTTTCAAAAAGATTTTATATTTTTTATTAAGCCAATGTTTTTTAATGGCTTAAGATGTAATCGATTATTTGTTTCGCACCGTTTTTGCCGATGATGTTTTTTAGAGCTTCAGACGTTTTTTGTATATTTTCGCTATTTTCGATAACGTCCAGTATGTCTTGCGCCGAGACTTCATTTTGGTTTTTATAATATGCCGCCCCTCTGTCTGAGAGGTATTTGGCGTTAAACTCTTGATGGTTGCCTGCGGCGTAAGGGTATGGGATAAAAAATGCAGGTAATCTATGCGCCGCAAGCTCAAAGAGCGTTCCGGCTCCGCTTCTAGCTACTGCAAAATCAGCTGATGCTATTTTGTCTTGAAGCTTATTGCTAAAACCAAATACGTCCGCTTCAATTCCAAGCTCTTTATACCTTGCCGCAACATCATCGTAGCTCTTTGCCCCTGTTTGATGGATTATTGCTATTCCTTTTGCATTTAATGTTGGGGCTAGTTCTATGGCAAGTTCGTTTATTTTTGCCGCTCCTTGCGAGCCGCCTAGGAATATTATTGTTTTTAGCTCTTTTCTATCTCTTCCCAGCTCAAAACACTTGTCTGCCACTGGATAGTCTTTTATTGGAGACGTGTCGCCAAAAGAGCTAAATATTGCGCTCGCATAAGGGGCTGAGAGTTTGTTTAATGCTCCTTGTATTGCATTTTGCTCATGTATGTATAGCTTTTTTCTAGCGATTATTGCGGCTAGAACCAGCGGCGCAGCGCTATAACCGCCTACACTAATCACGGTCGTTATTTGTTTTATTCTGATTAGTTTTAGGGCTGAGAGTATATTTTTTATGACGCCGATAAGGGTTAAAATTTTAGCGATACCTCGTTTGTTCACAACCCCTTTTGAATCTAAAAATACTTTTTCGCAAAAACCTTCGTCGTTTTCAAACCAAGCCTTGTCCTGACCGCCCTCAGAGCCGACAAATACTGGCTTCATCTCTCTTTTGTTTAGCTCGTCTTTTAGGGCCTTTGCTATCGCAAGATGTCCGCCCGTTCCACCGCCTGTTATCGCTATCATTATAGTTTTGCCCTTTTACTAATCATAAGTATCATTCCAATCGCTATAGATAAAGACAAAAGTGAACTGCCGCCATAGCTAATAAAAGGGACAGTAATTCCTTTGATTGGCATAACGCCGCTTATACCTAGCGAATTCATAAGAAACTGAGAGCTAATCATTGTCGCTATGCCGACACAAAACAGATAAAAAACTGGATTTTCGCTTCTATTTGCTATTTTGAATATCCTATGCACTATAGCCAGCGTCAACATGGCTATCCCAAATGCCCCCAGAAAGCCAAGCTCTTCTATTATTCCGGCTAGAACAAAGTCCGTGTGTATATCGCTTACGTATCCAAGCTTGAATACCCCGCCGCCAAGCCCTTGCCCGAACATTCCGCCGTTGTGTATCGCATTGAGTGATTGCGTAGCCTGATATGCCTCTTCAACGACGTTTTTTTCGACTCTTAGATAATCCGCCAAAAACGGAGGGACAACCGATAATATGTAGTCTTGAATGTTTGCCCACCATTGGAGCACCTTGTTTAGTCTATAGCTTGAATATACTATGAATACTATAGCGCCGACGGCACCGGCTGTGATGATGCTAAGAAAAAGTCGGAAGCTGCTACCCGCAAAAAGTAGCATAACTGCAAGGGTAATACATATAACTATCGCTTGACCGAGGTCGTTTTGCATAACGACTATCAAAAAGCAAGAGACGGCCAAAACAGCCACATACGGTATAAATATTTTTATTTCATCGGCAAGCGAGTGTTGTTCGTCTTTGTAGTAAAACTTTCTAGTAAAGCTCCACGCAAGAAAATAGATAAAACCTATTTTGAAAAACTCTACCGGAGATAGGTTGGTCACCCCTATGTTTAGCCATCTTTTTGCGCCGTTAATCATCGGTACAAGAGAGGAGGGGAGTAGCGGCATAGCCATCATAATAAGCAGGAATACGACAAATAAAAACATACCGATTTTACCAAGGGATACGTCGGGGTCTAGCTTTGATATTATCCCCATAATTAAAATGCCGAGGATTGCCGAAAAGAGTTGCTTTATTAGAAATGACGCCTTGAAAGGGTCATTAATTGATAGGTATACTGATAGAGAGTATGAAAATATGACGCCTACTATTATAGCCGCCACAGTAAGGGCAAAAAGTTTTCTATCTACCATTCTCTACCGTTTTTTTTACGATAATTTTAACCGAGAAGCGCTTATAAAATTAAGCTATAAAACACAAAATTTGACTAAAAATTGGAATAATCTTTGCTTTAACAGTACAAAAATATATGGAGTTTGACGGATGATGTTTGAAAGTCCTTTCTCGGTTTCAAAAGCCAGCGAGTTTATGCACTCTGCGCTCAATGCGAGGGCCGTGAGACAGGATATGATTTCATCAAATATCGCAAACGTCGATACTCCATATTATAGACCTAGAGATTTGAACTTTGAGGATGTGCTAAAGTCTGAAGCCAACAAAGCTTATGGAGCTAAAGAGCCTAAGCTTGAGATGGCTAAAACGGCTGGAGCGCACCTTGACTCTGCGGATGATACAAGCTCTCTTAAGCCTACTATGTTTTATAGGGATGGGCACATGGCAAGAAACGACGGCAATAGCGTTGACCTTGATGTAGAGATGAGCGAGATGAACAAAAACTCGACTATGTATACTGCACTGGTAAGTGCATATAGAAAAAACAGCGCAATATTCAGCTCTGTTATAGACGCTAGCAAAAGCTTATCGTAAGGGATTAAAAAATGGCATTTCTAAATTCATTCGACATAAGCGGATATGGACTATCGGCACAAAGATTTAGGCTAGACCTAATCAGCTCAAACATAGCAAACGCAAATACAACCAGAACAGACGAGGGCGGCCCATACAGAAGACAAAGTGCGGTGTTTAAAGCTGTTGATTTTGAGAAGTACTACAACAAAGAGCTTGAAAAAAATTCAAATTTTCATCAGTATGAAAATCCGCTTGACGAAAAGATTGGACTAAACAATGTTTCAAAACCACCTGTTATGAGCGTTGTTGTTGATAAAGTTGTGCGAGATGACAGCCAGCCTGTGCTAAAATATGAACCAAATCATCCAGATGCAAACGAGCAGGGATATGTTGCTTATCCGAATATTAATCCTGTAATCGAAATGGCCGATTTAGTTGAAGCAACAAGAGCTTATCAGGCCAACGTAGCGGCTTTCCAAAGCGTAAAAAATATGGCATCTAGCGCAATAGATATGTTAAAAAGCTAGGTAGGAGGACAAAATGGCAGATTTACTTAATAAAGTCGGTAGTCTCATTGAGCCTACCGTAGGTGTCAAATCAGTTTCAAAAGTATCTGGTAGCGATGGGCTATCTTTTTCAGATGCGCTAAAACAAGCCTTGGATGCTACAAATGACGAGCAAGTGAATTCTGAGAAAGCTATGACAGACCTTGCTACTGGCGACGTAAAAGACCTTCATCAGGCCGCTATAGCGATAGGTAAGGCCGAGCTTAGTATGAAGATGATGCTAGAGGTTAGAAATAAAGCAATATCAGCATATAAAGAGATATCTAGAACTCAGATGTAGTTCTTAAAGCCAGGGGTTTTATGAGTTCAAAAGCAAGTAAGATTCTTGGTCTTTTCGTAATTTTCGCACTCGGCTTTTTGATATTTGCCGCTAGAGTATTCGACGTAACAACCTCCGATAGATTTCAAACCAATGCCATAAAAAAAGAGATAGACAGCCCGCTTCGTGGGGAAGTAGTATCCGCAGACGGATATAAAGCCGCAATCAGCCAAAAAACATACTCCGTAGTCGTAAACCCAGAAAATATCAAGCCGGAACAATTTGATTTATTTGTTAGGCTTTTTAGTATGTACTCCGGTCTTAGCGATAAAGAGTTGAGGGATATGCTAACAGGCGATAGGCGAGTTACTCTACTTGACAATATTGACGGTAGGTCGGCTAGAAACTATAGGCAACTATCCGCTAGTTTTGACAAAATGAAAATGTTTACGCCAAAAAGGGTTGGGGGAAAGTATTTTAGATACGGTCTTGAAATCTTGGAGAACGAGTTTTTGAGGAATTACTCGTATGATGACTTGCTTCAGCCTGTGCTTGGCTATGTGAAAGCGGAAGATATGCGTGGTATGGTCGGTCTTGAGCATTTTTATGACAAGTATATATCCGCAGAGCGAGCCGGCTTTATGCAAGGATATAAGGATGTCGGTGGAAATTTGATTTTAAATACGAAGCTAGACAGAACCCTTAGGACTGACGGGTTAAATCTAAAGCTAAACATAATGTTTAGACTTCAAAAGCAGTTAGAGCAGAGTCTTGACAAGTACAGAACACAGCTTGATGCAGAGGAGATAATGGCTGCCGTTATGGATACGAGAAGTGGTAAAATATTTGCCATAGCGTCTTCGAATAGATATGTGCCGTACAATATCACAAAAGAGAGTGTTGGCTCTATGAAAATAGATGCCGTGCAATATGTATATGAGCCTGGCTCAACTCTCAAACCGGTTGTATTTTCTATGCTTTTGGAGGGCGGTAAGCTAAATCAGTTTGAAATCATCAACGGCTACAATGGGCAAATGAAGCTTGGTACAAAGGTGATTACCGATGAGCACAAGGCTTCCTCAATGACGGCGGAGGATGGAATAATATTTTCAAGCAATATAGTAATGGCCCAAATATCGCAAAGACTCGGTGTTAATGAATATATGGAAGGTTTGCAGAAATTTGGCTTTGGCAAAAGAAGCGGAATAGATATATCTTATGAGCTAAAAGGTGATTTGCCATCAAGAAGTGCGCTTGGCACAGAGATATACAAAGCGACTGTCTCTTATGGATACGGTATGAGGGCAAACTTCTCGCAGCTGATGGCCGCATATAATGTATTTAATAATGACGGCGTGTATATAACGCCAAAAATAGCAAGCTCTATATATGCGGACGGCTTTGAGCAGAAAATAACGCCGGATGAGATAAGACAGGTTATATCAGCTACTACTGCCGCAAAAATGAAATCAATACTAAAAAAAGTCGTAGAAAAAGGGACTGGAGTAGCCGCGAAAATAGATGGAATAGAGCTCGGCGGCAAGACTGGAACCGCACATATCGCAAAAGATGGGAGTTATGCAAGAAGCTTTAATAGCTCATTTTTTGGCTTCGCTAATGACGGACAATCAAAATACACGATAGGCGTACTCGTAATAGACCCAAAAAGGGCTCACTTCGCCTCAATGACGGCGGTGCCGATATTTAAAGAGATAGTGCAAAAAATGATGAAAGACGAACTTTTGAAGGCTAGTGGGCAGCCCCAATAACTTCTTATTTTGAAAAGTTTTTCATCGTATCTACAAGCGTCTTGAATACCTCTTTATTATCTGCCTTGTCCAGAGCCTCTGCTGCTTGATTTCTAGGCACAGGTGTTGTTTTCATTATGTATATCAAAAATATGAAAGAAGCAAATAAAAACACAAGCCAAAAAAGCGTAGATATTTTAAATCTTTTATGCTCTTTGCTTACGGCGGCTTTTATTTCATCTTTTTTATCTTGCGAGTAGTAAGAATCTACAGCTTTTTCTATGTACTGGCCGGCAAGTAAAAAGTTTATAAGCCATCCGCTAAAAAGACCAAGACCAAAGGCGAGCAGAATGTACAGTTCACACATGATTTAAGTCCACCTCTTCCTCTTTTTTTAGCTCTTTGGCTTTGATAAATCTAATTAGGTTATCGACGTAAACGGGATTAATTTCAATGTTTTTGAGTCCAGCCTCAAAAACAAATGCCGAACTTTTTGCATCCGGCAAAGCTCTGTGGTGAACATCGTCGCCAAGCCCTAGTTCTTCTTTGAGTGTTTTTAGTCCATATTTCGAGGCCTTAAGTGTTTTTTTTGCTAGATCGAGCGTGCATATTTTGCGATTTAATATTGGGCCTAGATTATATTTTTGAAAACTTTTCGAAAGAAAGCTAAAATCAAAATCGGCGCTATGTGCACAAAAAATAGAGTCGCCCAAAAACTCTTTAAATTTTCGTAACACCTCTCGCTCTTTTTTTGCTCCCTTTAAGTCATCAAGGGAGAGCTTTGTTATTTCGGCTATATTTTGCGGCAGTCTTTCGGCGTATATCAGTTCGTCAAAAGAGTCTAAAAAAACACCGTTTTTGTACTTGACGGCCCCTATTTCTATGACTTGCGAGTTTCTAGGATTTGAACCATTTGTCTCTATGTCGACAAAACAAAATGTCGTATTCTCAATCGCTAGAGTCTCCGTGACAAGAGAGAAGCCCTCCCCATCTCTTTGCAACGGCATACCACACGACCTCAAAACTTCGGCAAGAGTATCTATAGGCAACTCTTTAAAGCCGAGTTTCTTTGAGAAATCAGCTAGCTCATCCGCACTTATCGGAAACTTCTCAAAAAAACTTTCTAACTCTTTTAGGCTTTTCATACAATTAGGCATCCCTTTATAATAGCTCGCATTATAGGCATTTAAAGTTAATTTTTGTCTTATTTGGATAGTATAGGCAGAAAATTTGGAATATTTATTGTGAAGGATGCCGGTTTGATATTAGTGATGAGCCCTGAGGCTACAAAAGAACAAATTAACTCCGCAGCTGCGCAAATAGAGAGCTGGGGACACAAGGTAAGCGTTACCATAGGCGATGAACAATCTATCATAGGAATTATAGGCGACAAGAGGGACTTGTCTGGAAGACCTCTAAGCGCACTTGATGGTGTAGAAAAAGTGTTAGAGGTGTCGGCTCCGTATAAGCTTGCAAGCAGACACTTCCATCCTGATGATACGATTATAGATGTAAGAGGCGTCAAAGTTGGCGGAGGGCACAAAGCGTATATGGCTGGGCCGTGCTCTGTTGATACATATGAGACTCTTATAGAGATAGCAAAAGCCGTAAAAGCTGCCGGTGCAAATATGCTAAGAGGCGGTGCATTCAAGCCTAGAACTAGCCCTTATACTTTCCAGGGTGGTGGTGAAGAAGCTCTTAAGATGCTTGCCGCAGCAAGAGATGAAACCGGTTTGCCTATCGTTACAGAGCTTATGAGCGAAAGAGACATAGATGTTGTCTGCAAATATGCCGATGTCATTCAGCTTGGTGCTAGAAATATGCAAAATTTCTCGCTTCTCAAAGAGGTTGGAAAACTAGGTATGCCGGTTCTTCTTAAAAATGGTATTGCGAGTACGGTTCAAGAGCATCTTATGAGTGCCGAGTATCTTATGAGTGAAGGTCTAAAGGATGTGATGATGTGCCTTAGAGGTACAAGAGGCTATGAAACTGCCCTTAGAAATGCGATGGATGTGGCGCAAGTCCCACTTCTAAAAACACTAACGCACCTTCCTGTTGTTATAGACCCTAGCCATGCAGCAGGTAAAAGAGAATATGTAATGGCTCTTGGATATGCCGGTATGGCGGCTGGAGCGGATGGTTTCAATATCGAAGTACACCCAAATCCAAAATGCGCTCTATCTGATGGAGAGCAAGCATTATTGCCGAGCGATTTTGATTATTTTATGAAAAAAGTAAAAACTCTTGATCCATGGGATCAAAGCGCTTGGGCTTCGCAGGCTCATAAAATCTAGTTTTTGCTAGGCACAGGGCTTAAAGCCCGCCTAGCGTTCCCCCGCCACCAGTTCCTAAGGCTCTTTCGACCTCTTCTTTATTTGTAGCAAATCTGAGCGCCTCTTCTTTTGCGACTATTCTCGCCCTAACCAGATCAATCAGCACCTGAGATAATGTTTGCATCCCAGTTTTACTCTGACCTAGCTGTAGTTGTGAGTAGATTTGATGGACCTTATCTTCTCTGATTAGGTTGGCTATGGCTGGATTGTTAATTAGTATTTCATGAGCCGCAACACGCCCACCTTCTATTGTCGGAACTAGCGTTTGTGATATGATGGCTGACAAGCTCATTGAGAGCTGTGTTCTTATGATAGCTTGCTCCTCTGCTGGAAAAACGTTTATTATTCTGTTGATTGTTTGCGTGGCGGAGTTGGTGTGAACCGTTGCAAATACAAGGTGTCCAGTCTCTGCGGCAGTTACGGCTGCTCGTATTGTCTCAACATCCCTCATCTCGCCTACAAGTATAACATCTGGATCTTCTCTCATCGCATATTTCAGCGCACTAGAAAAGCTTTTTGTATCTTCGCCGACATTTCTTTGAGATATTATCGAGTTTCTGTGTTCATGATGGAATTCAACCGGATCTTCTATCGTAATTATGTGTTTTCGCTCGTTTATATTTATTTCGTTAATCATTGCCGCCATTGTTGTAGATTTACCGCTTCCCGTTGGACCAGTAACCAAAACAAGCCCTTTTTCTCTCTTGACTAGCTCGGTAAAAATGGAAGGCCCCTTCAGGTCTTCAAGTGTCGGTATTTTTTCAGGAATTATCCTGAAGGCCGCTGCAACTGAGCCTTGCTGGTAGTAGTAGTTTGCCCTAAATCTACCGACTCCTTTTAACGCAAACGTAAAGTCAAGCTCTTTGTTTTCTTCAAAGTATTTTTTTTGATTGTCGTTAATGACTGAGTAGCACAGTGATTGCAGAGAGGCGGAGTCTAGCACCTCTAGGTCGAGTGGTGCCAGCTTGCCCGATATTCTGATTTGCGGTTCTGTTCCTGCTATAAGATGCAAGTCGGAAGCCTTGTAGGCTATGACCGTATTTAGTATCTTATCAAGTGTCATTGACGACATCGGCTTTCCTTGTTATTCTATGATTTTAGGTACGACAAAGAATGTCTCTTCCGTCTTTGGTGCATGCTGCATGATTGAGTTTATGGTGTTGCTTTTTTGCGGCTCGTCAGCTCTTAACGGCAAGCTTTTTTCAACCGCCGGGAACTTTATCCCTTCAAGTCTATCGTCTAGCTCTCCTAAGCTGTCCACAAAAGTGATGATATTTTCAATTTGTGATTTTATTTCATGTCTTTGTTCTTCTTTTATCTCTAGGCTTGAGAGCTTTTCTAATTTACTGAGAAGTGCGTCATCTACTATCATTGCGGTTAAATCCTGTTGTTGTATAATCTATCTTTAAACAGATGATAACAAAGGTTTTTTGAAAATGGGATTTGAAAAAAGTATAAAAGCTTTTGAGGATGCCGGAAAAGTAATTCCGGGTGGTGTTAACTCTCCAGTTAGGGCGTTTAAAAGTGTCGGCGGCACGCCTCCTTTTATTGCAAAAGGCGAAGGCGCTTATATGGTTGATATTGACGGCAATAGATACCTTGATTACATCCAAAGCTGGGGGCCTTTAATATTCGGGCATTGCGATAAAGAGATAGAAGAGGCGATAATCTCAGCCGTAAGAGGCGGTGTAAGCTATGGTGCTCCGACCGAGGCGGAGACTATGCTGGCCAATGAGATAATCTCCATCTATGAGCCAGTAGAGATGCTAAGGTTTGTAAGTAGCGGCACTGAAGCGGTTATGAGCGCTATTCGTGTGGCTAGGGGTTATACTGGTAAAAACGGCATTGTAAAGTTCAAAGGTTGCTATCACGGACACTCCGATAGCCTGCTCGTTCAGGCCGGAAGCGGCGCTACTACGTTTGGCGCACCGTCAAGTCCTGGCGTTCCGGCTGACGTTACAAAGCACACTCATTTAGCAGAGTACAATGACCTAGAGAGTGCAAAAAAATGTTTTGAAGACTCTAGTGATATAGCTTGCATAATTGTGGAGCCCGTTGCTGGAAATATGGGATTCGTTCCTGCAACTGACGAGTTTTTAAAAGGGCTTAGACAGCTATGCGACAAACACGGTGCGGTACTTATTTTTGATGAAGTAATGAGCGGTTTTAGAGCTTCGCTCACTGGGTCGCTCGCATATACCAGCGCAAGGCCAGATATGGCGACGTTTGGGAAGGTGATAGGAGCCGGTATGCCGTGCGCCGCTTTTGGAGGCAAAAAAGAGATTATGCAAATCCTGAGTCCTCTGGGGGCCGTGTATCAAGCGGGAACGCTCAGTGGAAATCCTGTTGCTATGGCGGCTGGACTTGCTCAGATAGGCAAACTA
Source organism: Campylobacterales bacterium (assembly GCA_041915365.1). Classification (GTDB taxonomy): domain Bacteria; phylum Campylobacterota; class Campylobacteria; order Campylobacterales; family UBA6016; genus UBA6016. Next base: position 54,226 of record JAYSBP010000001.1, on the reverse strand, counting down.
AAAAAGGATGTCTCGTTGTATGACAGACTCGGGGCACTATCTCAAAAACTAACCAATGGATTGAAAGATATTGCTACCTCTTATGAAGTGCCACTTCAAGTCGGATATGCAGGAACGATGTTCGGATTTTTCTTTAATGCAAATCCAGTAAATTCGTTTGCGGATGCCCTCACTAGCGATACGGCACTTTTTGGTAGATTTCACTCCGAGATGCTAAAGCGAGGTATTTATCTAGCCCCTAGTCAGTTTGAGGCAGGGTTTATGTGCTCCGTTATGAATGATGAAACCGTCGATGTTACGCTTGCGGCTGCAAAAGAGTCATTTGCGGCGATAAAGGGGCAATGATGCAAGAAGAGAGCAAAGAGCCAAAACATCTCAAAAAAGTAGAGGGGCTAGACCAGTTATCCCTTGGTATCTCTATAGGTGTCGCAATACTTATCGGTGTCGGGATAGGTTTCGGCTTAAAAGCGCTATTTGGACAGCCGTGGCTAATGTGGCTTGGTGTATTTTGGGGTGTTGGGGCAGCGATCAACAATATATATAGAGCATACAAAAAGCAAAAAAGAGAGCTTGATGAACTAGCAAAAGACCCAAGATACCAAAGGATGAACGGCAGTGACAATAGCTAAAATAGTCGCCTCTATTTTTACCTCGCTTCTAGTGTTCTGCTATATTGCGTTTGGTACACAGGGGGTTGTGAATTATTCGGCCTCTTTTGTGGCGTTCTTTCTTGTTGCTACGGCTACGTTTTACGGCTACAAAAAAGTAGTGCTATCTTCAAAAGTTGATACGCCTATTGGTACCAAAAACGAAATAGAAGAAGATGACGACGAAGAAGAGCAAAAACCGAGCAAAATGTCGCTTTTGACAAAGACGTACAAGGGGTGGTTGTTTCCCGTCCGACTACTTGCGTACGCTGTTTTTGTCGGGGTTTTTTTGTATTTTGCAAATAACGGAATACTTCACATCCCTTCGTTTTTGGTTGGAATTGCGGTACTTCCAATTTCGGCTCTAATTTTTATGTTTTTTTTCAGGAGGGAGTTTTGATAAAAGTGATAAAAAAAGAGATACTCATATATCTAGCCATACTAATTGCGCTTGCTCTTTATATGCATCCTGAGCGAATAACCATAATAGAAAGCCCTTTCCAGCTTGCACACGCTTTTGCTTGGGCTTTTGGGGCTTACCTTATTGTGGCTATTATCAGAGGTATAGTTGGACTAATATTAAAGTTTTTTCGTAATAATCAATAATACTAATCCAAAAAACCAAACCCGGAGGGGCTAATGCGCACAAAGTTAGGATTCCTCGTATTGTTATTTTCAACATCAATTTGGGCTACCGACTATAGCGGCGTTGGTCAGGGTGAAACCCTTGAAGATGCCAAAAAAGCGGCACTTTCAGATTTATCTTCAAATCTTTTTAGTGAGGTAAAAAGTAGATACTACTCATTTAAAAACTCAAAAAATGAGGGTATCGCTGAGTCTGAGTTAGAGGTTACATCTAGCTTGCCTATTTTGGCTCCAGAGTTTGAGGTTGTATCGCAAAAGCCTTATTATGTCAAAGTCAATCTCAAAGAAAACTCATTGTCTGCATACAAGAATAGAGCTGCGGATGTTGCGAAAGAGTGCCAAAAGAATTTTTCGGCGGCCAATTCCTCCAAAAATACAGAACAAAAACAATCACTCCTTGAAGAGGCTATCAAAAGTTATGATGAGTATGCAAGGCTAAAAAGCGTTATAACTTTGCTTGGCTCAAGCATTGATGCTCAGTTGGTATCCAGAGGGCAGATAACGGCGGAGCTTGAGAAAATATCAAGAAAAATAGACACTATTGAGAGACTGACAAGGGCTTTTACGCTTACAAAGTATGATAGCGTGTATATATATGCCCCTACGCCGTCCACCTCCACTACACCGACAGAGTTCTCAATGGTTGTAAAGGACAGGCTTGAGTCAGCAATGAAAGGGGTAAAAGCGCAAAATGACGCAAAATATCGCTATATAGGCAAGTATAGAGTCCTGAAAAACTCGATAGAGGTAACATATACGCTCTACAATGCAGACGGAACAAGTCTAGAGTCAAAGACGCTTAGCGTTGATGAGGCGGTTTATAGTAAATATGGATACAAACCAATCGACAATAGTTTTGAGGCACTACTGCAAAGCGGGGTTGTCGTATCTGATGATTTTAGAGCATCTCTTAGTACCGACAGGGGCTCAAACTCTCTTGTCTTCAAAAAAGGGGATAGATTTAAGCTTGTAGCGAAACTTAGTCAGGTTGGTGAATTTTATATTGTCGGGCACTCAAAAAAACCAGGGGAAAACATATCCTATTTGGTTGAGATAAATGAAAACGCTACCGGTACGGCAAAGTTCATCAAGCGTGTATCTGGGGAAGAGATGAATAAGGATGTTGTCCTTGGCGAATATGAGGTTACGCCACCGTTTGGGCTGGAGTCTTATCAGATAATCGCTACAACAAAAAATGCGAAGCTTCCACAATACATTTATGAAAAAAATACAGGTCTATATAGAGTTGGGGTTAGCGCAAATGACGGCGTAATGAAGACAAGGGCGATTTCAAAGGTAAAAGATACGAGAGAAAAAACAGCCGAAAATGTACTGATGATGAGCACTTTTGATGAGGAGGCAAAATGAGAGCAGTCCTGTTAATGCTTTCATTTTTTGTATTTGCCTTTGGCGTTGAGATATTTCCTCAGCTGTCTACTGGAATACATACGTCTGTTATCAAAAAGATGGTTGTCTCTTATGATGGAAAAGAGATAATAACCTCCAGTTCAGATAATAGCGTGCGGGTTTGGGATAGCTCCACAATGAGTGAAAAAAGGCAAATCCTAGGCGAGATGTCTCAAAGCTGGGGCGGAGTTTATAGTATTGCGGTCTCACCGGATTCAAACATACTTGCTACTGGCGGAATGTTTTATGATCAAAGAGATTTAAAAAGAGCTGGCGCTATCAGGCTGTATGACTACAAAATAGGCAAGCTTTTAAGCCTGCTCAAGGGGCATACCGATGTCATAAATGACCTCGACTTTAGTCCTGACGGCAAAATGTTAGTGTCGGTATCTGCTGACAATAGTGTTAATTTTTGGAATGCAAAAACAGGTGCACTTATAAAAAGTCATCAGTATAAAGCAAAAGATTGGCTTCGAAAAGAGATGGACGGTAGTGGGGGCTATCTTTCGGTTAGATTTATGACAAACGAATACGTCATTGCTGTAGGCAAGCATCAAACGGTGCATATTTATGATGTAAACAAGGGGCTAGTAGCGGAAAAATATCAGGCGGCAGCAGTTGACAGCATAGCCTCTGGTGGAGGATACGTGGCCATAGGTTGTCTTGATAAGTGGATAACTATATATGATAAGCAGTTTGGTTTTGTGGCGGAGTTTGAATCTCCGTTGCCGATAAATACACTCGCTCTTTCAAAAGACGGTAAACAACTGGCGGTCTCTATGGCTTCATCAGCAAATGACAGTGTCGTAAAAGTGTACAAAATTCCTGAATTTGCAGAACAAAATAAACTCCCATTCGATAATCTAGTAAGGGCTGCAGCGTTTTTGCCAAATGGAAAAGTATTGGCTGCCGGTGGCAGTAGTTTTGCGATTAAAGCCTTTTCGCCTGTTGGAAAATTAGAGCTTCAATCATCAAAAGAGGTTGGCGGCGGTGTTTTTGCTATTGGAATAAGAGGAGATGATATTGCTTTTGGCAATACGTTTGACTCTGGCGAGATAGCTAGCAACAATAGTTCTCTTGAAAGAGTATTTAATATTCAAAATTTTACACTGAGTTCTGTGCAACAAAATAAAATGACAAGCTTCAGCAGAATGCCTAAAACTTGGAATGGTTATTCGCTTGAAACGTCTGAAAACGACAGGAAACTCCTTGTGAAGCTGGGGTCAAAAGTAGTCGCGTCGATTGTAAAGTCACAAAACAATGGTAGCGCACACACTGTTTATGGGTTTACGCAGGATGGGTTGATTGTGAGCGGTGGCCGTTTCGGTTATTTGCATGTTTTTAACATTAACGGTGAGTTGCTTGCTAGGCTTGTCGGGCATAGTGTTGATATTCTATCCCTCGCCGCAAATGACAAGTGGCTAGTTAGCGGCTCTGGTGACCAGAGCTTCAAAGTATGGTCACTAAATGGTCTAAGTAAAATACAACCTAGTGTTGACACTGTCTGGCTTCAAAGCGAGCTGGATAGTAGGAAAAACAGCGAGGATAATAAGAAATGGCCTATTAACACTATAGATGAAATGCAAAGTGCACATCTTGCAAGCGGTAATTTTGCATCCGTTTATAGGCACAAACAGATATTGCCACTTGTCTCCGTTTTTGTATCAAAAAATAATGAATGGATAGTATGGACACCAGAGGGGTATTTTACATCCTCGAAAAATGGTGCTAAGTATCTCGGTTATCATGTAAATAGGGGCGAAAATAAAGAGGCCTCTCTTGTGACGATGGATAGAATGTATGATATTTTTTATCGTACGGATATAGTCAGAATGAAACTTGCCGGAGACGATGTAGCCAAATATATACCAATGAATATAGAGGACGCCCTAGCTAATAGTACTCCAGAAGCTAAGATAACAAAAATATCTCCATCTGCGGCCGGAAAAGTAAAAGTGTATTATCAAGTACGTTCCATGGGCGGTGGAATAGGTGAGATAAGATTGTTCCATAACGGCAAGTTGGCATATTCCGATGGATATTATAGTGATTCTGACGGCGTGCTAAAAAAAGAGGAGGCAAAACTCACAGCTCAAACATCGTCATCCATAAAAGCAAGCAATGAGAGGGCGTTAAAAAAAGTAAAAGAGAATAAAACGATTGGCACTGCAATAGTCTCTAATATCAAGGGTGAATTTGTAGAATCTTATTTTGAGACTTGGGCGGTTAGCGGTCAGAATGAATATATGATATCAGCATTTAATGCGTCAAATACCGCACAAAGTGGATTTGACGCAAAAGAATACACCTCCACTGAAAAGCCGAAAGCGCCTAAATTATATATTGTTTCAATTGGCATTGATAAATTTCTTGAGAGCGATGCAAACCTAAAATATGCCGCAAAAGATGCAAGTGATTTTATTGGTTTATTTGACAAAAAGTCAAAAACAATATTTGCAAAAGACAATGTGGTAAAAAAAGTAATATCGAATGAAGAAGCGACAAAACAAAACATACAGGCAAGTTTGCGTGAAATTGCAAAAAATGCGGAGCCGCAAGATGTGTTCGTATTTTTTGCGGCTAGTCACGGTGTGCTTTTTGACGGGCAGTATTATCTTGTGACCCATTCATACAATGGCATTTTGGATCCAAATACGATGATAAGTTCAAATGACGTTGTAAATATCAGCAAAGAGATAGCATCATTCAAGCAACTTTTTGTACTTGATACTTGTCACGCCGGTGGTCTCGATGCTGTAATGTCTGGGCTTTATGATTCTAAAATGTCGGTATTGGCTAAAAAGAGCGGACTTCACATATACGCATCCGCCGGCAGTCAGCAGACAGCGATAGATGGCTATAAGGGCAACGGACTATTTACGCATGTGCTTTTGGATGGATTAAATAGTCCAGCCAAAGTCGACAAAGACAAGCACGGTTCGGTAAGTGTTGAAGAGATGGGTATGTTTGCAAAAGAAGAGACATCCGCTTTGTCTGCGTCAATCGGACATCCACAAACACCTACTATTTTGAATTTTGGCAAAGATTATGACTTGTTGAAGGTAAAGTAAAAAGAAGGGTCTCTCGCAAATACGAGAGACTGTTTTGTTAGGCACCCATTTGATTTTTGAGTATTGCCATTATTATTTGCGTATCCTCTGAAGTGTTTTTATTCCACGCCTCCTTATACTCTTTTGTGTCCAGTACTTTAAAATTTTTATCCATAAAAATAGTTGCACCCTTGTAGCTTTCGGCTTTTACGGTGTTAAAGTATTTGTAGTCTACTGCATATTGGAAGTCTGCAGCACCTTTTATGCCAAGCTTTTTAAGAGAGTCTATCAAGGCTCTCTTCGTTCCGCCTTGTTTATAATTATATAAAACAACCGCCATTCTAACATTGCTTTTTGAGCTTTGATTTACTCTGTATGCGTTTTTATCATAAGACAAATCGATTTCCGGACTTTGATATATAGAAGCCCATTCTGGAGCCGCAAATAATGTGGTTGCCGCCATCAGTATTGATGCCAAAAATAATCTCATTGTATCCCTTTTTGCAAGAATTTTTAAAGATTGTATGCAAGATGTTCTTAAAAATAACGTCTTTTGATGGAAATTAACAAATATTATTTTCGTTTGCTATAATTTGTAAAAACCTAAAGTTTAAAAAGGATTTTGATGAAAAAGGCTATATTGATTTCTGCATTTATCTCAAGCGTCGTTTTTGGAGCAACCTTTGATGATGCGATGGCTGCCTACAAGGCGAAAGACTACGCAAAGTCTGCGTCTATTTTTGAAGGTGTTTGTAACAAAGAAAAAAATGGAGTAGCATGCTTTAACGCTGCATATTTCAATATGAACGGTATGGGTGTAGCAAAAAATGAATCAAAGGCAGTTGATTTATATACAAAAAGCTGCGATGCAGGCAATGCCGGTGCTTGTGATGCGCTAGCTACTATATATGAAGCAGGCAAAGTAGTCAAAAAAGATATGAAAAAAGCAGTTCCGCTATTTGAGAAGGGCTGTAAAATTGGTAGTGGGGACTCTTGTCTTTCAATGGCAATATTCTATCAATCGGGAGCGGAAGGTGTTGCAAAAAATGCCGCTAGCTCGGATAACTATCTGCAAAAAGCTTGTGAGCTAAATAATGCGGCCGGATGCTACTACTATGGTGTTAATAGATTTAACGGCGTAGACGGTGTTAATGGCGGCGCAAGGGAAATGAATGTCGGCTTTTTTTATATGGATAGAGGGTGCGTTCTTGGATTTTCTCCAGCGTGCGGCAATGTGATGAATAGAATGGTTGATAATCTAGTTACTTTCAAGTAGTCAATTTTTGTCGGTCAAAAGACCGACAAAATATATTTAGTTTTCTATGTAGCTTTTTAGCGCTCGCCCAACTTTTGGGTGTTTTAGTTTTTTGATTGCGCTTGACTCTATCTGTCTTACTCTCTCTCTTGTTACGCTAAGCTCTTTGCCTATCTCCTCAAGAGTCCTATCTGATTCGTCATCTAGTAGACCAAATCTCATTTTTATAACAGCTCTTTCCCTGTCTGATAGTTGTTCTAGCACGTTGTCTATTTGCTCTTTTAGATCTTGTTTCATTACATTGTCCATAGGGCTAACAGAGTTTCTATCCTCTACGAAATCCCCAAACTTACCGTCGTCTTCGTTTCCTATCGGTGCCTCAAGGCTTATCGGTTCTTTCGTTATTTTGATAATATTTTTGACTTTCTCTACAGATAGTTGTACCTCTTCGGCTATTGCGTCTACATCGGGCTCTTGTCCCGTCTCTTGGATATGTTTTCTGATTACTTTGTTGATTCTATTAATAGACTCAATCATATGTATCGGAATACGAATGGTTCTGGCCTGATCTGCTATAGAGCGACTAATAGCCTGCCTAATCCACCAAGTTGCGTAAGTGGAGAACTTATACCCTTTTTTATACTCGAATTTATCTACGGCCTTCATGAGACCTATATTGCCCTCTTGGATGAGATCAAGGAATGGTAGCCCTCTATTTGTGTATCTTTTTGCTATTGATACAACAAGCCTTAGGTTTGATTTTGCCATTCTGGTTTTAGCGTCATCTGAGATTTTTTTACCTCTTTTGATTTGCTCCAAAACCTCTTTTAGCTCTTCTGGTTGCATATTGAAGCTATCTTTTCCGGCTTCAAAGTTTTCAAAGAGTTTTTTGATTTCCATATATGTAGAAACCATCGTTTGTTCTGGTACGCTTGCAGCTATCTCTTCTTTTGTCATATTGACAATGTTTTCGAGCATTTTTTTGTGCTTTTCTTTGAGCTGATCGTTGAAAAGCGGCAATCTATACTCAAGTTTCTTGAGCTCTTTATCAAAATCGCCATCGCTTTTTAAGCTTGTTTCCATTGCTCGAACAAGCTCATTTATGAGCTTTGATGTCGGTCCAAGCTCCAAAAGCGCTTCTTTTACCATTCTTTTTTTGAATGCGTTTACAAGTATGTTGAGCAAGTTCTCAGGGGCTAGTTGGTCATCGCCAACCATGTCGAATTTGTTTGTTTTTTCCCACTCTTTTTTTGCTTTTTCCAATGTCTTGAAGGCTTCGAGGACTTTTTCTACACGTTTTTGGTCTTTTTTGGAGATGCCTTTGTCAGCCTCGCCTTCTTCTTCTATGTCGTCACCGTCTTCATACTCGGCTTCTTCCTCTTCCTCTTCCTCTTCGTCGCCAAAGCTTTTAAATAGCTCTTTTACGCGTCGTTCCCTATTTATCAAAGCCTCTTTGTAGTTGATGATAAATTGGATTAGGTAGCCGACAGAGCAGATAGAGTCAAGGATCATGTCCTCGCCTTGCTCTATTTTGATGGATAGCTCAACTTCTTCTTCTTTTGTGAGAAGTGGGATTTGCCCCATTTCTCTTAGATACATTCTGACTGGACTATCGGAGCGTGACCACTCAAGCAGCTCTTTATCTTTTGTGAAGTCCATAGTATCTGTTTGCATTTCGCTTTTCATCGCAAGGAATGCTTCTTTGTTTCTTTGCGCATCGGCGATATTCATTAGCTTTGCCGCTTCGGCTGAAGAGCAAAGGAATGTTTTATTTTTTTTCGCCATTTCCGAGATTTTTTTGGCAACTGCGGCTGTCGGCAGTTTGTCCATTGTCTCGACGATTTTTTCGTATGTTAACGTTTCGTTTTTATTATCTTTAAATATATCTTCTAATTGGTTTGCCGTAGATTTTGCAGACACTTTTAACTTCCTCTTTGCGAGTGTTTTTTGGAGAATTTTACGCATTAATGCGTTTTTAGCGAAGGGCGATTATACAAAAAAGTTTATTAAATTTGAACACACTCAACTTTGGAACGTCTTTTGCTGATAAAGCGTAAAAATATTTAAGAGGCGCAATGCAAAGCGGTTATTATGATGCCACTGGTGGGATGGTTACGCAGTTTAATAGACTGCAAGTCGTCACAAACAATTTGGCTAATCTAAATACAAATGGATTCAAAAGAGACGACGTAGTTATTGGTGATTTTAAGAGATTATTCCAAGAGATGAGGGATGAGTTGCCACTTGAAAATCACACAAAACCTGCCGCTAAGTTTTTAAATAGGTCTTTGAATAATACCCCGCATATAGTGGAAGAGTATACAAATTTTGATTTGGGCTCAATGGCAAAAACGGGCAATCCCTTTGATGTGGCACTAAAAAAAGAAGATTTATTTTTGGCGGTTGAAACGCCAAGTGGTGTTAGATATACGAGAGACGGTTCTTTGGTTGTTGATTCGCAGGGTAGGCTTGCTACAAAAGACGGCTATCCAGTGCTGCCTCAAAATTATTTTGAAGCAAAAAACTATATCACTGTTCCTGAGGGCGCAGAAGTGATGATAGACCCCAATGGCGGCATCCACTATAAAGTTCAAGGTCAGGTATTAAATCAAGAGCCTGACGCTCAAATGCTAGTAGCGCAATTTGATGATGTAAAAATGCTCAAAAAAGAGGGGCAGAATCTATATTCAAATGAGGAACAGCCTTTGCTTACGGATGGTAGTGGCGCTGTGATGCAGGGCTATATCGAAAAGAGTAATATAAATCCTGTTCTTGAAATGACCGCATTAATAGAGACGAACAGGCTTGTCGGGATGTATCAAAAGGTAATGGATACGCAAATGAACGACCTTAATTCGGACGCTATAAACAAACTTGGAAACGTGAGAGGATAATAAGCCATGATGAGATCACTTTATACAGCCGCTACGGGTATGATAGCCCAGCAGCTACAAATAGATGTTACCTCAAACAATATCGCAAACGTAAATACGATAGGCTACAAAAAAGGAAGGGCAGAATTTGCAGATTTGATGTACCAAACCATGCAGTACGCAGGTGCCGCGACATCTACGACAACTATGTCGCCTACAGGGATAGACGTAGGTCTTGGCGTTCGTCCGACAAGCGTTCAAAAGATGTTTACACAAGGAAGTTTCAAAGAGACTGGCAACGACCTTGATATGGTCATATCCGGAAATGGATTTTTTCAAGTTCAGCTTCCGGATGGTACTACGGCATACACAAGAAACGGCTCTTTCAAGCTTGACAGTAATGGTACAGTTGTTACGGCTGACGGTTATCCACTTATCCCACAGCTCGTAGTTCCATCTGATGCGACTAAAATATCAATCGCTACAGATGGAACCGTGAGTGTACTTCAGGCGGGACAAACAGCTTTGCAACAAATAGGTCAAATAGAGACGGCATCTTTTGTAAATCCGGCAGGTCTTCATGCGCTAGGCGATAACAATTATGTCAATACCACGGCTTCTGGTGATGCCATAGTTGGCGTACCTGGGTTAGAGGGGAGAGGCTCTATAAGACAGAGCTTTGTGGAGATGAGTAATGTTCAGCTTGTTGAAGAGATGACAGACCTTATTACTGGACAAAGGGCCTATGAGGCAAACTCAAAAGCGATTTTGACGTCTGATGAGATGCTAAGTATAGTAAATGGACTTAAGAAGTAAGCTATGAAATATCTATCTTTATTGCTTGTTTTTGTATTTTTCGGGTGCTCCGCTACCGTCAAGGGTGTCAAAGAAGATACCCAAAACGCCGTAGATTGGACAAAGAAAAAAGTAAACGAAGCCGCAACCGCAGTCAAAGAGAAGACGGAGAGCAAGGAAAAAGCGGAGTAAGTTTAGGTGGCGAATTTTGACAGCTTTGTTCTAAGTTTGAGTGCCACCGCCGAGCTTCCAGATGAAAGAGTTGTCGCCACGGTGCGTAATTGATTAGTTTAAAATAGTGTTTTTTGCAAATAGAGTTGGATTAGGGCATTTTTCCATTTGGAAGTTTTTTATGTGCGAGATTAAAAATTCAAACATCATATTTGATATGTGTAATTGCTTCATTATCGAAGTAAACAAACTGCTTGAGCAAATAGAATTTGTATATGAGAAAGACGGCATACAAAAGCACCTTGTAATTACGCCATATTCTAGCTATCTGGGCGACGATATCCCCGTTTTTAATAGGTTGATATTCTCAGATGAGCAGTTGCAGGAGTGTGTATTGGACGGTACTCTGTTTGTGGGCTTTAACGAAGAGGTGTATTATTACAAAGAGTCGCATGAGATATTAAATCAAATAAAACATATTTCAAAAATAGAGCTTTTGGACGACTGCTCCATATATATCTTTGGTGAAAATAGGAAGTTCCGTCTTGGTTTTGTGCCTCAAGACGAATATGCAAACGACCGCTTTGTCGTAGATTTTGAGTAGTAGAACTGATTTAACCCTTGTTTAGTTAAAATCTCGCCCAAAAAGCATTTTTATAGGGCAATATGATGAACAATAGTTTTAACGGCAAGGCGTTTATTTTCGGCGACAATATAGACACAGACTTGATAATAGCAGCTAGATACCTCAATACCTCAAATCCAACAGAGCTAGCAAAACATGCGATGGAAGACGCAGACCCAGAGTTTGTGAACAAAATCTCCAAGGGCGATATTATAGTGGCAGGCGAGAATTTCGGATGCGGTTCAAGCAGGGAGCATGCTCCGGTGGCTATTAAACATGCCGGAATTTCCGCTGTTATTGCTAAGTCTTTTGCAAGAATTTTTTATAGAAATGCTTTCAATACCGGGCTTGTGATACTAGAAGTTAAAGAGGCTGACAAAATCAGCGAGGGCGATGAGCTAAAAGTAGATTTGGCCGCTGGCACAGTACAAAATATCACAAAAAATGAAACTTACATATTTAACGCAATTCCGCCTTTCATGATGGAGCTACTAAATGCAGGTGGGCTTATGGAGTATGCGGCTGAAGAGATAAAAAGGGCAAATGCATGAAAAATTATAAAATAGCACTAATAAAAGGGGACGGAATAGGTCCTGAGATAATAGACGAAGCGGTAAAAGTCCTAGGGGCTGTAAGCGCAAAATGCGGCTTTAGTATGGAGTTTAACGAATATTTGATGGGTGGATGCGCCGTAGATGCGTGCAATAACCCGCTTCCTGACGCTACGGTAGAGGGCGCAAAGGCTAGCGATGCAGTGCTGTTTGGTGCAATAGGCGGTTACAAATGGGATAGCCTGCCAAGAGAGCTAAAACCAGAAACAGGGCTTCTTAAAATCAGAAAAGAACTAGGCACATACGCAAACCTTCGCCCTGCGGCTGTGTATGACGAACTATTAGAGGCTAGCCCTTTAAAACCGGAAATTGCAAAAGGCGTCGACCTACTGATAGTCAGAGAACTAACCGGTGGCATATATTTTGGTGAGCCAAGAGGTAGAGACGAAAACAGAGGCTACAATACCATGGTGTACACAAAGCCTGAAATAGAGAGAATTGCAAAAATAGCGTTCGAATCGGCGAGAAAAAGAAGAGGTAAGGTGACAAGCGTTGATAAAGCAAATGTACTCGAAGTTTCTCAACTTTGGAGAGAGACTGTGACGGAAGTTGCAAAAAGCTACCCAGATGTGACGCTTGAGCACCTATATGTGGATAATGCCGCAATGCAACTTGTCACCAATCCTAAGCAGTTTGACGTTGTGGTAACGGGAAATATCTTCGGCGATATACTATCAGACGAGGCAAGCGTGCTTACGGGTTCAATAGGACTTCTGGCTAGTGCGTCGCTTGGTGACAAATACGCTATTTATGAGCCGATTCACGGTTCTGCTCCTGATATTGCAGGGCAAGATATAGCAAATCCAGTGGCTACAATACTAAGCGCAGCAATGATGCTTAGATATTCACTAAATGAAGTCACTGCTGCAGATATGATTGAAAGTGCCGTAAAGTCTGCACTTAGGGATGGCGTAAGGACAAAAGATACGGCAAGATTTGGTGCGGTCAAAGTGCTTGGCTGCAAAGACATGGGTAGCGAGATAGCAAGTAGAATATAATGAGCGGACTCAAAACTCTTACTCTGGCATCTATATATGAATTTCAAGGGCACAAAGACGATGCCCTTGAAATATACAAGGATATACTAAAAGAGGAGCCACAAAATAAAGAAGCGATAGCCGCAGTAAGACGGCTTAGTGGTATTCACAAAAAGTATACCGGTGTCAACATGCAAATGCGTGATTTTTTTCTATCAATGAAAACAGAGATAGAATACAGAGAATTTGAAAGGTGGCTTGGTAGAGTATGGAATTAAAAGATGCCGTATTGTCAACTCTTGCGGAGATAGAGGGCAACTATCAAGAAGAGATAAAAAAAGAGACCGCCAAAGATAATGCAGCGTCTGCAGTTGCGCAAAGTATGCAGGCGTATGCAGATATGGATGTGAGCGATGATACTGCAGAAAAATTCCTTCTCAATCTAAGAGAGAGGATACTTGTATTGTTCGAGGGTCTCCAGTCTATTCAAGAAGAGGGGAGTGGTGAAATATTGCAAGTCGAAAAAAAGCTTGACTTGATAGTTAATTTTCTCGAATATATGCTGGCCACCATAGATGAAAAGCTGGATAAATCGCAGGAGCAATGAAGCTAATCCTTGACGAAATCTCACGTCAAACACTCTCACTAATATTAGATGCCCTAAGTGGTGCAAAACTGTACTTTGCTGGTGGCTGCGTAAGGGATATGCTTCTTGGTGAGCCTTCAAAAGACTTCGATATAGAAGTTTACTGCATCTCTCAAGTCAACTTTGAAAAAGCTATGGAATCCATCGGTGCGATAGGTGTCGGTAAAAGTTTTTTTGTATACCGTTTGGCTAACTTTGATATTTCTCTGCCCAGAATTGAAAGCAAGATTGGAGCAGGGCATACGGCTTTTGAAGCTAGTGTGACGGATGATATGCGAACTGCCTGTATGCGGCGTGATTTTACGATAAATTCTATGCTTCTTGGCGTTGATGGCGGAGATCTTTTTGACTTTTATGGTGGGGCAAATGACCTCCAGCATAGAATGTTGCGGGCAACCAGTAAAAAGAGCTTTGCGGAGGATAGCCTCAGAGTACTAAGAGCTATGCAGTTTGCGGCTAGATTTCGCATGCGTATTGAGCCAAATACGGCTAATATGTGTGCACAAACAGATTTATCTGATATATCCGTATCGAGAATATTGGCCGAATTTGAAAAGATGTTTTCAGGGAAGTTCTTACTGTTTGGCGTATATTATTTTTTTAAATTAAATATTGCAAAAAAGCTTTTTGGATTAGATATTTGCTTTGCCAATTTTTTAAAAATCGCAAGAGAGCTTAAAAAAGCAAATCTATTTTTTAATCAGCCTCCGCAGGGTTTTTTGTTGTACATTATCTTTTATCTAGTCAAACCAAATAAAAATAGCTTTTTGGATAAAATCGGCGCTTCAAATTGGTATCGAAAGTTATTCGCACTTCAAAAGATGCCGCCAAAACGTATAAGTGATAGATTTTTGATAGGGCTTGCACTTAGAATGCCAATATCAAAATGGTATGGGGCATATAAAGAGGGAGTGAAGCAGGCTGCGCTGAGGCTTGGCATTTGGGATGTGAATTATACACCTGCCGTATCGCATCAAAAAATGATAGCAAGTGGTTTTGTTGGCGGTGAAATATCGAAAAACTACAAAATAGAATTGGCAAAAGAGATAAGAGAAAATTTTAGGGGTTAAGATGGAAAAAATTGTTTTGATAGATTGTGAAGATAGCAAAGGGCTAATCTACAAAATAAGCAAAATATTTTTTGAAAACGGCTTGAATGTAGAAAAAAACGACGAGTTTGTTGAAAAAGAGAAAAATAGATTTTTTATGCGTACGGAAATTAGCGGAGAAGCTGACCTTGAACTTGTAGAAAAACTACTCAAGCGTGATTTGCCAAAAAACGCAAACCTCCGCATAGTTGAAAAAACAAAAAAGAAAAAAGTACTTTTGTTTGCTACAAAAGAGTCTCATTGCCTAGGCGACATACTTATACGTTATAACAGCGGAGAGATAGACGCTGAAGTTTTGGGTGTTGTGGCAAACCATGACACGTTAAAGCCGCTTGTCGAGAAGTTTGATTTGCCTTTTTATCTTATATCTGCGGATGGATTGAGCAGAGAGGCTCATGAAGCAAAGGTGATAGAGCTTACAAAGAGCCTTGCTCCAGACCTGCTGGTGCTTGCAAAGTATATGCGGATTTTGACTCCTGAATTTGTCTCTCACTTTGAGGGCAAAATAGTCAATATACATCACTCATTCTTGCCTGCATTCATAGGTGCAAATCCATACAAACAGGCATACGAAAGAGGTGTAAAAATCATTGGAGCAACAGCCCATTTCGTAAACAACAATCTTGATGAGGGGCCAATCATAGCACAAGACGTTGTCAAGGTCGACCATAGCTATGGATGGGAGGAGATGAGAAATCTGGGACGTGATGTTGAAAAGATAGTTTTAGCTAAGGCCATTAAGCTTGCACTTGAAGATAGAATATTCGTATACGACAATAAAACCGTTATCTTTTAATGCCTCATAGGCTAGAATAAAAGTAAAATAAAATCAATAGAATAGGGAAATACTCAAGAATGAATACTGCTGATTATATATGGATGGATGGAGAATTTGTAGCGTGGGATGATGCAAAAGTGCATGTTCTCTCGCACTCTCTTCACTACGGGAACGCCGCAATAGAAGGGACAAAAGCTTATAAAACAGATAAAGGCTATGCAATATTTAAACTAAGAGAGCATACGCAAAGACTTCTAAACTCATCAAAAATGACTCTTATGAAAGTTCCTTTTAGCGTTGAGGAGTTGGAAGCCGCACAAATAGAGCTAATCAAAAAAAACGGCTTCAAAGACAATAGCGTATATCTGAGGCCGCTTGTGTATTTGGGATACGGCGTTATGGGGCTTTATCATGCTAATGCTCCCGTAAAAGTATCTATCTCGGCTTGGGAGTGGGGTGCTTATTTGGGTGAAGATGGCCTAAGAAACGGGATTAGACTCAAAATATCGTCGTTTACTAGAAGTTCAAACCGTTCAACAATGGGCAAGGCAAAAGCAAGCGCAAACTACCTCAACTCTCAAATGGCGAAATATGAAGCAGTAGAGTGCGGATATGACGAGGCTTTGCTTCTTGATGATGAAGGGTATGTAGCAGAAGCTAGTGGAGCTTGCTTTTTTATCGTTAGAGACGGCAAGCTAATATCTCCTCCAAACGATAATTCATTGGAGTCCATCACTCAAGCTACGGTTATCGAACTCGCAAAAGCTATGGGCATTGAAGTTATTAGACGCAGAATAACAAGAGAAGAGATTTATATAGCTGATGAAGCGTTCCTTACGGGTACGGCTGCGGAGATAACACCTATTAGAGAGGTGGATGCAAGAACTGTTGGTATAGGTAAAATGGGGCCTATGACGGAGAAAATACAGAAAAAATATTTCGATGTGGTTAACGGCAGAGACGTAGCATACGAAAAATATCTAACTTATATCAAATAAAAAACAAGGGAATTCTATGGCAGTCGACATGAACGACTATTTCAATAAAAAAAATGGTGGCGGTGATAAAAAACCTGGTGGCGAGTTTGTCCCCCCCAAAATGCCGGATTTTATGTCTGGTGGAAAGATGAATATAGTTTATATTGTGATAGCTGCCGTGTTGGCATTGGCTTTATTTCGTCCATTTATTATTATCAACTCGGGCGAGACTGGAATACTTGTAACGCTTGGAAAGTATGATAAACAGCCGCTTTACCCAGGCTTTCATATGTTTTTGCCATTGATGCAAAAAGTCATAGTGGTAGATACTAAAGTGCGAATAGTTAACTATACAGTGGATGATGCCGCAACAGCTATCGACAAACGTGGCGTGGCAAAGATGGCTCCTATTCAGGTTCTCGACTCTAGAGGCCTTCCTGTCGAAGTGGAGCTGACTATCCAGTATAGCCTCGCACCGGAAAAAGCCGCAGATGCCATAGCTACCCTTGGCCTCAACTGGGAAGAAAAAACAATTCATCCAAACATCAGAGACGTTGTGCGCTCTGTAGTCGGTAATTTCAAGGCTGAGGAACTCCCTACAAAACGTGATGAAATAGCTGCTCATATTACGCAGGGTATGCAAAAAGCGATAGAGAAAATAAAAGGACAGCCAATAGCGGTCAACTCTATACAACTCAGAAATATAGCACTTCCAGAGAAAGTAAAAGAGCAGATAGAGAGAGTTCAGATAGCAAATCAAGAGGCTGAGCGGACAAAATACGAGGTAGAGAGGGCGAAACAAGAAGCTCAAAAAGCTGCCGAGATAGCAAAAGGTAATGCTGAGGCGAAAATCATAGAGGCAAAAGGGCAGGCGCAGGCAAATGACCTTATCGGCAAATCTTTGACTACAAATTTGGTTAAAATGAAGCAAATAGAGGCTCAAGCCAAATTTAACGATGCGTTAAAAGAAAACAAAGATGCAAAAGTATTTTTAACCCCTAACGGTGCTATGCCGTCAATATGGATGGATATGAAAGAGCCAAAACAAGGTACGGCTACCAAATGAAACTAGATTTTTCAAAAGGGCTTCTGCCGGCTATCGCTCAGGATGCAAGCACAAAAGATGTTTTGATGCTGGGTTTTGTCGACGAAGAGGCGGTTAAGCTTACCCTGGAAAGCGGATATGCGCATTATTTTTCAAGAAGCAAACAACGCATTTGGAAGAAAGGCGAGGAGAGCGGACATCTGCAAAAAATAGTAGACATCTTGGTTGATTGCGACAATGATACGGTTCTTTATCTTGTCGAACAAACGGGCGTTGCCTGCCATACTGGTGCTAGAAGTTGTTTTTTTACCAGCTTAGCCTCCGGCGATAGGGTGTTTGAAAATGAAGTAGATACAAGTGAGATCTATGGTGTTGTCGATACTCTTTTCCACGAAATAGAGTCAAAAAAATTTGGAGACCCAGAAAAATCATATACTGCAAAACTCTTTAGCAAGGGTGAAAATACTATTTGCAAAAAAATAGCAGAGGAGGCCGCAGAGCTTTGCTTTGCGATAAAAGATAAAGAGAAGAGCGAGGTCATTTATGAGGCTTCGGACTTGGTTTATCACACTTTGGTGGGCCTAAGCTTTAGCGGCGTCAATCCAGACCTTATCAAGCAAGAGCTCAAAAGAAGATTCGGCATAAGTGGCATAGAAGAGAAAAATAGCAGGACAAAATAGTGGAACTTCCTTTTGGAATAAGAGAGTTTTTCCATAGTTTTTTGATTTATCACTATTTATTTCTAGGAACCCTTTTTTTTGCTATTTTATTGACAATCGTCCTAGGTGTAATGCTAAGAAAAATACCAATTGTGTCGTTTTTGTTTTATTTTATATCATTTCTGGGTGTAAGTGTAGCACCGTTTGCTGGGCTTTATTTTGTGGAAGAGTATCTGAGAGGCAGTACACTTGAACGGATAAATGTAGCCAGACTCGTCTATACTCCGGCTATAGTAATAACAGCAGATTTGACAAACAACGGCAATTCGCAAATTAAAAAAACAAATTTACTCTTTAGTTTTGTTAAAAAAAATGACAATACTATACTTGAATTTGTAAATATGCTAAAGCCTACAAAGGTACAAAAAATAGAGCTAAAATACCCATTGGCATCCGGAAATTCAAAGGATGTCAGGGTTGTTTTAGATACCTCAAACTTACCAAATCCGAGCTCCTACGCAATATACTATCAAATAAAATCGTTTTAAATTAAAATATTTTTTCAAAAAGTATTGACAAACACAAAACTTTGTACTATAATTTCAGCTCCATTTTCAAATGGTTTTGCCGGTGTAGCTCAGTTGGCTAGAGCAGCTGTTTTGTAAACAGCAGGTCGGGGGTTCGAGTCCCTTCACCGGCTCCACTTCGTTTCACAAATTTTTAAGTAAAAGAAATCAGGCACATTGTTTAGTCGGTGGAATTCCCGAGCGGCCAAAGGGGACAGACTGTAAATCTGTTGGTTATGCCTTCGAAGGTTCGAATCCTTCTTCCACCACCACCTGCGGGAATAGTTCAATGGCTAGAGCATCAGCCTTCCAAGCTGAAAGTTGCGGGTTCGAGTCCCGTTTCCCGCTCCACTGGTTTCTACTGCTTTACTTAGTATTTTTAGTTCGTTTATCATATAATGCCCATATAGCTCAGTGGCAGAGCACTTCCTTGGTAAGGAAGAGGTCGACGGTTCAATCCCGTTTATGGGCTCCATATAAAAAGACCTAATGCTAAACGCCAAGAGCTTAAAAAAAATTCATCCAAGGAAAAGAGATGGCAAAAGAGAAGTTTTCTCGTACGAAACCACACGTAAACATCGGTACAATCGGACACGTTGACCACGGTAAAACTACGCTAACTGCTGCGATTACTGCGGTTCTTGCAAACAAAGGTCTTGCTGAAAAAAGAGGTTACGATCAAATCGATAACGCTCCTGAAGAAAAAGCAAGAGGTATAACTATCAATACTTCACATGTTGAGTATGAGACTTCTACAAGACATTACGCTCACGTTGACTGCCCAGGGCACGCCGACTACGTTAAAAACATGATTACTGGTGCTGCTCAAATGGACGGCGCTATTCTTGTTATTGCTGCGACTGACGGTCCTATGGCGCAAACAAGAGAGCACATCCTTCTTGCTAGACAAGTTGGCGTTCCATACATCGTTGTTTTCCTAAACAAAGAAGATATGCTTGACGCTGCTGATAGAGCTGAAATGCTTGAACTAGTAGAAATGGAAGTTAGAGAGCTTCTAAGTACTTACGATTTCCCAGGTGACGATACACCAATCTGCACAGGTTCAGCTGTTCAAGCGCTTGACGCTGCTATGAAAAGCGAGAACAATGAGTGGACTGCAAAAATAGAAGCTCTTATGGATGCTGTTGATAGCTATATCCCAACTCCAGAAAGAGATACAGATAAGCCATTCCTAATGCCTGTTGAAGACGTTTTCTCTATCTCTGGTAGAGGTACTGTTGTTACTGGTAGAATTGAAAGAGGTATGATCAAGCTTGCTGAAGAGATCGAAATAGTTGGTCTTAGAGATGTTCAAAAAACTACAGTTACTGGTATCGAAATGTTCCACAAAGAAATGGATCAAGGTGAAGCCGGCGATAACTGCGGTCTTCTTCTAAGAGGTATCAAAAAAGAAGACGTTGAGAGAGGTATGGTTCTTTGTAAGCCAAAATCTATAGCCCCTCATACTGAGTTTGAAGCTGAGATATACGTTCTTTCTAAAAACGAGGGTGGTAGACACACTCCATTCTTTGCTGGTTATAGACCGCAGTTCTACATCAGAACAACTGACGTTACAGGCTCTATAACACTACCAGACGGCGTTGAAATGGTTATGCCAGGCGATAACATCAAAGTTACTGCTAAGCTAATCGCTCCAATCGCTATTGAAGAAGGTACAAGATTTGCGATCAGAGAAGGTGGCAAAACTGTTGGTGCCGGCGTTGTTTCTAAAATCATCGCTTAATTTCTAATACTTTTTCAAAGGTGGAGATTTCTCCACCTTTAATTATTTCAAGTGAGTTATAAATGAGAGATATAGTACACCTAGCATGTGAAAAATGCGGTAGAAGAAACTATCACACAACAAAAAATAAAAAAACGCAAACTGAAAAACTTGCACTAAAAAAATATTGCAAATTTGACAAAGAGCATACGGTACATAAAGAGGCTAAACTTTAATTTTTAGCCTCCGTTTTTCTAGGGTAGTAGTTCCAATGGTAGAACAACGGTCTCCAAAACCGTATGTTGTGGGTTCGAGTCCTACCTGCCCTGCCATTACGGTCAGCTTTTTTAAGCTGTTTTAGAAAAGTTTAAAAATGTTGACGAAGTAGAGTGTTGAATATGGAAAAAATGATTAATTACATTAAGCTGTCCAAAGTTGAGTTGACAAAAGTAATTTTCCCGATAAAACAGCAGGTCAAAACAGCCTTCTATGCCGTTTTGATAGTTGTGACAGTAGTTGCGCTTTATTTGGCGCTAGTAGATTGGCTTATGTCACTTTCCATAAAACTTATTATAGGTTAATTAAATGTCTCATAGATGGTATGCAATTCAAGCTTATTCAGGAAGCGAAGCTAGTGTTAAAAAAGCGATAGTTGCGCTTGTTACTGAGCAGGGTATTGAAGATAGACTAGCTGATATCGTTGTTCCAATGGAAGATGTTATCGAGCTAAAAAAAGGCAAACAAAAAATAGTCGAAAGACCGTTGTATCCTGGTTATGTATTTGCAAAACTAGATCTAGATACAAATCTTTGGCAGAAAATCCAATCTCTTTCAAGGGTTGGAAAATTTATCGGTGAAGCTAAAAAGCCTACGCCTTTGTCTGATAAAGATATTGAGCTTATCCTTGAAAAAGCTCACAATAAAAGCGCACCAAAACCTAAAGTCAACTTTTCGACTGCGGAGGTTGTAAGGATTATAGACGGTCCTTTTGCAAACTTCACCGGAATAGTTGAAGAATACGATATGGCACATGGCAAATTGAAGCTAAATGTTTCAATTTTTGGAAGAAGTACACCTGTAGAGATACTTTGTACTCAAGTAGAGAAAATAGTTTAATTTTACGAAAGGATTAAAAAATGGCAAAAAAAGTTGTCGGCGAAATAAAGCTACAAATCGAAGCCGCTAAAGCAAACCCGTCACCACCGATTGGACCTGCTCTTGGTGCTAGAGGCGTAAATATCATGGAATTCTGTAAAGCGTTTAATGAAAAAACAAAAGATCAAGCGGGGTGGAGACTTCCTGTTGTAATCACTGTCTATTCTGACAAAAGCTTTAGCTTCATCACAAAACAACCTCCAATGACTGAGCTTATCAAAAAAACTGCAAAAATCGACAAAGGAAGCAATAATCCTTTGAAAGACAAAGTAGGCAAATTGACTAAAGCTCAAGTTATGGAAATAGTTGAGAGAAAAATAGTGGATATGAATACTACCGATAAAGAAGCTGCTGCTAGAATCGTTGAAGGTTCTGCTAGAAGCATGGGAATCGTAGTAGAGTAATCTACGAAAAAATAAAAGCAGAAGACCGCGACTGCTTTGTAAAATTTATGCGGTAGCTTAAAAAATAAAAAAGCGAAAGGTAAAAAAGATGGCAAAAAAAGCACCTAAAAGAGTTGTAGCTCTTCAACAAAAAGTTGATGCTGATAAAAACTACGCCCTTAATGAGGGTATGGCTCTAGTAAGAGAACTAAAAAGCGCAAAATTTGATGAGACTGTAGAAATTTGCGTTCAACTAAACGTTGACCCAAGACACGCCGATCAAATGGTAAGAGGCGCAGTTGTTCTACCAAAAGGTACAGGGAAGACTGTAAGAGTAGCGGTTTTCGCTAAGAACCAAAAAGCGGAAGAGGCAAAAGCTGCCGGCGCTGACGTAGTTGGTGATGATGATCTAGCTGAAGAGATCAAAAACGGAAGACTTGACTTTGATATAGTTATAGCAACTCCGGATACAATGGGTATTATCGGTAAAATAGGTAAAATCCTAGGACCAAAAGGTCTTATGCCAAACCCTAAAACTGGCACAGTAACTATGGACGTTACAAAAGCAGTTCAAAACGCAAAAAGCGGTCAAGTTAACTTCAGGGTTGACAAAAAAGGTAATATCCACGCAGGTATCGGTAAAGTGAGCTTCTCTACGGAAGATTTGCTAGAAAATGCAAATGAACTGATAAAAACACTAAATAGACTAAAACCAGCTGGTGCAAAAGGTAGATATATTAAAGGTGGCTTCCTTTCACTAACACAATCACCTTCAGTAAAACTAGAGCCTTCTGAGTTATTAGATATTAGATAATAAAACGCAACCAATTTTATCTTAAGACTGATGATGACGGGTGGGGAAACCCATAAATCCTGTCTGAAGTCTTCGGTCTGGAAAGGAGAAGAAAAGAATGACTAAAGCTGAAAAAAATAGCATAATCGAGAGCCTATCCGCCGAGTTTGCAGCTAGTCAAGGTCTTGCAGTAGCCGGTTATAGAGCAGTTACTGTTAAAGAACTTGAAGCTATGAGAAACGAAGCTAGAGCTAACGGTATGAAAGTTAAAGTTGTAAAAAATACTTTGGCTGCAATATCTCTCGGTAAAGCAAACATCGAAGGTCTTGAGCTAAAAGACACAAATATAGTTGTTTGGGGTCCAGATCAATTGGATGTTTGCAAAATAATCGCAAAATTTGCCGATAGCTATAAAGATAGACTTGTAGTTAAATCCGCTTACCTTGATGGTCAAGCTGTTGACGCTGCAACTGTTATCGCAATGTCTAAGCTTCCAAGCAAAAACGAACTTATCGGAATGCTACTGTCTGTATGGACTGCACCTGCAAGAATGTTCGTTACAGCGCTTGACGAAGTTAGAAAGCAAAAAGAGAGCGCGTAAGCGTTATTAAATAAAAAATGTACGAAAAAATAGAAAGGATTTAACATGGCAGTTACAAAAGAACAAGTAATTGAGTTCATCGCTGGTCTTAGCGTACTTGAACTATCTGAGTTAGTAAAAGAATTTGAAGAGAAATTTGGCGTATCAGCACAACCAGTAGTAATGGCTGGTGCTGTTGCTGGTGGTGGCGCTGCAGCTGCTGCTGAAGAAAAAACAGAGTTTGATGTAATACTTGCAAGCTCTGGCGATAAAAAAATCAATGTAATTAAAGTTCTTAGAGAGCTTACAGGTCTTGGTCTTGCTGAGGCTAAAAAAGCATCTGAAGAAACTCCATTTACAGTTAAAGCTGGTGCTTCTAAAGCAGAAGCTGACGAAATCAAAGCTAAACTTGAAGAAGTTGGCGCTAAAGTCGAAGTTAAATAATTTTGCGCCGCCTTTGGGCGGCTTTTTTGTTTTTCATAGTTTCCATACTGTCTAATTTTTCTCTAACAAATAATTTTCATCCAAACTTCACAAGAGGTACCGCAATATGCTAAACAGCCTTAAATCAGGAAATAGACTCCGAGTTGATTTTTCTAAAACTCCTCAGGTTCTGGGTATTCCAAATTTGCTTCAACTTCAGCAAAAAAGCTATAACGACTTTTTAATGGTCGACGAAGAAGAAAGAAGCGGCGCAGGAATCGAAAGAGTATTCAAATCGATATTCCCGATACATGATTCGCAAAATAGACTTACGCTTGAGTATGCAGGGAGCGAATTTGGAAGACCCAAATATACGGTCAGAGAGTCCATGGAGAGAGGGCTTACTTATTCAATACCGCTTAAAATAAAAATAAGACTTGTTGTCTGGGATAAAGACGAAAAAACAGGTGAGAAAAAAGGTGTCAAGGATATCAAGGAGCAATCAATATTTGTTCGCGAAATACCTATGATGACCGAGAGAACATCTTTTATTATTAACGGTGTTGAGAGGGTTGTTGTAAATCAGCTACATAGAAGCCCGGGCGTTATATTTAAAGAAGAAGAGTCTATGACTGCTTCGAGCAAACTAATCTATACGGCTCAAATCATCCCTGATAGAGGTGCATGGCTATACTTCGAGTACGATGCAAAAGATGTTTTGTATGTAAGAATCAATAAAAGAAGAAAAATACCAGTCACTATACTATTTAGAGCGCTTGGATATTCAAAACAAGACATCATCAAGCTATTCTACCCGATACTAAAAATACAGATAAAAAACAACAAGTTCCTAATTCCTTTCGTGCCGGAAGACTATACGGGAAGACTTGAGTATGACTTGGTTGACGCTGATGGTAACCTAATAATGACTGGTGGCAAAAGGCTATCAGAGAGAAAAGCGAAAGAGCTTAAGCAAAAAGGTCTTGAATTCGTAGAGTACCCACTTGACATTCTTTTCTCAAGATATATGGCTACTCCTATCGTTGACTCTTCGACTGGCGAAGTGGTGTTTGATGCACTTACTCAAGTAGATGAGAACAAACTCAAAAAAATCATAGAGCTTGGTATAAATGAGTTTGAAATAGCAAATGACCTTGCTGCTGGCGTGGATAACTCCGTAATTAACTCATTCTTGTCTGATCAAGAGTCTCTAAAACTTCTAAAACAAACGGAAGGTATTGAAGACGAAAATGACCTTGCTGCTATCAGGATATACAAGGTTATGAGACCTGGTGAACCTGTAACCAAAGATGCGGCACATGACTTCGTACTAAAACTATTCTTCCACCCTGAAAGATACGACCTTACAAAAGTCGGTAGGATGAAAATGAACCATAAGCTAGGTATCGAAGTGCCTGAGTTTGTGACTGTTTTGGCGCACGAAGACCTTATCAAGACTGTTAGATATCTGATAAAAGTTAAAAATGGTATCGGATACATAGATGATAGGGATCACCTTGGAAATAGAAGAATTAGAGCGATAGGTGAGCTTCTTGCAAATGAGCTTCATCTTGGTCTTGTCAAGATGCAAAAAGCGATAAAAGACAAAATCTCTACGGTTCAAAATACAGAAGAGCTAATGCCGCACGACCTAATCAACTCAAAAATGATTACGACTACGATACTAGACTTCTTTACCGGCGGCCAGTTGTCTCAGTTTATGGACCAAACAAATCCGCTTTCAGAGATAACGCACAAAAGAAGACTGTCTGCGCTAGGCGAGGGCGGCCTTGTTAAAGAAAGAGCCGGATTTGAAGTGCGTGACGTTCACCCGACGCATTACGGAAGAATTTGCCCTATTGAGACACCGGAGGGTCAAAACATTGGTCTTATCAATACGCTTTCAACATACTCAAAAGTTAATGAATATGGCTTTATCGAAGCGCCATATAAGAAGGTTGTTAACGGTAAAGTGACAAACGAAATCGTTTATTTGACAGCTACGCAAGAAGAGGGACACGTAATAGCCCCTGCCAGCACAAAGCTGGATGCAAATAGCGCTATAGCGGAAGACTTCGTTGAGGCAAGAAAAGACGGTGAGATTATTCTATTTAAAAAAGAGACTATCACGCTAATCGACGTATCACCTAAATCGGTTGTCGGTGTTGCTGCCGGTCTTATTCCATTCCTTGAGCACGACGACGCCAACAGGGCGCTAATGGGTTCAAACATGCAGCGTCAAGGTGTGCCGTTACTTTGGACGGAAGCCCCGATGGTTGGCACCGGTATGGAAGCCATCATAGCTAGAGACTCTTGGGAAAGCATCAAAACAACAAGAGCGGGTGCTGTTGAAAAAGTAGATAGCCAGAATATCTACATAAGAGGCGAGGATGAAGACGGTGCGTTTATCGACCATTACCCTTTACAAAAGAACCTTAGAACAAACCAAAACACGAGCTTTAACCAAAAACCTATTGTAAAAATAGGGCAAAAAGTAGAAGCCGGACAAATAGTGGCGGATGGCCCTAGTATGGATACTGGCGAGCTTGCTATCGGTAAAAATATACTTATAGCGTTCATGCCTTGGTATGGATACAACTTTGAGGATGCCGTCGTTGTTTCCGAGAGAATTATTAGAGAAGACGTATTTACCTCTGTTCATATTTATGAAAAAGAAGTTGAGGCCAGAGAGCTAAAACACGGTGTTGAAGAGATAACAAGAGACATTCCAAACGTCAAAGACGAAGATATTTCACACCTTGATGAGAGTGGTATCGTAAAAATAGGTAGCTATGTCAAGGGCGGAATGATACTTGTTGGTAAAGTATCTCCAAAAGGCGAAGTGAAGCCGACACCTGAAGAGAGGCTATTGAGGGCAATATTCGGTGAAAAAGCTGGACACGTCGTAAACAAGTCTCTATACTGCCCGCCATCAATGGAAGGTGTAGTTGTGGATGTTAAGATATTCACGAAAAAAGGCTACGACAAAGATGCTAGAGCCGTTAAGCACTTTGAAGAAGAAAAAGGGAAAATGGAGCGTGAGTACCACGACAAGCTAAATATGATTGACAGAGAAGAGATGTTAAGAATCAACTCTCTACTTTCGAAAAATAAGCTTACGGCTGATGTTAGCGTCTCCGGTATTGAGGCTAAAAAAGGTGGGACAATTTCGCCTGACGACCTTGAAAATATGAATAGATTTGCTATCAATACTCTTGTTAGAAGCTTTGATTCTAAGGTGCAAGCTGAGTATGAGAAAATAAAAACTCACTTCAGAAAACAAAAAGAGAGACTAAAAGCGGACTTTGACGACAAAGTGTCAATTCTTGAAAAAGACGACATACTTCCAAGCGGTGTAGTCAAGCTTGTAAAAGTTTATGTTGCAACAAAAAGAAAGTTAAAAGTCGGCGACAAAATGTCTGGTAGGCACGGTAATAAAGGTATCGTATCTACTATAGTTCCTGAAGTTGATATGCCTTATATGAAGGGTGGTAGGCACATCGACATCGTACTAAATCCGCTGGGCGTTCCTTCGAGGATGAACATCGGTCAGATTCTTGAGGTGCATCTTGGTCTTGCTGGTAAAAAACTTGGCGAGCAACTAAGCGATATATATGAGTCAAAACAAAAAGATTGGCTAAAAGCTTTAAGAGAAAAAATGGCTGCTATCGCTGACGTCGCAAAACTTGTAAATGCAAAAGAGTTTGTGGCTTCTCTTGATGATGAGCAACTGCTTACTTATGCTAGAGACTGGGCAAAGGGCGTTAAATTTGCAACCCCTGTATTTGAGGGTGTAAACGAAGATGAGCTGAAAAAACTATTTGAGCTTGCAAAAATAGACTCTGACGGCAAAATGGAACTTTACGACGGTAAAACCGGTGATAAAATGAAAGAGCGTGTAAACGTCGGCTATATGTATATGCTAAAACTACACCACCTTGTTGACGAAAAAGTCCATGCGAGAAGTACCGGACCTTACAGCCTTGTAACACAACAACCTGTCGGCGGTAAGGCGCTATTTGGTGGACAAAGATTCGGTGAGATGGAGGTTTGGGCTCTTGAAGCGTATGGTGCAGCTCATGTTCTTAAAGAGATGCTAACAACCAAATCTGATGACACTGAGGGTAGAGTGAGGGCATACAAAGCTATTACAAACGGCGAGAACGTACCTGAGACGGGGATACCTGAAACATTCTATGTTCTTGTGAACGAACTAAAAGCTCTTGGCCTGGACGTAAGAGTGTTTGACGAAGATAAAACTAAATAGAGAAGAGGAATTAAGATGGCATTTACTGAACTAGATCTTAACTCTGGAAATAGACCAAGAGATTTTAGCGCGCTACAAATGATGATAGCAAGCCCTGAGAAGATTATGTCTTGGAGCTACGGCGAAGTCAAAAAACCAGAAACAATAAACTATAGAACTCTAAAACCAGAAAGAGACGGCTTATTTTGTGCAAAAATATTCGGTCCGGTAAGAGATTACGAATGTATTTGCGGCAAATACAAAAAAATGAGATACCAAGGTGTAACGTGCGAGAAGTGCGGCGTTGAGGTAACGAGCTCTAAAGTAAGAAGACAAAGAATGGGTCACATCGCTCTTTGTACTCCTGTCGCACATATCTGGTTTGTAAACTCTCTTCCAAGCCGTATAGGTACAATTCTAGGCATAAAAATGAAAGACCTTGAAAGAGTGCTTTATTATGAGGCGTACATAGTATGTGAAGCTGGAAGCGCACCAGTTAAGAGATATGATATTTTAACGGAAGAAGAGTATAGACAACTAGAAAGTATCTATCAATATGATGGCTTTAGCGCAGAGATGGGCGCAAGTGCGGTTAAAAAACTTCTTAGTGAGCTTGGTCTCGCAAGCATGTTTGTAAACCTAAAAGAAGAGATTAAAAATACAAACTCTGAAGCCAAGAAAAAAACACTTGTAAAAACTCTAAAAGTAGTTGAAGCCTTCCTAAATTCAGATAATAGACCTGAGTGGATGATTATGGATTATGTTCCAGTGCTTCCACCTGATCTTAGGCCTCTTGTCGCTCTCGATGGCGGTAAGTTTGCATCTTCTGACCTAAATGACCTTTATAGAAGAGTTATAAACAGAAATACTAGGCTAAAAAGACTTCTCGAGCTTGACGCTCCTCAGATCATTATTAGAAATGAAAAGAGAATGCTTCAAGAAGCGGTTGACGCGCTGTTTGACAATGGAAGAAGAGCGAATGCGGTAAAAGGTGCCAACAAAAGACCTCTAAAATCTCTATCTGAAATTATCAAAGGCAAGCAAGGTAGATTTAGACAAAACCTTCTAGGTAAAAGGGTTGACTTCTCTGGGCGTTCTGTTATCGTTGTTGGGCCTGACCTTAGAATGGATCAATGCGGTCTTCCTAAGAAAATGGCTCTTGAGCTATTCAAACCACACCTTCTTGCCAAGCTTGAAGAAAAAGGGTATGCGACTACGCTAAAAGCGGCAAAGAGAATGATAGAACAACAAACAAACGAAGTATGGGAGTGCCTAGCTGAAGTTGTTGAGAACTATCCAGTTCTTCTTAACCGTGCGCCGTCATTGCACAAAATGTCTATTCAGGCATTTCACCCTGTGCTAATTGAGGGTAAAGCGATAAGACTTCACCCGCTTGTTTGTGCGGCGTTTAATGCGGACTTTGACGGTGACCAAATGGCTGTTCACGTTCCTCTTAGCCAAGAAGCCGTTGCTGAGGCAAAAATTTTGATGCTCTCATCGATGAACATCTTGCTTCCTGCGTCGGGTAAGGCGGTTACGGTTCCTTCGCAGGACATGATTCTTGGTCTTTATTATATGACTAGAGAAAAAACACAGGCAAAAGGGGCCCATAAGTTATTTGCAAATATGGATGAGCTAAAACTAGCCATTGATATGGACGCAGTTGATGTGCAAGCTCCGGTTAGAATAAAAATAGACGGCAAAGTGTGCGCTACAACGGCAGGAAGGGTTCTTATAAAATCCATCTTACCTGCCTATGTATCTGAAGAACTATGGAACAAAACACTTAAGAAAAAAGACATCGGTACGCTTGTTGATACGGTATTCAAAAAAGGCGGCTATCAAGATAGTGCCAAATTCCTAGACAATCTGAAAAATCTAGGCTTCAAGAACTCGACAAGAGCCGGTATTTCAATCTCAATGGCGGATATGCTTGTCCCTGATACGAAAGAGGGTCTTGTAGACGAGGCAAAAACAAAAGTAAAAGATATACAAGCCCAGTTTGCTCAAGGCCTGCTAACCGAGCAAGAGAGATACAACAAAATCATCGACGCTTGGACTGACACAAACTCTAAAGTCGCTGGTGAGATGATGGAGAGAATAAGTCTAGGCGGTAATAGCTTTAACTCAATCTTTATGATGGCAGACTCTGGCGCAAGGGGTTCTGCGGCGCAGATAAGACAGCTTGCGGGTATGAGGGGTCTTATGGCGAAACCGGATGGCTCTATTATTGAGACACCTATTACCTCGAACTTTAAAGAGGGTCTAAACGTTCTTGAGTACTTTATTTCTACACACGGTGCTAGAAAAGGTCTTGCGGATACGGCTCTTAAAACAGCGAACGCTGGTTATCTGACAAGAAAGCTAATCGACGTCTGCCAAAATGTAAGAGTTACTATTGATGATTGTGGTACGCATGAGGGCGTTGAAGTGTCAGCTATTACTGTCGGTGGCGAACTTATCGAAAACCTTGAGGATAGAATTTCAGGAAGGGTTCTTGCTGAAGATGTTATCGACCCGATAACAAACGAGATACTATTCTCTGAGGGCACGCTGGTAGGCGAAGAAGAGGCAGTGGCTATAGCTGACGCAGGTATCAAAACTGTTATTATTAAAAGCCCTATTACTTGTAAAGCCGAAAAAGGTATATGCGCAAAATGCTATGGCGAGAATCTTGCAGAAGCAAAACTTGTTAGACCTGGCGAAGCCATAGGAATTATTGCCGCACAATCAATCGGTGAGCCTGGTACGCAGCTAACACTTAGAACATTCCACGTCGGTGGTACTGCTTCAAGAACACAAGAGGAAAAAGAAATTGTCGTCAACAAAGAGGGTTTTGTAAGATATTACAACCTAAATACATATACAAACAAAGACGGCAAAAAAATAGTAGCAAACAGAAGGAATGCGAGCGTACTTTTGGTTGAGCCAAAAATAAAAACGCCTATCTCTGGAACATTAAAAATAGAAACCCTGCATGATGAGACGGTTATTTCTGTCGAAAAAGGGAAAGAGGCTTGCAAATACATAGTCAGAAAAGCTGACATAGCCAAACCAAACGAACTATCTGGAGTTGGCGGCAAAATAGAGGGCAAGCTTTATATGCCATACGCAAGCGGCTCTGTCGTAGAGGAGGGTGACTCTATAGTTGAGCTAATCAAAGAGGGCTGGAATGTTCCAAACAGGATACCTTATGCGGCGGAGCTTATGGTTGAGGATGGACAACCTTGCCCTATGTCCATAAAAGCAGCAGAAGAAGGAACGCTTAAATTCTACTTCCTAAAAGGTGATTATCTTGAAAGAAGCCATGAAATTAAGAGCGGCTATAAAGTTGTAGAAAAAGGCCTTTTCGCTGTTATCGCAGACGAGGATGATAGGCAAGCCGTTAGACACTACATACCTAGAGGCTCTGTTATTAAGATAAAAGATAATGAAAAAGTTGAGGCTTCATCTATAATATCCGAGCCTTTAGAAAAAGAGCAAATAGTAATAGCAGAGTGGGATCCATATTCAAATCCTATTATCGCAGAAGCTGGTGGCATTGTTCACCTAGAGGATATTATCCCTGGTGTGACGGCTTCCGAGCAGTTTGACGAACTTACCGGACAAAGTAGGCTTGTTGTTAATGAGTATTTCCCAAGCAGCTATAAACCTGCAATAGTTATTGCTGCTGCCGGTGGCGAGCTTGTTAGATATATGCTTGAAGCTAAGACTGATATTCTCGTGCAAGAGGGTGCAAATGTACAGCTTGCCGACATCATTGCCAAGACACCTAAGGCTGTTGCAAAAGTAAAAGACATTACTGGTGGTCTCCCAAGGGTTTCCGAGTTATTTGAAGCTAGAAAACCAAAAGACCCAGCGGCTGTTGCGGAGATGGACGGTATAGTATCGATTGGTAAAGGTGTTAGAGGTAAAGAAAAAATCAAAATTACAAATGAATTTGGTGATTTTGTAGAATATCTTGTGGATGCAAGTTCGCAAATTCTTGTGAATGACGGTGAGTTTGTTCACCTTGGTGAAAGACTAACCGACGGTACGGTATCTAGCCACGATATATTTAGAATACTAGGCAAAAAAGCTCTTCAGCAATATATTGTAAGCGAAGTACAGCAAGTTTACCGAAGACAAGGGGTTACGATCAACGATAAACACATCGAGGTGGTTGTAAATCAGATGCTTAGACAAGTCAAAATTGTTGAGTCTGGCGATACAAACTTTATCTCAGGTGATATGGTCAGCCTTAACAGATTTGAAGTTGAGAATGTAAGAATTGGCAAACTCGGCGGCAAACCTGCGAGTGCGACTCCGGTGCTCCTTGGTATTACAAGGGCTGCTATTAGTTCTGACAGTATCATCTCTGCGGCATCGTTCCAAGAGACTACAAAAGTTCTAACAGAAGCTTGTATAGCAGGTAAAATGGATGATCTTGAGGATCTAAAAGAAAATATCGTACTGGGAAGAATGATACCTGCCGGTACTGGTATTTACGCATCAGAAAAAATAAACGTTAGAGTGGATCACGAATAATTTTAGAAGCTTACACTTCTCTTAAGAGGAGTGTAAGCGACTTTTTTGTAGAATCGCCAAAATTTTTTTTCAAAATAAAAGGATTTAATAAAGTGCCAACAATCAATCAATTAGTTAGAAGAGAGAGAAAAAAGGTGACTGTAAAGTCTAAATCTCCAGCTCTTGCAGAATGCCCACAAAGAAGAGGCGTTTGCACAAGAGTTTATACAACTACTCCTAAAAAGCCGAACTCGGCTCTTAGAAAAGTAGCAAAAGTAAGACTTACAACAGGGTTTGAAGTAATTAGCTACATCCCTGGTGAGGGCCACAACCTTCAAGAGCACTCTATCGTGCTTGTAAGAGGCGGAAGGGTAAAAGACTTACCTGGTGTTAAGTATCACATCGTAAGGGGTGCACTAGATACGGCAGGTGTTGCAAAACGAACTGTTTCTAGATCTAAATATGGCGCAAAAAGACCAAAAGCTGGTCAAGCGGCTAAAAAATAATTAATCTTAAAAAAGGAAAAGTATGAGAAGAAGACGAGCTCCGGTTAGGGTAGTTCTACCAGACCCAATCTATAACAGTATTGTTGTTACTAAGTTTATTAACAAACTTATGTATGACGGCAAGAAGAGTGTAGCTCAAGCGATTTTTTACGAAGCGCTTCAAATAGTTGAGAAAAAAACAGGTGAAAAAGCTATCGAAGTTTTCGAAAAAGCTATGGACAACGTAAGACCTCAAGTAGAGGTAAAAAGCAGAAGGGTTGGTGGGGCTACTTACCAAGTGCCTGTTGAAGTAAATCCAAAAAGACAACAATCGCTTGCTCTTAGATGGCTAATTGATTATTCAAGAAAAAGAAATGAAAGAGGCATGGCTTATAGACTTGCCGGCGAGTTTATGGATGCGGCTAATGAAAAAGGCGCTTCATATAAGAAAAAAGAAGATACTTATAAAATGGCGGAAGCTAATAAAGCATTCTCACACTATAGGTGGTAATCTTTTCCATAAAGGCAAGGGTGTAACGCCCTTGCCTTTTTTTGTTTATATCCTTTACAACTTCATAAAAATCCAACTTTTAAGGAACTGAAAATGTCTAGAACAGTCCCATTGGACAAAATTAGAAATATCGGTATCGCAGCTCACATCGATGCCGGAAAAACTACAACAACAGAGAGAATACTTTATTACACTGGTATATCACACAAGATAGGCGAGGTTCACGACGGTGCCGCTACTATGGACTGGATGGAGCAAGAAAAAGAAAGAGGTATCACAATTACTTCTGCAGCAACTACTTGCCAGTGGAAAGACATTCAGATAAACATTATTGACACTCCGGGGCACGTTGACTTTACAATCGAAGTTGAAAGGTCTATGAGAGTTCTTGATGGTGCCGTTGCAGTATTTTGTGCTGTTGGTGCCGTTCAACCACAATCTGAAACTGTTTGGAGACAAGCAAACAGATACGGTGTTCCAAGAATTATTTATGTAAATAAAATGGACAGAACGGGTGCTGATTTTTACAATGTTATTAACTCTGTAAAATCAAGACTAAAAGCCAACCCCGTTCCACTTCAAATACCAATTGGTGCTGAAGAAAACTTTCAAGGTATCGTTGATCTTGTTGAAATGAAAGCGTACACATGGACGGGTGAAATTGGCGCTAAAGCTACTATAGGCGATATCCCTGCCGATCTTAAAGAAAAAGCTGAAGAGTACAGAAAAGCAATGGTGGAGGCTGCTGCTGAGTCTGATGAAGAGCTTATGATGAAGTTTCTCGAAGGTGAAGAGCTTACTGAAGAAGAAATCATAAAAGGAATCAAAGCTGGCTGTCTAGCTATGACTATTACACCAATGCTTTGCGGATCTTCGTTTAAAAACAAAGGTACTGAAAAAATGCTTGACGCTGTTGTGACATATTTGCCGTCACCAACTGAAGTTGCGCAAATAAAAGGTATTGACCCTAAAAATGAAGAGGAAATAGTTGTTAACTCAACTGATGAGAAGTTCTCTGCTCTTGCATTCAAAATCATGACCGACCCATTCGTTGGCCAGCTTACTT
The DNA here is from genome assembly GCA_041915365.1 of Campylobacterales bacterium. Lineage (GTDB taxonomy): Bacteria > Campylobacterota > Campylobacteria > Campylobacterales > UBA6016 > UBA6016. The sequence goes on along the minus strand of JAYSBP010000001.1, from coordinate 19,519 downwards.
TCGTTAGAGTTTACTCTGGCAAGCTAGAGAGTGGTAGCTATGTTGCGAACTCTACAAAAGAAAAAAAAGAGAGGGTAGGCCGTCTTCTTAAAATGCACGCAAACAAAAGAGAAGAGGTAAAAGAGCTTTACGCAGGTGATATTGGCGCTGTAGTTGGTCTAAAAGATACACTTACCGGTGATACTCTTTGTGATGAATCACATCCTGTAATTCTTGAAAGAATGACATTCCCTGAGCCTGTTATCTCTATTGCTGTTGAGCCAAAAACAAAAGCTGACCAAGAAAAAATGGGTCTTGCTCTTAAAAAACTAGCCGAAGAAGATCCAAGCTTTAGAGTAAGCTCTGACGAAGAAAGCGGGCAAACAATTATCTCTGGTATGGGTGAGCTTCACCTTGAGATTATCGTTGACAGGATGAAAAGAGAGTTTAAAGTTGAAGCCAATGTTGGTAATCCGCAAGTTTCTTACAGAGAGACAATCAAAGGGCAAACAAAAGCAGAGTGCAAATATGCAAAACAATCAGGCGGTAAAGGCCAGTACGGTCACGTTGTTATTGACATTGAGCCTCTTGAAGCTGGTAAAGGCTTTGAATTCGTTGACGCTATTAAAGGCGGTGTAATCCCTAGAGAGTTTATTCCTGCCGTTGAAAAAGGTATTAAAGAAACTCTAACAAGTGGTGTTCTTGCTGGATATCCATTTGTCGACGTAAGGGTGACGCTAACATTCGGTTCTTACCATGATGTTGACTCATCTGAGCTTGCATTTAAACTTGCCGCATCTATGGCGTTCAAAGATGGTGCTAGAAAAGCCGGCATTGCGCTTCTTGAGCCGATTATGAAGGTTGAGTGTGAGATGCCTGAAGAGTATATGGGTGACGTTATCGGCGACCTCAACAGAAGAAGGGGTCAAATTCAAGAGATGGATGAAAGAAATGGCGTAAAAGTTGTTACCGCAATGGTTCCACTCTCTGAAATGTTCGGCTACTCAACTGATATCAGATCTATGACACAGGGTAGAGGTTCTTATTCTATGGAATTTGACCATTACGAAGAGGCTCCTAGAAACGTAACTGAAGAGATAGTTAAAAAAAGAAATATGTCTAACTAATCTACAATTGCCGAGTATACTTATGTGCTACTCGGCCTTCCTGTAACCTAGCTCAAATTACTTATAATTTTGTTATATTTTAATAATTTTTTACATATCCGCTTGTTTACTACTTAATTTTACAAAAAATAATTTTATTTCATTCCACTTTGCTTTGGACAGACAAGGCCAATAGATATGTTCTCTATTGTTACGGAATTGACAAAAATAAGTTAATATTAAAAATATTATTAGAGTTCTTAAGTGCTTTATAATGTTATTTAATGTTAAAATTATTGGTTATTTCAATAGAATGCCAAACATAAGGATCACATATAATGAGAAGAGACGAAATGTTTCCAGAAATAGAGGCCAAAGTTGAAGAGGCCGTAAAAAGCGGTGAGCTTTCAAGAAGAGACGCCCTAAAAGTACTTGCATTCGCATCTGGCGCGGCTGTAATGGGTACAGATTTGTTTGCGGAGGGTAACGAAACTAACGCTACTGATGCCAATGCGACGCCAAAACTTAAACAAGGTATGGATGCCAAGGTTGTTATTATAGGCGGTGGTTCAGCTGGTATTACGGTTGCGGCGAGACTTGTTAGAGCTGATGTTAAACCTGAAAACATTACTCTTGTTGAGCCAAGCGACAAGCATATTTATCAGCCAGGCCAAACTCTTGTGGCCGGCGGTATAAAAACTCTTGAAAGCCTCATCAGAGAAGAGGCTGACTATGTTCCAAGCGGCGTAAACTGGGTAAAAGAAAAAGCAGTTGAGTTTATGCCTGAAACAAACACAGTTAAGCTTGCAAGTGGCAAAACACTTACTTATGACTACCTTGTTGTTGCGGCTGGTCTCCAATATAACTTTGAAAAAATCAAAGGCCTTACTGCGGATATGATAGGAAAAGGAGATATTCACTCTATTTATGATCCAAAAGGTGCCGTGGCTATGTGGGATGCTATGCAAAAGCTAAAAGGCGGTACTTTGCTGTTTACAAACCCAGCTACGCCAATCAAATGCGGTGGTGCTCCCCAAAAAATTATGTATCTAACTGAAGACTACATGAGAAACTATAGCAACACTAGAAAAGATGCCAAAATAGAGTTTATGACGGCTGGCGGCAAATATTTTGGTGTTCCTGCGTACCACGAGGCCGTTGTAGGTTTTGTTAAAGAAAAAGAAATCAATACAAGTTTCAATCACAATCTAGTTGAAGTTAAAGCGGCAGAGAAAATAGCCATATTCGAGAAAAAAACAAAAGTAAAAGTTTTTGACAAAGATCTTGGTGAAGATGTAGAAGAAGAAAAAATAGAGCTTATTGAGAAGAAATACGACATGCTTCATGTTGTTCCACCTATGAGTCCTGTGGAGGAAATCGTAAAAAGCCCATTTGTAAACAATAAGGGCTGGATGTTTGTGGATGAGTTTACTATGCAAAGTAAAAAATTTCCTAATGTATTTGGTATAGGCGACCTTATCGGAACTCCATTTGGTAAGACTGGTGGTTCTGTAAGAAAACAAGCTCCTGTTCTTGTCGCAAATATGGTTGCCCTTATGAATGGCAAAACGATGGAAGCTAAATATTCTGGCTATACAGTTTGTCCACTTATTACAAGAAGAGGCAGAGTTATGCTTGCTGAATTCGGATACGATAAAGAGCAAGTCGAGAAAAAAGATCCTATCACTAAGGCTATGTTAATGCCGACACTTCCTATAGATCCTGCACAAGAGAGATGGATGTGGTGGATATTCAAAGTATATCTTCTTCCTCCAATGTATTGGTATGGTATGCTTAGAGGCAGAGCGTAGTCGTAAAACTTTTAGCCAAGGCTATAAAAAACAAAAAAAGGGGAGGGCTTTGTTGCCTTCCCCTTTTTTTATGCTAAAATTTCATAAATAAAACTAAATTTATCTGTTTTTAAATTTACATTAATTAGTATTATATGTGTATAAGTAAAAAATAAAAACATATAAGTTTAACTTTTGATTGTTCGGAAGTAGGCTATATGAAATGCTCATTAAAGGGGTGCTTTAAATGGAACCAGCTCAAGACGCAAAGTCTTATAAACAAGAGTTTATGAAAAGGTGGACTCCATACTTCAAAAAGAGGTATGTGTTCTTTTTGATTATTTCGGTAGTCTCTCTAGTATTGCCTTTTATTGAAATAAACGGCAACCATATATTCCTTTTGTCATTTGATAAAAAACAACTTCAGCTTCTTGGCGTAGCTTTTGATATGCAAGAATTTTATCTTATGCCATTTTTGTTAATTATGCTTTTTATGTTTGTATTTTTCCTAACCACGCTCGGTGGTAGAGTATGGTGCGGTTGGGCTTGTCCCCAGACTATATTTAGGGTAATTTATAGGGATTTTATAGAGGGTTCTTTGCTTGGTATGCATGCAAGAAGAAACAAGCAAAAAGGTACAGACTTATCAAAATCAGAAAATAAAATAAAAAAGCTTTTGGCTATTTTGATTTGGACTGCTTTATCTGTTGTTGCTGCATCTAACTTTATGTGGTACTTTGTTCCGCCTGAGGATTTTTTCTCTTATATTGCAAATCCGTCTGAGCACATGGTACTTATCGGTTTTATACTAGTTTTGGCCGGCTTTTTGGTATATGATGTTGTTTGGCTTGCCGAAAACTTTTGTGTATATATATGTCCTTACGCTAGAATTCAGTCCGTTATGTATGACAATAATACTATTATGGAAATATATGACGACAAAAGAGGCGGTGCTATTTATGACTCAAATGGTTCAAAAATAGCAGATAAACCATCGCAGGGCGATTGTGTTGGTTGTATGGCTTGCGTTAATGTTTGCCCTACGCACATAGACATAAGAAAGGGTATGCAGCTAGAGTGTATCAACTGTCTTGAATGTTCAGATGCATGCGCTCCGGTTATGGCAAGTCTAGGCAAAGAAAATCTGATACAATGGACAAGCTACGAGGCCATGGAAAAAGGCAAAACGAAAATCTTTAGATTTAGAATTATTGCTTACATAGTTATTCTTGTGGCAGTCTTTTCGGCATTGCTAGTAATGGGCTCAAAAAAAGAACACATGCTACTTAACATAAACAGAACGACTGAGCTATATGCCGTCAAGGAAGCCGGTGTGGTGGAAAATCACTATACATTTCTTTTCCAGAATACAGATAGCAAAGACCATACGTATTATTTTGAAATAGCTGGCAGGGACGATATTAAGATTTCTAGACCTACTGAGCCGTTTATGCTAAAATCAGGTAGCAAAGCAAAAAAGGTAGTCGTACTTGATACGGACAAGGTACTTGCTAATAACGACAGAAAAGATACGCCTATAGATATTAAGATACGAGCTTTTGCTGTTGACGATAAACAAAAGATAGTTGTAGAAAGAGATGCTGTATTCTTCTATCCTTCAACTGAAGTTTTGAATCAGAAAAAAACTAAATAGGTTTAAAAATTGAAAAAAGTATGGATTTTGGGTGGTGGTATAGCCGGCGTTGAAGCCGCTATATCTCTTCGCCAAGAAGGGTTTAGTGTAACAATTGTCTCAAACAGGGATTTTTTGTTTATACACCCCATATCCATCTGGATACCCACGGGAGAGAAAAGCTTTGACGACGTGTGCTTGCCGTTGTCAGAGCTAGCAGCTGCGCATGGCTTCGATTATATAGTAGACGAAGTTGTGCGTATCGATGCTGCAAAAAACCAGTTTGTATTGCAAAATACTGGCGATGTAAGTTATGAGTATTTGATTGTGGCCGTCGGCGGTAGAAGATTGCAACACGACGGCATTGAGAATACTTACTCTATATGTGGCAATCCGGATGACTCCATTAAAATTAAAACCAAAATTGAAGAGCTGCTAAGTGCTGGTGGCGGTAAGATAGCCGCCGGATTTGCTGGAAACCCAGTTGATGTTACAGCTGTGAGGGGCGAGCCGGCTTTTGAATTTATCTTTAATATTCACAATATGTTGAAAAAAAGAAAAATAAGAGATAAATTTGAGCTTACGTTTTTTACCCCTGCGAGCGCTTCAGAGCAAAGACTTGGGACAAAAATGGCGAAAGAGTTGCAGAGATTTTTCTCGAAGTTGAAAATCAACACAAGATTTGGTGAAAGTATCTTATCGTTTAAAGACAATTGCGTTTTATTTGAAAATGGAGAGACAATACCTTCCGATATGACAATGTTTATATCTGGTAGGCACGGCCCCTCTTTTCTAAGAGAGTCAGATTTGCCACTTAGTGATGCTGGTTTTATAAAGATAAATAACTATTGTCAAGTTAGCGGTTTTGAGAATATATTTGCAGTTGGTGATGTTGCATCTCTTGATGGCCCGGATTGGCGCATAAAACAGGGTCATCTGGCTGAGATAATGGCAAGGAACGCAGCTTTTAATATATTTAGTATTGAAAATGGCAGTGATGCAAGAAGAAGCTATATTGAGCAGATGAATTTAATTTTTATGCTAGATATGGGTGACTCAGCCTCGTTGGTATACAAAAATACAAATTTTGATTTATTGCTTCCTATGCCAGTTGTCGGACACTGGCTAAAAAAAGGGTGGGGTAGATATTATCGATTAAGTAGACTCGGCAAGATACCTAGGCTTCCTGGGGCATGATTACCAAGGTTGGCGCTACTCATTAACTTTTGTAATTATCGAAATTTTTTCTATATTTCTCATTTTTAGAGCATCTACTACGTCTACAAAAGATTGAAATTTTGAGTTTTTGTCACTTTTTACGGTAACTATGTCACTTTTTCTAACGCTTTGCAATTTGTAGGCTAGCGTCTCTTTTGTAACAAACTCATTTTGATAATATATCTTCCCGTCCTCTTTGATTGTAATTTCAATCGTTTTTAGGTTGCTTTCTTGCTTTGATGATCCTTTTGGCAGGTCTACTGGAATGAGTCCTTGGGCAACAAAAGTGGCAATGGTAAGAACGATTGCAAGGAGAACGAGCATGACATCTATAAACGGAACAACGTTTATAGAATCAAACTTTTTAATTTTGGCCATAAACTTTTTCCCATTTCGAAACAATAGTCTCGGCTTTTCTTGCAAGTAGGTTGTATATAACTATCGCGGGTATTGCAACAAGTAGGCCGGCTGCAGTTGCAATAAGTGTATATGATAAGCTCTGCATAATCGTTTTTGAGTCTATTAGCCCGGTCTCGCCAAGAGATGAGAATGTCAGCATAATACCCAGAACAGTTCCTAGAAGCCCTATGTACACAGAGTTTGCAGCTATTGTAGATATGATAGTTAAATTTTTCGTCACGTCTATCTCTATGTCGTGCCTATTATCAAAATGGGATATATTTAAATCTTTATAATGCAGTATGCGCTCTATTCCCAAAGCAATTGTCAAAAAGCTTAAAAAAAATAAAAATCCAAGTATCCCATACTCGATAAACAGTTTTAATCCCTCTTGCATATTTAAAACTCTCTTTTGTCGAATTGATTGTTGCTATTATGATACTGCAAAGCTACTAAATATGCCTAGAAGGTGGCTTGCCAATAAATAACGCCTAGTTAAGATTTGATAATTATCTATAATTTTACAATTAACGAATATGGCTCTATTTATTAAAATTATAAAAACTAAAACAATAACGGTAAATAAGAGTTTTTTATCGCTGCTGTTTATGCTTCTTTTTGTTAAATAAATGTTAATTTTTTCTTGATTTAAGTCAAATTTTAAGCAAGATTACAGATTTGAGCTAATACAATTTGTACGCTTTTGTAAAGGGCAATGTTTACAAGGTTCTTCGGGCCTTAAATTTTATAGGAGGACTGTGTATGCAAAATAACGCTACACTAAGCTACGATTACTCGGTAGCTAAGCAGTTTATGCTTATTTCCATCGTGCTCGGTTTTGTTGGCATGCTGGTAGGCGTAATATTAGCTTTTCAGATGGCTTTTCCGGTTCTTAGCAACTTGGGGGATGAATATCTCACATTCGGAAGACTTAGACCGTTACACACGAATGCCGTTGTTTACGGTTTTACTATTCCTGCGGTTTTCTCAACATTCTTCTATGTTGCGCAGAGAACTCTAAAAGTTTCACTTGCTGAAAGCAAATTTCTAAATACTGTTGCGAAACTTATGGTTCCGCTATATGTATTGATTTTGGCTCTTGCTGTTGCGTCTTTCTTAACTGGTACTGTTACTTCAAAAGAGTACGCAGAGCTTGAATGGCCAATCGACCTTCTTGTCGTTGTTGTTTGGGTTATGTGGGGTATCGTAATGTTTGGTATGATAGGTATGAGAAGAGAGAAAACTCTATATATATCTGTATGGTATTATGTAGCTTGTTTCCTTGGTGTAGCTATGCTTTACATCTTCAACAATCTTGAGGTTCCAACGGCTCTTGTTTCTGGTTATGGTTCAATGCTAAAATCAGTTTCTATGTATGCTGGTACAAATGACGCTCTTGTTCAATGGTGGTTCGGTCACAACGCTGTTGCATTCGGCTTTACTGTGCCAATCGTTGCGATGATTTACTACTTCCTTCCAAAAGAAGCTGGTCAGCCGCTATACTCTTATAAGCTTTCACTTATAGGTTTCTGGTCTCTACTATTTGTTTATCTTTGGGCTGGTGGTCACCACTTGATTTATTCAACTGTACCAGACTGGATGCAAACAATGGGCTCTGTATTCTCTGTTGTTCTTATCCTTCCATCTTGGGCATCTGCTATTAACATTCTTCTTACTATGAAGGGTCAATGGCAACAACTAAAAGATAGTCCGCTAATCAAATTTATGATTTTCGCGTCAACTTTCTATATGTTCTCAACAATTGAAGGTCCAATTCAATCAATTAAATCTGTTAACGCTCTTGCTCACTTTACTGACTGGATCGTTGGACACGTTCACGACGGTGTTCTTGGTTGGGTTGTATTTATGATTATGTCTGCTTTCTATCACATGGCTCCAAGACTTTTCGGAAGAGAAATCTACTCGAAAAAACTTATGGATGCACAGTTCTGGGTTCAAACTACAGGCGTTGTTCTTTACTTCTCGTCTATGTGGATTGCCGGTATTACTCAAGGTCTTATGTGGAGAGCTACGGATGAGTACGGTAGCCTTGCATATTCATTCATCGACACTGTAAGAGTTCTTATGCCTTACTTTACGATTAGAGCAGTCGGTGGCGCTCTATACCTAGTTGGTTTCGGTATGTTCATATACAATATGTATAAAACACTATCTGCGCCTAAGCTCGATAAAGAGCCGCAATTTGCATCGCCGATGGGCGCTTAAGAAAGGGAGGGATTAAATATGTTTCATTGGTTAGAAAAAAATCCGTTCTTTTTTGCGGTAGCCGTCTTCGTTGTAATAGCTTTTGCTGGTATTATCGAAATTATTCCAAACTTTGCTCAGGCTTCAAGACCGATTGAGGGGCTAAAACCTTACACTCCGCTTGAAATAGCTGGTAGACAAGTTTATATAAAAGAGAGCTGCAATGCTTGTCACTCTCAACTTGTAAGACCGTTCAAATCAGAAACTGACAGATACGGTAAATACTCACTTAGCGGTGAATATGCTTACGATAGACCATTCCTATGGGGTTCAAAAAGAACAGGCCCAGACCTACACAGGGTAGGTAACTATAGAACTACAGACTGGCACGAGAGCCATATGAAGAATCCTTCTGCTGTTGTTCCAGGAAGTATCATGCCTAAGTATCCTTGGTTGTTTGTTAAAAACGCTGACCTAGATACGGCATACGCTGAAGCTTATACTGTAAAAACAGTATTTAAAGTTCCTTATGACCAACCAAGCGGTATTCCACTAGGTTCTAGAGAAGATGCTCAAAAAAGCATAATGGAACAAGCTAAAGGTATCGTTGCGGACATGAAAGACAAGGATGTTAAAGATGCGTTTGAAAAAGGCGAAGTTAAAGAAATCGTAGCCTTGATCGCATATATGAACAAATTGAAATAGGTACAGGCTATGAATATAGGTCTCGTGCAGGCTTACGCATACTTTTTCAGCACGGTGCTGTTGGTTTTTTTAACGTTGGCGTATACTTATCATCTGTATACGTCCAAGAAAAAAGCCGGCAAAGATTATGAGAAGTACTCGGATATGATGCTTCATGATGGCATAAGCGATGCACCTGTTGAGAGATTTAACTCTGCTAAAAGCTAAACAGAATAAGGAGCTAAAAATATGCTAGATTTTCTAGGAAAAGTCAACCTCGGCTCTGACCTTGTCAACATTCTTGGTGGCTTGGGCTTTTTCGTGGTTATTGTTATTACAGCATACGTTGTGGCTGTATATGTAAAAAAGATGAAGGAGAAGTCAACTTCTGATGCTCCTTTGGCTGAAGAAAACTGGGATGGTATCGGCGAATATAAAAACGACGTACCGACTGGTTGGTTTGCTATATATCTTATCCTTATCGTGTGGGCTGGCTGGTATTGGCTTGCTGGTTATCCGCTAAATGCTTACTCTCAAATAGGTGAGTATAACGACGAGGTTAAGGCGCATACTGCTAAATTTGAAGCAAAATATGCAAACGCCGATGAGGCAACTCTAAAAGCAATGGGCGAGAGCGTTTTTCTTGCACAATGTGCACAATGCCACGGACAGACTGGTGACGGTATGAACGGAAAAGCTGCTGACCTATCAAAATGGGGTAATGCAGAAGGCATTATGGCGACAGTTAAAAATGGTGCAAAAGGACTTGGCTTCCCAATGGGTGAAATGCCGGCTGGTCTTGCTGACGAGGCTACTGCAAAGAAAATAGCTACATATGTTATGGCTGAAGTTTCAACTGCTAAAAAAGCTGGTGATGCTGCTGTTGTAGCTGAAGGTAAAGCTGCTTTTGCTGCATCTTGCGCTAGCTGCCACGGTGAAGATGGCAAAGGCATGAACGGTATGGCTCCGGATTTATCTACTTACGGAACACCTAAGTTTGTGGCTGAAACTGTACTTGTGAAAGGTAAAAAAGGTCACATCGGTACTATGCCTTCTTTTGAAAAATCTGGACTACTCAACAAAACTCAGTTTATGGCGGTTGCGACTTACATAAATACTGAGATGAGCAATCCTAAGAAATAATGGAAGGAGATAAGTAAATGTTCGGATTAAACGGAATCGGCGGAATGCTAATTGCGGTAGTTTTGCTTCTTTCTATTGTTGGCTTTCTTGGAACAAGCGCTCTGCTTACACAGCAAAATAATGCTTCAAACTATTACAAAATAGATGGTGAAAAAGAGATTAAAATGATTGACTCGGCTGCAAAAGCTAAAGTCGTAGACGCTAAATAAGGAGGACGGTATGAGTAAAAATTTGATTCTTACAATCGGCCTTGTTATTCTGGCATCGCTTACCATTTGGTCTGTTGTTTCACCAAACCATTTTTATGTAGGTTGATTAAAGTAATTTAGTGATAGACTGCTACGGATGAAAAAGTTAATCCGTAGCAGTCTTATAATATTCTCGCTCCTCACAACTGCATCTTTTGCAAAACCAGAAATCATAAATCAAAATATAATCAAACAACACGCTTACGATAAAATTAATGAAATATCGACCGAGCTGTATTCTAAAACAGGTGTTTCGATTGTCACTCATCTTTTGGAACAAACTGACGGAAATATAGTCGAATATGAAAAAAATATTTCAAAAAGTATTCAAACCCCATACATAATCTTTGTTCTATCTGCGAGAGACCAAAAGGTGGACTTGCTCGTTTCCCCAGATTTAAATAGCGTAATAAATAAAAATGAAATTTTGAATACTTTTGTTATCCCAATTTTGGCGGCGCAAGATAAAAATTCGGTTGATACCAGGTATTCTGCGGCAGTTTTGAATGGTGTTGCTGAAATTGCAGACGAAATAGCGGCTGATAAAAAAATTGTTCTGGCATCGTCTATCGGCTCCGAGAGTAGAAATTTTATGCAGGGTCTTAGAGTTTTGTTTTACGGGATAATTATATTGGCTCTTGGTATTTATTTTTACAGGCTTTACCAAAGAAGGAGGGCGTAATGAAAAATGGAAGAAATTATTATCTAATAGGTTTGCCTATATTTGGCGTTATATTTGTTGTTGCGCTTGTTATGATGATAGGTGTTGCAGTGAAAAACCCAGTGGAAATGGATAGTAGCCATATGATGTCATACCGTGAGCTCGATGATGACTATAACAAGATAGCTGAGGCAGGAAAAAAATTCGACTCCAAGTATGATGTTTCATTTGTAAAACTATCGGCCATAAAAGACTCTCCGGTAAAGCTAGAGCTTAACATCACTGAAAAAACAGGGATTCCAGCTAGCGCAAAGATAACAGCACTTCTCACTAGACCTGATACTTCAAAATACGATATTAAAATCACTGATTTTAATAAAACAAATACAGAGTATTTTTCAAAACCTTTTTCGCTTGGACTAGAGGGAAGATGGAAAGTCATCTATAAGATTGAAATAGGTGATATGCAAAAATTTATCGACTTTGAAACATTCGTAAAAAAACAATAAATTTATACCGTCAGCAATGTCCAGAATAGAGCTAAAAAAACAAGCCGTTAAAGCAAATATCAATCAGATAGCCAAATTAGCGCCAATAGAAAAAGTATATGCAGTTTTAAAAGATAATGCCTATGGGCATGGACTTTCTATTTTTGCCTCGCTTTGTGCTAGCGAGGGCATTAAGAGGGCTGTTGTTAGAAATCTTCAAGAAGCTATCGAGATATCTAATTTATTTGGGGATATTTTGTGTCTTGCCGAGTGCGAAAATTTTGACGCATTGGATAATGTTTGCTTTGCAATCAACTCAATTGAGAAACTAAGCGAAATTCCTAGTAGAACAAAAATACACCTCAAAGTTGATAGTGGTATGCATAGGTGTGGAGTTTCCGCGAGCGAAATTTATCACGCTATGGAGCTAATTAGAAATAGGGATATAAAGCTAAGCGGAGTTTTTTCGCACCTTAGAAATGCGGATGAATTATCGTCTGAGACTTTTTGGCAGGAAAAAAACTTCTCACAAATAAGGGGCTTCATTTCTAATTTTTGTGCTACACACAATATTCCTGTGCCTATTTTTCATATTCAAAACTCAGCCGGACTTTTCAGGAGTGGCACAATAGGCGATTACGACGCAGCCAGGGTTGGAATTGCCCTATACGGCTACCTTGATATGCCAAGCTCCGTTTGTGCCCCCACTCTTGCGCCCGTTGCTTCATTATGGGGGGATAAAATATGCTCCAGGGAACTGCCCGGTGGGGTCTGTGTTGGTTATGGCGGTGCAGGCAAGATAAAAGAAGATTGCAAAGTTTCTGTGTATGATGTAGGGTATGCCGATGGCTTTCCTAGGTCAAAGGCTTATGAAGAGTATGTCCTGCCAGATGCAAAACGGATAATAGGGCGTGTTTCGATGGACAATATGTGTGTTGGCTCCACGGATGATTCGGTGTGCATTTTTGATAATGCCGCTAATTTGGCAAGGGCATACGGCTCTATAAGCTATGATATACTCACAAGATTAAGCCCTAAAATCAAAAGGGTAGTTGTGCAGTGAAGATTGCGCTTTTATCGCTTGATGCTTCTGTGGGCGGTATATGTGAATCTAATTTAAGAGAACTACTTGGTTTGGCTGTCAAAAAAAGCGCCGTTGTCGCCTTGTTGCCAGAGTTGTCGTATGGCGGCTACTGTTTGGATAAAAGCCATTTTGCGAATTTTGAGTATGAGTGTGCAGTGTGCTTTTACTCATCATTGGCAAACGAGCACGGTATCGCCATAGGTTTTGGTGCAGCGGCAAAATTAGCGGACAATACCTATGTAAATAGATACGCCATAGTCTCAAGCAAGGGCGATATGCTCGCTTGCTATGACAAGACACATTTATTTTCTTTCGGCGGGGAGTGTGAAGTATTTACGGCTGGCGATAGGCTTCAGACATTTGAACTAAGCGGATTGAAATTCGGAATTTCTATTTGCTATGACCTTAGATTTCCAGAGATTTTTTCTGTTTATTCGCAACTATGTGATGCCGTGATATGCCCGTCGGCTTGGCCTGCAAAACGTATGTCGCATTTCAATACTCTTTTGAGGGCAAGGTCAATAGAAAATGCCTTTAGCGTGATTGGGATTAATTGGCAGGGTGACTCTCTAGATGGTGTAAAATATAAAAAATCTTCATCCGTAGCCATGTCTGGAAAGATTAAAAAGCCTATTTTTTCAGGCTCGGAACTTGACATATATGAAATAAAATCAAAAAATAGTGCCAAATGCGGCATAAATATTGTTGCTGATAAGCGTTTTGATTTGTATGCCGGACTAATGAGTGGAAAAACCTATGAATAAAATATACGAGACCATAATCTTGGGGGCTGGTGCGTCAGGGCTGATGCTAGGCTCAATGCTAAAAGAGGACTTTCTGATTTTGGAGAAAACTTCAAAAGCTGGAGCAAAAATCAGCATAAGCGGCGGTGGGCGTTGTAACTTTACAAACGAGCACATTGGCGCAAACAACTACTTGGGCGACAAAGAATTTATCGAAAGTATTCTATCCACCTTTACTACATCCGGTATGTTATCAATTGCAAAACGTTTTGGTGTGCCATTCGTGCTGAAAAAAAATAATCAATTTTTCTGCGAAAACTCTGCTTCGGAGCTGCTAAATCCAATTCTAAAAAGCATCGACAGGCAAAGAATATCCCTAAATACCGAAGTGTTCGATGCTAAATATGAAAATGGTATATTTGAAGTTGAAACATCAAAAGGAAGCTTTTTCTCAAAAAAATTGGTTGTTACAAGTGGCGGGTTGAGCTATCCATCTATCGGCGCTACAGACATCGGATATAAAATAGCCAGTAAATTTGGACATGGTGTAGCTACTTGCGCACCAGCGCTTGTCGGCTTTACGGTGCAACCTAGCGAAAAATGGTTCAAAGAGCTCTCCGGCGTTTCTGCTCCGGCCGTTGTTACGGTTGGCGATAAGAGTTTTGAAGAGAATGTACTCTTTGCGCATAAGGGAATCAGTGGCCCAGCAATACTGAATGCCTCTTTGTATTGGAAACGAGGAGTTATAGGGGTCGATTTTATGCCAAATTTTGATTTAGATTGTGCATTATCCGCTGGCATTAAGCAGGTAAGCACGGTACTTAGCTTGCCAAAAAGAGTTTGCAAAACGTATCTTGATTTTGTCGGCGTTAGCGATAAAAGCATTGATAAGCTGACGGATAAAGACAAAGAGCTTATAGCCCGCTTGAAAAACTATCAATTCTCTCCGGCGGGGACATTTGGTTTTTCCAAAGCGGAGATAACAAAGGGCGGCGTACTAACATCGCAGATAAATCCAAATACGATGGAGAGTAGAATGCAAAAAGGACTTTATTTTTTAGGGGAGGTACTGGATGTGAGCGGTGAACTCGGCGGATATAATTTTCACTTTGCGTTTGCCTCTGCTGCAAGATATGCCTCTCCGATAAAGTAATCCAAAGACAAAGGGGTTGATATGAGTCTTCCAGAAGAATATAAAGTTGGCGTTGATTCTATAGACCATAGGCATGAAGAGTTTTGGGAGCTGTTTTTGTCTCTCAAGGGCGCTGATGACGGGGCTTTTATTGATAACTTTGAGAGGATTATTGCGCATACCGTTAATCATTTTGCGCAAGAAGAGCAGAATATGGATGCTATAAAGTACCCAAATAACCACGAGCATAAGGCTGAGCACAAAAAAGCGCTTGAAGAGATGAACTATTTTATGGACAAAGCAAAGAATGGGAAATTGTTTTTTGCAAAAGCGTATGCGTCAGATAGGCTCGGCGACTGGTTTCGCACGCACCTTTTGAATATGGATAGTGATTTGGCTAGAGTAATGAAGAGTGCAAGTGCGTGAGCCGCATACAATAACACCGCAATCTTGCTGTGGGGAAAATATATGAAATTAAAAACAAAAATTGTTGCAACGATAACCGGATTACTGCTTAGCGTTTCGATTATAGGTTCAGTACTTAACTATTACAAAAATGTGCAGGATGCCCAAGCGCAGTTACTCAACACATCACTGCCGCTTTCTGTCGACAATATATATACTGAAGTGCAACAACGAATGATTGAGCCGCTATTGGTCTCATCTTTGATGTCGCAGGATACTTTTTTGCGTGATTGGGTTATGGATGGCGAGCGAAACATCAACGATATAGTTCGCTATCTGAGCGAAATACAGCGAAAATATAACGTTTTTACAACCTTTTTGGTGTCAGATAAAAGCAAAAATTATTACCACCCTAGGGGTTTGATAGATACCATAAATAAAGAAAATAGCGCAGATTCTTGGTATTTTCGCTTTAAAGAACAGCCTCAGCCATACGAGATAAATCTTGACTATAACGCAAACATTAGCGACTCATTGGTTATGTTCATAAATTACAAAGTTATGGATTACCAAAAAAACACCATAGGTGTTACTGGAGTCGGCGTCAAGATAATGAATATAGAGGATATGCTTGGCTCTTTCAAAAATAAATACAAATATGATGTCTATTTTGTTGGACAAAACGGCGAAATTACAATTTTTTCAAAGGCTTTGAACAAGCGAGGGAATATCGCCAACATAGCCGGACTTCAAAAAATAAAAAGCGCTATTTTTGCCGGCAAGCAGGGGCAATTTGAATATACGGACGGCGAGAACGAATACCTACTTAACACCAAGTATATAGACAAACTGAAGCTCTATCTTTTTGTCGAAATTAACAAGAAAGAATATATTGGTGAGCTAAGGAAGACTTTTTATGTAAATCTTGCCATTTCTATTTTTGTGACTCTAATAGTTGCGCTTGTTATAGTGTATACCACAAACATTTATCAGCGACAACTTGTCAAGATGGCAAGTGAGGACTCGCTCACGAGGCTTGCAAATAGACGAAATTTTGACGAAACATTCGATAAATTGCGTCTACATAAAAACGGTACGAACAAGCTAGCTTTGATACTTATAGACGTTGACAATTTCAAGCAGGTGAACGATGATTTCGGTCATATCGTCGGTGACAAAGTCCTCATTAGGGTGGCCGAGATACTAAAAGAGGGGCTACGGGACTCAGATTTAGCAGTCCGTTGGGGCGGAGAGGAATTTGCGCTTTTGCTATCAGATGTGGCAATTGATGATGCGAGGCAAATTGCACAGAGAGTATGTGAAGCCGTCAGAGAAGATGCTATTTTGACAGAGCTTCTTGGGAGAAGATTGACTGTGAGTATCGGCGTCGGTGAGCTGAGCAGTCTGGAGAATCAAGACGGTCTGGTGCATAGAGTCGACGGCGCCTTGTACGAAGCAAAAAGAAGCGGTAAAAACAAGGTCGTTTTGGCATAAAGATGACAGAGGCCGATATTGCGCATTTGCATTATGAACAAGGAGAACTTGCCGAGGCAGTAGGGGCGTATAATAATCTAGGTATTTCCCTTCAAAAACAAGGTTGTTTTGAAGAGGCCGAGGAGGCTTACAAAAAAGCGATAGAGATTGATAGCGGATATGCGAACGCATACTGTAACTATGGGGTTTTGCTAAAGGAGATGCGTCGCTTTGAGGAAGCCGAGGCTATGTATAAAAAGGTGCTTGCTATTGAGCCAACAGACTTTGAGACTCTGTGCAATCTTGCTCTTTTAAAGCTTGCAAATGGACAGTTTGATGAGGGGTGGTTACTGTATGAAAGTCGCTATAGTAGTTACAAAAAAGTAAAAATTGTAGAGAAACCAAGCATTTCAATTCCTCAATGGCGTGGCGAAGATGTGAGTGGCAAAACTGTGCTTGTTGTACCAGAACAAGGCTATGGCGACGAGATACAATTTGTCCGCTTTGTCTCTTTGTTAAAAAGGCTCGGAGCAAAAGTCATATTGCAATGCAGGCCTGAAGTAAAAGAGCTATTTAGATCATTAAAAGATGTTGATTTGTTGATAGTAGACGGCTCTGACGCCGGCGATGTTTTGTGTGATTTTTGGGTGTTTATGATGAGTATGCCTAGGCTATTGCATGCAAAAGTGGAGGCATTTGCGGATACCGTACCGTATCTTTTTGCGCCTAGCAATAAGAGGCAGGCATGGGCGGATAAGATAAAAAGCGATACCTTCAAAGTTGGGCTTGCGTACAAAGGCAGTCTTGAGCATGAAAATGACAAGAATAGATCAATACATGACGCACGACTTTTGCAATCTCTTCTTGCGGTTAAAGGCGCAACATTCTTTAGTCTGCAAAAAGATGAGCAAGATAATGCCATAACTGGGTTACCGCCCACTCGAGCACTAGGCAAACATATTGCTGATTTTTCTGATGCGGCAGCAATTATTGGCAGTCTTGACTTACTCATTTGCGTAGATACGGCAATCGCACATTTGGCAGGTGCCATGGGTAAAAAATGCTGGGTTCTACTTCCGTATATAGGCCTTGATTGGAGATGGGCTTTATATAATGATTATACGCCATGGTATCCAAATGTGCGACTGTTTAAGCAGACTAGAGGTGAAACATGGGAAGATGTTTTGCGCAGAGTGACGTTAGCTTTAAACGCAGAGCTAGATACCTGCCTAAATAACTGCTAGAAATATATAATTTTTGATTGTTTTAAAAAATAAAGAAGCTCGACATAAAGTTGGTTGCAGGAAGAGGATAAACTTAATTAAAACTTAAAAATACTACAAAACACCTATCCAATCGGACTTTGCTCACTCTATCAACTTTTTAGGCGTAATTAAAAAAGCAATGGGCGAAAATACCGGAAGCCTCCGAAATAGACGATATGAGACTGCACGATTTGCGCCATCTTATCGGTTTTATAGCGGTAAATAACGGCGAGAGTTTGGAAGCTATCGGCAAAACCCTAGGGCATCTAAACTCAAACACGACGGCAAGATATTCAAATGTGCAAGTGGCTACGGCGGCGGGTGTTATTGAGAGGGTTTTTGATAAGCTCAAAAAATAATATAAAACGGAATAAGTTTTGTTTAGCTCCCGATATGTTACTTATTTTTGTGTATACTGACGAATAATTTTGGAGATGAAAAATGACTGCAACGCCAACGGTTGAGATGTATGAAAAAGCTATGTCTTGCGCCATTAGACTGTTTGATTATGATGAAAAACAGATGGCTAATGTAATCAGAATTGCCAACCAATTTACGGTTGGAATGCTAGATATTCTTGACGATCTCAATTATAATGAAGATGTTTTTGACGAGTTACTTCAAAATCTAGATAGTAATTATGATGCAGTATGCACAGAACAAACGAAACTAAAAAGTTTTGCAAGTACTGAAATAGTTGATATGAGCGAAACACTACTCGTAAACCTTGCAAAACTGCAAGAAGCAATAAGTCAAAAAATGGCTGACATGAAATATGCAAATTGACAAAGCCCCATCATACGAGAGAGACCGCAAAAAATCCCAAAACAAAATAAACCCCGCCGACATAGAAGCCGCCGAACAAGAGCTGCTAAACTATCCAAACATAAAAGCTTCATATAATCTCAAGCCGATAAAGTGCAAAAAAGAAAAAACGGCATACAGCATCCGAGTAGGTAATGGTGGTTGGCGTATACTACTAAGCATTTACAGCAACATTATATATCTTAGGCATATTGTAGACCATGATAAATATGATAGGCTGAATAGAGATTGTTAGGATAAAAATGCAAAAAATGTCAAAAGCACAAAAACAGACAGCCGAAACCTTGGAGGCTTACAAAAAAGGCGAACTAGAAGTATTTGACATGGACGATAAATTTTGGGATGGCATAAATGCCGTAATTGAAGAGGCGTCAAGAGAAAGCAATCGGGAAATAGAGCCGATGGACTAATATGCAATATTTGCAGCCAACTCCTCGCAATATGGACAAATTAAATCATATATTTTCAGTTTTAGATGGCGAATTTTATCTTGATAGATTTTCTCCTAGATGGGTAGTTGCTTCCGGTGTTCACAATAGACGGTTTGTTGTTAATGAAACATACAAGATGTTTGAAGAAAATCATATTTTAGAAGATTATAGCGGTTTTGAAAATATAAAAAGCGATTTAGCAAAACTTACTTTGCGTTTTATAGACCAAGATTATGTCATTGTTGATAATCGCATAATTTCTTTGCTTGTTTATCGGGTGTTGTTTATTTGTTATCAACATCTGATGCTATTAAACTTTGTTCAAGACGACAAAAGAGACCGTGATGGTATTTGGAAATACTACGGTCAATCAAGAGATTTGAAACTCAAAAGCCAAAATGTCATAATCGGTACTTCAAAACGGAATACGGAAGCCGACAAAACAAAATTTGGAGTTGAGTTTTATGCAAGGCTACGCTCAAATAGAAGATGTAAGCTCCCCCTTTTTCCACACCAAACCAAACTTAGTATTTCAACCATTTTAATCTAACCCGCCTGATTGTATTTTTCACCGTTGTATTTTTCATCTCTCTCAAAATATCTTCGT